>NZ_CP021106.3:2608870-3261088 GCF_000355765.4 Nitrosospira lacus | reverse complement strand
CCGACAAACTGCTTGACTTGGCGCATCTTCGGGGATAGTCTTTACAGGGTTGTGGGTATGTAATGGTTTAGTAATATAGCGGCGGCGCATTCTGTCTGCGGGAAGGAGGGAGGCGGGAGTAGCTGCCGGCGCGCAAGCATAGAGAAGCACAGGGTACTCGATTAACGTAAGAGGAGATAAAGAAATGGCAACAACACTGGGAACATCAGGCAGCCATGCCGGGTCGAGCGGACGCGACTACGACATGTCGCTGTGGTACGACTCAAGGTGGTACAAATTTGGGCTGATCACGATGCTTGGAGTAGCGATATTCTGGATCTGGTTTCAGCGGACGTTTGCCTACTCGCACGGCATGGACTCGATGGAGCCGGAATTCGAGAAGGTATGGATGGGGTTGTGGCGGGTGCACATGATCGTGATGCCGATTTTTGCGCTGGTCACGTGGGGATGGATCTGGAAGACACGCGACACCAACCTGGACAACCTGGACCCCAAGCTGGAAATCAAGCGTTACTTTTACTGGATGATGTGGCTGGGCGTCTACCTGTTTGGCGTGTACTGGGGTGGCAGCTTCTTCACCGAGCAGGATGCCTCCTGGCACCAGGTCATCATCCGCGACACCAGCTTCACCCCGAGCCATGTAGTCGTGTTTTATGGCTCCTTCCCGATGTACATCGTCTGTGGCGTGGCCAGCTACCTGTATGCCATGACCCGTCTGCCGCTGTACGCCCGGGGCACCTCGTTCCCGCTGGTCATGGCCATTGCCGGACCGCTCATGATCCTGCCGAACGTAGGCTTGAACGAATGGGGCCATGCCTTCTGGTTCATGGAAGAACTGTTTAGCGCACCGCTGCATTGGGGCTTTGTGATACTGGGCTGGTCGGGGCTGTTTGCCGGGGGCATTGCGGCACAGATCATCACCCGCTACTCCAACCTGACCGACGTCGTCTGGAACGGACAGAGCAAAGTCATCCTCAACAACCGGATCGTACCGTAACGGCTGATCCTGAGAGACCTGGCCGGGCGGCCGCCCGCTCCTGCAAGAATAGGGAGAGCGGGGGGCTGGACCCGGCCAAAAACCTTCAAGCTCGCGCGGCGAAGACCGGAAAAGGCAGCGGGTGGGGCAGAAGGTGGCAGGAACGGCGACGTGACACGGCAGGCGAGTGTCACGGGAACGAGCAGCAGCGGCACCTATTTTTCATGTTAAAGATCGTACGACATATTTGAGGGGAGGGCACGATGAGCAGGACAGACGAAATATTAAAGGCGGCCAAGATGCCGCCGGAAGCGGTAAAGATGTCGAGGATGATAGACGCAGTCTATTTCCCGATTCTGTGCATACTGCTGGTAGGGACCTACCACATGCACTTCATGTTACTGGCGGGCGACTGGGACTTCTGGCTTGACTGGAAAGACCGCCAATGGTGGCCGGTGGTTACCCCGATCGTGGGCATCACCTACTGTGCCACCATCATGTACTACCTGTGGGTGAACTACCGCCTGCCCTTTGGCGCGACACTCTGTATCGTGTGCCTGCTGACGGGCGAATGGCTGACCCGCTTCTGGGGCTTCTACTGGTGGTCGCACTACCCGATCAACTTCGTATTGCCCTCCACCATGATACCGGGTGCCCTCATCATGGACACCGTCCTGCTGCTGACGCGCAACTGGATGATCACGGCACTGGTAGGCGGCGGCGCATTCGGCCTCCTGTTCTACCCGGGCAACTGGCCGATATTTGGGCCGACCCACCTGCCGCTGGTAGCCGAAGGCGTATTACTGTCCCTGGCTGACTACACCGGCTTCCTGTATGTACGCACCGGCACCCCGGAATACGTACGGCTGATCGAACAAGGCTCACTGCGCACCTTCGGTGGCCACACCACCGTGATTGCGGCCTTCTTCTCCGCCTTCGTCTCCATGCTCATGTTCTGCGTCTGGTGGTACTTTGGCAAACTCTACTGCACCGCGTTCTACTACGTCAAAGGTCCACGCGGCCGGGTTACCATGAAGAACGACGTCACCGCCTATGGCGAAGAAGGGTTTCCGGAGGGGATCAAATAATGAACGCAAAAAACCTGTTCAAACTGGGGGTCGTTGGCCTCTACGGCATGGCCACCCTGGCGCTGAGCACACTGGACATCTCGCCGGCTGCAGCCCACGGTGAACGCTCGCAAGAACCGTTCCTGCGCATGCGTACCATCCAATGGTACGACATGAAATGGGGTCCTGACACCACCAAGGTCAACGACTTTGCCACCATGACCGGCAAATTCCACCTGGCCGAAGACTGGCCGCGGGCGGTAGGCAAACCGGGACGGGCCTTCTTCAACGTTGGCAGCCCAAGCCCCGTGTTCGTGCGGCTCTCCACCAAGCTGAACGGCGAACCGACCTACATCTCGGGCCCGCTCGAGATTGGGCGCGACTACGCCTTCGAAGTCAAACTGAAAGCCCGCATACCGGGACGCCACCACATGCACGCCATGGTCAACATCAAGGACGCAGGCCCGATTGCCGGCCCTGCGGCCTGGATGAACATCACCGGCAGCTGGGATGACTTCACCAACCCGGTAAAACTGCTGACAGGCGAGACCATCGACACCGAGACCTTCAACTTCAGCAACGGCATCTTCTGGCATTTACTGTGGCTGGGACTGGGCTGCTTCTGGATCGGCTACTACGTTGCGCGGCCCATGTTTCTGCCGCGCAGCCGGGTACTGCTGGCCTACGGAGACGAGTTGCTGCTCGACCCGATGGACAAGAAAGTGGCCTGGATCGTCCTGATCGCCACCTTTGGCATCGTCTGGGGCGGCTACCGCTACACGGAAACCAAGCACCCGTACACGGTGCCGATCCAGGCGGGCGAATCGAAGGTACAACCGATGCCGGTGAAACCCAACCCCATCGCCATCAAAGTGACGCACGCCAACTATGACGTACCGGGACGTGCCCTGCGCGTGACCATGAGCATCACCAACAGCGGCGACACCGCCTACCGCATAGGCGAATTCACCACTGCGGGCGTGCGCTTCATCAACAAAGTAGGCCTCAAGCACCTGGACCGCAACTATCCGAAGGAACTGGTGGCCACGGGTCTGTCGATGGACAACGACGCGCCGATCCAGCCTGGCGAGACGCGCGAAGTCAAGATGGAAGCCAAGGACGCACTGTGGGAAGTGCAGCGTCTGATGGCCTTGCTGGGCGATCCGGAAAGCCGTTTTGGCGGATTGCTGATGACATGGAGCGACTCAGGTGACCGCAACATCAACAGCATAGCCGGGGCAGTGATACCGGTCTTCACCAAGCTCTAAGCAACCCAGGCATGACACCGGTCCGCCCCCGTCGCCAGACGGAAAGGTGGATCGGTGTTTTTTAATGTGCCGCAACAACCCATCCCCTCGCATCGAAGGGACGCAGATGGACCTGAATTTGCTCGCTGACCGTTTGTTTTTTATATTAGCACCATGATTCGCAAAGACTTATTGCATCACTTGAGCTTCAGCTTGATAGTAAGTTCGCTCGCTACCGGATTAGGTTGAACAGTGAACCCTCGTAATATCCAGACGGGAGGACCCGTTCGTGGTTAGGCAAATGAGACAGGCGTGCGCCGCGGTTCTCATCCTGGCTGCGGCGCTTCACGCCGGCGCGGTGGCGGCGCATGGTAAAGTCTCGATGGAAGAAGACAGCTGCGTGCGCCGGATTGGTGACAGCATGGTGCATCTGAGCGCCTACCAGCCCCAATTTGAACCCAGCGCGCAATACTGCACAGAAATTCCCAAGGGCGGGGACACCTACCTGGTAGTGGACCTGGTGGACCTGGCGCTGCGCGACATGCCGATCGGCCTGCGGGTAATAAAAGGCACCAACGAAACCGAAGATGAAACCGTGACCTACCTGCGCCCGAGCTACCACCCGGATGGCGTGATCAAGGGCGAGGCCAGCCTGGATCAGGGGCTGTACACGGTCATCATTACCGCCGAAGGACAGCCTCCGCTGCGCTACCAGTATCCCCTGCGGGTGCAGATGATCAACTATGCACACATATTCCGCACCGCGGTGGGACCCCTGATAGCCCTGCTGGTACTGACCCTGTTTGGCTACAAGCTCATGAAATCCAAGCGCATGCAGCGCTGGCGAGCCTCCCGCCGCTCCTAGGCGCAAGGTGCGGACTCACGGCAAGAATGCACGATTCAACATTCCTTTATAGGTGATCTTGATAATGTCCTTACACACACTGAAACCTGCCTTGATAGGTTTAATGCTCACGATCGGCCTGCCCTTTTCCGCGCAGGTACAGGCGCACGGCGGCCTCTCCCTCGCGGACGACATCTGCAAACTCACGATCGGCCCGTACACCATGCACTTTACCGGCTACCAGCCGGAAGCCACGCAGGAGAAGGAATTCTGCGAAGACATTCCGGCCACGGGCCGCACCGTGGTCGCGCTCGATTACATCGAAGAAGCGCTGCGCCCCCTGCCCACGGAAGTGCGCATCATCCGCGACACCGGCGCGCAGGCGGGCGCCGAAGGCAACCTGGACGAAATCACCATCCTGCACATACCGGCCAAGGTTTACCCCAATGGCTCCATCAACTTTGAATACGACTTCATGCAGCCCGGCAAATTCGTCGGTCTCGTGACCGTGGGCGAAAAATCGGAATATGTCTCGCGCTTCCCCTTCTCGGTAGGCGAGCCCAAGGGCACCTCGCCCTACCTGATCGTCGCCATCGCGGCCATCATCGGCGCGGCGGCGGTCTTCCTCCTGCGCGGGCGGCGCAAATCCGCCCCCGCCTGAGCCCGCGGCCAGGCCGGAGGGCTGCCGGTCAAGCCGAACCATACGCAAGCAATACAGTCAAATAGACACCCCGCCCCGCTTTGGGGCGGCGGACTGAACGAGGAGTCAGAATGGAATCATGGATGGCCTCCGCCCTCAAGCGGATCATGGCGGGCAGCATGCTGATCATGGCGATGGCGAGCCTGCACAGCGCGCCCGCCCTGGCGCATGCGATGCTGGTCAAGGCGGAACCGCCGCGCCGCGCGGTGCTCACCGTCACACCGGGGCAGGTACGGCTCTGGTTCAATGAAGAAATCGAAAAGGATTACGCGGCGCTGACCGTACTCAACGCCGGCAAGACCCCTGTCACCGACGCCAAGCCCACGATTGCGCCTGACGACCCCAGAGCCATCGTTCTGCCCCTGCCGGAACTGGCCGCTGGCAAGTACACGGTAAAGTTCCGGGTATTATCGGTGGACGGCCACGTGGTTGACTCGTCCTATGACTTTACCGTAAAGAGCAAAGCGCAAGAGAAATGATCGAGGTCATCGCGACGCTCCTGCGCTGGTTACAGCTTGCGTCCAACATGATCCTGGTCGGCAGTTGCGTCTTTCTGGCCATTGCCGGATCGTTCCACTCCCCCTGGGTTACCCGACTGCAGCGCGCCCTGCCGTGGCTGGGCCTGCTGCTGCTGGTGGGCCTGCTGGGCATCCTCATCACCACCACGGCGCAGGCCACCGGCGTGGCCGAAAACGCCTGGCGGCCGCAGGCCTGGCTCGCCCTCATGCAAAATACCCGCATGGGACACATCTGGGCGGGGCGCGCGCTCCTGGCCCTCCTGGTCGCCGGCATCGCCCTCTACATCCGCTATGCCCCCGCGGCGCGCTGGCGCTACCTCCTGTGCGCGACGGTCGCCTCCCTCACACTGGTGGTGGGCTCGCTCGCGAGCCATTCCGCAGCCGAAGAACTCTCGGTGGCCTCGATCCTGCCCTACGCCCTGCACATCATCCTGGCCAGCGTCTGGTTCGGCGCACTGCCGGCTTTCCTCGTCGTCTGCTTCGCCTGCACCACTCCCGTGCATGCGGCCCCCCACCCCGGCATCCAGACCGGTGCCATCACCCGCATCCACGAACTGTTCCAGGCGCGCGAAGAAGCGGTGCAGGCCGGCGCCCAGGCGCTCAAGCGCTTCTCGGTCATGGCCCTGCCGGTCATGCTGGCCGTCATCGCCACCGGCATCATCATCACCGACCGCATGGTCGACACCACCTACGCCGCCATGGTATCCACCCAGTACGG
Source organism: Nitrosospira lacus (assembly GCF_000355765.4). Taxonomy (NCBI): domain Bacteria; kingdom Pseudomonadati; phylum Pseudomonadota; class Betaproteobacteria; order Nitrosomonadales; family Nitrosomonadaceae; genus Nitrosospira; species Nitrosospira lacus. Next base: position 3,255,018 of record NZ_CP021106.3, on the reverse strand, counting down.
CTGGCTGCTCAATGCCAAGATCGGCCTGCTGGCCGTAGTCCTGGTCATCGCCGCGCGTGCGCGCGCCACCTGGCTGCCGCTGCTCTCCCAGATCTCGCCGCAGAACGCGGACAAGGCCCTGGCGGCGGGACAGCGGCTGCGCAAGTGGGTCAGCGTCGAATTCATCCTCGGACTGGGGATCGTACTCCTGGCCACCATCGTGGCCAACACCGTCCCGGCCAAGCACGCCATCATCCAGACCTGGCCCTACTCATTCCGCTTCTCCCTGGCCGCCACCTGGGGAGAAGAGAGCGTCATGCTGCGCGCCTGGACAGGAATCGCCCTCTTGGTCCTGGCCGCCGGCGCGATCGCCTACGGGCGCGCCCGGCACTGGGACAGGAAGCGGCGCATCGGCATCCCGGCGCTGGTCGCGGTGCTTGCCTTGGCGGTGGGCCTGCCGCCGCTGGCCATCGATGCCTACCCGGAAACCTATCGCAAGACCCCGGTGCCGTTCGACACCATCTCCATTGCCAACGGCTCCACCCTGTTCGCCGAGAACTGCGTGGCCTGCCATGGCCTCCAGGGCAAGGGCAACGGCGTGCTGGCCAAGACCTTTGCCAAGCCCCCGGTGGACATGCTGACCGAACCGCACACCGCCAAGCATACCGCGGGCGACTTCTTCCACTGGCTGACCTTCGGCATTCCCGATACCGGCATGCCGGTATTTGCCGACAAACTCTCGGAAGAAGAGCGCTGGGACGTGGTCAACTTCCTGCACGCCATGTCGCGCGGCTACCAGGCACGCCTGATGAGCCCGCGCGTCGTGCCCGACCAGCCCCAGCCGTCCCTGGGCCCGCCCAACTTCTCCTATACCGCGCACGACGGCTCAAGCGGCACCCTCAAAGACTTCCGCAACCAGAAGAACGTGCTGCTGGTCCTGTTCTCCTGGCCGGCCTCGCGCGAGCGGCTGGAGCAGCTGAGCACGCTCCATGCCCAGCTTGGGGCTGCCAGCACGGTGCTGCTGGCGGTGCCGGAGGATGACCCGGATTCGCAGGAAATCGCGCAAATCATCGCCCAGGTTCCCTTCCCGGTGATCACCCAGGGGGCCCCCGAGATCGTGCGCAGCTACACCCTGTTCCGGCGCACGCTCAACAAGCCCGACCTGCTGGGCGAGGGCACCCTGCCCAGGCACATGGAATTCCTGGTCGACCGCTTCGGCTACCTGCGCGCGCGCTGGATCCCCGAAGCCGATGGCCCGGGATGGGACAATACCGGCATGCTCATGCAGCAGCTCGCCCAGCTCAACCGCGAAAAGGAAATCCTCCCTCCACCCGGCGATCATGTGCATTGAGACAATCAAAACACGCTCAGATCCTACAAGGAAATTTTCGATGGACTTACCTTGCGGAGCACATTGCCGGCAAGCTTCGGAACTCGCAGACGGGCCTCTTAACTATTCACCCATTCAATAATCGGTTGCCACTGCGAGATATCGCGTTCAGTCTGATAGGGCGGCAAATCAAAAATACTTTTGCCATTGAAAGCGGCGTTGACATACACCATCGTGTCGCGTAGATAAGTAAGAACAGGAAGGTCATACTGCTGCAGGAATTGCTCCAGGGTAGCTGCCGCGCGCGTACGGGGATCCACACGCATACCAATGATACCAATGAATGCTTTGTGTTTTCGCACGGATTTTTCTTCCATCAGCTGATCCAGAAAATCGCGGGTGGCGGCCATGTCGAATACCGAAGGCTGGACCGGCACCATGACTTTGTGTGCAAGTTTCAATGCGTGGGCAAGGTTTTTACCGTGCATTCCTGCTGGAGAATCCAGCACAAGCCAATCGTTGTTTTCTGGAATATCCGGATGGATCTCGTTGCGATCCGCATCCAGGCTGGTGATGGTCGGCAATTCCGAGGGACGCAATGCGAGCCAGTCCAGGGATGATTTTTGACGATCCAGATCCCACATGACAACCCGCTGATTCTGTCCGGCCAGATAAGCGGCCAGATTGGTTGCCAGCGTGGTTTTCCCACATCCCCCCTTGGGGTTTGCCACCAGGATTGTTCGCATCGCTTGCTCCATAGCCTCACTATCCCATTATCCCTACGACGCACTCTTTCCCCGGATCAGCGGAATGCTGCCGCCAGACTCTACCCGCACACTATGCGAGATCCGCATGAACTGGATTACCCCTTCATAGCCTGCACCCGCGACGGGTCAGGGAGACGGTAATAATTCCATGCTTCCCATATTTTCACCGGGCTCGAGTAGCGTACCCAATTCTTCCAACGGCGGCAATTCCTCCAGAGCGCGCAGATTAAGATCATTAAGAAAACTCATGGTCGTCGCATACAAGACCGGCCTGCCGGGAACATCTCGATGCCCAACGGCACTGATCCAGCCACGTGACTCAAGTGCTTTAAGTATCGAGCCTGAAACCGCGACACCACGGATTTCCTCAATGTCGCCGCGCGTCACCGGTTGGCGATAGGCAATAATGGCGAGCGTTTCAAGGACCGCGCGTGAATAGCGCGGGGGCTTTTGAGGATCAAGCCGATCAAGGAATTTCTGCATTTCCGGCTTGGCTCGAAAACGCCAGCCACCAGCAACCTTTACCAGCTCCACCCCTTTTTCACCCCAGTCCTCGCGCAATTCTTCCAGCAGCCTGCGCAGAATTTCCGCCCCCAGCTCTTCGTCAAACAATTTTCTCAGTTCCGACAGGGGCAGCGGCTCCTGACTAGTAAGCAACGCCGTTTCCAGGATTCGCTTTATCTCGCCGGGGCTGGATGAGCCGGTGAAATTAGACGGGGGCAAGGAAACTGATGGGTCTGACATAAATAGTCCCGAAAGCCTGAGGCTGCGCCACTTCCACCTGATTTTCCCTGACCAGCTCCAGCAACGCAAGAAAAGTTACCACGATTTCCGCTACTCCGGCGGTAGCACTGAATAGTTCGCTGAACTCGATAAACCGATGGCCATGGAGATGACGCAAGATGCGGCTCATGTGCGCACGAACAGAAAGCTCATCGCGAGTGATACGATGACGGCGATTCGCCTGCGAGCGGGCCATCAACGCAAGCCAGGCGCTACGCAGGTCATCCATGCTGACGTCCGGCAGATGCCTGACCACGGCCCGATCGATCGATACCTGCGTCAACGCGAAATCACGTTCCGCCTGTGGCAATTCGTTAAGCCGCTGTGCCGCGAGTTTCATCTGCTCATATTCCATCAAACGGCGCACCAGTTCGGCGCGCGGATCGCCCTCTTCCTCGGCCCTATCGACGGGGCGCGGCAGCAGCATACGTGATTTGATTTCGATCAGCACCGCGGCCATCAGAAGATATTCTGCCGCCAGCTCCAATTGATTGGCCCGCATCATCTCCACATAGGCCATGTATTGCCGCGTAAGTTCGGCCATGGGTATATCCAGCACATCCAGATTATGTTTGCGGATAAGATAGAGCAGCAAGTCAAGAGGCCCTTGGAAGGTGTCCAGAAACACCTCCAGCGCATCTGGGGGAATGTACAAATCCGATGGTAACTCCCTTAGCGGTTCACCGTGGATCTTCGCGACCGGGTCATTGACCACCGGATGAAGGAAGTCATTCATTCCGGGAAGTCACCTTCCATTATTAACGGAACCATCACAGGCGCACTCGGCATTGGCTTGCCCTCAGCTGGTACATGACTGGCAAACGGAAGGCATGAACGGGGCAAGCAAATTGACAAATAATCCCCCATGAATCTGATGGGCGTGTCTTAAAAATAATTCAACCCCATCGCCTCCCTGACGTCACGCATCGTTTCCTGTGCCAATTTGTCCGCTCTCTCACATCCATCAGCGATGATGTTGCGTACCAGCGTGGGATCTTCTTCATACATCCGGGCACGCTCATGCATGGGTTTCTGTTCCGCCAGTATTGCGTCAATGACGGGCTGCTTGCATTCCAGACAGCCGATACCGGCGGTCGTGCATCCCCGTTGTACCCATTCCTTGGTCTCTGCATTCGAGTACACCAGGTGGAATTGCCATAGCGGACATTTGGCGGGATCACCCGGGTCGCTGCGCCGGACGCGCGCCGGATCGGTTGGCATCGTGCGGATTTTCTTGATGACGCTGGCCTCATCTTCCCGCAGATTGATGGTGTTGTTGTAGGATTTGGACATTTTTTGTCCATCCAGCCCCGGCATTTTCGATGCCGGCGTAAGCATGACTTCAGGCTCGGAAAGTATCATTTTACCGCCGCCCTCGAGGTAGCCAAACAACCGTTCCTGGTCGCCCATGCTCAAGTTCTGCTGCTCCTCAAGCAGCGATTTTGCAGCGGCCAGCGCGCCATCGTCGCCCTGCTCCTGGTAACGATTCCGTAGTTCGCGATAGACCCTGGATTTCTTGGAGCCAAGTTTTTTTATGGCCAATTCGGCTTTTTCTTGGAAGCCGGCTTCCTTGCCAAAAATATGGTTGAAGCGGCGCGTGATCTCGCGGGTAAATTCGATATGCGGCGCTTGATCCTCCCCTACCGGAACCCGAGTGGCCCGATAAATAAGGATGTCTGCACTCTGAAGCAGGGGATACCCCAGAAAGCCGTAGGTGCTCAGATCCTTCTCCGACAATTTCTCCTGCTGATCCTTGTAGGATGGAACGCGTTCCAGCCAGCCCAGCGGGGTAATCATCGAAAGCAAGACATGCAACTCGGCATGGGCGGGCACCCGGGATTGGATGAATAAGGTCGCCTGTGCCGGGTCCACCCCGGCGGCCAGCCAATCTATCACCATGTCCCAGACATGTTGCTCGATGACCTCCGGAGTATCGTAATGCGTGGTGAGTGCATGCCAGTCGGCAACAAAAAAAAGGCATTCGAATTGGTGCTGCAGCTCCACCCAGTTCTTCAGCACCCCGTGGTAATGCCCTAAATGAAGGCCGCCGGTGGGGCGCATCCCCGATAAAACGCGATCAGCGAACATGTTGCTTGCCCTTAGATAATCCCTGATTAAACTTCCAGACCAAAAAACAACACCACCATTTGTATCGTGATACTGATAAAAGGCCCGATGATCGCACCGAGCACGCCGGTGATCAATAACAATAACAGGATCATAAAGCCATAAGGCTCAATCTTCGAAAAACTGTGTGCCATATGGTGAGGCAGCAGGCTTACCGCAATCCGCCCGCCATCCAGCGGTGGCAGCGGCAAGAGATTCAGCACCATTAGTATCACATTGATTTTGATGCCTGCTTCGCCCATCAGTATCATGGGTCTTGCCAGATCGCTTTCCGGCAGGCCGATCCCCAGCTTGATTACCAACGCCCAAAGCAAGGCCATGAAGAGATTCGCGCCCGGTCCGGCCAACGCTACCCAAAGCATATCCTGTTTCGGATGGCGCAGTGCCGAGAAATTAACCGGTACCGGCTTTGCCCAGCCAAATAGAATCCCGCCCAGCAGCAGTGTTAACAACGGAAGCAGAATCGTACCCACCGGATCGATATGCCGAACTGGATTCAGACTGACGCGTCCTTGCGCATAGGCCGTGAGATCGCCGAAATGCTTAGCTACATACCCGTGCGCAGCCTCGTGCAGGGTGATGGCGAAAATCACTGGCAGCGCATAAATAGCGATGTTCTGGATAACGCTATCCATGCACGATTCCGAATGGCGCGAGACTGCCCTTTCCTTGCCGTACGAGTATCGGCTCGTCACCGGTCAGATCGACCACGGTACTCATCTCCAGGCCGCAGGCGCCGCCATCCAATACCAGTTCTACATGATGTTCGAGGCGATCACGGATTTCCCCGGCATCATTGAGAGGAAACTCGTCTCCAGGCAGCATCAAAGTGGAACTCAACAGCGGCTCGTTCAGCTCTGCCAGAAGTGCCTGCACTACCGGATGGTCAGGTATCCTCAGGCCGATAGTGTTGCGTTTCGGATGCTGCAAGCGGCGTGGCACTTCGCGCGTGGCCTGAAATATGAACGTATAGCTGCCGGGTGTGCTCGCCTTGAGTAACCGGTATTGTCGATTATCGACTTTCGCATAATGCGAGATCTCGGCCAGATTCCGGCACATCAGCGTAAAGTGATGGTGCTCATCCACTTGCCGTATGGCGCGAATGCGTGTCATGACCGTTTTGTCCCCCAAGTGGCCACCCAGCGCATAACAGGAATCGGTTGGATAAGCGAGCACGCCGCCGGCACGTACGATGGCCGCAGCTTGTCTTATCAAGCGCAACTGCGGATTTGCCGGGTGAATGGAAAAGAATTGAGCCACGCGAGAAACAGTTTCTGATTGCAGTTATAAGTTTTAAGGGCAATTCTAAAAAAATCTCAAGATCGAGAGCCGGCGCCAGCGCATTGATTGGCCTTCAAAGTCTTCAAACGCTATCCTCGGCCTGCCATTTTCTCGCCTCGGTTCTTCGAATTCGCCAGACAGCCAGGAAAATAATTTGCTTGCGAACAGTACGGCAAAGTGACGGCATTATAGTTATTGGAGGATGAGAGATTGTGGAAGCGGGGCGTACCCCTCCACTACATCACCTGCTTCCAATCATGCCATACGGGTGTACAGTTGGCCGGCAATTCCGGCATCCGGCCCAAGTCAAAATAGCTCTCGCCCGGTCCGTGAAAATCCGAGCCGCGCGACGCCAGCAAACCCATACGCCGGCTATGATTTGCAAACAGCAGAGATTGCTCTGGCGTGTGACTGGCGGTGATGACCTCGATAGCCTCGCCGCCCAAGGTGCGAAATTCTCGCATCAACTCATCCAGCGCGTCTTTGCCCAATTTATAGCGTGCCGGGTGAGCAATGACGGCTCTGCCGCCGCTATTGCGTATCCAGTTGACCGCATCGCTTAATGGTGCCCACTGGTGCGGCGCGTAACCGGGTTTTCCTTTAACGAGATATTTCTTGAATACGGATCTTACGTCTTTGGCGTAACCTTGCTGGACCAGAAAACGAGCAAAATGTGTACGGCCTATCAACCGTCCATTCCCGGCGTGGGCGAAAGCACCTTCAAAACTGCCATGGATACCAAATTTATCCAGTTGCGCGGCAATATTGAGGGCGCGCACGGTGCGTCCATCGCGAATGGACTTCAGGCCGTCGGCCAGTTGCGAATGCGCGGGATCTATACCAAGCCCGACAATATGCAGGGTCTGTCCGCGCCAGTCAACAGAGATTTCCACACCGTCGATAAACGTAATATTCTTCCCGGCGGCGACCCGGCGCGCTTCCTCCAGTCCGGCAACGTCATCATGATCGGTTAGCGCCAGCACATCCACCCCGCGTGCGGCTGCATGTTCCACCAACAGCGTGGGCGATAGCAAGCCGTCGGAAACCGTCGAATGGCAATGGAGGTCGATATTGGGCATAAAGGAAGCTATTCCGCGCTCAGCAAGACACGCATCATAGCAAATAAGCGGAGCCATGAAAAATGAACTCCCTAAAAGAAGAGTGCATTCCATGTTCGAAGGGTGCATTCATGTTTTTTCACGAAAAGGAAATGGGTCGCGAGGCGTGGGCCAACTCACTCTAATGAATTTTCGGGTAAAGTAATACGGAATGCGCAATCGTTATTGCGAGCCCGGGAGTTGTAGCGAACTCATAAAAATCCCCAAAAGGTCAAGTGGCGGCAAACCAGGTTATAGCTTCTTTAAAATGGAACAATCCTGAACCCAGTGGTTGATCGCTCATTTAATACACCGGTGTTATGAGTAATAACAATATTTCTTATTATCTGACGCTTACCTTCCGGGTGAAGCCACTATGGGATGAATTGCATCGTTTTTGCGGTACATGGCTGTGGTGCAATTTCTTGGAATGGGGCGCCCCGGAGCGTCGCACGAGGTGCCCCGTGAAGTGGGGATCGGGCAGCGCAGGGGATGCCGCGACCGTGCTGATGTTCCACGCATGGCGCGCCCGCACCCCGCTACGGAGTCATACCTTCCTGCAGAAGGTACTCTTCCATCCTGCGCGGTTGCACCATCCCGCGTCGTTGCGCCTGGCCCTGTACCCCAAAAACCGCGCACTTTACCCCGTCCAACTACCGGATTTAGGATAAATGGATTTCCTGCCCATCTTTGTCAACATTAAAAATCGCAATTGCCTGGTGATTGGCGGCGGGGAAGTCGCCGCCCGCAAGATTGCATTGCTGTTGCGCGCGCATGCCCGCATCACAATAATAGCGCCCGAGCTATGTGCCGAACTGAGCGAGCAATTGCGCGAACAGCCCCCAGGGGTCATCACTCATCGCACCGAAGCCTTTCGCCCCGATCATCTGGGCGATACGGTCTTGGTTATTGCCGCTACCGGCGACCCGGCAGTCAATCGGGAAGTTTCCGAGGCGGCAGGACAATTGCACATCCCCGTCAATGTCGTGGACAATCCGGCGCTTTGTTCCTTCATCATGCCTTCCATTGTAGATCGTTCCCCTATTCTGGTCGCGGTTTCGAGTGGCGGCGCATCGCCGGTATTGGCAAGGTTGCTGCGGGCTCGTCTGGAAACCATGATACCGGCCGCGTATGGCCGCCTCGCGGCTTACGCCGCCGGTTTCCGTGAGCGAGTGAAATTGCATTTCTCGCATCCGGAGAAGCGGCGCATATTCTGGGAAAAAGCATTGCAAGGGCCATTTGCCGAGATGGTCTTCGCCGGGCGGGACCGGGCGGCACAGGACTACCTGGAGCATTCGCTGAAAAGCGAAGCGGACGAAGCCGTGCAGGGAGAAGTTTATCTCGTGGGCGCCGGGCCGGGAGACCCCGAACTGCTGACTTTTCGCGCGATGCGCCTGATGCAGCAAGCAGATGTGGTTGTGTATGACCGCCTGGTGTCGCCCGAGATACTCGATATGGTGCGTCGCGATGCGTCCCGTATCTATGCCGGTAAGGAGCGGAGCAAGCATGTCATGCCCCAGGAATCCATCAATGAATTACTCGTGCGGTTGGCGAAAGAAGGTAAACGCGTACTGCGGCTGAAAGGGGGCGACCCCTTCATATTCGGCCGCGGCGGCGAGGAAATCGAAACGCTATCCGGGCAGAGTATTCCTTTCCAGGTGGTACCCGGCATTACAGCCGCATCCGGGGCGGCATCCTATGCCGGTATTCCGCTCACTCATCGCGATTACGCCCAGTCCTGCGTCTTCGTGACCGGCCATCTCAAGGACGGCAGCGTCGACCTGGATTGGCCCATGCTGGCACGGCCAAACCAGACCATCGTGATCTACATGGGGCTGCTTGGATTACCCGTGCTGTGCCGGCAATTGATTGCGCATGGGATGTCCGCCACGACACCCGCAGCCATCGTGCAGCAGGCGAGCACTCGCAACCAGCGGGTACTGACCGGTACGCTGGAAAGCCTTCCGGACCTGACCGCAACAGCCCATCTTGCCCCCCCGACTCTTATCATTGTTGGCGAGGTCGTTAAACTGCACCGGCGACTTGCCTGGTTCGAGCCTGAAAGCACAAATAAAAAGCTGTAGGATAATGAAGATTCCTCCTTCTGCTGACAGTTTGATCGAAACTGCAGTCTGGCACACTTCGATGCCGTAGGGAGGGAGGAGTCCATTTCATTGCCCTACAAAAAAGCGCCCTGGACTGGGGCGCTTTTCATTTCCGAATCGAATGGCGGGTTGTTATTTATTCGGCTGCGGCGTCACGCGCAGGTAGGGGCGAGGCGCCTTATAACCTTTCGGGAATTTTTGCTTGATGACTGCTTCGTCCTGAATTGTCAGTGGGATAATCACGTCATCTCCATCCTTCCAGTTGGCCGGGGTCGCCACTGAACAATTATCGGTCAGTTGGAGCGCATCGAGAACCCGCAGTACTTCGTCAAAGTTCCGGCCGGTACTCATGGGATACGTGATGATGAGGCGCACTTTCTTTTTTGGATCGATGATGAACAACGAACGGACAGTCATGGTTTCAGACTGATTCGGATGAATCATGTCATAGAGGGCCGCGACCTTCTTGTCCACATCCGCGATGATGGGAAAGTTGACGCTGCAATTTTGTGTTTCTTCAATATCCTTGATCCATCCTGTGTGCTTGTCCACCGGATCAACCGATAGCCCGATCGCCTTGACATTGCGCTTGTCGAATTCAGACTTGAGTTTCGCGGTCATCCCCAGTTCGGTGGTGCAAACGGGCGTGTAATCGGCGGGATGCGAAAACAGTACAGCCCAGGAATCTCCGATCCATTTATGGAATTTAATCTTGCCGATTGAGGAATCTTGCTCGAAATCAGGTGCAATATCGCCTAAGCGTAAAGTCATGGCATCCTCCCTAAGTTGAAGTTGGTTAGAAACGGGTCACAAATTGACAGCTTCAATATAGCCCGACTGCTTCAATCACTCAACAACTATTATTCAGGGACGAATCGATGGGGATGGATAATCTCCGCACCGCATTCCGTTCCGCCAAGTAGTATGCCTTATCGAATTGGCAAGACTTGGGGAATCATTTGGAGGCTCCTCAGGATAGCGCGCCGGTTTCATTGGCAACCGGAAATCCCCAGGAATAAGGGCGTTCATATTTCAGTAAAATGTTGTAGTAAGTCCGCACGGATTCTGTCAGGATCACCGCTTCGCCGCCGCGCGCATAGCCGTGTTTCAAATTCTGGAAGTATTTGCTGAGGCTCAATAACGGCAACGTCTTTTTCAGATCCACCCATGAATCCGGGTTCAATTCGAGACGCTGCGCCAGAATGCGCGCATCCTCGATGTGACTGGCGCCTTGATTATATGCCGCCAGCGCGATCCAGGTGCGGTCGGGTTCCAGGATGCGGGTAGGTAACCTGTCCATGAGCGATCGCAGGTAACGCGCGCCAGCGAGTATGTTCTGTCGCGTGTCCAGCCGATCGGTTACTTTCATCCGGTCGGCGGTCGTCTCCGTTAACATCATGATGCCCCGTACATTGGCGGGTGAAACCGCCAGATGATTCCAGTGGGACTCCTGATATGCCAATGCCGCGATCAGGCGCCAGTCGATCCCCGTCAATTCCTCGGCCTCATGAAAATGGCCACGCAAATCCGGTAGCAGCGTGCGCCTTTTATCCAGGATGCCACTTACATCCGCCTGCTCAAGCCGCTGGATGTGACCGTAATACCGGTCCAGCAGGCGCATCAGGGTACCATCCTGTTCGATACGGTCAAAAAACTTCCGAGTCTTCTCCAATAATTCCCGCTCGGCATAGGGTGAAAACGCCCACGCCTTGCCGACGGGTTCGCCCAGATCGAAGGCGGCGTCGAGATTGGGATAGAAATTCTTGGCCTGATTTATCTGCGTGGAGTCGGCCACTACATAGTCGATTTTTCCTTCCGCGAGTTTTGCCAGCAGATCTTCGCCCGTGATATCCACTTCAGTCCATTTCAGGCCGGGAGCTTGCTGCATTGCTTTATTGAGCTGTTCGGCATAGGTTGTCCCTCGCGCGATCTCGATGGTTTTTCCTACGAGCTGAGGGATATTCCTGGGTCTGCGGTAGTCAGTATTGTAGACAACCTGAGGTTGGATACGCTGATAAACAGGGCCAAAACGAGCGTGCAGTTCATGCTTGGTGCCAACGGTTAAACCTGCGGCGAAATGTCCCTTATGCTCCTCCAACTTCGTCAGTACCTGATCCAATCCAGGCGCTATCCTGAATTTTATCTGCATGCCCAGGTCTCGCGCGAATTCGGAAGCAAGGTCAAACTCCAGTCCGGCATAGCTGCCGTCGGCATTTTCGTAGTAGGTATCAGGGCTGTTAATAGTAATGACCACCAGTTCATTAGTCTTGTCGAACGGTAGCACCGGCTTCTCAAACGTATCGCAGGCGGTAAGCGTGAGACCGCAAACAATAAGAATAACAAACGGGCGAGAGAGGTTGCGCATGGATGAGAGGCGGGCAGAATACAGGAACATTCTGCCATGTTTTTGCGCTGAACGAGCGCAAGATAAACGCGGGATAAACTGGTAAAATATCCGCTACGCAATGGAGAGGTACCGAAGTGGCCATAACGGCGCTGACTCGAAATCAGATGGTCAGGGTAACCTGGCACGTGGGTTCGAATCCCACCCTCTCCGCCAATCTAGCATCCAAGCCCATCCAATATAGTCCAGAAACACTGGTAAATACAGGTAGTTATGCGTAGTTATTGTCCAGGGTGGTGTAGTAACGTCCAGTTGCATCCGTAACATTTTCTTGGTAAATTACTTGGTGTGTTACCAAGTTTGGAAAAATTTACCAAGGATTGATCGATGGGCGTCCTAAGTGATCAGATATGCGCAAGTGCCCGATGTGATCAGCAGCGTATTCTCAAGCTAGCTGATGGGGACGGTCTGTATCTTTGGGTTTACTCTGATGGCAGAAAATACTGGCGATACCGTTATCGCCAGGCAGGCAAGGAAAATAGCCTCTCCTTGGGAGTATATCCTTCCGTCACAATTGATGATGCTCGCAATGAGCGCGATCAAATCAGGGCTCAGCTCAAGAATGGATTAAATCCCTCCGAGCTGCGTAAGGATGCAAGGAGGCATGCTGCAAAGGCCTCAAGTCATCGAAATCAATTCAGGCTCATCTTATCTGACGATGGCGAGTTGACTATCGAGACATCAATCCGCGTTGTAACCCTGACCCGATCTCAAACGGAAGCGTTAAGGGCTTTTCTCCAGGCTACGGTGGGGTAGATATGGCATCGAAATTAAATTTGCTGAGTGACGCCGATTGTCGGAATGCCACCAGTCAGGGAAAGAAAATTCATAAGCTACATGATGGGGGCGGCTTATTGTTATGGATTTACGAGGATGGCCGCAAATTCTGGCGTTTGCGCTATTGGATTGCGAGCAAGGAGAAGTCTCTGTCCTTTGGTTCTTACCCGCAAATTTCCCTCAAGAAGGCCCGCATTAAGCGCGATGAGCAGCGTAAAGTGCTGGATGCTGACCTCGACCCCTCCGCCGAACGTAAAGCTACTAACCTGCGTAAGAAGCTCGCCAATGTAAATTCCTTCGAGGCGGTGGCAATGGAGTGGTACAACAAGCAACTGCATACCTGGGTGCCACACCATGCAAGCGACGTAAGACGGCGTTTGGAAAACAATATCTTCCCAACACTGGGTAAGCGCCCCATCGGTGAGATTCAAGCGCCTGAACTACTCCAAACCGTTCGCAAGATAGAAGCCCGTGGCGCATACGATCTAGCCCATCGTGTCCTGCAAGTATGCGGGCAGGTGTTTCGCTATGGCATTGCCACCGGGCGCTGTACCCACGATCTATCCACCGACTTGCGCGGTGCGCTGACCCCACACAAGAAACAGCATCAAGCCGCTGTCCGTCCCGAGGAATTGCCAGAGTTGTTACGTGCGATCGCCAAGTATGATGAAACCGGCGACAAGCAAACCCGTCTTGCTTTGCAACTGCTTGCGCAAACCTTTGTACGCACCAATGAACTAATAGGCGCGGAGTGGGGGGAATTCGATCTGAATAATGCCTTGTGGATCATCCCAGCCGGGCGCATGAAGATGAAAGCGGAACATGTTGTCCCGCTGTCAGGGCAGGCACTCACGATGCTGGCGGAACTCAAGGAAATATCAGGTGGCAGCCGCTTCGTATTCCCCGGCCGCAACCAGGACAAGCCCATCAGCAATAACACCATGCTGTTTGCGCTTTATCGCCTCGGCTACAAGGGAAAAATGACAGGGCACGGTTTCCGTGCTGTAGCCTCTACAATCCTCAACGAGACCGGCTTCAATCCGGATGTGATTGAGCGTCAGCTTGCCCATTGCGAACGCAACGAAGTGAGGGGTGCCTATAATCGCGCTGAGTATCTGCCCGAGCGCAAGCGAATGATGCAACAGTGGGCGGATTATTTGGATTCAATAGAAGCTGGTGCGAAGGTGATCCCATTGTACGGTCAAGGCTCTTAATGGGAAACATTCGCCCCACGGCTGGCGCAGTTCATTTTCCACTCTTGCGCACGACAACGGCACTGCCCGCGACGTGGTGGAGCTTGCCCTTGACCATGCGCACGAAAAGTTGCGCGGGCCTATGAGGGTGGCGCGCGGCTCGATGGCGGGTCAAACTGTTCCAATGGTGGGGGCACAACCTGCTGCCGCCCAGCGTGGGGCAATGGTTATCCCACTAAAAACCAAAGCGGCTTGATAGCTTGCCGCACAGCAAACAAGCGGCGAGACGGGCGACAGAGTTACACTTCTTCCTGCGCCGCCACTGTCCAAATTCCCTTCAACGGTAATTTCCGTTTTTAGATCTTCATCATCAAGGTGGCCGTAGTGTGCAAAAGTTTGTTGAGCGGTTTCTTTGCCGTCAAGGGGTGCATTTGGACGTGCGAGATCATTTTGCACGTTGCTCTCGAAGTACCTTAAAGTGAATCGAGTATTAACTCCAACGAACCGGCCGGCGCCAGTAATCCGGTAAGTCGAACGAGGTCCGCGTGGGTCAGGGCCGCTAGATCGGCGGCGCTGACAGGCGAGATCAGCCAGCGGCGCTCGGCCTCGACCTGAGTCGGAACGCCGTCATGCGGTGAGGGGAATAGTCTCGATTGGTCAGCTATAACAGCTTTCCACAGAGTCAAACCGTTGATTGCCTGCTCCGTGAAGGTGATATGCAAATGCTTGCGGTCACCGAATCGGCGAAGACTGAAAAGGAACGCCGCGCGCAGAAATCCTAGCGCAGCGTGCAGATCTTCAATCGAAGGAGATGTTTTCGCAATCAGTTTTTGTGCAGCCTGGAGCGGGTCGCCCTCCACGCCACCGGGATCCAAAATGGCAAGTAGATTCTCAACCGCCGCTATTGCACCTTTCACTTCGGCGCGCGCAATGTCGGGAGGCGAAGCATGGGAGTGGGGGTTGAGCACAACCTTGCGGAATAGCTTAACCCTCTCAATAACACCTGCCAAAAACCCCTTCCCCGCATGAGTCCTGAACCAGACTTCCACAGCGCAAAGCAGCTTGTCTGTATCCAAATGGCGAGGGTCAGTCTTGAATGTCACTGGCACACCAAACCGCTCACAGAAAGACTTCAACGTGAGTTCGAAGGCTGCGCGCGTGTAATTGGCAGCTGCCGAAATGTGATGGTCAGCGAGAAAGGTACGAGCCTGATCGAGGCTGACCCTCGCCGCCTTGTCACCAGCAGAACGAACTGTCGGTGCTGGGATTCCTCGCGTCGCATCCTCGCCTTCAAAGACCTCCAGGCATTTCCATTGCCCGCTGTTGCCAATATGAAAGCGCGCCATCTCGAACCAAACTCGGTCATGGGTGAGCAAGACGATCTGCCAATCAAAAAAATGCTTGCGTAGCACATCAAGAACCGGCAATCGGTTGGAGTGATCCAGGCCGATCAGCACATCGTCCAACACCAGAAGCTTCAGCGCGTCTGTCGTGGCTGTCGGGGTGCAAGCGAGGCGCCCGGCAAGATAGATCGCCAGCCCGAGTGCTGAAAGCCTAGCCTCGTTCAGGAAAATCTGCGGAGCAGGCAATGGATGGTCGCGGAAGGTCAATTCCGGTGTCAGCACCTGGCCCTCGATGGCCCGATGCTGTTTCAGCCGCGCGTTGTTATAGGTAAGTCCTGGTGTCCGAAACCCCTTGAGTTCCACATCGTCCCAGCCCAGTTCTCGCATCAGTGCGTTGATGTGGGGAAGCAGTGCAGGAATGGCGTTACGGAAAGCGGTATTGAATTCCAGGCATGCTTGGTTCATGCGTGTAATGGCGGCGGATGTGTGTTGGCTGGGTTTGGCCTTTAACACCTTGGCCCAGAGCTCACCGATGCTCGCATTCTTTCCACCCTCAACAACAACCGGGAAATCCCGCAGCAAATGCTCAACCGCAATGTCGAATAGGTTAATCGCATCGTCATGGTGTTTGTAGTTGGTATCCAGCAGCGATCGATAATCCAGACAGGTGCGCCGTAATGCAGTTGTAACAACACGCGAATCGGCATTGCGGTAAAAATATTTGTACCAGTTATCTACTGGAACTGACAAATCAACGGCACCCGGGTGCTTGGAAACCGTCCAATCTACTGCCGCCGCGCCATCGGTAAATTCCACGCTAACCCTACAATTGTTATCCGGTTGGCCAGAGAATACGTTCTTATGTTCACGTAGCGGTTTCTTGGGTTTGAGTGAAAAGAAACCGTTTAGTGCATGAAAGATGGACGACTTACCCGCCCCGTTCTCGCCATAGACCAGCAGGTTCTTGCCGTCGAGATCGAAATCCGTCGGCGCTGGACCGGGGAAGGCACGGAAGTCGGTGAGTGTCAGACGCTTGATGCGCAGCGACTGAAGGTGCGCTGTCATTCTCGTCCCTCAATGATGCGCACCACGTCCAAGGCTTGCAGGTCGAAGAGCATGGCGTAGATGGGGTTGTTGGTAACGAAGATGCGGGCGGCCAGATTGTTGGCTTCATCGACCAGTACCTGACCCTGGAGAGTGGCGAGGTTGGCGATGCCTGCCTTTTCGCAAGCGTCAAACAGGCGAATGCCGACGCGGTGCAGGTCTTCGGGGAAGAAGAGTTCATAGATGAGGCCGCTGATGAGTTGCTCCAAGTGGACATCGCGGGTTACAAGGACGGCAGAAACGGCAGCTTCCACCAGCGTAATCTGAGCGATGTCAGCCGATGGGATAATCAACTGCCCGGAGTATCTTGGCTCGAAGTCGAGGAACCCACCTTGCTTGGTTGAACAAACCTGTGTGGCAAGCCACGCATTGATACTGGAATTTAAAGCGCCGAGCGCAAAATTGATTTTTGGCGGAAGAAATATCGTGCTCTTATTGTTGCTGTAATGCCCCTTAAAATCAGGCGCGAAACTCGGTGCTTCTGCAATGGCCGGCACCACAATCTTCGGTTGTTCAAACTCCTGCCAATAGATACATGATCGTAGTTCCCAAAAAAACTTGCCTTGATCATCTCTGCGCTGGAGTTGCTCGAACTTGTTGCGACAACCACGAGCATCGGGTTTATCCAACTCAACATCTCGTAGCGATTGGAAGTGCTCGTAAATTGCGGGATATGTTGTGGCAAAAACCTCCTCCGCTTCCTTTTTCGATTTACCTGACCACGGATGGCCTTTGTTTTCCGATGACTCAATCTTGATGAGGTATTGGTCAGAAAACTCAACCTGCCACCGCTTCACATCGCGCCCTCGCAGGAAGGGCTTGATGATCTCCGCTGATTTCGGGTCTTTGGCGATCAGCTGGGCGCGACTCGCACCGTTGATGACGAAGGCGTCGTTGAAGCCGGTCTTGATGCCGTAATAGAAACGGCCCCGGACGTATTCTCCCAGCGGCTTGCCTGCGGTGCGGATACGTTCCAGAAGGCGACGCTTTACGGGTGGCTCCAATTGCCAACCGTTCTTGGATAGTTCCGCCTGTGGTACAGGGAAGGCCGTTTCGGCGAATACTTGGGGAAACTGTTCGACCGGGTGCTCCTGCGTCCAATTGAGCGCCAGCACATCCTCATCTTGCCCCGGTGTCTTGACCGTCTGTGCGCGGCGCGTTGCGATGACAATAGTGGGGTAGGCAATCGCCGTGAATACGGTCTCATCGCCGAAGTCGATGATGCGCCTAAGCTTGGTGTTGCAGTTCATCCAGTCGCGCAGCTTTTCGCCGTATTTGGCGCGATACCATTTGTTGGAGGTGATGAAGGCAAACGCGCCGTGAGGTTTGAGTAGCTTGATGGAACGTTCATAGAAATAAACGTAGAGATCGGCAGTGCCGGTGTAACAATCATAATGTGCCTTGAGGCCGTCTTTGAGGTGCTTGATCTCTTCCTGCCGCACATAGGGTGGATTACCAATCACCACGTCAAAGCCGTTACCCAACTGGAACATCCACTCCGGATCGAAAAAATCAGCGGCAGTATTCTGATCGAAGGGGTTCCAATGCACCAGTTGCTGGGCTTTTGCTGTAGAGAATCCGCTTTGCTCCAGTTCGCTGGCTAGCTGGTCACGCAAGTTTTGGATGATCTCGCGGAACTTGCGTTTGGTTTTGGTGGTTCGTGCAGAGAAATAATTTTCGCTGGCATCGTGCAGGCCCGCTTCAATCGCTTTGATGGCGTCATGACCAAGCTGGTAGTTCTCGGTCAAGTTACTTTTTACATCACGAATTGGAGTGAGGCTATCGGCAGCGACAATCTTGGTTTCCAAGTTAGGTAACGCAGTGATACCCCAGTTATCTCTTGATTTATCCATTTCCTGACTCACCACCAGCGCGATGAAAAAACGCAGCTTAGCGATCTGCACGGCGATAGGTTGAATGTCTACGCCGTGGATGCATTTTTCAATAAGATAGAGTTTGCGGGTGTAATCGGCGTGTTTGGCGTTGGCGAAGTCACGGTCGAATTTTGTGAGCGCGCTTTCCGCTTCCTCCACCTTGGCTGCGTGTAAAGACAGGTCGCGGATTTTTTTTGCTTCCGCGAGTTGCGCCGCCAACGGGGTGCGGTTTTGCGTTTTCCACAGTTCGTTGTTGGGGTCCAGCTTCCTAAGTATATGCACAAGTTTTTGCAGCACTCCCATCGGGAATGCGCCGGAACCGCAGGCGGGGTCAAGAACTTTCAGTTGCTCGATGGCTGCAATGATCGATTTCACTTCCACCAAGCTGAATTCGTGCGGGGTGTCTACGTAGGAAAGTAAGCTGCGCAGACGCACCTCAATATCATTACTCCCGCGACAAGTTGAAACCAACTCATCAGCTTCAGTTTTTTGGATTCCCGCTTTCGCGGGAGTGATGTTCAATGCAAGCTCACCGGGTTGGTTGCCGAGGTCAAGAAATTCGTTGACGGCGTGGGATAACATGGCTTTCCGTTTGCCAACGCTCTTAGTCTGAGGTGTATGCAAAGCTCGATCAAAGTACGCGATAAGCACTTCATCTACCATGTAGTCCACCACCTCGCGTGGCGTGTAGAACGAGCCGGATAATTTGCGGGCGGTAGCTTGTGTGTCCTCGTTGTAGCTCGCGAGCAGGTTCTCGAAAACCTTACCGAGCAGTTCGGGATCAAGGGCGACTTCCTCTTCCGCTGGGGTGTTTTCATCTACAGTGAATTTGTAGCGTCTAAAAATATCAATCAGTCCATAAACGTCGATAAGCTTGCCCTTGGTGCCAAGGTCGACACCGAGATCGGCCTGCATTTCACCACCAAAAAATAACTTGTTGGGAACGACAGGCTGCGCATCCTTGCGGCGGGAAAAGCCATCCACACGCAGCACGTAACCATTACCTTCTTTGACAGCTATGGATTTCAGTTCCGGGTTGCGTTGAAAGTCACGTTCGGTGAGTTCTCGATCCAGACACTCGAACAGGCCCCCATTTAAGAAGGGGATTTTCGAGAAGTATTCCTTGAGAACTTGGTCCGGGTCACGAAACATTTCCTTGTGACGATAGAGCGAATGAATCAGCCTGTCGCTTTTCATGCCTCCGCCGTCCGCTGCCCATTTACGGTCTAAGCCCATTTCAACATTAAGACTGGCGAAGAACAGGTTTTGTAAAATAGCGAGGTAATACGTGCTGTCTTCACCGTTTGCCGAAGGGTCGGATTTAAGCAACGTTTTGAGTTGTGCAGCTTCAAACAGATCTTCCTGGATCAACCCTTTTTCCTTGATGAACCAAACGAAGATCAGACGCGTGAGCAACCGGATGACGGCAACAGAATTGCGCTTGGATTCGTCTTCGCCACCGCCCGGTGGAAAGGCAACCTGTTTCACTGCCCAAAAATACCACCGAGAAAGCTCGGTATAAAAACGCTTATTGAGCGCTTGTGTAGAGAGTGCGACGATCCAGGCGTCGTACAGCTCACGGAAGTTGGTCGGGCGGCGTTTTTTTTCGCCTAGATTTTCCAGTGCCAGCCCGGCCAGGATGTCCAAATGGGCGCGGTGAGGATTTTTACTCCGCACGTCCTTAATGACAGTGATGCGGTTATCGATAACGTCACGGCTAGTGTCGCGCTTGTTGGCGCGTCGGTCGATCACTACCAGAGAAACTAGATCGCAGTATTTAAAGATCACGATGGCGGGCATGGGAAAGTGACGATTCAGTTCCCTTGCGATAGCAGCAAGGTTGGTACGAGACCAGTTCTCCCCCTGCAATTCGATGGCCAGAAAAACAAAGGATTCGATGAGGCTCCGCGCCAGCCTGGTATCGGTGGCCAAGACTTGCTGCCCAAGTGCAAGCGAAGGGATTTCATCGTTAGTAAGCTGGAACAAAAGGGCGCACTGCTTCCATCGGGAAACATGCGCTCTGTCACGGTTGAAAGTGCTGTGCGCAGCATCTTCTACAGCCGCAATGAATTGCTCTGGCTTGGAGCCGAAGTCGGCGGTCTTGTCGCTCTTGTATCCAAGCAATGATAGTAGCTCTGAACTAGCCTCGCTTAGTGGGCGATTCTGGAAATTCGTCAGTGCGGTACGCAGCGCGCCCAGCTTTTGTGGATTAAACTCAAGCATCGGTGGGTGCCTTCTCTGTACTCTTGATGACCAGCCAAGTGATGAGATCAAAATCCCCGGCAGATTTTACTTGCTTACTCGCGTCGGTGAGCTTGCCACCACGCCCGGAAAAAAGATTGCCGGCATTTTTTCGCTCGAATTGCGCGGCGATGGCGGTAACGGCACGGTCTAACAGACTGCTGTATTGGCTCATGTCCTCTCCATTCTTGGTTTTCGAATCGAAGAGTTCGCATAGCTGGGCATAGGGCTCGGTCTTGCCCTGACCTACCGCCCGGAAGATTTCGAGTATCTGTTTCGGGCTGGTGAAGTTGTAGCGCACTTCGCCATCATCGCGGATATAGACCAGAAAATAAGGCTGTAGTGGATTCACTGCTTCGTTGCCGCTGGCATCGATACGTTGTTTGAGGCAGTAGATGGCGCCGGGCTTGATGGTTTGATGATCGGTATGAGGCGGCACGACGGCGTAGAGACCAAAAGGCGCCTGTTCAAGCTTTTCTCGGTTGGCTTCGATGTAGGACGCGAGTTCCATGCGGAAATCGTCGAGGGTGAATTCGTTAAGGGCGACCGATTCGTTGAAATCCTCCAGATCGAGCACTTCGTCTTTGAGGCGCAGTAACTGTTTGTCGCGGTAACGCAGGTCTTCCTGAATCAGCTCCCTCAAATCCTCGGCCTCCAGGATGTTGTCTTCGGCGGTGGCGGCGATGTCCACGAGCGCCATGCGTGCCTCGACCCGATTCTTCAGGTTGATGTATTTGTTGAGGTCGGGTGTCGGCCAGAAATTGATGAGCTGGATTTCCTTGTTCTCGCTGCCGATGCGATCGATCCGGCCGAAGCGCTGGATGATGCGTACCGGGTTCCAGTGAATGTCGTAGTTCACCAGCAGGTCACAATCATGGAGATTCTGGCCTTCGGAGATGCAGTCCGTGGCGATCAGGATGTCGATTTCCCTATCCTGGGGCATCGATTTCATCTTTGCTCGCTGCTTCGCGCGGGGAGAAAAGTTGGTGAGTATCTGAGTGAAATCCGCTTGGCCGAAGGTGGTGCGGTTGGGTTTGGCACCGCCGGAAACCAAGGCAATGTGGACACCCAATCTATTACGCGCCCACCCTTCAATCTCTTCATAGAGGTAGGCTGCTGTGTCGGCGAAGGCGCAGAAGACGATTATTTTGCGATTCTCGTCCCCGAGGTTGTTGATGCTGGGGTGCCTGACCTTGTGTTCGATGATCTTTTTCAGTTCAGCAAGTTTGGCATCGCGCTCCGGGGCTACGCCATCGGCGCTTTCCGCAAGCATGGATAGCTGCTGCTTGTCGCTGGTCAAATCTGCCAGCCATCGATCAACGTCCATGTGCTCCAGGCGATATTTGAGCGTCCCGACCTCAAAGGCCTCACGCAGTTCCTCGTCTTCTTCTGCCTCCATGACGAACAGTTCCGGTTGCAATTCCTGTGCTTTGGCATCGCGCAACTCGCGAAATTTGCCGATACGCGCTTCCAGGTCTTCGAGCTTTCTGACCGTGCGGTCCATGGTGATGGCGAAAGAACGCACGGAACTCTCCAAACGCTTAAGGAAATTGACCTTCATCATGCCAATAAGGAAGTCTTCCCGTTTTTCCTGGCTGAAGTTCTTGATAACGCTTTCCCCCGTGTAAAGGTGCTTAAACTGCGGCAATACATATTCAGACGGTTTGAACAGGGAAAGCTTGTATTTCCCGATTTCCTGATTCAGCCGATCATAGGTAGGGAAGCGATGCTTGGTGTCTATGTCGGCGTAAATCGACTGTGGCTTGGCACGCCTCGGAAATTGACCGATGACTGCCAGAGAGGCGCGGTAGTAACGCTTTATATGCTTGCGGGACCGGGCAATGGTAAGCTCGTCAAGCAGGGTGAAAAAACCTGCCGGCAGACGATCCATCAATTCTTTGGCGTCCTTCTCGCCAGCGCGCTTGGCCCATTCCATGAAGGTTCTTTGAGCGGTAGAGAGGGTATCTTTGATGCTGCGAATACCCAAGCTTTGCGAGAATACGGCATCATGTCCTTCGGTAACGAAATAGATCTGGTTGCGTAAATCCTTGAGGTCATTGTTCACCGGCGTGGCGGAGAGTAGCATCACCTTGGTTTTTACTCCCGTTTGGATGATGTCTTCCATCAGCCGCTCGTAGCGGCTCTTGCGGACGACTTTGCCATCCTCGTCGCGTTTACCCTTTACGTTGTTACGAAAATTGTGGGATTCGTCGATGACGATGAGGTCGAAATTACCCCAGTTCAGGGTGGCGAGGTCAACCCCATCCACTTTTCCGCTTTCGCGGGACAAGTCGGTATGGGAGAGCACCGTGTAGGCGAAGCGATCCCGAAGGAATGGATTCAAATCACTGTTGTTCTGGGCGAGATACACAGTCCAGTTATCGCGCAGCTTCTTTGGGCAAAGAACAAGTACGCGGTGGTTGCGTAACTCGAAATATTTGATTACTGCCAGTGCGGAATAGGTCTTCCCTAGGCCGACACTATCGGCCAGGACGCACCCATTATGTGAGTTAATCTTGTGTATGGCCCCTTTGACCCCATCCTTCTGGAAGTCAAACAATGTCTTCCAGATTTCAGTATCGACGATTGCAGTTTGCTCGAACAGACGCGCATCGTCGGCTTGCTCGGACAGGAAGCGTTCAAAAACGTGAAACAGCGTCTTGAAGTAAATGAATTCGGGCGCATGATCGACATAAAGTTGGGCGAGGTAACGCAGCACCTCATCTTTGACGTCGGCGACCAGCTTGGCGTCGGCCCAGACGTCGTCAAACCAGGCCTTGAGATCCGCCCGGTCGCGGTCGCTATCAACGATCAGATTGAGCTCTATGTTCGGAGTGGCGGATAATCCGAGACCGCGGCGGGTGAAATTGGAACTACCCAAGATGGCGTGCTCGCGGTGCCCGTCGTGAATGTGGTAAAGCTTGCCGTGTAGCAGATTGGCTTGGCGGATCGAGCGGATTTCGACTTTGGCCTTAATCCAGTTTGCGCAACGGCGGGCGATTTCCTTCTGTTGTAGCCGATTGGAGAGTTCGAGTCCCTCATCTTCAATCTTGAAGAATTTCTTGTCCGTCTTTTCCGGATCAAGCGTCGCAATGAAGCGCGGTTCGCCAAACAGGAAGCGCACGGTCTGGACGCGATCGAGTTGGTTTGCCAACGCCTCGTAAGCATAAATGGTGAAATAGGCCGAGACGACAGATAGAACGCTGTTGTCCGATATTTTTTCGACCAGGAAATCCGCTACTTTGCCGCGTCCATGGTTGTCACGGATGCCGTGGCTATTTGCAATTGTTTTTATTGTCATTCAGTTCCCTATATCACACGTTCCCGTTTTGCTTTCCTCAACGACTGCGCAAAGCGCGTATTCTACCCGGTGCGGTACGCGTACTTCCTTCACCTGTAATTCTCGCTTAGCCATCAGTCATCGCGTGCTGTAAATAAGACATGTTTCTCTCTCCGTTTTATTGCGCGCAAGTGTATAGCATGCTGCCCATACCGTAAAATCAGCATATTCCTTATTCTTGGAATGCCAGTGCGGCTGTTTCGAGCTTTATCAGTCGTCCCAAATAACCAATAAGAAAAATACGTTATGAATGTCATCCTACTTATTGATAGCCGGGAAGTAATCCCGGTTCGCGCAATACCTTTTATTACCGGCGGGCTGATGTCTCCGATCAATGTGGCTGCATCGCTGGCGAATATCGATTTGCCGAAAAAACTCAAGGGTATTACCGCCCATCATCTGTCTTCCAATGGCGTACCGGCGAGCATGTTGCCCAAAGAATGGGACGGTATTACGGCCGGTTTGCAAGCCTTGTCCGACAAGCTCCAGTTGAGTGAAAAGATTAAAGATGAGAATAATCTTGTCTGGCGGCGCGATTCGATACCGCTTTTACCGGCTGGCGTATTCGTCTGGAAAGATGAATTTGAGCAAGCGTTTACCCGTTTCTATGGTTCAGATAGCCATATTCGATTAGAAGAGCGCCCTGGTGACCGGGAGCTGAATTATTCACCAATGATCCCATCAGAGTTGCACATGACCGTAGCTGAGGGATTTACGATGCCGATAAAAACCGGCGTGTCAGGAAAGATGACACTAACGAACCACGGCTATTTGTCTGAAAAATTGGTAAGAATGAATCAGGCTGCGGAGAAATTTTGGGCAAACGCCGACCGAAATGAGCGTGACACACATCCTGACAATGGGAAAGTCGCAGCATGGTTTGAGCAAAATGGATTTTCATCAACTCTTGCCTGGAAAGCCGCAACCCTCATTCGCCCTGAATGGGCGCCAACCGGACGCAAGCCGGAAGAACAGTGATACCCGAAACGCCAGTGTTGGCGCCGGTTTACAAGAGGTGCTACTCTTAAAAGGAAACCCCTTTTCGTATTTATCAATTGCCGGATAAACTAGGATTCGCCTGTCGGCCAGCGATGGTCTTATTTAGACGGGAGTAATCCACAATGTACCAACTACCTGAAGCCGGTTATTTGCGCCTGCCTCAAATTATCGGTAATCCGAAAGCAAAACCTCCTATCCCCGCTGTAATCCCCGTAAGTAAGTCAACCTGGTGGGCGGGCGTCAAATCCGGGCATTATCCACAGCCAGTCCGAACCTTAGGTCGTCGTATTACTGCCTGGAGGGTGGAAGATATTCGCGCTCTAATCGAACGGACTGCGAAATAAATACATGGCTTGGGACAGGAAAAAGAAAAACTGGCTTTCGCCGGAGCGCCGAGAGCCTGGTGGATTCGCAGCTCTGCCTCATTGCCTACTGGAAAGTCAGGTTTACATTAGCCTTTCCGCACACGCGGTCAAGCTGCTGATCGACCTGTCGGCGCAATTCAAGGGCTTAAATAATGGTGATTTGTGTCTCGCATGGACAACCATGAAAAAGCGCGGGTGGAAATCCCGCGATACCCTCAACAAAGCAAGGCGAGAGCTGCTTGATAAGGAATTGATCGAGGTTAGCCGATATGGCGACCGCAAACGTGCCCAGCTCTATGCATTGACCTTCTTTGCCATTGATGAATGCGGCGGTAAGCTTGACATCAAAGCCACCGAAAGGCCGATGAGCTTGTGGCGTAAGCATGAACCCCTGCCGCCGTTAAAATCAAATTCACTCACACGCCCGGCGGGTTAAATAAGAACGATATGACACGTCCAGCGGGTGACCCAAAAAAAGAAAGTAGGGAATATGACACGCCCGCCGTGCTATATGAGCTAATTTCAAAAACGTTATGACACGCCCGCCGTGCACCTTTCTATATAGCCATACTATTGCTGATTTATTGAAACCGTTCCAATGCGGGCAGCGCCAGAGGTACTTGATGAGGTATTTGAAATGAGCCAAAAAGATCAACTCGAACTTACGCTAAAACAGCGGAGATTCGCAGAAGAGTATTGTGTTGACCTTAATGCTACTGCCGCGTATATCCGCGCTGGGTATGGCGCGCGCAGCAATTCCGCCGAAGCGGCGGCTTCTAGACTGTTAAGCAATGTTAAGGTGCAAAAGGTTATCGAGGAAAAGCAGAAAGAAATTGCCAAGCGATGTGAAGTAACCGCCGAGAAGGTGATACGCGAGGTATCGGCGCTCGCCTTCTCTGATGTACGCAAGCTGTTTAATGCCGATGGATCGCTAAAGGCAATCCATGAACTTGATGATGCGACTGCTGCGGCTATCGCGTCCATCGAGGTTGATCCGGCAGGAGTGCGCAAGATCAAGGTGTGGGATAAAAATAGAGCACAAGAGCATCTATGCAAGCACTTTGGCTTGTTCGACAAGGATAATAGCCAGAAGCCGCACGTAGAGCAAAACGTGCAGGTTTCGTTCGTCCCTGCGCCAGACAAATCCAATACTTAATATTTTTGTCAATGCCAAGCCAAGCTTAGCTTATTTCAATTCGCACAGTTTTAAAACTCTATGGGCCTGCTTTTGAAACGCTATCAACTTTTTTAACAGAATAAAGTCAAAGCAGACGCTCAAAAGTTTAAACAAAATGGCTGATTGGTGTCACAAAAGTACCTGATCAAAATGCTAGTAAAAGTCAGCGGGACATGGGAAGATAAACAATTAGTTCACTCATCTATGTGAATTTTAGAAGCAATTAACCATGCGTCGTCAATACTACCGTTACATTTAATTATGGCTAAGAGCGATCTCATCCTTTCACTTGTTCGCGCTGGCGCCGTTGGTGATAAGGCTATGTTGCGCTCGACGGTCGAGGCGCTTATGGCGGACGAGCGTGCGAAGAGCCATCACATCTTGGCGGATCGGCTTCAGCGGGCACTTCAAGCCGTCTCGGTCACACCGCCAGTCTTAACCAATGCTCAACCGATTCAGGGCAACGGCCGCGATATTATTCTTGAACTGACGCCGCGGGTTCGATTCGAAGATTTGGTCTTGACTCTTCCAGCTCGCGCTGAAGGTAAGCAGCTCATTGAAGAGCACATGCGAGCAGACGTGCTACGGGCACACGGGTACGAGCCACGCCACAAGGTTCTTCTATCGGGCCCCCCTGGGAACGGCAAAACATCCTATGCCGAGGCTGTTGCAGAGGCACTTGCTCTGCCGTTTTTCGTCGTTCGTTATGATGCGCTTATTGGTAGTTATCTTGGTGAAACCAATACGCGCCTCCGCAAGCTTTTTGATTATGTTCGAACGCAGCCTTGCGTCTTGTTCTTCGACGAATTCGATTCGATTGGTAAAGAGCGGGGCGACACACACGAGACTGGTGAAATCAAGCGGGTCGTCTCATTCTTGTTGATGCAAATCGATCAACTGCCAAGTTATGTGCTGACTATAGCGGCGACAAACCATGCCGAACTCTTGGATCGTGCGGTTTGGCGGCGATTTCAATTGAGAATGGCATTCCCAGCGCCTCAGGAAAACGAGATCGCAGCGTTCCTTCATAAGATTATCGAGTCTTGGTCGGAGAAGCCAAAGGTTTCGGCATTGATATTGGCGGATTGGCTGGGAGCAATGTCGTATGCAGAAGCGCGCGATTTCTGCCAAAACGTGCGGCGACGCCATATTCTCGGACTTGGTGAAGTCAGTATCGATTCTGCGATTCGAGTTGAACTCGACTTGTGGGCTAGCCGTGTGAAACCAGAGGTAACGAATGTCGATCGACCCAAACAAACCCCTCCTTTGGCTAAACGTCAGCGGACCACAACAAAGACCACCCGGGCGCCGAAGAGTCCCACCAAGACCTGAGCAATTTAGTGTCGATCATCAGATGTCAGCATTCGGTCCGAAATTCGATCGACTGGCATCTATTCTAGAGCGTGATCAGAGCGGTATCGAACTTCGAAGTGACCCGACTGCACTCGCGCCAGAGCGTATGCTCGTTTTCGAAGTTCGGGGATCAGTTCAGTCATTCATCAATTCCATCAGACGCGTCCCCGGCCTCGAATTAATTGACGAGGAAGAGCTTGATGGGGACGCACAAGACAGAGAGCCAACCGTCTATCTGTTAGTACCCGATGCTCAGGCTCTGAGCAATATCGCGTCGCTATGGTTTCGGTGGACCCAGGGGGAAGACTTGGGAATAGGTTTTGCTCCGTGGCGCGATGTATTCGCGACATTGAGAAATATTCGGCCATGGGGGCCACAAGATCGCGTCCAAGCCGAGGAGCGAGATATTATCGCTGAAGAGATTGCATTCAGGGCTGATGCCGAGCGAATTCGGCTCGAAATCGAGCTTGTTTATAGGGCAAGCGAGGCACGTGCTGATGAGTCAGAAACAGATTTGCGCAACGTAATCATAGCAGCTGGAGGACATGTCATTAGCCGTTGCCGGATTGCCGACATTGGGTATCACGCAATTTTGGCCGAATTAACTGTTGTCATGGTTCGAAGCATTATCAACATGTCGCCGGAAAGCATCGTGGGCCTTGATCCAGTAATGTACATCCGACCACAAAGCATAGCAACGACAATAGAAGTTGGAGAAGCTGAGGATACTGCACCGGAAGAGCCGTTGGTCGTTGATCGCTCCCCAATCCTAGCTTTGCTTGATGGTGTTCCAGTTGCTCAACATCCTCTTTTGGCGGGAGCATTGGTCGTTGATGATCAATTCGGCTTGGAGCCATTTGCTCAAGTTACCGATCGCCATCATGGCACCGCAATGGCATCGCTGATTATGTGCGGAGATCGGAATAAGGCGGAGCAAAGGCTTGGGCGGCGACTTCACTTAGTACCTATTCTTGGTGCGAATGATAGGTTCCCAGACGATCGGCTGATCATTGACATGGTCTACCAGGCCATCTCGGCAATGCGAGAGGGGGATGAGCCTTCGGCACCAGACATTTTGATTGTCAACATTTCACTCGGCAACTCGCGAAAGCCATTTCAAGGGCGAATGTCGGCCTGGGCACGACTTATCGATCGCCTCTCGTACCGGTTTGGGATTCTTTTTGTTATAAGTGCGGGTAATCATACGGCACCGTTTGCTATTCCGGGCTTTGCGAACTTCGGTCAGTTCGAACGTTCGGAGGATGCCCAACGGGCGCGCGAAGCAATGTTCGCAGTAGGGCGTTTGGTCGCCGAGCGGCGGCTCCTTTCGCCCTCTGAATCGGTGAACAGCGTAACGGTTGGGGCTGTCAACGTGGATGCTGTTTCCCCGGCTGACCGACGACTTGCGCGGGTAAACGTTGATCCTTTCCCAAACCTTACGACTCCCAATCCGTCCAGCGCGCTTGGTCCGGGTTTCGCGAATAGCGTAAAGCCCGACATTCTGATGCCCGGGGCCAAAGAGTACGTGAGCTTTGTCGCGAGTGGGGCCACACTGTCAGTCAGGCCGAGCGGACCAGCCCGTGCTCACGGACTCAAAGTTGCAGCACCACCACGCAATGGGGTTGAAAGCGTTGAGCACTTCACCAATGGGACAAGTGCTGCTGCCGCCTTAGCCTCCCGCGCTTGTCACCAGATCCACGACGCGCTTGAAACAGCATACGGAGACGCATTTAGATCGCTAAACCACGCCCTGCGTGCGACACTGCTGAAGGCTTTACTGGTTCATACCGCGTCTTGGCCACCGGCTGCCTCCCAGCTGATCAAACAAGTGTTGGGACCATCTGACAATAGGCAGCATGTTCGTCAGAAGGATAACATCAGGAGATTTCTCGGGTTCGGCCTGGCTGATCCTGATGCGGCTGTCGCTTGCACTGAAGATCGAGCCACCTTTTGGGCCACCGGCACATTACCGCGTGAACAAGCGGTCACGGTTCAGGTTCCAATCCCTATTTGCATAAATGGACAGGCAAAGCTACACGCACTGCATGCAACCCTGGCCTGGTTTACGCCAGTTTTGCCAGGCCGACAGTCTTACCGAGCCGTTCGACTCACTCTCACCGAGTCGGACGAGTTGTTTTCTTTGCGAGTTGATGCGGCCAAGGCACAACCAGATCAAAATCAAGGTCGCCGTGGCACAGTCTACTC
This sequence comes from Nitrosospira lacus, assembly GCF_000355765.4. Taxonomy (NCBI): domain Bacteria; kingdom Pseudomonadati; phylum Pseudomonadota; class Betaproteobacteria; order Nitrosomonadales; family Nitrosomonadaceae; genus Nitrosospira; species Nitrosospira lacus. The sequence goes on along the minus strand of NZ_CP021106.3, from coordinate 3,225,174 downwards.
ACGACGTTGGGAAGGAGCACAGGCCCCAGTGATAGGCACAAATCAAGTTGTAACATTGACCGTTCGACGAGAACCCGACCAAGGTCCGGTGATCGATGAGCCTATTCCGTTTGCGCTAGCTGTAACGTTCGCAATGCCGGGGGTCACGCAGATCTATGAGGAAGTGCGGGCTCGACTTTCTATTGCCCCAAGAATAGATGTCAGATAGATAAGCAGAAGTCCGAGGTTTGCAAACGGCATCACCGTGCGCGAAAACTCGTTTGCTTTGAGATAGCATCGCCCACTGCTCGGTATTCTTCATCGGCACAAGGCTTGCAAAATGCCACCACTTGTTCGCGCTTCAACTACTAACGATAGGGTTGCCAACAGCAGGGCACAGGACGGCGGACCAGCAGAAGGCTTTAGAGACTGAGTTGGCAAGACGCGAGCAAGTGAAGCTAGCGTACGTCGTGCTGATTGTGTCAGTCCTATTTATCAAGCGGCAGTCGCGAAGAATCTCGGATGCTGGAAAAAATTCTCAACTGGGGCAGTACACATGCCGCTTCGAGAGATCTTGCTAGAGGTTCTAGAAAAGAACAGTGAAGCGAATTTAGACGCAGCCTTAACCAGGCAGGAACAAGATACTGTGAGGTTATTTTGCCAAAGCGATGAGGTATATCCGCTCAATGCGCCGGGGTGGTAAAATTAATATTTTAGCAGTATCCAGTTTGGTATCCAGAAAAGAGGCGGTTTATGATCCCCTTCCGATAGGTTTAAAAAAGAGGGTATCAAGAGTATAACCGTGGTAACAAACGTGGTAACTTGTATTAGCTTTAACAATGAAACACAGTAATGACGGGGATTTCAGACTTCAATGTGAAGGACACCCTCTTGATTATGAATATGCAAACGTTTGCAACGTAGGGGTGTTTATGCACAATTTCTTATCTCTCCTTCCACTGAGCTTCGCCCGCTTCTCATATCAGCGCTCTTTACACGCATGCTCATGAAATAATGAAAATTATCCTAATCGCATTATTGACTGTCGCATCATTGGCGGGTTGTGCGAGCAAGCCCGCGTATGAGCAGACTTCGATGAGATTAAATGACGGGACGACACGCTATTTCATCAAAACTGATTTTAAACCTTGTCAGTCCAGCCGGGATTGGGCAACGCGAACATTGGCGAAACGCGCGAATGAAATTTGTAAATCAGGATATACACTCATTGACGAGCAAACGCCTGTTTTCCTGGAAGCATTGGGAGCAGGTTCTGCAAGAAGGACGCTTTTATGGGAAATAAAATGCAAGACCCCCGGACAGCCTAAGTCCTAACTCGCGTTTCGTGCCTCTTTCCCGATTCATTTTCCTTTTGGCATTTCTATCCCTTGGTTTGCCGATCAGCGCGCAGGCCCGGGAAACCGCACCAGTCGGGATTGCCACCTTTAACATGGCATGGGCGGGGACCATTGACGACTTTATACGTCATGTCGAGGTTTGCAGCGTGCCCGAGGTCAACTGGTGTAACAGCCGCATCAGGACTCCCCGTGGTACGCAGCGCGCGGCACCGGAAGAGGAAATCCGTACAAGGCGGTGCCGGGAAGCAACCATGGTGGCGGCCGGTGGCTTTGAGGCGATGATGATGACCGCTCCCTGCAACGCATATGGGAAAAGAAAGCATCCAGCCAGGGCAGAGACGGTGGAGAACTACAATGCGAAGTTAAGCGGTTTGCGCGCCACTGTCGAGAATCTGATCCAGAATGAAAATATCAAGATCATTGCGTTCCAGGAAGTAAAGTCCCGGGAGGTGATAGAGCAAGTGCTTGGCGATTTTGCCGGACAGTTTGATGTCTGTGTTGCGCCGCACGACGCCTTTCAAACCTTGGCGTTCGCCTGGGATAAATCGATTTCATCAGTTCCATCCAATGCGAGCAGTTGTGTACCGAACCCGCATCTGGCAATCGGGGAGCAGTTTCAGGGCGAGCCGGTTGGCCACCGCGTCAGGCCCGGCCTGGCGCTGCGACTGGTGATCAATGGCGCCCCGGTGTCTTTCCTGAATATTCATCTCAAGTCCGGCTGTGCCAATTTAAAAACGGGCCGGGGGTTCGCGGGTCACAAACTGACTGATCCGGACCCGGCGTGCGAAATCCTTAACCGGCAAGTTCCCATTATCGAGGATTGGGTCGAGAAGGTAGCTACGGAAACTCCACGTTTCGTCCTCTTCGGCGATTTCAATCGCCGGATAGACGAGGAGGAAAGGGCACCGGTCGCAATTTCAGAAGTCCGCACCGACGGCTCGGACCCGGCGGGGTCGAACACAAAAGATGAGTGGGGAGGAGTCAAGAGCAGCTATCTCTGGCAAGAGATCGCTGACGGGTTTCCCGTGATGCATCAGGTCCCGCTGACTTCGACCGAGCGAGGCTGCACCGGTTTAAAAGGGTTGGATCATATTGTTATCAGCAATGCCATCTGGCAATCGCAGAGTCGCGAGCTCAGTTCACGCAGGATTGCTGTGGTAAAAACATACCGGCAATCCATCGTGACAAGCGATCATTGCCCGAATATTACGGTGCTGGAGTTGTAGGATGAGATAGCGTAAGACACTGACGATTCAAGAAACCCCGCTCCACAATCATGCCGCCAATACTCAGAATTACTGCATTGCTTTGAATGGTATTTTCCCGCCGGAAAGCTGAACGGTTTCGTGTCAAGAGACGAAAGGACAGTATGAGCGAACCATTTTGGGGGAGATTTGTCTCTTTGGATGGGTAGCTCCACGTGGTGGTTCCATCAATGGCGGCGGCCCCTGCGTTCTTTTTTAGTGGTCGACGTTGCTCATTTGGGTAATAATATTATCGGTTCCATGCGCTTGCATGCGAGCATAACCGGTCAGCCAGGTTTCTATCCCCCATGAAACGCTACACCATAGAACAATTCATGGCGACGACCTCCATGTTAGGTGCGTCGTTCAGTACCGGTGAGGAGCGTATTCTTTTCAGCAGCAATGCGTCCGGTATCTTCAATGCTTACACGCTGCCGGTTGAGGGAGGCACGCTGGAACCGCTAACCCGGTCCACAATCGACAGCACTTTTTCCGTCAGCTTCTTTCCGGGCGATGACCGTGTTCTTTTTACGCGGGATCACGGTGGCGACGAGAATTTTCATCTTTTCCTGCTGGATCTGGATGGCACGGAAAAAGACTTGACCCCGGGCGAGAAGCTCAAGGCGCAGTTCATGGATTGGCGCCCGGACGGGAGTGCTTTTTTTGTTTCCAGTAATGAGCGTGATCCTAAATTCTTCGATATTTACCGTTATGACGCGCAGACCTATGTCCGCACTTTACTCTATAAGAATGAACTGGGGTTCGACCTGGGTCCGATCAGCCGTGATGAGCGCTGGATTGCGCTGAACAGGGCCAATACGACCTCCGACAGCGATATTTATCTGTTCAATGTTGACCGGCAGGAAATAAAACACCTCACTCCGCACGAAGGCGCCATCAGTTTCCGTGCCGAGACGTTCGATCCGGTTTCTCAAAGGCTTTTTTTTCTCACCAATGAGGGCAGCGAATTCAAGCGCTTGTGCACCTATGACCTGGTCACGGGTGACATACGAGATCATGAAAGTGCCGATTGGGATGTGATCTCCACTTATTTTTCCAGAGACGGACGTTTCCGGGTGACGGGTGTTAACCAGGACGGCAGCATCGTGATCCGGATTGTTGTGACCGAGGGGAATGAGGAAAAGGCTGTGCAGCTTCCCGTGCTTCCGGAAGGAGAGATTCGGGGCGTGGTCTTCTCCCGGACCAGCGCTCGCATGGCCTTTTACGTGAACGGTGATCGTTCTCCCGATAATCTGTTCGTCTATGATTTGGGGACCGGACAGCCAGGGCAGATCAGGCAGCTTACCCAAAGCCTGAACCCGGATATCGACCCGTCAGATCTGGTGGAAGCGCAAGTGGTTCGCTTCAGGTCTTTTGATGGGATGGTGATACCTTCCATCTATTACAAACCGCATGACGCCTCGGTGACCAATAAGGCGCCCGCCATAGTGTATGTTCATGGCGGACCAGGCGGTCAGACCATGCGCGGTTATAACGCCCAGATCCAATACCTCGTGAATCATGGCTACGCCGTGCTGGGAATCAATAATCGCGGCAGTTCCGGGTATGGCAAAACCTTTTTTACTGCCGCCAATCGTAAACATGGGCGGGAACCGCTATGGGACTGCGTGGAGGCTAAAACCTATCTCGCCAGCCTCGGTTACATCGACCATGAGCGCATCGGCATCATGGGCGCCAGCTATGGCGGTTATATGACACTGGCGGCGCTGGCCTTCCGCCCCGAGGTTTTCAAGGTGGGCGTGGACATCTTTGGCGTCAGCAATTGGCTGCGAACGCTGGAAAGCATACCCCTCTACTGGGAATCGGTGCGCAAAGCCATTTACGATGAGATTGGCGACCCGGTGAAGGACATAGACTTTCTCGTCGCGACCTCGCCGCTTTTTCACGCCAGGGAAATACGAAAGCCCCTGATGGTTATTCAGGGCACCAACGATCCTCGTGTCATCAAGGCGGAGAGTGACGGGATCGTGGAGGCCGTCAAACGGCATAATGTCCCGGTGGAATACGTTGTCTTCGATGATGAAGGTCACAGCTTCACAAAGAAGAAAAACCAGATCGAGGCCAATCGCCGGATACTGGAGTTTCTGGATAAATATTTGAAGCGGTAACAAGGCGGGAGCTGGAATAGCCGGTCAACGAAGCTAATGCCACCCAGCGTGGATATTGCAAATTGCCCCCCTTATCGAAGTCCATAGTTTGCGTCAAAAAACTCTCGTATCAGAAAATCCTCCAATCCCTTGCTATCTTCCATGCGTGCGGACAGGGTCACCACGCGGTCGAGGCGGTACGATTCCCATTGAAATTCTTCTTTGTGGTACTGGCGAATCAGTTCTATCATCTTACGAACGACAGCGCGCTGTATGTCACCATCCGGACCGGCAGCAACTTCAACTACTTCGCGCCGGGGGTTACTGGCATCCGTTCTCCAGGCACGAAATAAAAACTGTGCAGATCGAACTCCCATCCGGGTGATTTGAAATATTCCACTCGTACCGGGTTCCCGAAGATTACGCTTGACGTTAGCCATTCTGAGTTCTTCTTCAGTGGCCTCGCGTTCAACATTTTTGGGCTCCGTGGGCTCATCCTCAAAAATTCCTCCCGCAGTGCGGCGCTCCTTGGCTTCCTTCATGTAATCCGTCAGATCCTTTGGGGGCTCCGGCTTGGGGGCTGGGGTGCGTTCCGCTTTTGCTTCCTTCTTGGCGGTTCCTTTTTCGCGCGGAATCGGTTTTGCTTTTTCGGCACCCAGACGCGGCTGAGATTTAGGCCGGGGCGGTACCTTGGGACTCTTCTGAGGTATGGCCGCCGATTTCTGTTCCTTTTTTTCTTCAGGTAATTCTATAAAGCTTGCCTGGACCGGAGGGGGCGTTTCGGTTTTCACCTCGGGAGAGGTGAGGAAAAATCCGAATCCCCAGATGATAATCAGCCAGAGGAGGGCCGCCAGTGGCAATGGCCACCAGACTCGAACCTCCTTCGCTCTGGAATACCGCATGCTGAGTGCGTTACTCGTGCTTCACCGCGATCAGAAAGTGTTGCGCTCCGGCAGTGCGGGCGCGCAACATCGCCTGCACGACAATGCCCTGCGGCGCATCGCTGTCGGCAGACACAATCAGCTTCTGTTCCGAATCTTGCAGTAGTGGTTTTAGCGTATCGGCCAGCGTGTCCAATGTGACGGGAGTACGGTTGATAAGAATTTGGCTGTCGCTTGTCACCGTCAGCGTCACGGGAGTCTTGGCATTGAGTTTTTCGGCTGAACCCTGGGGAAGATTCACCTGTAAGGAATCGAGATTTTGCATTGATAATGAAGACAACATAAATGTCGCAAGCAGGAAGAACATGACGTCGATCATCGGGATAATTTCGATACGCCCTTTGCGAAACGCTCTGGATTTACGCAGCTTCATCGTTACCGTCCCTCCTGGTCGAGGCGGATGTGATCAATCAGGCGCGTTCCAAGGCGTTCCATCTCATCCATTATTTGTGATTGCAAGCGCGAGAAATAATTGAATCCGAACAAGGCGATCAATGCGATCACCAGACCCACCACAGTCGCGATGAGTGCCTCGGCCACGCCTCCCGTTACGGCAGTGGGATTGACGATTCCCTCTCCACCGATAATCTGGAAAGCACGCATCATCCCGACGACTGTTCCCACAAGCCCGAGCAATGGCGCGGCGGTGACGATTGTTTCCAGTATCCATAGCCGGCTGGCAAGAGAGGTTTCGATCAGCTGGGCTTCATCCGCCGCGCGAGACTCGGTCCACCACGATGGCCGATGTCTATTGCTGATCACTACCTCGAAGAATCGCTTGTAGTAATGGCGCTCATCCAATCCCGATAATATTTTTTCGAGGTCGGCCCACGCAAAACCATAGGTTTCGACGAGGTTCAGCAAATCATGCGACAGGCGCGCATAACGCCAGTAGACAAAGGCTTTCTCGAGCATGATGGCCAAAGCGATTACCGCCAGCAAAGATAAAGGCACAATAATTAACCCGCCGAGTTTTAACGCGGTCCAGGTTGCTTGTAGTTCTTGCATGTTTATCTCCAAACGGGGTGATACTCCTCCCCTTTTTAGTTTAAAAAACTAGTCGTCCCCGCAGGGCGGTTTGGTCCAGGTATTCAAGTCATAATTTTACCTGTGCCAAGCTGTAAGATCTTACAGCTATCCATTGCGCTCGTTTTAAGGTTTCATAGCGCTTATGGTTGGCCGAACCAGCCTCGCAGCGTATTCCGGATTCATCGATTGAGGAAGACGATAAACGATCGAATGATTACGATGCCGATTCATTACAGCGCTGTCACAAAAAGGATCGCGTCCAGCCAAAAGTAAAAGGGCACGAATTTCGCCCATTGGCTCGGGCGGATCATCTTCGCCTGATATGTTGAGCAGCGCGACAGAAATAGCAAGCTGATCGTACGGATTGATTGAATTTAACACCTGGAACGATAAAGCGATATGCATATTTATTTTTTTGGAAAAAGAAAGATCAAGAGCGCCAGGTTTTCATAATGATATCTCCAATCAAGAACCTTGCAGGAAGGGTTACATGTGCCTCCGAGATGACTCGCGTGGCCTGCGAACCCGGGCAGATTGAAAATACGTGCATCCGGGTTGACGGCATTCTTGAACAGAGTTTGAATGAAATTTATCTTTTTGATACCCAGACGCTGCATTTCGAGTATGTGAGCAGCCGGGCACAACTCAACCTTGGCTATAGCATGGATAGGCTGCGGATGATGACGCCCCTGGATATCAAGCCGGAATTTGATGAAACGTCATTCAGAACCATGACCAATCCGCTTCTGCATGGGGAGATGAAAATACTCATTTTTGAAACCATGCATCTGCGTGCCGATGGCACACTTTATCCGGTCGAAGTTCACCTGCAGCTATTTATCCAATCAGGGCGCGCGGTATTCCTGGCAATCATTCTCGATATCACCACTCGCCGTCGTGCCGAATTTGCGCTAAGGGAGAGTGAGGAGCGGTTCCGGACCATAGTCAACACCATCCCGCAGCTTGCCTGGATAGCCGAGGCCGATGGGTCGAGAAGCTGGTATAACCAGCGCTGGTATGGCTACACGGGCACAACGCCGGAAGAAATGGAAGGATTGGGTTGGCAGAAGGTGCACCACCCCGAAATGCTGCCTAAAGTAATGGAGCGCTGGACCAGTGCCACCGCCGCCGGGAAAGCGTTCGACATGGAGTTTCCATTACGCGGAGCGGATGGGCAGTTTCGTATATTTCTGACTCGGGCAGAGCCATTAAGGAACGTGGAAGGCCGGGTAACGCAGTGGTTTGGAACCAACACGGATGTAAATGAACAGAGGCTGGGGGAAAAGGCTCGGCGTGAAGTGGAGAGGCGGTTTGAGGTAGTAATGGGAAATATGAGTGAAGGTCTTATCATTTCCGACCTCGCAGGCCAACCGCTGCATTGGAATCCGGCGGCGCTGAAGATGCATGATATCGGCGATACGGAGGAAATGCCGCTTAATCACCATACTTTTGCACAGCTCTATGAACTTTCGAGCGTCGAAGGAATCGCCTTGCCATTCGACCAATGGCCATTGACACGCATCCTCAGGGGTGAGCATTTGCAGGATCTGGAGCTGCGGATTGGGCGCGTGGACAGAGATTGGGAGCGTATCTTCAGTTATTCCGGGGCGCTTTCACATTATGGTGATGACAAGGAATTGGCATTTCTTATCATCAAGGATATCACCGAGCGAAAAAATGCTGAAGACGCACTATGGGATGCAAAGGTAAACCTTGAGCATAAGGTGGACGAGCGTACCGCCCAGCTCCTGGCCAAGAGCAAGGAGATGGAAAATTTTTGCTATTCCGTCTCGCATGACCTCAGGGCGCCCCTCCGTGGAATAGACGGCTATAGCCGCCTTTTATTAGAGGAATACCACGATCAATTCGATGAGGAAGGCCGGAATTTTCTGATAAACGTGCGGACAGCAACGAAGCATATGACAAATCTAATCGACGATCTGCTCGCCTATTCAAGGCTTGAACGGCGAGGGGTATCCAGGACGGCTATAGAGCTTTCCAGTTTTGTATCCAATCTCTTGGACCAGTACCAGGCCCGCTCCAGGAATGTGCGTCTTACTGTCGAGGTCAGCGATTTTCACGTCAGTGTCGACCCGGATGGCCTCGCGATAGCACTGCGCAATCTGATTGACAATGCCTTCAAGTTCTCCGGATATGCGTCTGAACCGGCAATCGAAATCCGGGCGCAGGCTGCGAGCAGTGATTGCGTTCTCTCGGTGCGAGACAATGGGATTGGATTTGATATGCGTTTCTACGACAAAATTTTCGAGATATTCCAGCGCCTCCATCGTGCCGAAGAGTATCCCGGTACTGGCATTGGGCTTGCAATGGTACACAAGGCAATGGAGCGAATAGGAGGACGGGTTTGGGCGGAAAGCCAACCGGGTGCCGGCGCAACTTTTTTTCTGGCATTGCCATTATCCGGTACGGAGCCCGTAGCGCTTTCCAGGGATGGTTAGCATTGTGCGCCGGAAATATTGTTGCATAAAAATAACGATAAGTCTCTGTATGTCTTGGCTGAACCATAGTCATTGCCTAATGATCCTGAATCCGGCAGTTGACCGCTCCTATGTCAGTTTGGCGCTATGATTCATAACGATATTTTGCGCCACTTGGTTTTCATCTTGTGAGTGAGTTCGCTACCGGGAAAGTGTGCGGTTTTTGCGGCATAGGCCTGCGTTGCAACTCTCTGAATGGAACAGCGATTCCGCGTTGTTGTGCCTTGCCCTGCACCCCAAAAACCACATACTTCACCCAGTCCGACTGCCGGATTTGGGATGATATTTCTGATGCACTACACTATGAACATGACTCCGCCGATACTGCTCATTGAAGACAATCCAATGGATGTGGACCTTACGCGGCGTGCTTTCATTCGGCACAATCTCAACAATCCACTCCAGGTGGCGCGTGACGGGCAGGAGGCGCTCGACTTTATTGAAAAATGGAAAACAGGTGAGGCGATACCCGTAGTGATACTGCTTGATCTGAAATTGCCGAAAATTAGCGGACTTGAAGTTTTACGCGTCATCCGGGCACATCCCGATTTTAGAACCGTCGCTGTTGTAATTCTTACCTCCTCCGCTGAGGACTGTGACATACATGAGGCCTATTCGCTCGGGGCTAATTCCTACATCGTGAAGCCCGTGGATTTTGATAAATTTATTGAAGTAGCCAGGCAAATCGAGCTTTACTGGACTGTTCTCAATATTGCCAGCCCGCCACGGCGCGAATGATCCCGCATCCGGTGACCGTTCATTTCTCAGCTCGGCACCATGATTCATACTGAACCTTTGCCGCATAGGAATTGCATCTTGTTTTTTGTGAATTCGACACAACCGCCGGATTTAGGATAATGAAAATCCTCTATCTTGAGGATAATGCCCAAGACGCTGATCTTGTGCGAATCGAGTTGCGAAAGCGTGCGCCGGATATTCAGCTGGAAGTCGTTTCTACATTAGCCGAGGCGCTCGCACGGCTCGAACGATTCCGTGAGATTTATGGGACCAGTCTGGAAACGGCTGGAGTCGCGCTGGCCAACGGGGATATTCCTGCGCGTTATGACCTGGTCTTGACCGACCTCAATCTTCCTGATGGGAGCGGCAAAACTTTGCTTGATCACGTTCGCGGTGAGCACCTGCCGCTGCCCGTCGTAGTGCTTACCAGCTCGGGCAGCGAAGAGACCCTGGTGGCATTGCTCAGTGGAGGTGCAGATGACTATGTCATAAAACGGAGCAATTTCCTGGAAACATTGGCTCTCGTGCTCCGTGCGGCATTGGATAAATTCCAGACGGAAACGTTCCGCCGGGCTACAACGCTGAGAGTTCTATATGTCGAACCGAATGCTTACGATATCGACTTGACAAAACGGGAATTGGCTTCAATTGCCCCACATCTCCACATTGAATCCCTTCAGACCGCCGAGCAAGTCTTGCATTGCTTTTCAGTCCCTAATCCGAAATTCGTCACGGATGTTCTCTTGCTTGACTATCGTTTGCCTGGAGCTTCCGCCACCGATGTCATAAAGGAGCTTCGCCAGGTTCGGGGACTTGATTTGCCCATCATTCTCGTGACCGAGCAGGGGGATGAAGAAATTGCGCGGCAGTCTCTCAAACTGGGCGCCGCTGATTATGTAGTAAAAAGTTCTGGCTATCTTCAGCGGTTACCCACAGTCATAGAAAATGTTTGGCTCCGGGCCGAGTCGGCTCGCAGAGAGCGGGTTTTGCTGGAGGAAAGAACACGTCTTGCTCTTGCCACCGGAGCGGCCGCGATAGGCATCTGGGAGTGGAATACCGCTACCGGCGAGATCATCTGGGATGACCACATGTATGAGATCTACGGTGTTCCACGGGAGTGCACAATGAATTATGAGGTGTGGAAATCCTATGTACATCCCGATGATCTGGCAGAGCAGGAAGTGAAGCTGCGCAGGATCGTTGCCGAGAAAGGGCGGGAGCACCTGGATTTTCGCATTTTGCGCGCACATGAAACGGTGCGTTATCTCCATGTTGCCCAAACAGTGACGTGGGGTACGAATGATAAGGAATTAAAAGTAGTAGGAACCAATATCGATATCACTGAACGCAAACAGGCGGAATTAGCCATCCGGCAACACGCAAGGCAGCAGGGCCTCATCGCGGCATTCGGGCAACAGGCGCTCGCCAGCACCGATCTTGAAGAGTTGTGGAATCAGGTGGCCACAGTTGCCTCTCAGGGTTTAAACATAGACTTCTGCAAGATTCTTTTGATGACTCTGGATGGCCGTTCCTTTATTCTTAAAGCGGGTTCGGGTTGGCAAGACGGATGGATTGGCCGTCAAATATGCACCGTCGATGAGAATACCCAGAACCGGTTTGCTCTCTTGAGCGGTGAACCTGTCATTGTGGAGGACTTTCGCACCGAGACTCGCTTTACGCCCTCGGAGATCCTCAGAACTCATGACATCCGGAGTGGGGTTGGCGTGCTTATCTCGGGAACCGACGGCCCTAGTGGAATTCTAGGCGCCTATTCCCGCGACACGCTTCGTTTCACGCCGGCCAGCATCAGTTTTTTGCAGAGTCTTGCCAATGTCCTCGCGGCCGCGATTAATCGCAAAAATGCGGAGGAGCGGCTTACCTACCTGGCCCAGTTCGATCCGCTTACGGGATTGCCCAACCGAAGCCTGTTTCTCGATCGTCTCGGACAGGTGATGGAACAGGCGCAACGCAACCACGGGCGAATCGGTGTTGTATTTGCTGATCTCGACCGCTTCAAGATCGTCAATGATACGATGGGCCACAGCACCGGCGACGCGCTACTGGTCCAGGTCGCGCAACGACTGCAACAGTGCGTGCGTTCCGGCGATACGGTGGCACGTCTGGGGGGGGATGAGTTCGCGTTCATTCTCTCCAGCCTGGCCCAAGCCGAGGATGCAACCGTGGTGGCAGAAAAAGTGATTGCCGCACTGTCACTGCCATTCGAGCTGGAAAGTCAGGAAATCTATATTTCCGCCAGCCTGGGCATCAGTATCTATCCCGGAGATGGCACGGATGCGGATGGCCTGCTCAGGAATGCCGATACCGCGATGTTCCAGGCGAAGGAACACGGACCTGCTATTTATCAGTTTTATTTGCCGCAAATGAATGAGCGCGCGGTCGCGCGCCTGAAATTGGAAACACAACTGCGTGGCGCATTGGCACGGCGTGAATTCGTGCTTCACTATCAGCCAAAGGTAAGTTTGTCCAATGGCAAAATTACCGGCTTTGAGGCGTTGTTGCGCTGGCGGCATCCAGCGCTGGGGCTGGTGCCACCGTTCCAGTTTATCTCGGTTCTGGAGGATACCGGATTGATCGTGCCCGTTGGTGAATGGGTAGTACTAACGGTCTGCGAGCAGATAGGAAAATGGCAGAATCAAGGACTGGTTCCGCATCCGGTCTCGATCAATCTCTCGGCACGGCAGTTTCAGCAGCAAGACCTCGATGCCGTGATTGGAAAAACGCTCGAGATTACCGGAATCAACCCCCGCTTGCTGGAATTTGAGTTGACCGAGTCGGTATTGATGAAAGAAGCCGAGACAGCCGCCAATGCACTGCAAAACCTGAAGGCCTTTGGGGTGAAAATTTCAATGGATGATTTCGGCACTGGCTACTCGAGCCTTGCCTACCTCAAACGTTTCCCGCTCGATGTACTCAAGATCGACCGCACATTCATCCGGGATGTCACTACCGATCCTGACGATGCAACCATCACGGTAGCAATGATCAAGCTTGCACACAGCTTGGAGCTGGAAGTGGTAGCCGAGGGTGTGGAAACCAAGGAGCAACTGGATTTCCTGATACTGCACGGTTGCGACGAGATGCAGGGCTATTATTTCTCACGGCCACTGCCGCTTGAAGGTGCTTCGCAGGTGCTTATGAATGGCCACCAGTTACTAATGAATTAGCCCCCGGATTTCCCCAGGCCAGCCCCAGGATTATCGTAAGGGGTATGAATCATGGCATTTCGCTACCAGGCCTGGCTATGATTTTAGCGGGAATGTTTGAGTTACTCCGCAAGCCCGCTGGCGATCATCCCGCGCCGGTAAAATCTCAGGAATGAGGAATTCCTCCGCTTATCGCCTCAGCGGTGAGCCCGGGACTTGGCATGCACCAATGCTGCTGGTGTTATTTGTTGCGGCAAATTTTGATAAAGTACTTTCCCTATTCTTCAATATTTGTTAACTTAACCGGTACCGTGCTGATTTCCTGATCCGTGGGGTGAGCGGATGAATTCTTACAATAGATAAGACAAGATGAAAAAAATTATCTTTGCGGCTTTCGCCTTGTGTGCATTTGCCGGTGGTGCATCCGCTCAGCAGGGAGGATTGAATCTCAGATCACAAGCCGCGCTGATCCTGGACATGCAGCATGGACGTATTCTTTATAACAAGAACGCGGATAACGTGATGCCAATTGCTTCCATTACGAAGCTGATGACGGCGATAGTGGTGCTTGATGCGAAACTGCCGCTTGACGATGAAATCGTGATAGAGGCCGCAGATATCGACGTTATCAAGAACACCCGCTCGCGCCTGCGGGTGGGAGTAAGTCTTACTCGTCAGCAATTATTGCGGCTGGCGTTGATGTCCTCTGAAAACCGTGCTGCTGCGGCGCTGGGGCGCAGTTACCCGGGAGGTATCCGCGCATTTGTTGTGGCAATGAATGACAAGGCGTTTGAGCTCGGCATGGGCAATAGCTATTTTGTTGACTCCACGGGGTTAAACCGGGCCAACGTTTCCACGGCCCGCGATCTGGCAAAATTGGTCGATGCTGCGGAGGATTACGAAATCATTCGTGAATTTTCTACTACCGCCGCGCATGCGGTGGAATTTGAAGACGACGATCGCAGCCTGCAGTTTACCAACTCAAACCATCTGGTACGTAGTGGGAGTTGGGATATTGGCATATCAAAAACCGGCTTTCTTAGCGAAGCCGGCCGCTGCCTGGTGATGCAGGCAAAAATAACCGGTAGGCCGGTTATTATTGTATTGCTTGATTCCGCGGGAAAGAATACCCGCATCGGCGACGCCAATCGTATCAAAAAATGGATGGAGACTGGCTTCGCTCGCAAGGTTCGCGGCTGAATGGTTTTTTCTGGCGCGCCACTGCGACGATGTTCGAGTTCGGGTCTGATCGGTTCTATAGCAACCCGCCAGACTTGAATCGAAGCGAGAAGGTCGAAAAACTGGCCAAGCATTCTTGTGGCCGGTTTTCTTTAAGTCCGGCAGGCTGCTGGGCACCGCATTAGGGGCGAAAACTACCACCCACGAGTGGAGCCGTTATGCCATTACAGTTGGTTTCCGCTCTCATCGTTATTTTCCTGATTGTCATGTTTGCGGTCCAGAATGCCGTATCCGTCAGCGTCTTATTCTTTCTGTGGCGCGTCGATGCTTCGCTTGCCGTGGTGATTGCGGCATGCTTTGGCTTGGGTGCGCTCATTGGTGCATTAGTGACGGTACCGGTGATGCTGCGTGAGCGAATTTCTATAAGCCGTCTACGTAAACAGGTCGACATGCTACGGATGGAGAATGATGATTTGCGCGCCACAAAGAAAGATGCGCCATCCGCGCCGTATGGATACTAGGATTGAGCAGGATGCTACGTACCGGAAATACCTTAAAGCATCTGAAATGCAAGAATGGCAACGAATGTAGGGGGAAGCGCCGCTGCCAGCAAACCTAGCGGATGAATCGCCCCATCCTTGAATGAGCCTTTGAGGATGGAAAAACCCGCGGGGTTGGGTGCATTGGCAATTACCGTCAGACCCCCTCCTGTAACGGCTCCGGCGACAAGTGCGTAACGAAACTCCGCGCTTGTTCCTTCCAGCAGAGAACCCAGGTAGGTAAGCGCAGCGTTGTCAGTGACAGCAGTGAGAAGGGTGGCACCGAAATAGAGCGTGGTACTGTCCATACCCGTCAATATGGGTTGGAGCCACCATTTCTGGTATCCTCCCAGCACGACCAGGCCAGCCAGAAAAAAGCCAACCATCAATCCTTCACGCAGGATCAGGGGATCCTGGTAGCGTTCATAGGCGTGAGTAAACCCGATGAAGAAGAGCAGCAGCCCGATGAAGACAACCGGGTGATGCGCAAACACTATGACTCCAATCAGAAAAGCCAGATGCACAAGCACTACCGCCACGGGAACTCCAACGCGCGGCGTATCCTCTTCATTCCTCATCTCCGATAATTCACGCTGAAACAGGAGAGTGGCTGACAGGGCATTCACCAGCACGGCAAGCGCGGCCTTCCAGCCGAATGTCGTGAGCATGAAAGCGCTGTCCCATCCCCACTTGCCGGCTACCATGAGGACTGGCGGCGCGGCAAACGAGGTCATGGTCCCACCAATCGAAATGTTGACGAATAGAACACCAAGGGTGACGTATTTGAGCCGCGTGGAAATCTCTTTGGAATAATAACGCTGAAGGAGAATCAAACCGGCCAGTGTCATGGCCGCCGGCTCGGTGATGAAGGATCCCAGCAAGGGGACAAAAGATAGCGTGATGAAATAAAATGCTTTCCCATCTGGCCAGGGAATACGCCGCGCGGTCATCTTTACGCAAAGCATCGCGAATTGCAGGATGGGGCGGCTGCCCGCGATTACCATGATTGCAAACACGAACATGGGTTCGATAAAACTCTGTCCATCAAGATAGGTGATGGCGGTCTCCTTGCCTTCAATGACCAGTATCGCGATGACCAGGATCATTGCCCAGAAGCCAAAAACCGCTTCCACCTCGCCCAGAAAATGCCAGGTCCCCGCGTGAGCCGGGCGGGTATGTGCCAACCGCTCGAAGAATTTGGTCGAGAAGGTATGAATTAGCGCAATACCAAACAGGATTGCGCCAATAATCTCAATGGAGGTGGGATTCATTCACCGCCTGTCGCGTTGCAGGGGAGTTCATGCTCATGGGGCTGGGGCATGCAGAAAATCTACAGGCTCTATATTTGAAGGATCTTGTTGCTCGAGCCTGGTTATACGGCATTATCGCACTGCAGTTGACACCGCTAATTGATTGGCAAGTTCACTGCAACAGATCATTTCATCGCATCAAGGTTGGCTTGCGCATCCGCATTGCCCTGCGCGGCGGCTTTTTCAAACCACTCCTTGGCTTTGGAAGCATCTCTCGGCACACCTTCACCGGAGTAATACATCACCCCCAGATTATTTTGCGCATCGACATTTCCCTGATCAGCGGCTTTTTTGAATAACTCTACGGCCTTGGCGGCGTCTTTTGCTACTCCCTCGCCATTGGCATACATCAAGCCGAGATTGAATTGGGCGTCGGCATACCCCTGTGCAGCGGATCTGTGAAACCACGCCGCGGCTGTCTCAGGATCGTTGCTTAAAATCCTGCCTGATGAGTCCTTGGATATGGCTTCCCCGGTGTAGTACATCACCCCGAGACCATTTTGTGCTTTGGGATCTCCAGCATCCGCATCTTTTCTTAATTTCAGAAATTTTTCTTCCGGCGTTGGCTCATTTGGGGACGACGGCATTATCTTGTCCAATAGCGCAGACTTTTCTTCCGGCGTTAACTCTTTCTCCAATATTGATGGGATCTCTTTTTCAGACGTGAACTCATCCGCAAGTTTGGCCGGTGCTTCTGTCTTGGGTGTCTCCACTGGCGCTTTTTCGCCACAACCCGCCAGCGTCAGAGAAAGAAGGGCAAGGAATGAAATGGCCAGAATATTCATCGAATATTTTCCTTCAAAATTCCAATTATTTGTCACGTTCGGAGGCAGCGTGAACGCTCAATTAAAATTATGAGAGTGCCCTATAGACTGTAGTACATATCAAACTCCACCGGGTGAGTGGTCATGCGAAAGCGTGTGACTTCCTCCATCTTGAGCTCAATATAGGCATCGATCATATCATTCGAAAACACGCCGCCCCGGGTGAGAAAATTGCGATCCTTGTCCAGATTGTCCAGCGCTTCATCGAGCGAGGCGCAGGGATTCGGAATACTCGCTGCTTCTTCGGGAGGAAGATCATAAAGATTCTTGTCCATGGGATCGCCCGGATGGATCTTGTTCTGGATGCCGTCCAGTCCAGCCATCATCAATGCGGTGAATGCCAGATAGGGGTTGGCGGTGGGGTCGGGAAAACGTACTTCGATGCGCCGTCCCTTTGAACTGTTGGCATAAGGAATCCGCACCGCGGCGGAGCGGTTGCTTACCGAGTAGGCAAGATTGATCGGTGCTTCAAAACCCGGGACCAGGCGCTTGTAGGAATTGGTGCCAGGATTGGTAATGGCATTCAAGGCCTTGGCGTGCTTGATAATGCCGCCGATGTAAAACAGCGCCATTTCTGAAAGTCCGGCATAGCCATTTCCGGAAAACAGATTCTGCCCAGCTTTCCAGATTGATTGATGCACATGCATGCCGGAACCATTGTCCCCGACGATGGGCTTTGGCATGAACGTGGCCGTTTTGCCGTAAGAGTGGGCAACATTGTGCACCACATATTTGAATACCTGGGTCCAGTCAGCGCGCTTCACCAGGCTGCTGTACTTGGTGCCGATTTCGCACTGTCCGGCCGTCGCAACCTCGTGATGGTGTACTTCGACTTCAACACCCATTTCTTCCAGCGCCAGACACATGGCGGAACGGATGTCATGCAGGGAATCGATCGGTGGAACGGGGAAATATCCGCCTTTTACGGCGGGACGGTGGCCTGTATTGCCCCCTTCGTATTTTTCCGCGGAGTTCCACGCCGCTTCCTCGGATTCTATTTTTACGGAACAACCGGACATGTCCGCATGCCAGGTGACAGAATCAAAAATAAAGAACTCGGGTTCCGGGCCGAAATAGGCAGTGTCGCCGATGCCGGTCGACTTGAGGTAAGCTTCGCCGCGTTTTGCCAGTGAACGGGGATCACGGTCATAACCTTTGCCATCCAAGGGCTCGACCACGTCACAGGTTATGAGCAGTGTAGCTTCATCCATGAACGGATCCATATGGGCGGTTTCAGGATCGGGCATCAACAGCATGTCGGAAGCCTGAATACCCTTCCAGCCGGCGATGGAAGAACCATCGAACGCGTGGCCGTCCTCAAGCTTATCTGCATCAAACGCATGGGCTGGAAGTGTCACATGCTGTTCCTTGCCGCGGGTATCAGTAAAACGCAGATCAACGAACTTGATTTCGTTTTCCTGGATCATTTTAAGAACATCGACTACCGCCATATTTTTCTCCAGACCGCAATTCAATTATTTAATAAAGTTATGTCACAAGGCGCACAAAATCAGAATTATATCAGTATGGGCACCGTCATTACCTCAAACGAATCAAACATTGTGTCAAAGGGTGTTATCAAGCTATTAAAATAGGCCCGCATAGTGACGAGGGGCTGTCATGCCGGACTGCCTGGCGCTTCATGAGCCTCTGATCAGTTTCCTCGTCGCACGGCCAGCTTGAGTTACAACCTGCCTCAAAAAGGAATAACATTGCATCTTTCAATCATTGCTATCTGAAGCTCATATGGAAACCATCACCGCAATACTCGAAAGAGCTCAACAACGCGCCAAGGAAATGAATTTGCCATACGAAGGCGCACTGCTTCCCGCGGAAGCACTGACACTGTTGCAGGAAGCTCCAGGTGCCAGATTGGTGGATGTCCGCTCCCGGGCTGAATGGGATTGGGTGGGACGAATTCCGGGTGCGGTTGAAATAGAATGGCAGTCCTATCCCGGCATGCGCGCCAATCCGGACTTCCTCAATTATCTCTCCAGCCAAGTGGATAAGGAATCCATGGTGATGTTCATTTGCCGCAGTGGTGGCCGCTCGCATCAAGCGGCCGCTATTGCCGCCGACTCGGGTTACACAAATTGTTACAACATTCTTGAAGGCTTTGAAGGCGACAAGGACGCTACCGGTCATCGCGGTACCAAAGGTGGGTGGAAAGCCGCGGGGCTGCCGTGGGTACAGGGCTGAGTCAGAAATCCGGAATCAAGAAACCGGTAAGCAGTTTTTATCCTGATACAAATCTATGCGGCCGACCATTTGACCAGTCCGGAATAAGCGGTAGCCAGCACGATGATCCCGAATCCAATTCGATACCAGGCGAATACAGTGAAGTCATGATGGCTGATAAAACGCAACAAGCCGCGTACCGCCAATAGCGCGCTGATGAACGATGCCACAAATCCCACAATGAATACGCCGATATCGGTGAAATGCAGTATGTCGCGATGTTTGTAGACATCGTAGAAAGTGGCCGCAAACATGATGGGTATTGCCAGAAAGAAAGAGAACTCGGTAGCTGCCTTGCGTGACAAACCAAAAAAGAGGCCGCCAATGATAGTTGCGCCGGAGCGTGATGTACCGGGTATCAGTGCGAGGCACTGCATCAATCCAACCTTCAGCGCATGTTTCCAGTCCATGTCCTCCACCCGGTCTACATCCACCACGTGCTTTCTGCGCTCAGCCCACAGAATCAGAAATCCTCCGATGATAAACGCCATAGCCACCGGAACCGGATGAAACAGATATTGCTTTATTGTTTTGATGAAGAGGAGACCCAGAATCGCGGCGGGCAAAAACGCGATGAAGAGATTCAACACAAAGCGGTTCGCATCCTCACTTGAGCCAATGTTCATCACCACGCCACCAATCTTTACGCGATATTCCCAGCATACCGCCAATATTGCGCCCAGCTGGATCACAATCGCGAATACTTTGCCTTTCTCGTCATTGAAGTCGAGCAAATCACTTACCAGGATGAGATGGCCGGTAGAGGAAATCGGGAGGAATTCGGTCAAGCCCTCGACAATGCCGAGGATCAAGGCCTTGATGAATAGAAGCCAATCCATGCGGCGATTATCCGGGTAAAGGCATTTGACCCCGGATAAGCACGCATAGGCACAAGTGAGTCAGGGTGTTGCTGGACAATGGGAGCATCCGATAGAGAATGGTTGTTGCGATTCGATCAGTTGATTATATTCTGGATATTATCGCACCGAACCCCCGCCTCAGGCTGAAGAAGATCTCAAAATGTGAAGTTCCCAATTTCCGGGCAGGTAGTTTCAGGAATTATCCCAATCCGTAGCGGCCCCACCCAAGAGCCCATAATCATTGATAAATGGGCGTTAGCCGCCGGATTCTGGATTATTGCGCCACAGCGCTTTTGCTATCTCATGCGCTGGGGAAATCATATCTTGCTATAAATTTCCGCCCCTTTTTTTACAAATTCGATGGCTTTCTCTTCCATGCCTTGTTCGAGAGCCTGGTTTTCACTGACTCCCTGACTGGCGGCGTAATCCCGTACATCCTGGGTTATTTTCATTGAGCAGAAATGAGGGCCGCACATCGAGCAGAAATGCGCGAGTTTGGCGCCCTCCTGCGGCAGGGTTTCGTCGTGGAATTGCTTGGCCTTGTCGGGATCGAGGCCGAGATTGAACTGATCATTCCAGCGGAATTCGAAACGTGCCTTGGAGAGCGCATTATCGCGTATCTGCGCACCCGGGTGCCCCTTTGCCAGATCTGCCGCATGAGCGGCAATTTTGTAGGTGATGATGCCATCCTTGACGTCGTCTTTATCCGGCAGGCCAAGGTGTTCCTTGGGCGTAACGTAGCATAGCATCGCAGTGCCGTACCAGCCGATCAGGGCGGCGCCGATCGCTGAGGTAATATGATCATAGCCTGGAGCGATGTCGGTAGTGAGCGGGCCCAGTGTGTAGAAAGGCGCCTCGGCACAGTATTTCAATTGCAGATCCATGTTTTCCTTGATGAGATGCATGGGTACATGACCCGGGCCTTCGATCATCACCTGGACGTCATGCTTCCATGCAACCTGGGTCAGTTCGCCGAGGGTTTCCAGTTCGGCAAACTGAGCCTCATCGTTGGCGTCGTAGATCGATCCTGGACGCAGACCATCTCCCAGAGAGAAACTGACATCATAAGCCTTCATGATTTCACAGATTTCCTCGAAGCGGGTGTAAAGAAAACTTTCCCGATGATGCGCAAGGCACCACTTGGCCATGATCGAACCCCCGCGCGAAACAATGCCGGTCAGACGCTTTGCTGTCATCGGAACATAGGCAAGCCGCACGCCCGCATGGATGGTAAAGTAGTCCACACCCTGCTCAGCCTGTTCAATCAGGGTGTCACGAAAAATCTCCCATGTAAGATCTTCCGCCTTGCCGTTCACTTTTTCCAATGCCTGGTAAATCGGTACGGTGCCGATGGGAACAGGGCTGTTACGGATGATCCATTCACGGGTCTCATGGATATTCTTTCCGGTCGAAAGATCCATAACCGTGTCGCCCCCCCAGCGAATAGCCCAGGTCATTTTCTCGACTTCCTCCTGGATGCTTGAACCGAGAGCGGAGTTGCCGATATTCGCATTAATCTTCACCAGAAAGTTGCGCCCGATGATCATCGGCTCGGATTCGGGATGGTTGATATTGACAGGAATGATGGCACGACCGCGGGCCACTTCGTCACGCACGAATTCCGGTGTGATATGCTGGGGCAGGAGCGCGCCAAAATCATGTCCTGGATGCTGGCGCATAAGCAGTTCACGGCGCTGGGCGCCGAGATGTTCGCAACGCTGGTTTTCCCGTATGGCGACATATTCCATTTCCGGCGTAATGATACCGCGCCGGGCATAGTGCATTTGTGTCACGTTTTCTCCCGCCCTGGCACAGCGCGGCTGGCGTTTCAGATCGAAGCGCATTTCCGCCAACTGGGGATCGGTCAGACGCTGCCTGCCATAGGCGGAAGCGGGGCCCGCGAGAACTTCCGTATCGTCACGCGCGTCTATCCATTTCTCGCGTAATGGCAGTAATCCGGAGCGTATATCTATTTCTGCCGCTGGGTCGGTGTAGGGGCCGGAAGTGTCATAGACATAAATCGGAGGATTTTCCTCCGTACCCATGCTGGCGGGCGTATCGGATTGGCTGATTTCCCGCATCGGTACCTGAATGTCGGGGCGGGATCCTTGCACATAAACCTTGCGGGATTGAGGCAAAGGTTTGACCGCTCCTTCATCGACATGGGCAGTCTTGCTTGAAAACGGGGAGGAAAATTGGGCGGGGTTTAAAACTGTTGCATTCATAGTACGCTCCTTTAAGTCTTTGGGTGCCATAAACGAGCGGGACGGCTAATCCCAGCTTCCCTACGGCGGCATTACCCGTATCAGGTGTTAAGGGACTCTCTCACCGGTTTACCGGATGATTCCGGAAACGGACCCCTAGCTGCTGATGTGAAGCTAATGGAAATGTGGAATAATTGCAAGTCTGTGATGACAATTTATATAGGGCTGGGCATGGATCTCGAACAAATCCGGTTTAATATGGTGGAACAGCAAATTCGCCCTTGGGATGTGCTGGATCAGGAGGTTCTTAAATTATTGTTTGAGTTGCGGCGTGAGGAATTTGTCCCCGCAGCATACCGTTCCCTTGCGTTTGTCGATATGGAGATCCCGCTGGGATACGGTGAAGTGATGCTTGCTCCCAAGCTTGAGGCGCGCATCTTGCAGGAACTCCAGATAAAAAAAACGGACAGGATTCTGGAGGTCGGCAGCGGCAGCGGTTACCTTTCCGCACTTCTGGCAAAGAAGGGCGAATATGTCTACAGCGTGGAAATCGTGCCGGAACTGAAGGCCATGGCGGAGAAAAATCTTCAGGCTCATGAGATCGGAAATGTGACGATGGAATTAGGCGATGCCGCCTGTGGCTGGCCCGAGCATGGGCCTTATGACGTTATCGTGCTGACTGGCTCCACTCCGGTTTTGCCGGAGGCATTTCAGCAAAGCCTCAAAACCGGCGGACGCCTATTCGCGGTGGTGGGTGATGCACCGGTGATGCAGGCGCTGCTCGTCACTTGTGTCGCACAAGGAGAGAAAACGGGTGCATACAATACCGTTGGTCTGTTTGAAACCTGCATTGCCCCGCTAAGAAACGCAAAGCAGCCGGCGAGATTCACATTTTGATCTTCCAGATCAACTCCGCGAATTGCGCACCCGCCTGACGGACCTATTAACCAGGTTCAATCGGGCGATGGCTTTTCTTCTCCCGGCAAAATAAGGCAATCTGGATCAAAGTGAAAATTCCGCAATATATTTATGCGTTATTAATTTCCGGCGCGGCTTTCCATACCCCGCTCCACGCTACCGACCTGATGGGAATTTATCGTGAGGCGCTGGAGCAGGATGCGCAATACAGCGCCGCGCGCGCCGCGCATCAGGCGGCCCAGGAGAAACTGCCGCAGGGCCGGGCCGGGCTGCTTCCGACTATCACACTCGCGGGTGTGCGCCGGAGACAGTATATCGATATACAGAGCGTGACGACCGGGATCGGCACCGGGACCGGGACCGGCGTTAGGCCGCCCGAAGTCGTCATCGATAACACGAGTATAACGATCACGGCAACCCAGCCGATTTACCGCAAGGAAAATTTCGTAATCTACGAGCAATCCAAGCTTCAAGTCGCCCAAGCGGATTCCCAGTTCATCATCGCGGCCCAAGAGCTGATCCTGCGTGTAGCGCAGGCTTATTTTGACATTCAATTGGCGTTGATAAACGTGGAGGTGGCGGAAGCCCAGAAGAGAGCCATTGGAGAACAGCTCGCACAAGCCAAGCGCAACTTTCAGGTCGGGACAGCCACCATCGTCGATACACACGAGGCCCAGGCACGATTTGATTTGGCGCTCTCGCAGGAGATTGCCGCCCGGAGCGATCTGGAAGTCCGAAAACGCGCACTGCAACAGATTATCGGCCGTTTGCCGGATGATCTCACACGTCCAAACGAGAACTTTCCTGATCTGCTCAATCTGAAGTATGCAAATATGCAGGATTGGATCAACGTGGCTGAACAGAATAATCTTGCCCTGAAAGTTCAACAATCGGTGTATGAAATCGCAAAACAGGATGTGGAACGGGCCAAGGCGGGACACTATCCGACTCTCGATCTGGTTGCCCTGTACAGTGATCAGAGAGGTGTTGGGGGGACAATCACCGGCCGGCCAATTGACCTGACCTCAAAGGAAATCGGAGTTCAATTGAGTTTTCCGATATTTCAGGGTTTCGCGGTGCAATCACGTGTGCGCGAGGCTCTGGCCACCCAGGAGAAGGTATTCCAGGATCTGAATAATACCCGGCGCAATAGTGTACTTCAAGTGAGCCAGCAGTATCTTAATGTCACCAATGGCATTGCGCAGGTGAAGGCGCTGCGGCAAGCGGTAACATCCAGTCAAAGCCAGGTGGATTCCACCAAGCTGGGGCAGGAAGTGGGTGTCAGAACCGAAGTGGATGTATTAAACGCGCAGCAATTGCACTATTCCGCGCGGCGGGATCTCGCCCAGGCGCGTTACAATTTTCTCATGTCCAAGTTGAGACTGGAGGCGGAAGCGGGTGAGTTGGATGAAGAAGATCTGAGGCAGATAAATGAGGTGCTGGCAAAAGGAAGCGCCTTTGGTGTTTCCTCTTCCAACGGGCAAGACCCAAGTTCAGTGTCCCATGTTCAATAATAATCCGTCTTTCGTTAGAGAAAGACGGAATTGTATTGCAGTTTCCGACGCAGGCAATTTCTGAGTAAGTTCCGGGTCTTGCCGCAAGCGCTCCGTGGATGCCTTCATGGGGGCGGTACGTTGCATAGCCCGAGTATGGGGCTATTCAGCATCGCGGGGTACTGGGTGCGTTGACGCGCCACCGGTTGAATGTTAGATTTTCAGCATCGAATGTGAAGGACATAGAGTTCGCCGCCTTTACCTTGAACGATATGAGCTTGTGAACGGAATCCTGTGAGTGCTCCGTACAGTTCTCAACGTTTTGGAAACAAATCCGCATTAACAATCCGGTTAGATTGGATGAATCCAGAGCGAAGAACGCAGAGTATAAGACGGATAGTCCATCCCATCATCGGTAGTTGAGGTGGCAAGAAAAACCGGTTTACTCACCGTGCCGCCGGACATCGTGGAAAGGCCTCGCCCTTTACAGTAAGTCATTTTGATCACTCATTTTGTCTGCAACATACTCATGGAGGATTTATTCAGCGATTTTCAAGACCGGCCATGAACGATCCAGTCGCCTTTGATCCCTGTCTGAGTCACCCGCCTATCCTTGCCAGCGGCGAGCGGCTGGCGGGTGTGCGCGACACGCGTCCAACAGGCGCCGATAACGGCGTTCTGGATGCAAAGACATTAGATGCGATCGAAATCGATCAGTTATTCGATTCTTGCAATCACGCCGTTACGCATGTCGGACAATCGGTGCTTTACCGATCGCTGGCGCGGCCAGGCACCGACCCTGGGCTCACTCAAAAAAAACAGGAAGCGTTGCGTGAGCTTGAGTCAAATTCCAGTCTGCGGGAAGCGCTTCAGCATTTCCTGAAAGGTGCGGTGCCGGAAGAACATGGGCTTTATCAATTGCTCTACGGTACCTTTACCGGGGGTCTCGCTATCGATAACTCGAGAGATGGGAAAGATGAAATGGAATTTAGCGGCTACGGTTACCACCAGTTTGTCGATGGCACCGGCTTTGTGGTCGATCTGGTCGAGGCGATGAACACGTTGCCACAGCCGCAAAGTCCGTATCTGAGAGACTTGTTTGCCGTCATTCGCGACTTTGGGGCCTCTCGTATTTATTCCCTGATGCGCGGACCGATTTTTCCGGTAGAAGGAAAGTTCAAGACGCGGGAGGAAAAGCCGCGTTATTTACCCGTTCCGCGCTTCACACCATCGATTATCAAGCCGCTTCCAATACTGCTGACATTGGCGCTGCTTGGCGCAGCGCTTTATTTCTTCCAGAGCATGCTCGCCAGTTTCGGGATTGCTTACCTGGGATATGGGATACTTGTGCTGGCTGTGCCGATTCTGCCCGTCCTCCTGATCGCAATCGCGGCATCCGATCGCGACTCCGTCATCTATCCGTTGCGCAAGCTATTCAGGCAGAGCCCTGAATTGGCGCGCGTACTGGATGCGTTGGGCATGATTGATGAGATCCTGTCCTTTCATCGCTACTCGCTCACCTTCGGTGGAAAAATGGTGCTGCCGGAAATAGTGGAAGGCGAGCGCCATTCCCTGAGCGTTACGGAGGCAAGAAATCCGCTACTTGCCGGGACTAATCCAGACTACGTGCCGAACGATATACGGCTTGATGATACCGGACGCTTGCTGGTTATCACGGGACCGAACAGCGGAGGTAAGACGGCCTACTGTAAAACCGTGGTCCAGATTCAGCTTCTGGGCCAGATCGGCTGTTACATTCCCGCAGCGGCCGCGCGGCTGGTGCTGGCTGAGCATATTTTCTATCAGGTGCCGGACCCGGGACGGCTGGATGAGGGGATGGGCCGCTTCGGCCACGAGTTGAAACGCACACGCGAGATATTCTTCAACTCTACCGCGCGCAGTCTCGTCGTGCTGGATGAGCTTTCGGAAGGCACAACGTTCGAGGAGAAGATGGAGCTTTCCGAATACGTTCTCGCAGGTTTCCACAAGCTTGGAGCCAGCACATTACTTGTCACCCATAATCACGAGCTGTGCGAGCGCTTGCAGCATAAGGGAATCGGCCGTTACCTGCAGGGTGAATTTTTGCCTCAAGGCCCGACTTATCGTTTGATTCCGGGTGTGTCCCGGGTTAGCCACGCCGATCGTGTGGCTGCTGCCCTGGGCTTCAGCAAGGATGATGTCGAGAAGCACCTTGCAACGCGCCACACTGACTGATGTAGTCATGGCAAGGCGGGTGATTATCCTGGCTTCGGATCGAAACGCCCCGGTTTAATGATTTTTATTTGATACGCCCTCATCTGCCAATTATAAGGCCGAATTGAGTAGGTACGGCGTGTAGTCCCAACAATGGGAGTTTTTGATCGCGGCTATAGGTTCCCGGTGTCAATTCGGGAGCCGAAGAAAGGTTGAGCATGATGAAATCATTGGTTACCGGCGCCAACGGCTTTGTGGGTTCGGCGGTCGCGCGCTGTTTACTGGACGCTGGCCACGAAGTACGCTGTCTGGTCAGGCCGGGAAGTGACCGGAGAAATCTTCATGAGCTGCCCGTTGAAATTTCCGAAGGTGATTTACGTTCAGCCCCCTCATTGAAGCGCGCGGTGACCGGTTGCGATAGTTTGTTTCATGTTGCCGCAGATTACCGCCTATGGGTGCCTAATCCCGAAACCATGTATGACATCAATGTAAAAGGGACGGAGGCGCTGATACTCGCGGCAGCGGAAGCCGGCATGAAACGCATGATATACACCAGCAGCGTGGCAACACTGGGAACGCATCAGGATGGTACCTCCGCCAACGAGGACACCCCTTCCAGTCTCGTGTCGATGACCGGACATTATAAGCGGTCAAAATTCATGGCGGAACAAATTGTTCAGCGGATTACCGACGAACACAAGCTGCCGCTGGTTATCGTCAATCCGTCCACGCCAATAGGGCCGCGTGACATCAAGCCCACGCCGACGGGACGTATCGTGGTTGATACCTTATGTGGCCGGATGCCGGCGTATGTAAATACCGGTTTGAACATCGCCCATGCTGATGACATCGCATATGGTCATCTGCTGGCTCATGCGCATGGAGAACCCGGGGAACGTTATATCCTGGGTGGCGAAAATATGACTTTATTGCAAATACTACAGACTATCGACGAGATCAGAGGCAAGCGGACAAAACGATTCAATATTCCCGTCAAGCTGGTTTTGCCTGCCGCCTGGCTAATGGAAAAAATGGCAATGGTGACGAACATTGAGCCACGTGCGACAGTGGATAGTGTGCGCATGGCGAAAAAAAAGATGTTTTACTCCAGCGAAAAGGCCGTACGGGTGCTGGGTTATCGCTATCGGCCTGCAGCGGAAGCGCTCGAGGATGCGATGGCCTGGTTTCAGGATAATGGCTATTGCGACGGGTCTTGATGGGTCTCTGAATAAGTCCCCCGTTGCCAGCACCTTGCTTCACGGACGGCTTGACCCGGGGTTCTTTATGCAAGGCGAGCCTGTGGCATCATGGGGGAGGAGTTTATCCCGGACCGATGGGTTTTTAGTCTTCACGCCGCAGTTGCGGGAACATAATTACGTCTCGAATGCTCGGACTATCGGTGAATAGCATAACCAGCCGGTCTATGCCGATGCCTTCACCTGCGGTGGGCGGCAGGCCGTATTCCAGGGCGCGTATGTAATCGGCGTCGTAATGCATGGCTTCGGAGTCTCCCGCCTCCTTGGCGCTGGCTTGTTCCAGGAAGCGCGCAGCCTGATCTTCCGGGTCGTTCAATTCGGAAAAGCCATTGGCTATTTCTCGTCCCGCTATGTAGAGCTCGAAGCGGTCGGTTATCGCGGGATTGACATCGTTGCGCCGCGCCAGGGGGGAGACTTCCGCCGGATAATCAATGATAAAAGTGGGTTCAAACAATAAATGCTCGGTGGTTTCATCGAATAGCGATAACTGCAAGCCGCCGATACCGTCTCCCAGTTTGTGAGTAATGCCAAGTTCCTGCAACCTCTCGATTAGGAACGCGCGATCATTGAGTTGGGTATCGGTATATTCAGGCTGGAATTTCCGGATGGCCTGAGTGATGCTGAGCCGCTCAAATGGTTGTGCAAGATCAATTTCCTGTCCCTGATAAGTCACCTTGGTGGTGCCTAGGACTTTTGCCGCCACTTCCCGCAGCATGGTTTCGGTGAAATTCATCAAATACGTGTAATCCCGGTAAGCCTCATAGAATTCCAGCATGGTGAATTCGGGGTTGTGTCGCGTAGAGATACCCTCGTTACGGAAATTGCGATTGATCTCGAATACTTTTTCCATTCCACCCACTACCAGACGCTTCAAATATAGTTCGGGCGCGATGCGGAGATACAATTGCATATCCAGCGTATTGTGGTAAGTGACAAATGGCCGTGCCGTCGCGCCACCGGGGATAGGGTGCATCATCGGTGTCTCCACTTCCAGATAACCGTCGGCGGCAAAAAAATCACGGATGGACTGGATGATCCTGGAGCGCGTGATAAATACCTTGCGGGTATTTTCGTTAGTGATCAGATCGAGATAACGCTGGCGGTACTTCTGTTCCTGGTCGGTCAGGCCGTGGAATTTTTCCGGCAGGGGGCGCAAGGATTTGGTCAGCAAGCGCAGATGGGTGACGCGCACCGAAAGCTCGCCAGTCCGGGTTTTGAAGAGCGCACCCTGAGCACCCAGTATATCGCCGAGGTCATAATGCTTGAAAGCTTCGTGTGCCTCCGCGCCGGTAGTATCATTAGTGATGTAAAGCTGGATGCGCCCGCTCATGTCCTGGATAGTGGCGAAGCTTGCCTTGCCCATCACTCGTTTCAATACCATACGTCCCGCAATGGCTACGAGTCTTGGCGTTGCTTCCAACGTTTCGTTGGCGTGCCCGCCATATTGCCGATAAAGATCGGATGAGAAATCTTCACGCCGAAAATCATTGGGAAAGGCGTTACCCATTTCACGCAGTACACCCAGTTTGGCGCGGCGCTCCTCAATGAGTTTCGTTTCCGGCTCCAATTTGCCGAGCGGCTCATCCAAGTCTTTCTCCGAAACACCATCCGTTGCCATCAGATCTCCTATATGCCTTGCTTTAAGCTTGCTTCAATGAAATCGTCCAGCCCGCCATCGAGCACCCCCTGGGTATTGCCGGTTTCAACGCCGGTGCGCAAATCCTTGATGCGGGACTGGTCCAGCACGTAGGAGCGAATCTGGTGTCCCCAGCCTATATCGGTTTTGCTGTCCTCGATCGCCTGCTTCTCGTCATTGCGTTTACGCAATTCCGCTTCGTACAGTCGCGATTTCAGCATTGCCATCGCGTCCGCGCGATTGCGGTGCTGCGAACGGCCGCTCTGGCATTGCACCACGATACCCGTGGGATTGTGAGTGATGCGAATAGCCGAGTCCGTTTTATTGATGTGCTGGCCTCCTGCGCCAGAGGCACGAAAAGTATCGACGCGCAAATCCGCCGGGTTGATTTCTATTTCGATGGTTTCGTCCACCTCGGGATAAACAAACACGCTGGCAAAGGAGGTATGGCGGCGATTGCCGGAATCGAACGGGGACTTTCGCACCAACCGGTGCACCCCGGTCTCTGTACGGAGATAGCCATAAGCATAATCACCCGATATTTTGATACTTGCGCTCTTGATGCCGGCAACCTCGCCGGCCGACTCTTCCATCACTTCCACGCTATACCCGCGGCGTTCACAAAAGCGCAGATACATGCGCTCCAGCATTGCCGCCCAGTCCTGTGCTTCAGTGCCGCCCGACCCGGCCTGGATATCCACGAAGCAATTGTTAGGGTCCATCGGATTGGAAAACATGCGGCGGAATTCCATTTCCGCCACGGTTTTTTCCAATTGCATGATATCGCTGCCGATGCTCCGCAGCGTGGCATCGTCATCCTCCTCTCTTGCCATCTGGAACAAGTCCCGGGCGTCATGCAATTGCCGCCCGACTGTTTCCAGGGTGACGACGACATCTTCCAGCATTTTTTTTTCGCGCCCCAATTCCTGGGCACGTTTATTGTCGTCCCAGATGGCGGGGTCTTCTGTCAGCCGGGTAAGTTCATTCAGGCGCGTTTGCTTGGTATCGAAGTCAAAGATACCTCCGCAACTCTGCCGCCCGGTTGTCGAGATCGCCGAGTTGATAGAACATTGCGTTAAGTTGTTCCGCTTCCATAGGAGAGAGCCATTTTTTAAAAAAGATCGATTATACAGCAAGCAGAGAGCGCATTTGCCGCCGCGCTTGAGTTATCAAGGAGAGCAGAGGGTCGCCTGGCAGGCTGCCAGCAATTAGGAAATCGAGATGACAGGTGCAGCTGTCGGGTAGACATCTCGATACCGGCGGAATTTTTCTCAAAGAGCGTCAGGAACCGAGCGCTTTCGCATGAAAACGCAGGTGGCTTTCGATAAACGTACTGATAAAAAAATAACTGTGATCATAACCCGCGCGCATGGTGATCTGGGCAGGATAATTGACCGCCTTGCAAGCAGCGATAAGGCGCTCGGTTTTCAGTTGATCGATCAGAAATTCGTCCGCGTCACCCTGGTCGACCCTCATTGGCAGATGCTTCGATGCGCGTGAAGCCTCAATCAGCAATGTTGCGTCATAATCCCGCCAATTTTTTACATCATCACCCAGGTAGTGGTTGAAGGCTTTTTTACCCCAAGGACTAGTAGTCGGATTGGCGATAGGCGAGAAGGCGGATACCGATTGATAGCGTTGGGGGTTCCGCAAGGCAATAACCAGCGCACCATGACCACCCATGGAATGTCCGCAAATGGATCGCCGGTCATTCACGGGAAAATGCTGTTCAATCAGGGCCGGGAGCTCATCGACGACATAATCATACATTCGGTAATGGCGATTCCAGGGGGCCTGGGTCGCGTTCACATAGAAACCAGCTCCTAACCCCAGATCGTAGGCGGCATCCAGCGCGCTCGCGACAGCGTCTCCCCGCGGACTCGTATCCGGAATGACCAGCGCGAGGCCAAGTTTCGCCGCAACGCGTTGAGCACCAGCTTTGAGGGTGAAATTTTCATCGGTACACGTTAATCCCGAGAGCCAATAAATCGACGGTATTTTCTTGTCATTGCCTGTTCCAGGCGGGAGAAAAATGGAAAAATTCATTCCACAATTCAGCGATTCTGAACGGTGCCAGTAGCGCCTTTGCGATCCATCGAATAAACGGTGGGATGAGAGGAGTTTCAATTCCGGCATATTCAGAATCCTCAATACGTAGCTCAGTCCGGAAAATTCCGGGCAAATTCCCGATTTTACCGGCATGGCATGACCTGGCTCTGGGATGAGTCAAGTGCGTGCTGATGGTGTTTACTTGTTGAAATGAATAACGGTGCGTATGGATTTGCCTTCGTGCATCAGTTCAAATGCTGTATTGATATCGTCGAGCCCCATGGTGTGAGTGATGAACGTGTCGAGCTCGAATTCCCCATCAAGATAGCGCTGCACGTAACCCGGCAGTTCAGTGCGGCCCTTCACTCCGCCAAATGCCGAGCCACGCCATACACGTCCCGTTACCAGTTGAAATGGACGGGTACATATTTCCTCGCCCGCACCGGCAACGCCGATTATCACCGACTCGCCCCAACCTTTATGGCAGCATTCCAGTGCGGAACGCATGACTTTGACATTGCCGATGCATTCGAAGGAAAAATCTACGCCGCCGCCAGTCATTTCAATAATGACATCCTGAATCGGCTTGGAGTAATCCCTGGGATTCACCACATCGGTAGCGCCCAGTTGACGTGCTATCTCAAATTTTCCCGGATTGATGTCGATTGCGATAATGCGTCCAGCTTTTGCCATCGCCGCCCCTATAATAACGGCCAGACCAATACCGCCAAGTCCAAAAACCGCAACGGTATCACCTTTCTTTACTTTCGCGGTTTTGGCAACGGCACCAAGGCCGGTCGTTACACCGCAACCCAGCAGACAGACCTTTTCCAGGGGGGCTTCCCTGTTTATTTTTGCCAGTGAAATTTCGGGTATCACCGTATATTCGGAGAAGGTTGAGGTGCCCATGTAGTGATAGATGGGCTTTCCGTTCTTAAGAAATCGCGTGGTACCGTCAGGCATCAGACCCTGTCCCTGAGTAGCACGTATCGCCTGACACAGATTGGTTTTACCCGATTTGCAGAATTTGCACTCGCCGCACTCGGGAGTGTAGAGCGGGATAACATGGTCGCCCACGGCAATGCTGGTTACGCCTTCACCCAAGGCCTCAACGATGCCTCCTCCTTCATGGCCGAGGATAGCGGGGAACTTGCCTTCAGGATCGCTTCCCGACAGGGTGAATGCATCCGTATGACATACCCCCGTTGCCACAATACGCACCAGCACTTCGCCTTTTCGTGGCGGCATCAGGTCAACTTCTTCGATACTTAGCGGTTGTCCCGGACCCCAGGCCACCGCGGCACGTGTCTTAATCATTTCCATATAACCATTCTCCACTTCTTTTCCCGCTATCATGGCATCGCCGCCTGAAATGCGTCTTGAACAAAATATTTGATATCGACTACTATCATACTGATGGTTCGTGGCACGTTATAGCATGTTGTGATTCGCGTGAACATTGCTTTTTCAGGTAAGCCATCCTATGATGAAATTGAGGTTGGTTTGAATTTTCCGCCCTCCCTGAGCGGGTGATTATCTTACAAACTTTTAGGAGATCATGATGCGACGAATCTACTTTCTTGTTCCCGATATCACCATCACCAAACGTATTGTCGATGAGCTGCTGCTGGCACGAATCGACGAACGGCATATCCATGTGGTCGCAAAGCGCGGCACAGAGCTTGAGGATCTGCCGGAAGCAAATCTCCTTCAGAGAACCGATTTCATTCCCGCTGTCGAGCGCGGACTTGCGCTTGGCGGGTCGGCGGGCGCACTCGCCGGATTGGTCGCACTGGCGCTTCCTCCTGCCTCAACGGTAATCGCAGGGGGTGTTCTGCTAGCGAGCGCCCTCGCGGGGGCGGGAGTGGGTGCGTGGGCAGGCGGCATGATAGGCGTAAGCACCGCCAGTTCGAGAATCAAGCAGTTTGAGGCGGCGATCGAGGCGGGTCAGCTATTGGTTCTGGCCGACGTGCCGATGAGCAGGGTTGAGGAAATTGAGGGTCGTATAAAAGCACATTTGCCCACTGTGGAGATTGAGGGAACGGAACCGATAATACCGGCATTCCCCTGATCGGGGTCAGGGTTACATGGAGCAGCTCTTGAGACTGCCGCGTAAAGCAGCGATCGATCCAGTTTGTCCTGTCAGGCAGTCGTAAGGAACTACCGCACGTTCGTCTGCGGTGCCGATGAGACTCAGGCTGTAGGGTTGTTGTGGCCGGGGCTGTCTGAGCAAGTGGCCTGATCGATCCTGACACAGTCATCATCCAGCGTCTTTGCCATGTGCACGGCAAAGACGCCCGCCTTTGGCAACTCCTGATGTTTGATGACCGTTACATTCCCCGCGCATATCTTCCTGCAGGAGAGTATCCTGCTCACTGCCGAATCCAGGTTGAAACGGTTTTTCTCCGGTAGCGAGGTTTCAGTTTTGCCCATGCTGGTTTATCATATGCGGTTCGACTAGAGGAATGGCGAGATGGCAGGGTTAAGCAAAGATACTCCCAATCCTACTGAAATAAAATTGCATCGAAAGTCCAGGTTGCTGGAAATTTCTTTTGGAGATGGCAAAACCTTCCGGATTCCCTGTGAATTTCTCCGGGTTTATTCGCCTTCCGCGGAAGTACGCGGACATAGTCCGGGGCAGGAAGTGCTGCAAGTGGGCAAGAAAGACGTGAACATCAATCACATCGAGCCGGTGGGTAATTACGCGATCCAGCTAACTTTTTCCGATGGTCATAATACCGGTCTGTATTCGTGGGATTTACTCTATGACTACGGCGTGCATCAGGATAAAATGTGGCAACGGTATCTGGACCGAATGGAAGAGGCGGGTGCAAGCCGTGATCCGGTTATGGGTTCACGGGCATTGGGTAGGCAACCTGGATCGAGATAATTTTAATCGCCGCACGATATAAACGTGTACTTTCTATATTAGAAACTGAAATTCATGATGAAAACTACCCATTTCGGCTTCACCGCCGTTCCTGAAGCCGAGAAAGCCCGCAAGGTGGCGGGGGTGTTCGATTCGGTGGCAGAACGCTATAACCTGATGAATGATCTCATGTCGGCGGGCATGCACCGGTTATGGAAGCGCTTTGCTGTGGAAACAAGCGGTATCAAGAAGGGTGGCCGGGTACTCGACATTGCCGGCGGCACCGCTGACTTGAGTGCGTTGTTCGTGGAGCACGTTGGTGAGAGCGGTGAAGTCTGGCTTACCGATATCAACAATGCCATGCTCACGATAGGCCGTGACCGGCTCCTGGATGAGGGCGCGGCTGTATCGGTAGCGCAATGCGATGCAGAAAAACTGCCGTTTCCAAACGATTATTTCGATTGCGTGAGCGTGGCTTTCGGTCTCAGGAACATGACCCGCAAAGACATGGCCTTGAAAGAAATGCAGCGTGTACTCCGTCCTGGCGGATGTGTCATTGTGCTTGAATTCTCCAAGATATGGAAACCGCTGCAACCACTTTATGATATCTATTCATTCAAGGTCCTGCCGGCAATGGGCAAACTCGTTGCCAAAGACCAGGATAGCTACCGCTATCTCGCCGAATCCATCCGTGTACACCCTTCTCAGGAAGAGTTAAAGCAATTGATGCGGCAGGCTGGATTGGAGCGCGTAGAGTATTTCAATTTGGCTGCCAGTGCGGTTGCGCTGCATCGGGGCTATAAATTCTAGCGTGCCGGGGCACAAAAGAATCTGCCGCCCGGCATTGATGTGAGGTACTCGCCCCATTCTCTTTATTTTCTATTCGACTCGCGCAGTTTCCCGCGTTCAGCGGAAAAACCGAGCATCCTTCGTCATCCGCTTTTCTACAGGTTATGTGTGTGATCGCACATACGCATCCGGTAAGAATATTTATCATTTAACTCTCACTCGCTGCCTGACCTGAGTACTCTGCGCAGCCTTGTCAATTCTATTAACCTAAATCCACCCGCAGCAAACTTACCGAGAAGGTGAAGGTAAAGTTTCGAAAGCAATCTTGGTGGATCATGGTGCTAGATTAATCAATGAGCAGTCAACTGCCGGATTCAGGTTTAGTCAGATCAAGTCCTTCCCGAGGGCTTCCAGGGATGGCTGCCGCCCGCCCCGTTGTTCTCTTGTTTGGCGAGATTTTGATAGACCGGTTTCCCGGCCAGGAAGTCCTGGGCGGCGCGCCGTTCAATGTTGCCTGGCACCTGCACGCTTTTCGCTGTATGCCGGTCCTGGTTACCCGGATAGGGCTGGACAATGCGGGTGCGCGCTTGTTGCAGGCCCTGGAAAGCGCCGGGCTTTCGGTACATGGGGTACAGCTTGATTCCATGCACCCTACGGGTGTGGTGGAGGTCACCCTTACCGCTGACGGCCACCGGTTCGATATTCTTCCCGATCGTGCCTATGATTATATTCATCCCCGGTTATCCCGAATGACTGCCTTGGCCGCAAACCCGGAGCTGGTTTATTTCGGGACACTGGCTCAGCGTGCCAATTCGCATCGAGCCTTGCGCCACATGTTGCGCGCGGCGGGCGGGCAGCACTTCTTCGATGTTAATTTGCGTAATCCCTGGATATCCGCGGAGAGGCTGGATTGGTCACTGCAACATGCGGATTTTGTCAAAGCCAATGATACTGAGTTTGAATGCATCAGCCGGCTGCTTGACCTGGAAACGGCATCTGCCGAAGCTCAGGCAAAAGCGCTGATTCAGCGCTATCAACTGCGAGGGCTACTCGTAACCTGTGGCGCCGCAGGCGCCTGGTGGCTGGATGATTCCGCACAGCTGATAGAGATGGCGGCTGATCCCATAACGGGTATTCGTGACACGGTGGGTGCCGGCGACGCATTCTCCGCGGTTTTCATTCTCGGCCTGCTGCATGACTGGACGGTACCGGTCACCTTGCAGCGCGCGCATCATTTCGCTGGCGCCATATGCCGGATACGTGGCGCAATTCCAGAGCACAACGATTTCTATGAGCCGTTCCTTGAAGAATGGGCGGAGCACAGATGAAAGAATTATATGTGCTGATGCTAAGTCTCCACGGACTGATTCGAGGGAATGATCTGGAACTTGGGCGCGATGCTGATACCGGTGGTCAAATCCTATACGTCGTGGAACTGGCCCGGTCACTTGCTCGTCAACGACAAGTAGGCAAGGTGGATTTGCTAACCCGCCGGGTAGAAGATTCCGCTATATCGGCGGACTACGCCTGCCCTGAGGAGATCCTGGGCGATCACGCCCGGATTATTCGCCTTCGATGCGGGCCCCGTCGCTACCTGCGTAAGGAAAGTCTTTGGCCTTATCTCGACCAACTGGTGGATCGTGTATTGCTTTTTCTGCGCGAGCAGAAGCGCTTACCCGATGTCATCCACAGCCATTATGCCGATGCGGGATATGTTGGAATGCAGCTCTCTCAACTGCTGGGTATTCCGCAGATCCATACCGGTCACTCACTTGGACGCAGCAAACAGCGTCATCTGCTAGCGCAAGGGCGTAAAGCGCAGGCATTGGAACGTCAGTTTAATTTTCACCGACGCATCGCTGCCGAGGAAGCCATATTGCAGCAAGCCAGTTTGATCATAACCAGCACGCCTCAGGAGAGCGCCGAGCAATATGGCTTATATACTAATTATCAGCCCGAGCGTGCAGTTGTTATCCCGCCCGGGACCGATATATCGCGCTTTGCTCCGCCCAGCCGCCGGACTCCTCCAGAACCGGAGGTCGCCAGACTCATTGACCGCTTCCTGGTGCAGCCGCGAAAGCCTCTGATATTGACGATTTGCCGTCCGGAAATGCGAAAAAATCTCGGCGCTTTAATCGCTGCATTTGGCAGTTCACCTACACTGCATGAAAAGGCCAACCTTGCTATTGTGGCTGGCAACCGCGAAGACATCCGCAAACTTGAGGCTGCCCAGACCGAGGTGATGACCCATCTATTGCTCGATATTGATCAACACGATCTGTGGGGTAAGGTTGCACTGCCAAAGCAGCATAAACCCATCGATGTCGCTGGATTCTACCGGCTTGCAGCCCAACGCCGAGGCGTATTCGTCAATCCGGCGCTCACTGAGCCGTTCGGCCTGACTTTGCTTGAGGCGGCTGCCAGCGGTCTTCCGATCGTGGCTACCGAAGATGGTGGACCGCGAGATATCGTTGGCCATTGCAAAAATGGGGTGCTGGTTAATCCCTCGGATATCCATGCGATAGCGGGGGCCATCGAATACGCACTAGCTGAGCCGCGTCGTTGGCAGCGCTGGGCGCGCAACGGTATTACAGGCGTAAAGAATCACTATACTTGGGATGCCCACGTCAAGAAGTACTTGCACGTTTTATCCCGTTTGCTGCACCACGACCGAAAGCAAATCCGGCGGGACATGGCAATTTACCGGCCGCAACGACACCCCCTGCCACTGGTCTCGCAGATGTTAATAAGTGACATAGACAATACCCTGCTTGGAGATCGCGCCGCCTTACGTCGTTTTCTTGCCACACTGCGCGCCACGCCGCCAAACCTGGGTTTCGGTATCGCGACCGGCCGTACACTGGAAAGTACATTGAAAATATTAAAGGAATGGGGGGTGCCATTACCAGACATACTTATCACAGCGGTCGGCAGCGAGATAAATTATGGTCTGGAACTCCGGCCTGATATTGGATGGCAAAATCTGATCAGATACTCATGGCGCCGCGATGCGGTGGAAGGGGCGCTGCGTGAAGTACCCGGACTCATCCTGCAATCACCAGAAAATCAGCGTGAATTCAAGCTCAGTTACAATGTCGACCCCGAGGCGCTGCCGCCAATTTCTAAAATTCGCACCTTGTTGCGCGAGCAGAAACTGTCCGCAAATTTAATCTACTCTCGTCAGGCTTTTCTGGACATTTTACCTTTGCGTGCCTCCAAAGGACGAGCAATACGCTATCTTGCTTACAAGTGGGGGTTGCCATTACGCGCTTTTCTGGTAGCAGGTGATTCTGGTAACGACCATGAAATGCTGATCGGAGATACACTCGGCGTCGTGGTTGCCAACCACAGCCCTGAGCTTGCGAGTCTGAGGGGAAACGAACAGATTTATTTCGCTAATGCCCGTTATGCGGACGGCATTGCAGAGGGCATGTTGCACTATGCATTTGGTATTCCCATCCCGGAGACCGCGAATGATCCAAAAATTTGATGCTTGGGCCGTAGACCATCGTGATGAGTTACATGCCCTTTTGCGTAAATGGTTCGAACTGGAACGTCCGCTTCTTCTGCGCTCGGATTTGCTTGAGGCCTTTGACCTGGTACGCGATTTTCATCCCCAGCCTCTTGTCAATACTCCTTTGCACGAACTGATCAAGTGGCTGCAAGAAGCAGTTTGCCGGCCTCCCATGGCCTACCTGGCGCTACGTGAGGGCGCGGGGCACTGGTCCTACGTGCGCATTCACCAGCAACGATTGATACTTGAGAGTATCAGTGTCTCCGATTATCTCGCTTTTAAGGAACTGCTGGTGCATCCGGATAGCGCGCATGAACCGGTATTGGAATTGGACTTTACCCCTTTTAACCGCAATTTTCCGAGACTTAAGGAAATCCGGTCGATTGGCCAGGGTGTAAAGTTTCTTAACAGGCAATTGGCTGGCACCCTATTCACTCAATCCGGCCTAGGAACAGCCAAATTATTGCATTTTTTGACAGTGCACTCCATGGATGGCCAGCAACTGATGCTCCATGGCAACTTTGCCGACGTAGCAGCGCTGCGCACTGGTTTGCGTCGCGCGCTTGATTTGCTCGATACGTATACTGAGGATGCTCCTTGGCAGGCGATTTCCGAGCCGCTGAGCGGATTGGGCTTCGCACCCGGCTGGGGCAACTGTGTCATGCGGGTAAGTGAAACCATGAGTTTATTGGTAGACATTCTTGAAGCGGCCTCGCCGCAGATACTTGAGAATTTTCTGGCGCGCATTCCAATGGTCTCCAAATTATTGATTCTGTCACCACATGGTTATTTCGGGCAGGACAATGTACTGGGATTGCCGGACACTGGCGGTCAGGTAGTATATATCCTCGATCAGGTACGTGCTCTGGAACGGGAAATGAGCGAGCGTCTCATTTTGCAAGGGATAGAGGCGCAGCCAAAAATCCTGATATGCACACGCCTGATTCCCGAAGCGGGCGAGACATTGTGTAACCAGCCACTGGAAAAAGTTTACGGTACCCGCAATTCCTGGATCGTGCGCGTGCCATTTCGAAAAGCAAACGGCGAAATTATTCGCTACTGGATATCGCGTTTTGAGATCTGGCCATACCTCGAGAATTTTGCTCACGACGTAGAACGTGAAGCGCTGGCGCAGCTAAGTGGCAGTCCTGATCTGGTGATAGGCAACTACTCGGATGGTAATCTGGTGGCCTCGCTGATTTCCAAACGAACCGGTGTAACGCAATGCAATATCGCGCATGCATTGGAGCAGAGCAAATATCTTCATTCCGCCTTGCACTGGCGGGAGAATGAAGCTCAATACCATTTCAATTGCCAGTACACGGCGGATCTCATCGCGATGAACAGCGCAGATTTCATTATTACCAGCACCTATCAGGAAATTGCCGGTACGCCTCATACGGTTGGCCAATATGAGACCTACCAGAACTACACCATGCCCGGCTTATATCGAGTCGTAAACGGTATAGATCTTTTCGATCCCAAATTCAATATTGTTTCCCCAGGCGCCGACGCAGAGGTGTATTTTTCGTATCTTGATCGCGAGCACCGGCTGCAATCCCTGTTGCCCGACATTGAACGTCTTTTATATGCCCCTGATCCTGGCGTACCGTGGCGCGGTCATTTCAGTGACCCAGCCAAACCTCTGATATTCACGATGGCGCGTCTAGACCTGGTCAAGAATCTGACTTCATTGGCAGCATGGTTTGCGCAATGTCTGCAGCTATCCGATGCTGCCAACCTATTGATAATCGGGGGGCATATTGATCCGGCCGCTTCCTCTGATAGCGAGGAACGCGCCGAAATCGACCACATGCATGCCATCATGGACGAATATAAGCTGGAAGGACGGATGCGCTGGCTCGGTACTCGCCTGGAAAAGAACCTGGCTGGCGAGCTGTATCGCCACGTGGCCGACAGGCGTGGCATTTTTGTACAGCCAGCCCGATTTGAGGCATTCGGATTAACCATTATCGAGGCGATGGCTTCTGGTCTTCCGGTATTTGCCACTTGCTATGGCGGTCCGCGAGAGATCATTCAGCATGGGGTTTCCGGCTATCACTTCGACCCCAACGATGGTTTGGCGGCGGCCACCGCCATGGCAGATTTCTTTGCACGCTCAGCAGCCGATCCGGATTTCTGGAATAAAGTCTCTGAAATGGCTCTGAAACGAGTCGAATCACGTTATACATGGCGTATTTATGCGGAACAGATGATGACTTTGTCACGTATCTACGGCTTCTGGAAATTTGTAAGCAATCTGGAGCATGAAGAAACCGCACGTTATCTCAATATGTTTTATCATCTGCAGTTTCGACCCATGGCACGGGCGCTGCTCCCAAATCACTGAAAACCTGTTTCACCGCGTGTGGCGCGATTGAACGTTTGCAGGAAATCTCTTCCCCTCCCTTTAAATGTGGTGTTTCTAGCGGTTCCAATTTGCGTGCACCCCGCTTGATAAGCGGCTTATTCGCTTGTACAGGAGAATCCGGAGGCAGGCGTATCTTCCGCCAGCAAGTGATGGTAGAGAAGGCAAATGGAACTCTATCAGGCCTTTGAGCAGACCGCGTCATTTTCGCTCCACTCTGGCCTGCGCGAGGTGGCGGCCAACACGACCGGATTGGTCAGATAATTAGACCCCTTACGATTTGCTCGGACTGATTCTTTATTGATAGAATGAAAGTCTTATGTTTCATCGTTACGTCTGACTGGTGCTCTATTTTTGAGATGGCATGAGCGACTGGATGGAGAAGAAAGCAAGCCATTGAAATGTTTATTAGGTGCGTTTTCCGCCTCTGTTTCCTTGCGTTCGAATCACTTTCGCGGATTTGCGAGGGATACTTGCTTCTTCCCAAATTCTTTCGTAGAGAGCCAGATGGAATTTTCCAGTTTATGTGACTGGCAAAAGATTAGCTAAGGAGTATTTGTGAGCACGAGAATTATAAGTGTTGCAATAGTCACGCTCGTTTTTTCGTGGCCGGTTTTTGCCGCATCGCAGCAGCCAAAGTCGCAGCTCCAGCCGCAGCAGCAACCTGAATCACAACCGGATCTGCATGGCGATGGCTGGCGGCTTGTTCGCTCGCTTGAGCTTGGAAATTCAGGAAATTACATTCATTTTGTCCTGATTGATAGCAAGCGGGATATGGATAAGGCGGTGTATGGGGCCGCACTTAGCAAAATATGCCGGTCTGCGGCTGACTTCTGCAGAGTGAGATTCTGGAATGAGAAACGCCTTATCCCCGATGGGGTTTCCTTCACTCCTGCTCAATTCAAAGGGCTGAGAGCGGAATACGTATTCAACCGGGCAGGGGGTGTTCAGGAGATGCGATATGCCTGTACTGTCGTGTCGGACAAGAACCAGTGTTTTTCTCATTGAGGAATATAGGTCAGTTACGGTTTTTTTCTATTGATTCTCTGCCAATTGTCGCGTAGTCATCAGGCGTTAGTGGAATTCCAGTCAAGGAGAAATGTTTTATGCCGCGCCAGTTAATAAGTTCAGGTTCCACATTTGAACAGGAGATCGGCTATTCAAGGGCCGTCGTGGATGGCGATTGGATTTTCGTCTCTGGCACGACCGGGTTCGACTATAGCAAAATGACAATTTCGGATAATCTGATGGAGCAGACCGAACAATGTTTTAAAAATATTCAGGCGGCGCTGAACGAAGCGGGATCCAGTTTGCGGGATGTTGTCCGGGTAACCTATGTATTGCCTGACGCGGCGGACTTCCCCAAGTGCTGGCCGACCATGCGCAAGTATCTTGGTGAGGTTAGGCCGGCAGCCATGATGATCTCGGCCGGCTTGTCCGATCCCCGAATGCGTATCGAGATCCAGGCAACGGCCCGCCGGGGCTCTGCTGACGCTTGACGTGGTAGATTAATGGGTGGTAGTGAAGTGGTTTTATGGTTTGGGTGTTGCTAAAATAAATTGATTTCCAGGGAGGAATGAATGGCCGCAAAAACGAACAAGGTGTTTGTCAGCTTCGCACTCAGAGATATCAAACTGCGCGATCAGCTTCTCGAACAATTGAACAAGGAACAAACCGGCTTCTCGTTTGTGGATATGCCCGTCAAGCAGTCGTGGGAACCCGCCTGGAAAGAAGAGTGCCGGGACAAAGTTACCGGGTGTGATGGCGTGATCGCCCTTATTACGAAAAACGTTGTCAGAGCAGACGGTCAACTGTGGGAAATACGTTGTGCCTACGAGGGCAGAATGCCCGTGCTGTTACTTCATGGCGATGCCGAGAAGCTGCCATCTAAATTACCTGATCCTGTGGGCGACCGCGAGATCGATTCCTGGACCTGGCCTACCATTTCAACCTTTCTCAATAGACTGTAAAGCGAATCCCATGCAGGCGGCCTAAAGGAAATTGCCTAAAAAATCTGACCTTATCCAGGAGGGCGCCATCGCTGAGCAGAGGCGTCCATGCTGAGC
Organism: Nitrosospira lacus; assembly: GCF_000355765.4. Classification (NCBI taxonomy): domain Bacteria; kingdom Pseudomonadati; phylum Pseudomonadota; class Betaproteobacteria; order Nitrosomonadales; family Nitrosomonadaceae; genus Nitrosospira; species Nitrosospira lacus. The sequence goes on along the minus strand of NZ_CP021106.3, from coordinate 3,181,810 downwards.
GCCTGTTCGCTTCCCCAGTCACCCCCGCAATTTTCGCCGGAAATATGGATGAAACCAAGGGTAAATGCTATAAGTAGATATGTGTGTTCAGTGCAGTACACGCAGGGCTGCAACTCTTTGCTCGATCTTCTTCATCATCCCGCGGTAGGCGGGTGCATCAATCCCACCGAACCGCCGTTTGAATTCGGCCTCGGACATGAATTCCGGTAAATCCGACCAGATTGGCATCAAATCCGAATCTTTCAGTCCTGCCGCTACGCGGCGTTGAAGTTGTTGTGCCGAGGATTCGTCTGACACAGCCCTTTCACCAAATCTTGTGCCGGCACGATCGGCGGCGATGTCATTGAATGAGAAGCCACTCCCGGAGCGTGAATCTTCGACCTCCTTGTACAAGCCAATTGCATCGGCTAATGCAGTATCGGCATAGGCGGCGATAGAGGCGGAAACCATGAAATGCTTTGCAAAGTCGTCACGTCCATCGATTGTAACCGTTTGACGAACCGGACGAGGCCAGCCCGCTGCTTCCGGAAGAACCCGTTCCAAAGAAATGCCAAGCACGTAAAATGTCGTCACTAAAATCAACGCGCGATTTTCTGCCGCGACTTCCCCATCTACCGAACGTTTACTCGCAAGGCGCACCAGTGGCGGCAGAACCTCCGCAAGCGGCACCACGGCACCATATTGTCTGCTATTCGCGGCCAGCAGGGATTGATAACGGAACAGCCGCTCCCGCTCGTCTTTGTCGACGACTGCTGCCCGGACTTCGTCAGAAACCCCTCCTTCCCAACGATAGAAGATGCTCAATTCATTTGGTGACATTTTCACCAGCCGCAGTGCGTCGAGTCCAGTACGATATTCCGGGCTATAGCGCAGCCAACGCACAAGCTGAGGTAAAAGCATGTCCGTAAGCGCGTCGGGCAGCGAGAGGTTGCCGATAGTCACCGATTGAAGTTGCGGGAGTTCGGCCGTCTCGACCAGCGTTGCTTCAAGATTCAGGTAGCCGTCGAGTGGATATCCGCTCAATGGGAGACTCAGACGGATAATGGCATTGCGGTCAGCGAGCGCTACCTGTGCGCTGCCTTTCCCGAAACGGTTGGCCAGATAGTTCGCAGCCAGATCAGCATCCCCTGGCATTATTCTGGCCGAGGCCAGCATTCCGGGGCGAACCCAATCACGATGTGCATCAACGATCCGCTTCGCACGCTCCACGTGTTCCGGGGTAAGGATTACCTGGCGGTCGACGCGAGGGCGGTCTTCCACGGCAAGAATCACCAGCGCCAGTAGCACCAAGGGGAGAGCCAGTAGCAGAGTAACAACCAGAAACGCGAGTTTGCGCATGACTATCTACAGTGGTTTTTGGAGCCAAAATGGCACAGATGAGCCAGATCACCATTCTGGAGGCTGACCGCTTATCGCTTCAACCTTGATTCTTAAAGAATAAGCGCGGAGTATATGAAATGAGCATGCGGAAAATGAAAGATCTGCAGGAGATGAAACTCACCTCTCACCAATATGGTCGGTACCACCCTCCCCAGTAATACGGGCTGCCATAATATCCGTATCCAAAATAGGGATTAAAGCCATATCCACCAAACCCCGAATAACCGTATCCATAATAGGGACTGGCTTGATAGACAGGCCACAAATAAATGGCCCTGGATGCCAGCAACGGCAACCGGACGGTTTTCTTGCCTATGGTACGTTCGATATCACCTTGCAGCGTTCCGGCAACGGTTATTTCCTTGTCTTTCGCATAAACCGCGGGATCAAGAAACTCGGTGCTTTTAATGACAAAGCGTCCCTCGCTGGACTTGTTTAATTGCGGACGGCCATAGTAATTGAGAGGATAGGACAATATTTGTATGAGGGTGAAATTTTGCTCGTTTTCCACATCGATAATGACTCCGCCCCACCTGACAGATGTATCTTTATAACTGTTCAGATTTTGGCTGGCCTGGCTATAAGAAATATCCTTTACGGGGACATCCCTGACCGCTGACGGCAGCCCGGCGCAAGCGCTTAGTAACAAACAGACCAATAATGAATACCGTCTCATGTCTATTCTCCCTCGATTATGAACACTGGGGATATCCGCCCAGAGTTTAGTATCGCGTTTATCCGTAATCCCGATGAGCATGGCTTGGGAACCAGAAATACCAATGAATATCCCCCATAAGACAGTTATAGCAGATGATGATTCCGGCATCGGATACTAAAAAGTACGGTATCAGTAGGATTTTCAATCGGCGAGAAAATCTGCAAGTATCTTATTGATTTTCTTCAGGCGCTCCAAATGAGAAGACCGTCCGGCCATACCCTGCGATATACAAACGTGGATGTCCGATTGCATGCGGACCCGTGCAGTACCATCCGCGACTAAACAGCTGCCGTCATTTTTTGGTGAACCAGATATCACCATACCAGCCCGTTGCCGTTGTGCGCGTGTTATCGGTGTCGGTCATGATTGCCACGGCGTCGACCCGGCCAGGCTCTTCACCAAACAGGCGCTTGAAATCGGCACGGACGTCGCGTTTCTCGCTAACCCAGTGATTGAGGCGGGCAGGGCCGGATTCCACTGCGATCATACGCGCATTATTGGTAAAAGCGTTAAGCCAGCTGCTGTCGACAGGTTGGCTGTTTGACCACACATAGTTGATAGCGCGCGTGCGCCAGAATAGCAGTCCGCCGGAAAAGACTACGTAAACGCGCATGGTGTAATCGTCGCCGGCGCGCGTGCGCTCATCAGCACCCGCCAGTATGTTCCCGGCTTGCCACGTCCAATTGAGGATAGGCGTTTTGCCGAGATCGATACTTACCTCGCGGTACAGTCCTGATGCGGCGGCATTGCTGTCGGCGCGCAGGGCGGTTCTCCCATCCTTGTTCTGGAGGGAATAGCGGGTCTCGCCAGCAAACGCTTTAGATTGCCAGCCACTCAGGTCGCTCCGTGAGAAGCGGGCGATGTCAACACGGTCATCCGCTGCCCATGACAGCACGGGGAAACAGATCGCTGCCCAATATAGCAATTTGTTCATGCGCGTATCCATGCTTACGGTGTTCTTTCGAACAGCGACTCGATGAGAAAAGCATCATCGAAGTGCCTGCGTCCAACGAAAGCGGTGGCGTGGCGCCCCCATTGGCGCATTGCGCCTGGCGACCGGATGCCCATCGGCCACAGAAGAAAACGCTCGGTACGCTCTGTCCCGGCAATCAGGCCAAATGCACCGAACAGGCTGCGATAACCTTCGTCAGCAGGCAGGGAGCGCAGCACATCATATTCTTCCCGCGCCAGTGGTTGCGGTGCCGGTAATAATCCGGGCGGCGATTCATCGTGGTAGAGTCTCTGGATGAAGTGGGTGTGATGGGCGATACGCAGCACCAGCGGCTGCCGTTCGGGCGCTGGCGCTTGTTGCGGTAGCATGGGAGGTTCAAAGTAAAAGGCGGGAAGATCTTTGCGCAAGCGTAGGTGGTGGCTCGGAAAGAATTCGTGATAGCAGCCGCAGTTATGGATGGCGTCGTACAACAATGGCTCCCCGTCCGGGCTCAAGGTTACCCGCCAATTGATCCCATCGAGTCGGCCAGCGTAGACATCGTTGCCGGGACGCGCCGGAAACCAGACGATGTAATTAAGCTGCAGCAATACCTGATTACCGAGACGTGTATGCGAAACCTTCCGGTATAGTGTTGGACGGATAATATCTATCACCGGTCCGTTTTTCCACTGCAACATACCAATACGATCATTCTCATCGACTACGTCCACTTCCCATAACGGAGCATAGGTATCGAAAAGCCGGTCGAGGTCAGTAGCCGCTGGCAGCGGGATGCCGAGCGGATCAAGTGAGCGGCGCAGAATTTCGGCTGTTTGCCGGACGTTGAGCGGGATGCTGGATGATGTGGACATCCAACGCACCAGCCTGCCGGCTACAGGAAGAGATGCCAGCTTTGTGGAAAAGGTATTGCGGGTTTCGTTATGCCAGGCTGAGATGCCGGCCGACACAATCGGCGCAGTAAGCGGGTAGAGGCCCAGCACCTGCCACCAGGCCACATAGTCATCCTGTACGTGAACAGCATTGCGTAACAGGGCGCGGCGCTCCGGGTGCGCAAGATCAGCGGTCACCAGTTGTTCGCGGCAACTGCTGAGTTCGTAGAGTAGAGCACCTTGGGGATAGCCCCCTATGGGGACAGACAGATTGCGCAATTCCAGCGCACGCGCCTGTGCGTCAAGATCGGCCATATGACCGATCCATGTCCGCCAGTGGCCGGGTTCGGCCAGCTTGTCACGCAACGAAGCGAGTACGCGGGTCGTACGCAGATAGGGAAAACCTCGAACCGGTGATGAACCATGGTCGCGCACCTCCTCACGGTCGATGACTGCATCGACTTCCTGATACAGTGCGCGGCAGATAGTCAAAGCGTCGGCCAGTGATGCAGCCGGATGGGTTCCAACCGTGGCGCAGCCAGTCAGAAGCAGCGTGAACACCAGCGGGAGTAACTTTATCCTGGCTGGCGCTATGGAGGCTTGAGTCGTGCGATGCGAACCGGTGGAATTATCCACGGATCTCTTCCTTTATATGTTATCGCTCGCCGTATGTTTTCTGTCCACCTTAATTGTAAAGACGGATCTATAGTGGGCAAGATTGGAACACAGGCATTCAAAAAAATTCATACGAAGAAAGAAAAACTTAAAGAAAAGGCCTGGCTCGAATGGTTGAGCCCGACGCGGGGCAAGTTCCTGAAATTGCCTTGAATGGAGAATGAGACGGAGCAACCAGGAATTTGCCGGTACCTGGATCCTAGGGAAAGTTACGCTTGAATTCATCGGAAATTAAGCCGACAATATTTCCATGTGTCTAGGCATCCCCATGCAAATCGTCGAAATCGACGGCTTTAACGCGCGCTGTGCCTCCAAAGGTGTTACGCGCGAGGTAAGCCTGTTCCTGATGCAGGGTGAGACGATAGCGATTGGCGATTTCGTCATGGTGCACGTGGGGTATGCGATCCAGATAATGAGTGAACAGGAGGCCCGCTCGGCTTGGGAGCTGCACGACGAGATGCTTGCCTCCGAGGCAAGCGGTGCATGAGCTTTCGATCTGTCAGGCTTTGATTGCCCAGGTGGAACGGATTGCAACAAGCCATGGCGCGCAAAGCGTTGAATTGGTCAAATTGAGGGTTGGTCCCCTCGCCGGAGTGGAGCCTTTATTACTGCAACATGCCTATCCCTTTGCCAGCGCAGGCACGGTGGCGGCGGGGTCCACGCTGGTGATCGAACCGGTGCCGCTCAAAGTGAGTTGCGCGACCTGCGGTGCGGAGACAGAAGCTGAGCCGAACCGGTTGATATGCGGCGCGTGTGGTGACTATCATACCCGACTGGTGAGCGGCGATGAGATGACACTCATGAGCGTCGGGCTGATTATGTCAGAGAGAGGAACGGATGATGTGTGATACGTGTGGCTGCAATATTACGCCCGGGAATCGCCAATTCGCCTACAAGCCGGCGAGCGGCATGACAGCCGTTCCGGTGCTGAAGAATCTGCTGGCCAAAAACGACGATCAGGCGACATGTAACCGGCGGTACTTTGATGAGCACCGGCTATTGGTAATCAACCTCATGTCTTCCCCGGGTTCGGGCAAGACCACGCTGCTTGAGGCAACCATTGATGCATTGCGAAATGAGTGCCGTATCGGTGTGATCGAAGGTGATCTGGAAACCGAGAATGATGCCGAACGCATCCGCGCCCGAGGCGTGCCAGCATATCAAATTACCACTGGCTCGGCGTGCCATCTGGACGCACACATGGTGCATGATGCGTTGCATCAGTTTCCGCTTGAAGAACTGGACATTCTGTTTATCGAGAATGTCGGTAATCTGGTGTGTCCCGCCAGCTTTGACCTCGGCCAGCATCGTAACGTCACACTGCTTTCTGTTACCGAAGGAGACGACAAACCGGCCAAGTATCCGCCGATATTCCGCGTTGCGGATGTGGTGCTTTTTACCAAAAGCGATCTGCTGCCGGTGCTGGATGATTTCGTTTCCGCGCGGGCCGAGTCGAATCTTCGCAAACTCGCGAGCCGGGCCCCCGTGATGCAGATTTCCGCACGCAGGAAGCTTGGCTTGCAGGCCTGGCTGGATTGGCTACGCGATGAACTGGCCAGCCAACGCACACAGGGGAGTCAGGATAAAACTGCGCGATCCGGAATACAATCCGATAGTATGCATTTGCGTGAGAGAGTCACGTGACGCTTACCGCCCAGGATTGGCTTGCGAAGATCCATGCGCTTCCGCTGGATCACCGGGTGCGAATCATGAATGTGTGCGGGGGGCATGAGCGCTCGATCACGATGGCGGGTATAAGGAGTGCCCTACCCAAGACCGTTGAACTGATCGCTGGGCCGGGCTGCCCGGTGTGCGTGTGTCCGGAAGAAGATGTGTACCAGGCGATTCAACTTGCGCTGCGTGCGGATGTGATCCTGGTTGCCTTTGGTGATATGTTGCGTGTGCCCGTGAATGTACCCAAAAGTCAGGTGCGTTCGCTGGAGCAGGCCAAAGCCGGTGGCGCTGACATCCGGCCAATTGCCAGTCCGCGTGAGGCCGTAAAAATTGCACAGCAGAATCCGGCACGCGCAGTGGTGTTTTTTGCCGCTGGCTTCGAGACCACTACCGCGCCGGTGGCGGCCATGTTGATGGAGGGGGTGCCGGATAATTTGTTTGTATTATTGTCGGCCAGGCGCACCTGGCCTGCGGTCGCGATGCTGCTTGACTCGGATACTCCTGGCTTCGATGGGTTAGTTGCACCCGGTCATGTTTCAACGGTGATGGGACCGGAAGAATGGATTTTCGTGGTAAAAAAACACAATATCCCCACAGCGGTCGCCGGTTTCATGCCGGTCTCGCTGCTGGCGGCAATGTATTCCGTGTTGCGCCAGCTGCTTGAAGGCGAGCGTTTTCTCGATAACTGTTATCCCGAGCTGGTTCGTCCCGGAGGAAACCGGTCGGCACAAGCACAAATCGCGCAAGCACTGGATGATACCGATGCCAATTGGCGCGGCATTGGCGTTATCCCGGCTTCGGGTTTCGCGCTTAACCCCCGTTTTTCGGGGAACGATGCGCGCTCGCAATACCCGGATTTCGATACCGAGGGGCGCAAGCGTGCCGGCCAAATGCCACCGGGCTGCGAGTGCGCGAGCGTGGTTCTAGGAAAAATCAATCCAAACGAGTGCAAGATTTATGGCCGCGCCTGCACTCCTAAAACCCCTATCGGCCCGTGCATGGTATCGGACGAAGGCGCCTGCCGGATATGGTGGGCAGCCGGCGTGAGGACCAATGCGGCAATTTCAGCCAAAAACACACCAACCGCCGATATGGGTTAAGGGTTTCAGGAATCCTGCTGTCATTCTCTGAAGCGGGAATTTCAATTCGGCTGCACGATACGCCCGATGAATGCAAAGGATCAGCAAGTGGTTGAACGTACGGAGCCGGAGGCACGCCGCTGGATGGTGACTGGCCGGGTACAGGGCGTAGGTTTTCGTCCATTCGTTTTTCGTTTGGCGCAGCGATTCCATCTAACGGGACGTGTGCAAAACCTATCGGGCCAGGTTTTGATCGAAGCTGCAGGCGAAAAACCCATGCTCGATGCGTTTGGCGCTGCGCTGCTTGCCGAGGCGCCGCCTCTGGCGCAACCCGAAATGATTTGTGTCGAAAGGATTTCCTATCGAAAGCTGGATCGTTTCGAAATCGTCTTGAGTTCGGCGGTTGAGGCAGCGGAAATTCATATTCCACCGGATTATTTTCTGTGCGACGACTGCAAGCGGGAGATGCAAACACCGGGTGACCGGCGTTATCGCTATCCCTTCATTAACTGTACTCAATGCGGGCCGCGCTACACTTTGATCACGCGCCTGCCTTATGATCGCCTCAACACCACCATGGCGGGGTTCGAATTGTGTTCAGCGTGCCGGGCTGAATATGAAAACCCTTTCGACCGCCGCTTTCATGCCGAGCCGGTGGCGTGCCCGGCGTGCGGTCCGCAACTTTGCCTGGTCACGCCCAGCGGACATGTCGAGCGCGCTGCCGCACTGGCTGCCTGCGTATCTGCGTTACGCCAAGGCGAGATCGTCGCGGTTAAAGGCATCGGCGGCTATCATATGATGTGTGATGCGAACAACGGCACGGCTGTCGGGCGGCTGCGTGCCAATAAACAGCGGCCGCACAAACCGCTTGCACTGATGTTCCCATGGCGCGGCGCGGATGGCATGGAGCGCGTGCAGCGGGAGCTGGAAATCGATGCCGCGGCGCGGGTATTGCTGTGCACACCCATGCGTCCCATCGTACTTTTACGCCGGCGCATGGATTCCACGCTGCCGGAATCGATTGCGCCGGGGCTGAGGGAAATCGGCGCAATGCTGCCCTATAGCCCCCTGCATCACCTGTTGCTGGATGAGTTTAACAATCCGGTGGTTGCCACTTCTGGAAACATAAGCGGAGAGCCGGTGATGACGGACAATACAGAGGTGGAAAAGCGGCTGGGCAATGTGACGCGTATTTTCCTGCATCATGATCGCCCCATTGCGCGTCCGGCGGATGATCCGGTAATGCGTATCATCGCGGGTAAGGCCCGCTTGATTCGAGCGGGGCGCGGCGTGGCACCGATGGAGCTTGATTTTCCCCGCCTGTTCGCGCAGCCAGTGCTTGCTGTTGGCGGTCACATGAAAAACAGTGTTGCCTTGGGGTGGGGCAGGCGAGTGGTACTCGCTCCCCACATTGGTGATTTGGATGCTCCACGCAGTCTTGCCGTATTCGAGCAGGTTATCGCTGATTTTCAGCGCTTGTATGGAGTTATCCCGCAAGCCATCGTTTGCGATGCGCATGCCGGCTACGCAAGCAGCCGCTGGGCCGCACAGCGGGGATTGCCGCTTATCCGCGTCTGGCACCACCACGCCCATGCGTCGGCACTGGCGATGGAACATTGTATGGAGCGCCATCGCGGCGGGACATGGCTGATATTCACTTGGGATGGTGTTGGCTTGGGGGAAGATGGCACGTTATGGGGCGGCGAGGCGCTGCATGGGTATCCCGGCGCATGGCGCCGTGCTGCCCGTATGAGGCCATTCCGGCTTCCAGGCGGAGAGCGGGCCGGACGCGAGCCATGGCGTTCGGGCATGTCGCTATGCTGGGAGAGCGGTATTGATGATCAGCCTTGCGTCGCTGATGCCACGTTGCTGAAAAAAGCATGGAAGAAGAAATTAAATGCACCGGTCACCACTGCGGTTGGCCGTTTGTTTGACGGTGCGGCAAGTTTACTCGGGTTGATCGATAAGGCGAGTTACGAGGGTCAGGCTGGAATGTATCTGGAAAGCGCTGCGGCGGGCAACGCTGAAGCAATGGATTTGCCGCTTGAGAAGGATGCATCCGGCTTGTTGACGGCGGACTGGAAACCACTGATACAGGCGTTACTACAGGGAGATGTGCCAGTGGCGCAAAGGGCAATGCAATTTCATATGAGCCTGGCGCGTTCCATTGTTGCCCAGGCACAATACATTCACGCGTCAACCCCTTTCGATCGGGTCGGCCTCACGGGTGGGGTATTTCAGAACAAATTACTTGCCGAATTGGCAGCGGCGCAGCTTGCCGCAGCCGGATTCGATGCGCACCTGCCAGAGAGGCTACCCAGCAATGACGGCGGTATCGCGTTTGGCCAGCTTGCCGAAGCGGAATGCGCGCATGGATGATACGCACATCCGTCTCGCTCATGGCAACGGTGGGAGTTATATGCGCGAATTGATCGAAACCGTATTCGCACGCCATCTTGCCAACCCCTTGCTCAATGTGCAGGCGGATGCGGTGGCACTGCCCGCGATGGAGGGAGGAGGCGTGGTGATGGTGACAACCGATGGATTTACCGTGCAGCCGCTGGAGTTTCCGGGCGGCACCATTGGTTCGCTGGCAGTGCATGGAACGGTAAACGATCTCGCGGTGTCGGGGGCCACGCCGTACTATCTGACGCTTAATGCATTTATTGAGGAAGGTTTCGACATTGCCCGGCTGGAGCGCATTATCGCCAGTCTCGCGGAGGCCGCGCGTGAAGCAAGGGTGGTTATAGTGGCAGGCGATACCAAGGTATTGCCGCACGGGGAGGTGGGAGGGCTCTATCTTGCTACCACTGGCGTTGGCGTTCGCGCCCAACATCTTCAGCTTGGACTGGATCGCGTGCAACCCGGCGATGCGGTTCTGGTAAGCGGACCGGTGGGCGATCATGGTATCGCTGTCCTGCTGGCGCGGGAAGAATTCGGTCTGCGCGGTGAATTATTGTCGGATGCGGCAAGCGTATTTCCTTTGACACAGGCGCTGGCATCGCTGAACGGGTTGCGCTTCATGCGAGATCCTACGCGTGGCGGACTCGCAACGGTGCTGCATGAAATTTGCCGCGCCACCGGGCTGGAGGTGAGGTTGAACCAAACCGCGATTCCGGTGCGAGAACAGGTGGCGGCCGTGTGCGAAATGCTAGGCTACGATCCCCTGTTTCTGGCCTGCGAAGGGCGAGTGGTAGCGGTGGTGGAAGCCTCCCAGGCGCCTGAAGCGCTGACGCGGCTTCAGGCGCTGCCACAAGGGCGCGAGGCTGCGATCATCGGCAGTGTCAACGCGGGACGCGCACATGTGGTGCTACAAACCGAACTGGGTGGCGAGAGAATTCTGGAAGAACTGGAGGATGATCCGCTCCCCAGAATATGCTGATAATCAAGGAAGGTTTATATGGAGCCTTGCGAGTTTCCTCATATCGAACAGCAGCTCGCGCCCATAATTGAACGACATGGACGCGAGCCGAACCGGCTGTTGCAGATCCTTCTTGATGTACAGGAGGCTTTTCACTTTATTCCTCCCGAAGCAATTACCTGCATCGCAGAGGACCTCGGGCTGCCACGGGTGAGCGTCGAAGGAACGGCCAGCTTCTATTCCTTCCTGTCCCTCAAACCGGCAGGCGAATATCGCATCCTCTTTTCCGATAATATTACCGATCAGATGCTGGGCAATCCAGAGTTGATGCGCGATTTCTGCAACAAGCTATGGTTGGAGCCAGGCAAGGTGTCGGAGGACAACCGGGTGAGCGCCGACCATACTTCGTGCACGGGCATGTGTGACCAAGGGCCGGCAGCTTTGGTCAACGGCTGGCCGCTCACCAATCTGAACCAGGAGCGGCTCGACCTGATCGGGGATTTGATCCGTGACAGGATCCCCGTTTCGCGCTGGCCATCCGTGCTGTTCGAGGTCAAGGATAACATCCGGCGAGCAGGCGTATTATTGGGAGAGCCGCTGGAGCGGGGCGCTGCAATCAGGGCGACATTGGAACGAGGCGTCGATGCGACCCTGATGGAGATCAAAGTATCCAGATTGCGCGGGCGTGGCGGAGCGGGTTTCCCGACTGCCGATAAATGGACAGGATGCCGGGATTCTCCAGGATTGGCGCATTACCTTGTTTGCAATGCGGATGAAGGCGAGCCGGGCACTTTCAAGGATCGTGTGCTGCTGAACAGTTATGCCGATCTGGTATTTGAAGGCATGACCATCGGTGCAAGGGTGATGGGTTCTGTCAAGGGGTTCCTGTATCTACGCGGTGAATATCGCTATTTGCTGGAGAAGCTCGAAGACATACTGGCAAGGCGGCGAGCTGTCGGGTTATTGGGCAGGAATATCCTGGGTGAGGCGGGTTTCGATTTCGATATTGAAATTCATCGAGGCGCTGGTGCCTATATTTGTGGCGAAGAGTCGGCATTGATCGAATCACTGGAAGGAAAGCGCGGCCGCCCGCGCAATCGCCCGCCATACCCGGCAGCGCAGGGCTACCTGGATCAGCCCACCGTGATGAACAACGTTGAAACCTTCGCCTGCGCCGCCAGAATTGCGGCGCACGGAGGCGAGTGGTTCGCGCGGATGGGTACACGGCAGTCTAGCGGCAGCAAGATTCTAAGCATCTCCGGTGATTGCGCCCGACCGGGCATTTACGAATACCCGTTTGGCGTTTCCATGCATGAAATACTGGACGACTGCGATGCGGAAGATCCCTGCGCGGTTCAGGTAGGCGGACCCTCCGGCTTTCTGGTTTCCTCGAAGGAGTTTGGACGCTGCATTTCCTTTGAGGATCTGCCTACCGCGGGGGCAATCACCCTATTCAAGCGCGGGCGGGACATATTGCAGGCAGTGCAGAACTTTGCGCATTTCTTTGCCCATGAAAGCTGCGGCTTCTGTACCCCGTGTCGCGTGGGAACCCAGTTGCAGAAAAAAATCCTGGATAAAATAGCGAATGGCCACGGTACGGCTTCCGATCTGGAGGAGTTGAAGCATCTTGGCCATATCATGAAAACTATGAGTCACTGCGGACTGGGACATACGGCGCCGAATCCGGTATTGGATATGCTGGAAAAATTCCCCGATGCCTGCGGGCAAAAGCTGAAGAATCTGGTATTCGAACCGGCTTTTGACCTGGACGGTGCCTTGGAGACCGCACGCAAGATTACCGGCAGGGACGATCCGTGGGCGCACCTGCCATGAACAAGACAATCACCATCGATGGGAAAATAGTGCCATTCACCGATGGCCAGACCATCATGGATGCTGCGCTGGGAGCCCAAGTCTATATTCCTCATCTGTGCCATAACCCGGAATTCAAGCCACACGGGAGCTGCAAGCTGTGCGTTGTCAGCGTCAACGGCCGCAACATGACATCTTGCACCATGCCCGCGGCGGAGGATATGGTGGTCGCAAACAATACGCCTGAGCTTAACGATGATCGCAAGGTACTGGTGCAGATGCTCTTCGTGGAAGGCAACCATATTTGTCCGGCATGCGAGGCATCGGGTAATTGTCAGTTACAGGCGGCTGCCTATTACCTGAATATGCTGAGCCCCCATTTCACGCACTTTTATCCGCCGCGGGAAGTGGATGCTTCGCATCCCGATGTTTTTCTCGATCTCAACCGTTGCATTCTCTGTGAGTTATGCGTCCGTGCCAGCCGTGAGGTTGACGGCAAAAACGTATTCGGTATTTCCGGCCGCGGTATTCACGCACATCTGGTGGTGAACGCAGCCAGCGGCAGATTAGGTGATACCAATCTCGTCGTAACCGACAGGGCTGCCCATGTCTGCCCTACAGGCGCCATCCTGATCAAGCGTCAGGGCTATAGGATACCTATCGGGCAGCGCACATTCGACCGCAAGAAAATCAGCGAAGTCCAGATGGAATCGACGGAAGAGGGGAAGCCGGATCATGAATGAGAAACGCAAGATTCGGGTGGCAACCTGTTCCCTGGCTGGCTGTTTTGGCTGCCATATGTCCCTGTTGGATATTGACGAAAAGTTGTTCGATCTTCTTGAAATGATCGAGTTCGACCGCACGCCTTTTACTGATATCAAGCATTGCGGGGCATGCGATATCGGCATCGTGGAGGGCGGTGTAAGTAACGCAGAGAACGCCCATGTGCTCAAGGAATTCCGCGATAACTGCAAGATACTGGTGGCGATCGGCGCATGCGCTATCAATGGCAATGTTCCTGCCCTGCGCAATAACATCGATTTATGGGATTGCTTTCAGGAAGTGTACCTGTACGAGGGTGGGCTGGAAGGAAACCAGATACCCAACGATCCTGAACTGCCGCTGCCGTTCGACAAGGTTTATCCCGTCTACGAAGTGGTCAAAGTGGATTACTTCCTGCCGGGTTGCCCACCATCCGCGGACACGATCTGGAAGTTTCTCACTGATCTGATCGAGGGCAGGGAACCCAAGCTCAGTTACGAAATGTTGCGCTATGATTAAGACATCTTTCCATCTTTCGGAGCCATCCCATGCCGTTTGAACTGGAAACTGCCGCTCATCCTGAAAAGCTGAAGCGGGTCGTGATCGAGCCGGTTACCAGGGTGGAGGGCCACGGTAAGGTCACGCTGCTGCTTGATGCCGATAATCGCGTGCATCAGGCGCGCTTCCATATTGTCGAATTCCGCGGCTTCGAAAAATTCATTCAGGGACGCCCCTTTACCGAAGTACCGGTACTTGTCCAGCGCCTTTGCGGCATTTGTCCGGTGAGTCATAACCTGGCGGCTTCCAAAGCCATGGACATGATTGTGGGTGGAACGCCGCCTCCCGCTGCTGACAAGCTTCGCCGTCTTATGCATATGGGCCAGATACTGCAATCCCATGCCCTGCATTTCTTTCATCTCTCTTCGCCAGATCTGTTGTTCGGTTTTGATGCAAATGCCTCAAAGCGCAACATCGCGGGTCTCGCGGCGAATTTTCCCGATATCGCCAGGCAGGGTGTAGCACTGCGCAGGTATGGCCAGGAGGTTATCCGGCTTACCAGCGGCAAACGGGTACATGGCACGGGCGTGATTCCCGGAGGAATGAGCAGGAATCTGTCGCCGGATGACCGCGATTACCTGTTGAAGGAGATAGATCAGGTCATCCGGTCAAGCCTGGACGCCGTGGAACTGATCAAGACTATCTACAGCGCGCGCGCGGATTTTCATAACGGCTTTGGTTCCTACCGCTCCAGTTTCATGAGCCTGGTGCGGGAGGATGGGGCCATGGATCTATACCATGGCGGCTTGCGTGCCAGGGACGAACATGGCGAGACAATTTTTGATCATGTGGAATACAGCCACTATTGGGACTACATTCACGAAGAAGTGAAATCCTGGTCTTACATGAAATTCCCCTTCATACGTTCGCATGGCAGGGAAAAAGGCTGGTACCGCGTGGGGCCGCTGGCGCGGGTCAATAATTGCGACTTCATTCCGACGTCTCTGGCAGATGCGGAGCGCAAGGTTTTCAAGGAATTTGGCGGGGGCAGCGCGACCCAAGCTACCCTGGCCTTTCATTGGGCGCGCATGATCGAGATGCTGCATGCCGCTGAAGTCATACAGGAGTTGCTGCATGACGACGATCTGCTGAGCGATGATCTGGTGAACATCGGGGAGCGACAGTTGCGGGGCGTAGGCGTGATCGAGGCGCCGCGCGGCACACTGATCCACCACTACCGCATCAACGAGGACGAGCAAATCGTACGCGCCAATCTGATCGTTGCTACCACTCACAATAACCAGGCCATGAACGAAGCGATACGCCAGGTGGCGCTGCAATATCTGGATGGCGAGCAACTCACCGAGGGCCTGCTCAATTACATCGAAGTGGCGATCCGTGCATTCGATCCCTGTCTTTCCTGCGCTACCCATGCCGTCGGCAAAATGCCGCTGGAGGTGGAACTGATGGATGTGGAAGGCGCAATGATACAGCGCCTGGTCAAGGATTCCGACGGACGGTATCGAACTTGACGGCTCCGCTGCCGCTGCTGATCTTCGGCTACGGCAACCCCAGCCGGGGCGACGATGCGCTTGGACCCCTGCTGCTGGAGTATCTGGAGACGCTTAAGCTCCCGCATGTCGAATTTCTCACCGACTTCCAGCTCCAGGTGGAGCATGCGCTCGATCTGAAAAACCGCGAGAAGGTATTGTTCATTGATGCCAGCGTCTCATGTACGGCACCTTACGCCTTTACGCGCCTGCATGCGCGAAAGGATACGAATTACACCTCCCACGCCATGACCCCTATGGCGGTGTTGCATACTTACCGGGAGCTTTACGGCAATCCGCCTCCCGCTTATCTTCTCGAGGTTCGGGGCGAGCGTTTCGAACTGGGGGAACCGCTCAGTTCAGAAGCGGCCTCCAATCTGGAGGCATCCCTGGATTTGTTGAGAAAACTTTATTCGGAGACTCATCTGCCTGAATGGGAACAGTTTATAAATCATGAGTAAACACTACCTTAATTCCCTTTTTACCCCCAAGTCTGTTGCCGTATTCGGTGCAAGTGACAGACCCGATTCGGTCGGCCAGGTTGTGTTTGAAAATATGTTGAGAAGTGGTTTTCAGGGCACACTTTACCCGATCAACCCGAAACACCCCGAAGTACAGGGCAAGCGCGCCTACGCTTCGATTGCGGAAATTAGCGAGCCGGTTGAGCTGGTAGTCATTGCAACGCCGCCACAGACGGTGCTGGGCATTATCGAAAGTTGCGGCATCCAGGGTGTGAAAGCGGCGATTATTATTACTGCCGGCTTGGGTGCAGGCGGTTATGGCGGTGCGGTGTTGGAGGAGGAATTGCTGGCAACCGCCCGCTCTTATGGGGTTCGTTTAATTGGTCCGAACTGCCTGGGTATCATGCGCCCCCCTATCGGGCTAAATGCCACGTTCAACCGGGGTGGCGCGAATAGCGGCAACATCGCGTTTGTCTCCCAATCCGGCGCGTTGTGTACCGCGATTCTGGATTGGGCGCAAAGCAATGGCGTGGGGTTTTCCAGCATCGTGTCGATGGGGTCATCGACGGATGTGGATTTTGGCGAGATTCTTGATTATCTGGTGTCCGACGCCCGCACTCACAGCATCTTGATGTACATTGAGGGCATTCGCAACGCACGCAGTTTTATGAGTGCGCTGCGGGCCGCTGCACGCAGCAAACCGGTGATTCTGGTCAAGGTCGGCCGCCATGCGGCGGCCGCCAAGGCGGCGCTATCACATACCGCATCGCTGGTGGGTGCGGATGATGTGTTCAACGCAGCAGTCAGCCGGGTAGGCGCGGTGCGTGTACAGACCATCACACAGCTCTTCACTGCGGCCAAGGCACTATCATGCGGATTCTGTCCCGTCGGCAACCGGCTTGCTATTGTCACGAATGGCGGCGGCCCAGGTGTAATGGCGACTGACCGTGCCGCTGACCTGGGGCTTCCCATGGCGGCGTTGTCGGATGTCACGGTTGAGTATCTCAATCAATATCTGCCGCCGAATTGGCCGCACGACAATCCGGTGGATATTATTGGCGATGCTCAGGCAGATCGCTACCATCACGCTGTCAAAGCTTGTCTGGAAGATGAAAATGTGGATGGGGTGCTGGCCATACTCACGCCGCAGGCAATGTCCCGGCCGCTGGAGTCCGCGCAGGTTCTGATCGCGCTTTCCGGCAATGGCTGCAAACCGCTATTGGCCTGCTGGATGGGTGAAACGCAGGTCGCGGCAGCGCGGGATGCCTTCGCCAAAGCCCGGATTCCCTGCTTCCGTACCCCTGAGCCGGCGGTGGAGGTATTCTCCCATCTTTCCACCTACTACCGTAATCAACGATTACTGCGTCAAATGCCCGGCTCATTCTCCCACCATGTCGCGCCGGATGTGGAAGGTGCGCGGCTGATCATCGAGGGAGCCATGCAGGAACACCGCAAGGTGTTGACGGAAATGGAATCCAAGGCCTTGTTGTCGGCTTTCCATATTCCTGTCGCTAAAACCATGATCGCCCGCTCGCCCAACGAGGCGCTCCTGATTGCACAGCAGTTGGGGTTTCCTGTAGCAATGAAGGTCAATTCGCATGATATTACCCACAAGAGCGATGTGGGGGGGGTAATGCTCAATTTAAATGATGCGCATGAAGTTCGCGCCGCCTACCAGCACATTCAGGATACCGTACGGCGCAATTATCCTGATGCGCATCTGGACGGTATTTCTGTGGAAGCGATGATCGTCAAGCCGAATGGGCGTGAGCTGATGATAGGCGTGACTAGTGATCCGGCATTCGGGCCAGTGATTACTTTCGGCTCGGGCGGGACCGCAGTCGAAATCATGGGCCTTCGCGCAGTCGCCTTGCCACCGTTGAACAGATTCCTCGCAAGAGAGCTGATTGGGGAGGCCCCTGTTTTCAGGATGCTGGGTGCATTCCGTCAAATGGCTCCGGCAAACATCGAGGCGTTGGAGGATGTATTGCTGCGCGTCTCGGAGATGGCCTGCGAACTTTCACTGCTTAAAGAGATGGATATCAATCCGCTCATTCTTGATGAGAACGGCGCATTGGCTGCTGATGCGCGCGTAATCGTGGAATATCGTCCGCCGAGTATTGACCGCTATGCGCACATGGCCATCTGTCCCTACCCTGCCCATCTGGTCAGGCAGTGGCAACTTGCCAATGGCACCAATATCACTATCCGCCCGATACGTCCGGAAGATGCAGAGCTGGATCAAAGATTCTTGCGCGAGCTATCCGAGGAATCAAAATACTTCCGCTTCATGAACGTCATGCAGGAACTCCCTGAAACCATGCTGGCATCGCTCACACAAATTGATTACAGCAGAGAGATGGCCTTGATTGCCGTGACTCGGGAACAAGACACGGAAGTCGCATTGGGGGTCGCCCGTTACGCCATTAATCCGGATGGGGTTTCCTGCAGATTTGCACTGGTGGTGGCCGACAACGTTACAGGAAAAGGGTTGGGGCAAAAGCTCATGGTTTCGCTGATGGAAGCTGCTCGTACACAGGGACTCAAGATGATTGAGGGCGAGGTATTGAACAGCAATCACAAAATGCTCAAACTTATGAATCGCCTTGGATTCACCATCAAAACCAGCGAGGAAAATCAGGGAATCATGAAAGTGAGCAAGCCGTTGTAGCAGCAACAGGTATGCGGTAATTGGTTGCTAATCTATCAGCTGTGTGATTCATGGACATTGTTTCAATTAGAGGGGGTGATAAACAATGAGACTCGGAATGGCTTCAATGAGTCCAACTACACTGGCAGTCTGTCGGATTTGAAAAAAATCGGTGTTGACATCCCGCGCGGTCGCACCCTTCCGCGTCGTGCACCTTGTCTTGCATTTCAAAGACCGCACACTCCGCCCCGTTTAACTGCCGGATTTAGATTGATTTCTCCGCGCATAAAAAACCCCGGACTGGCCGGGGTTCTCGGATTGCTTCTGCTCGATTTTATTCAGGCTTGATATTCGATGCCTGCAGACCCTTGGGCCCGGTCGTCACGTCGAAAGTGACACGCTGGGTTTCGCGCAACGACTTGAAACCGTCACTGTTGATCGCAGAGAAGTGTGCAAACAAATCTTCCCCACCGCCATCCGGTGTAATAAAGCCAAAACCTTTGGCGTCGTTGAACCACTTTACAATACCTGTTGCCATGCTATTTCCTTAAAAATGAATTTACGCTTACGGTGATCCGTATGCGGCCATCGAATATCAAGGAAAAAGAGTCAACCAGAGGTATCATATTCTACAGCTTGAATCCAAAAGACTTAATTAGGATACGCATTATCTCAATAAGTTCAAGTTTTTATTCACAGACGTGTAAATGAGCAGCAAATTTGACCACTCCATAACAGCGTTGAATTCTGACCATGCTCAAATCGTATAAAAAATTGTTACATCAGCAGATTGCAGCTGAAACTGATCAAAATTCCGCGCTGATTGACATAGCATGCGGAAGAGGAAGTTTTTGTCAGCCAGGATTCGGTCTGTCACATATGCGTGAATGACAGCTTTGGAGCTGAAACTCGACTGTCTCCTCGTGACACGTTTGAATCATTTGTATTGTGATTGGCGGAAATCGACATACATCCATGCAGAATAGGACTATGGCTCCACCTCGACCAGTATAGGAACTTCAGGAATCGACATAAAAAGCAGTCGCGAGTCAGGTTGACGTTCAGGCAGTCTGTGATTAGACTGAATCAAACAGCCTGAAATTTCCATCAGGCCCCTTGGCCTTCTGCCGCTGCCATCCAATGGAAAACCGCCTCGTATGACAGCAAACATCATTACCAAGCCGTTGACCAGCTTCCGCGTGGCGCCGAATATGAGCGATTACGCGCGGACCTATCGCGAATTTACCTGGGAAGCTGCGGCACAGACACTGGCTGGGCTGGCCGATGGCCATAGCATCAATATTGCTCATGAAGCGGTCACGCGTCACGCGAAGGGGTCACAGGGGCAACATCTGGCGCTCCGCTGGTTGGGCAGGAACGGTGCCAGGCAGGATTTCAGCTACCAAGAGCTTGAAGAACAAACCAACCGCTTTGCGAATGTGCTCGCCGGGATTGGGGTTCAGCCGGGTGAACGTGTATTCGTGCTGGCTGGACGCATTCCGGAACTCTATATTGCTGTGCTGGGGACGCTCAAGCAGCGTTGCGTAGCGAGCCCTTTGTTTTCGGCATTCGGGCCCGAGCCGATACAAACACGGCTGACGCTGGGCGCCGGCAGCGTACTAGTGACGACAGCAAGCCTGTACCAGAAAAAGATTGCCGGCTTGCGTGAGCGGTTGCCGCAGTTGAAGCATGTACTGCTGGTGCATGACAGCGAAATCCCGGATAGCATACCTGGCACACTCGATCTTGCCGGGTTGCTGCGAGACGCGAGTACAGCCTTTGTAATCGGGCCTACCTCGCCCGGAGACCCGGCGCTGTTGCATTTCACGAGCGGTACCACGGGCAAGCCCAAGGGGGCCGTTCACGTACACGGCGCTGTGGTTGCGCATGACATGACCGGCAGGCTCGCGCTCGATTTTCATGCCGAGGACATTTTCTGGTGCACGGCCGATCCGGGCTGGGTCACCGGCACCTCGTATGGGATCATTTCGCCGCTCACCAACGGTATCACCAGCATCGTGGACGAGGGAGATTTCGATGCGGAGCGCTGGTATTCCATTCTGGCGGAACAAAAGATCAGCGTGTGGTATACGGCGCCGACCGCCGTACGCATGATGATGAAGGGGGGTGCAGAGTCTGTGCGCCAACATGAATTTCCCCAACTCCGCTTTATCGCAAGCGTGGGCGAGCCATTGAATCCGCAAGCTGTTCAGTGGGGACTGGATGCATTCGGACTTCCAATCCATGACAACTGGTGGCAAACGGAAACAGGTGGCATCATGATCGCCAACTATGCGGCGATGAATATCAAGCCAGGTTCCATGGGTAAGCCGCTTCCGGGCATCAAGGCTGCGATTGTCAAACGCTGCGGAGGAGAGGCCATTGAGATCATCACGGCGCCGGATGTCCAAGGCGAACTCGCGCTGAAGCGCGGCTGGCCGTCAATGTTTCGCGGCTATCTCAACGATGATGAGCGCTACCGCAAGTGTTTTGCTGACGGGTGGTACCTGACCGGAGATCTCGCGAAGTGTGACCAAGATGGCTACTATTGGTTCGTCGGACGCGCCGATGACGTGATCAAATCCTCGGGCCATCTGATTGGTCCGTTCGAAGTCGAAAGCGCGTTGATGGAGCATCCGGCGGTGGCCGAAGCGGGTGTCATCGGCAAGCCGGATCCGATGCAGCTTGAAACAGTCAAAGCATTTATTGCGCTTAAACCCTGCTATGTGGCAAGTGAGGCATTACGGCGCGAACTGCTCGGCTTCGCGCGCAAGCGACTTGGCGCGGCAGTCGCTCCCAAGGAAATCGATTTTGTTGAAAGCCTTCCTAAAACGCGCAGCGGCAAGATCATGCGCAGGCTACTCAAGGCGCGCGAACTCGGGCTGCCCGAAGGTGACATCTCGACACTGGAGAGCGGTGCGTGATGCCTGATGCAAAGCTCGCCCGTGCGCTACTTCATGGAATGGTGCGGATCCGCCGCTTTGAGGAAAAGTCGGCAGTATTATACAGCGCAGGAAAAATCCGCGGTTTTTTGCATCTGTATATCGGCGAAGAGGCCGTCGCTACGGGGGCCATGCGGGCATTGCGGCCGGAAGACGCCATATTTGCCACGTACCGGGAACACGGGCATGCGCTGGCACGCGGCATTCCCGCCCGGGAGATCATGGCGGAGATGTACGGAAAAGTCGAAGGCTGCTCGCACGGACGGGGCGGATCCATGCATTTATTCGCTGCCGCGAGAAAATTTTATGGTGGCAATGCGATTGTCGGAGGCGAATTTCCGCTGGCAACCGGCTATGCGCTTGCGCAAAAAATGCAGCATCATACAGGGCTCGCCGCCTGTTTCTTCGGCGAGGGCTCCATCGCCGAGGGTGAGTTTCATGAATCGATGAATCTGGCTTCCTTGTGGAAAGTTCCGGTACTGTTCCTGTGCGAAAATAATTATTACGCAATGGGCACCGCGCTTGAGCGGTCCGAGGCTAATACCAATCTCGTGGAAAAAGCAGCGAGCTATCGGGTGCCGGGAAAAAGTGTCGATGGCATGGACGTACTCGCGGTATTGGAAGCAACGGATGAAGCGGCGCAGTTTGTGCGCGGCGGCAACGGCCCCTATTTTATCGAATTTCGCACCTATCGTTTTCGAGCGCATTCGATGTTCGACCCCGAGCTTTACCGTAGCAAGGACGAAGTCGATCGCTGGAAGCAGCGCTGTCCGATTGCGGGATTTACCGTTCGCGCAATGCACGAGAAATGGTTGTCGCCGGCTGACGTGGAATTGATCGAGGAAGAAGTCACGCAGGAAATCGCACAGGCGGTTGAATTTGCCGAGGCGGGCACATGGGAGCCGGTCGAGGTGCTTGCACGCGACGTGTACACGGTACCCCGGTCGTCATGACGAGCAACGCGACTGCCACTGCCGTAAGTGGCATCACTTATCGTGAAGCGCTGCGAATGGCGCTGCGCGATGCGATGCAGCGCGATCCGCGTGTATTTCTGATGGGCGAGGATGTCGGCCGCTACGGCGGCACGTATGCGGTGAGCAAAGGCTTGCTTCAGGAGTTCGGTGAGGAGCGCATACGCGATGCGCCGCTGTCGGAGTCGGCATTCGTTGGCGCCGGCATCGGCGCTGCCCTGAACGGCATGCTGCCGATCGTTGAAATCATGACATGCAACTTCAGTCTGCTGGCGCTCGATCAGATTCTCAATAATGCGGCTACCCTCCGCCATATGTCGGGTGGACAGTTCAGCATTCCGCTGGTAATACGCATGACCACCGGTGCTGGCAGGCAGCTCGCGGCGCAACATTCGCACAGTTTTGAAGGACTTTATGCGCACATTCCTGGCGTCCGGGTTGTGGCGCCGGCGACGCTGGCGGACGCGCGCGGCATGTTATGGACGGCGCTCATGGACCCGGATCCCGTTGTAATGTTTGAAAATACGCTGCTATATAATCTCGAGGGTGAGCTCGCGCCGGATGCCGGGCCTGTCGATATTGATCATGCGGCCGTGCGCCGCCCAGGCGGCGATCTCACGCTTGTCACTTATGGTGGATGCCTTTACAAGACTCTACAGGCGGCGGAACGGCTTATGGCGAACGGCGTGGCCGCTGAAGTGATCGATTTGCGCACGTTGCGTCCGCTGGACATGGTGACGGTGCTTGCATCGCTTAAGAAGACGCATCGCATGGTAATCGTCGACGAAGGATGGAAGAGCGGCAGTTTGGCGGCTGAAATCATGGCACGGGTGATGGAGGAAGCATTCTATGAACTTGATGCACCCGTCGCGCGCGTGTGCAGTGCGGAAGTGCCAATTCCCTATGCACGGCATCTTGAACAAGCCGCCATTCCGCAGGTTGATACGATTTTTGAAGCGGCGTTACGCACGGTAAACCGCCATGTATGAATTTCGTATGCCCTCGCTCGGCGCCGATATGGAGGCAGGCATACTTGTCGATTGGCTTATAAAGCCCGGTGATCCAGTGAAGCGCGGACAGGTTGCCGCAGTGGTCGAAACCCAGAAGGGCGCGGTCGACGTCGAGATCTGGGAGTCGGGGATTGTTGACAAACTTGTGGTGGAAACAGGCAGCAAAGTACCTGTAGGGGAAATTCTCGCATTCGTTCGCGCCCCGGATGAGAGTGTAGCCAAAACTGCACAGACATTTGGGAAACCCGAAATTCCTCATGTTGAGGCGGGACCTGGCCACCCCACTGTCGAACTGCCAACAAGTCGAATGGCGCCCGTTTCTGCCGCTGCTTCAGCCGAAGGTGAAACCCGTGTCCGGGTCTCGCCGTCGGCACGCAAGCTCGCCGAAGAACTGGGTGTCGATATCGCATCGGTACGACCGGCGGAGCCCGGCGGAGTGGTCTCCCGCGAGGACGTGGAGCTTGCGGCTCAGGTAAGGAAGCCCGCTCCCAAGGAGAAGGGAGCAGGTTGGCAGGCTAAAATGAGGAGTGCCATCGCTGCGGCAATGTCGCGCTCGAAGCGCGAGATTCCTCACTATTATCTCGCGACCGATATCGATGTGACTGCCGTCACGGGCTGGCTTGATGCAGAAAATCTCAAACGCAGCGTGACAGAGCGCCTGCTGCCCGTTGTTCCATTCATGAAAGCGGTTGCGCTCGCTTTGCATGAAGTGCCGGAGCTGAACGGGTTCTGGGTTGACGGTAAGTTCCAGTCATCCTCGACGGTGCATCTCGGCATGGCAATTGCAATGCGGGGAGGCGGTCTGGTTGCACCCGCGATTCACGATGCGGACAAAAAGAGGCTGGATGAATTGATGTCCGATCTGCGCGATCTGATAACCCGCGTGCGTAGCGGCCGGCTACGCAGTTCCGAATTGAGCGATCCTACCATAACCTTTACCAGCCTGGGCGAACAGGGCGTCAAAGGCGTGTTCGGCGTAATTTATCCGCCGCAGGTCGCAATTATTGGCTTGGGTAAGGTGACCGAGCGGCCTTGGATCGAAAATGGCGCGGTCGTTGTGCGAAAAATTGCCACTGCCACACTTTCGGCTGATCATCGCGCCAGCGATGGCCACCGCGGCGGACTGTTTCTTGCCGCGCTCGACAGGCTGTTGCAGAAACCGGAGCAATTGCAATGACCGCGCGCACTCATGAGGAAATCAGAGCCGTTATCTTCGATGTCCTGGGCGCTATTGCGCCAGAGGTGGAGCCGGCCACGATCGCGCCAGATCGGCCGCTGCGCGAGCAGATCGATATCGATTCTTTCGATTTTCTGAATGTCATCATACGACTGCATGAAATACTCGGCGTCGATATTCCCGAGAAAGATTATGTAGAACTCCTGACATTGAACAGCGCAGTTGATTATCTCGCGCGCCGGTGCGCTAGAAACTAGCCAATGAGCGCGCCATCATGGCTCAGAACGGGTGAAGGCGGTTTTGGTTGCGGGGGCGATAGAATGCGGTGCGAAGGAAATTATGGAGCTCACTTCCGTCACCGCAATCGAATCTGACAGACAATGCCTGCTTAGTCGCTTCGGGCTGGTCTAATACACCGCATAAGTCCATGATTCCGGTAGCTATGGCCTCCAAATCTAGTTACCCATAATTTGAGGCAATATGTTCTCCGGTCAGACTCCGCCGGTTACTTTTTTTATTGAGACAGCTTGTACTTGGATTGAATGTGAATTTGAACGCACGAAAAGTTATAATGCCTGTCCAACCTGCTTTCAAAAAGTCTGAAAATTAGTCCTATGCGCTCTATGCCAAAATTGCTTTTCCAACGAAGTCCCATGCTATCCGGTGGGGATGTCGCCGCAAAGCGTGAGGAGATACGTGCCTATTTTCATGCCACACTGGATCGTTACGAGCAGCTTTTCGAAATGCTGCATGGCGATGAAGCCTATTTCAGGAAACCGATATCGTTGCGGCATCCGCTGATTTTCTACCTCGGTCACACGGCAACCTTCTTTGCCAATAAATTGCTGCTCGCGGGCCTGATTACGGAGAGAATCAACCCCAGACTGGAATCGATGTTCGCGGTCGGGGTCGATGAGATGAGCTGGGATGATCTGAACACTGCTCATTACGACTGGCCGTCTGTTGATGAAGTGCGTATCTATCGCAACACCATTCGCAGCACCGTCGACCGGCTCATCAGCGAAGTGCCGCTGACTTTGCCGATTGGCTGGGATAATCCCTGGTGGACCATTCTGATGGGGATCGAGCACGAGCGTATTCATCTGGAAACTTCTTCGGTCCTCATCCGGCAGCACGCACTTGAATACGTCAAGCCACATCCCGCATGGGAACCTTGCCGCAAATCCGGCCCAGCACCACAAAATCAGTTGATCCATGTGCCGGCGGGTGTGGTTTCGCTGGGCAAAAGCAAGGCCGATCCTGTCTACGGATGGGACAATGAATATGGCCGTCATATAGCGGAAGTTGCGGCATTCCAGGCTGGAAAATACCTGGTGAGCAATCAGGAGTTTCTGGCTTTCGTCGAGGCCAATGGCTATGGCATGGAAAGTTGCTGGGAAGAAGAAGGCCGTGCGTGGCAACGGCATACTTGCGCGGGCTACCCTACTTTCTGGATCAGACATGGCAGCGAGTGGCGGCTGCGCTTGATGACCGAAGAAATACCCATGCCCTGGGACTGGCCGGTGGAGGTGAACTATCATGAGGCCAAGGCCTTTTGCAACTGGAAAGCCGCCGCAACCGGTCAGCCGTTCAGATTGCCGACAGAAGATGAATGGTATCGGCTTTATGACGTAGCCGGGTTGTCGGAGATCCCGCACACGGAGCCGGCAGCCGCCAATATTCATCTCGACTACTCTGCCTCCAGCCATCCCGTCAATGAATTTCCGCAAGGAGAATTCTATGATGTGGCCGGCAACGTCTGGCAATGGACCGAAACGCCGATTTATCCCTTCGAGGGCTTTGACATTCATCCGCATTACGACGATTTCACCACACCCACATTCGATGGGCGGCATAACCTCATGAAGGGAGGCTCATGGATCTCATGTGGCAACGAGTCGCTCAAGAGTGCGCGTTATGCCTTTCGCCGTCATTTCTTTCAGCATACCGGGTTTCGCTACGTGGTGGCCGACGCGCCCGCCGTTCAGCAGGACTCTCACTACGAAACCGATAAACTGCTTTCGGAGTATGCCGAGTTTCATTATGGGGATGAATATTTTGGGGTTCCCAACTTTCCGAAGGCGTTGGCTGAACTGGCGATCGCCGCCATGGGGGACAAGCCGGCTCATAAGGCGCTCGATCTTGGGTGTGCTTCCGGACGGGCCACTTTCGAACTGGCGCGGCATTTCGACGATGTGACCGGCATCGACTTCTCTGCCCGTTTCATCGGCCAGGGCGTCCAGCTTGCGGGGCAGGGCGTGCTGCGCTATACGCTGACGGATGAGGGTGATCTCGTTTTTTATAAGGAGCGTACCCTGACGGGTCTTGGCCTGGATGCTGTCAAGCATAAAGTAAGGTTTTACCAGGGCGATGCCTGTAATCTCAAAACCCTTTTCAGCGGCTTTGACTTGATCCTCGCGGCCAATCTGATCGATCGTCTTTATGATCCGGCCAAACTCCTCTCGACTATTCATACAAGGCTTAACCTGGGGGGATTGCTGATGATTGCCTCGCCTTATACGTGGCTGGAGGAGCATACAAAAAAGGAAGCATGGATTGGCGGATTCAAGCGGGACGGCGAAAGCTTCAGTACTCTGGATGGCCTGAAAGAAATTCTCGGCAATCATTTCAAGCTGATTCAAGGCCCGCAGGAAGTGCCATTTGTTATCCGTGAAACCCGGCGGAAATTCCAGCACACGCTCTCGGAAATGACGATGTGGGAGAGAATTGCTTGAGTGGCAATGATGTTTCCCGCCATGATTTCAACCGCGACATTGATCGCACCGGTACCGCCAGTCTCAAATATGACGGTCGGCAAAGCATGTTTGGCGCAGCGGAGGTCATTCCGCTATGGGTAGCGGATATGGACTTTGCCGCGCCGCCGGCTGTGACCCAGGCGCTTGCGAAACGCGCTGCGCATCCGGTGTATGGCTATACCGTTTATCCGGAGAGTCTGTACGAATCGTTGATGGACTGGTTGAGGCGCCGCCATGGCTGGGACGTGCGGCGCGAGTGGATCGTGATGTGTCCAGGTGTGGTCCCATCGCTGTATGCCGCTGTTATGGCTTTTGCCGAGGCGGGCGAGCCGGTCATCGTGCAACCACCCGTGTATTTTCCCTTTTTCTGGGCCGTCACCGGTACCGGCAGACGACTGGTACATAATCCATTGCGCCTGGGGAACAACCGTTACACCATGGATTTTGACCATCTGGAGCAATGTGCGGCGGAAGCAAGCCTGCTATTGCTATGTTCGCCGCATAATCCGGTCGGCAGGGTGTGGAATAAGCGGGAGCTGGAACACATTCTGCGGATAGCGAAGAAGCACGATCTGGTGATATTCTCGGATGAGATCCATGCTGATCTGATCTATTCGGGAAATAAACACCATGTACTTTCCGTGCTGGCAGAGGCATCGGCCGAAAACAGCGTGAATATTGTAACCGCCGTCGCACCCAGCAAGACGTTCAATATCCCCGGCTTGAATCTTTCCGCTCTGATCGTGCCTGATGCAGAGAATCGCAATGCACTTGCCCAAGTGTTCGATACCATGCACGTCAGCGCATCCAATCCATTCAGTATTGTCGCGTTCGAGGCCGCCTACCGGGACGGCGAGGCATGGCTGGATGAGTTGCTGATCTATATCCGGCAAACGCGGGATTTCGTAGCGGAGTATCTGGCCATCCATCTCCCGGACATCCGGCTTATCGAATCGGAGGGCACCTACCTGCTATGGCTTGATTGCCGTGCGCTGACTGCCCGATTGGGAATAAATGATGCGCAATTGAGGCATTTCTTCGTGCATGAAGCCGGCGTGGGCATGAGTCCCGGAACACTGTTCGGCGAAACAGGCAGTGGCTTCATGCGCATGAATATTGGCGTACCGCGCCATATCATCGAGGCAGCCCTCGAAAATATCAGGCAAGCGGAGCGGGGAGCCGGACAAGGGATGATACCGGCTTAAGGGGATATTCCTGCAAGTCTATATTTATTGCCAAGCCGCCACGTCCCCTTTATCCCATTTTCAGCAAATATTCCTTACCTGTCATCCTAAGTCCGGCAGTTGAGTGGAGCGGAGTGTGCAATACATGTCGTGATGACTTTTTTTTGCTTGCGCTTCGTCTTGCGGACTTATCCGGATTTGGGTTTGCCCCAGCGGCATAGATTGTTATTCTCGATAAAGTCCTGCAAAAGCACCGTGATCCCGGAACCTCATCCCCGTCATGGTTTTTAAATTTCAGGTCCTTGCGTGCCGGCATACATGAATACGGCGTTACATTCCCAAAGCGGCTGGATGGCGGTTTTCGTCACTATATGCATCTGGACTGGCTTCATTCTTGTCACGCGTCATGGCGGTATCGGCACCCTTACCAGCTGGGATATCACGTCGCTGCGTTTTGGGGTTGGCGCGCTGATCGCGGTCTTCTTTCTACCACGAATAATACTGCCGCCACTCAAGGTGATCATGCTGTTTACGTTGTTTGGCGGCATTGGATATGCGATTGTCGTTTACGCGGCCTTTCGCATGACGCCCGCTGCACATGCTTCGGTGCTGTTGCCCGGCGCATTGCCTTTCGAGACAGCCATCATTGCATGGCTATGGCTTGGGCAAAAACCATTAGGGCGGCAACGCATTGCGCTTGCCATTGTTTTTGCCGGTATCGTATTGACAGCAGCCGATTCATTCACGCGCGGTCCGCAACTCACTCGTCCGCAGATTCTTGGTGATCTCCTTTTTCTCTGTGGCTCATCCTCGTGGGCGATATTTACCCTGCTGCTGGGTCGCTATCCGATACAGCCGCTTGCCGCGACGGTAGCCACCACATTGGGTAGCGCCGTCGTTTACCTGCCAGTCTGGTGGTTGTTTCTTCCCAGTACACTTGGGCAGGCGCCCGCTGGTGAAATCGCCCTTCAGGCAATATATCAGGGCGTGCTGGTGGTCTTCATCGCGATGCTGTTCTACACTTTTGCGGTGCATCGCCTTGGCTCCCAAACGGTCGCGTTGCTGATGGCCTTTGTACCTGTCATATCGGCGCTCGCCGCCGTACCTCTTCTCGGCGAACCGCTCTCCTTACTCGCGTTGGCAGGGTTGGGGGCCGTGACGGCTGGCGCTATCCTGGGAACAAGAACGCCACCGTCAAGTAAAGCTTGAGGATGTGAATGCAAATACACTCACATGCTCCGACAAAGGTATACCATGCCCGGTATTTAGTTGCATGAAGATCACTCTTAACGGCTTGAGCGTGCGATGAATGCATGCAGCGCAATTGTTTACCGGTTCGCAAGCGTGATTTTGAAATGAGCAGTCAATTTCAACGATGACAGACCTTGAGTCTCCTTCTATTTCCTCCGTCAGCGCCTTGTCCCGCGTTGTGTCGCCAACGCTGCCTTCCGCCTGGGCTGCGCAGGTTGAGTCGCAGCTTTTCGCTGAAGAAAAGGTGCTTGCCTGGCTGGAAACCGATCTTGATGCGCAACTTCATTTTGCTTCCGGGTTGGTGGTTGTGACCAATCGGCGCCTATTGGCGAGTCCAGGCACGAATCAGGAAGGTGCGGCTTGGCAGAAGTGGGTTTACCAGCCTGGGCTGAAGCTGATTCATCATGATTATTCCGGCGTTGGTAGCCTCGAACTTGTCGACGCGGATTCACGATTTGCCTGCTGGCGCTACACCCTCGGTGGCGACACTCTGGCCGGGCGCCTGATCGAACACTTTACGGAGCAACTGGATTACCAGCTTACCGGGGAGCCGCCGCAGCCATCCGTGGATAGTGTATGCCCCAAATGCCAGCGGATACTCGATGCTCCGCTCTTGCCAGGGGACGAAGCGTGCATGGCGTGCAGAACGGAAATACATAGGCCGCCCTCGACCTGGACCCTGTTTCGTTTGTGGCGTTTTGCCAAACCCTATAAATGGCAGTTGCTTACGGGTTTTTTGCTGACACTGGGCAGTACGGCGGCGACGCTGGTACCTCCCTACATGACCATGCCGCTGATGGATAACGTGCTGATTCCCTATCAGAACGGCAAGCCGATCGATACCGGTCTTGTCGTGTTTTATCTCACCGGTCTTCTCGGCGCCGCAATTATGGCGTGGGGGCTGGGCTGGGCGCGAACCTACATGCTGGCGCGGGTTTCCGAACGCATCGGCGCCGATCTGCGCACGGCCACCTACGAACACCTCCTCAAACTCTCGCACGCCTATTTCGGCGGAAAGCGCACTGGCGATCTGATGGCGCGCATTGGCTCGGAGACCGATCGCCTCAACATCTTTCTGTCGCTGCATTTGCTGGATTTTGCTACCGACGTGCTGATGATCGGAATGACGATTATCATCCTGGTTTCGATCGACCCCTGGCTCGCACTGGTAACCCTGATGCCGCTGCCAATCATCGCCTGGCTGATCCATCTGGTACGCGATAGATTACGCAACGGATTTGAAAAGGTTGACCGTGTCTGGGCCGAAGTCACCAGCGTGCTTGCCGACACCATCCCCGGCATACGCGTAGTCAAGGCATTTGCGCAGGAGAAGCGCGAGGCGGCGCGTTTTCGCGCAGCGAACGACCGTAATCGGGAGATCAATGATCGGGTGAACAAAGTGTGGTCGTTGTTCACGCCCACCGTGACCCTGCTGACCGAAGTCGGGTTGCTCGTGGTGTGGGTATTTGGTATCTGGCAGGTATCGAAAGACGAGATTACGGTTGGCGTGCTGACGGCCTTTCTTGCTTATATCAGCCGTTTCTATCTGCGCCTCGATTCGATGAGCCGCATTGTCTCATTCACGCAGAAAGCGGCGGCCGGCACCAAACGCATCTTCGAAATCCTCGATCACGTTTCCAGTGTTCCTGAGCCTGCACACCCCCTGCATCTGCCTGTCGTCAACGGACGTATCGAGCTATGTGGCGTCGGATTCCGTTATGGTACCCGTAGCGTGACGCAAGACATCAGCATCACCATCGAGCCAGGCGAAATGATCGGCCTTGTGGGGCACAGCGGCTCGGGCAAGAGCACACTTGTCAACCTGATCTGCCGTTTCTATGATGTCACCGAAGGCGCAATTTTGCTGGATGGAGTGGACATCCGTTCGCTGCCGGTCGCCGAATACCGAAAGCACATCGGCCTGGTGCTTCAGGAACCTTTCCTGTTTTTTGGAACGATCGCCGAGAACATTGCTTACGGTAAACCGGATGCGAAGCGGGAGGAAGTTGTTGCCGCGGCTCGTGCCGCCCATGCCCATGAGTTCATCCTGCGTCTGCCACATGGCTACGACTCTCTGGTCGGTGAGCGCGGACAGGCTCTTTCCGGAGGTGAACGGCAGCGCATATCCATCGCCCGTGCGCTACTTATTGATCCCCGTATTCTGATTCTTGATGAGGCCACTTCCTCAGTCGATACCACCACCGAAAAAGAAATCCAGAGAGCACTCGAAAATCTCGTGCGTGGACGTACAACTATCGCCATCGCTCATCGTCTTTCCACCTTGCGCGATGCCAACCGGCTGATCGTGCTGGACCGTGGCAGCGTCATCGAGACTGGCAATCATGCCCAGCTGATGGCGCAGGAAGGTCATTATTACAGCCTTTACCAGGCGCAGGCACGCAACGTCGATACCGAGGACGACCTGCGCAGACCGGATGTTGATCGCAAAACCGAGGATGGACGCGAATGATCGATAAGCCTGACTACCAGCTAAGCCGGAATGCCTTCGGGCGGCTGGTGCTTACCGAAATGGATGGCGAGACGCACGAGGGGATCATTCCCGTGCGCGCATTCCCGATCACTGCCCCGGATTATGGCATTGCACTGATCGGTCAGCATGGTCATGAGGTGGCGTGGATCGACCGGTTGAGCGATTTGCCGGATGGACTGCGTATGCTGGTCGAGGCCGACCTGGCCAGCCGCGAGTTCATTCCCGAAATCAAGTGTATTAATGACGTATCGAGTTTCGTCACGCCGAGTACCTGGCGGGTGGAAACGGATCGGGGCAGCACATCCTTTGTTCTCAAAGGCGAGGAAGATATTCGCCGCCTCACCCCACCGGCATTGTTGATTGCGGACAGTCACGGCATTCAGTTCCTCATACGAGATCGTTTTGCACTCGATTCTCACAGCCGCAAGCTTCTGGATCGGTTCCTCTAGCAGCCCGTCGCATTCCAATCTCATAACTGGCGATAATTGATGGTGGCCGGATTGCTTGAAAGAACCACGATCTGGTCCTTTTGCTAACGCCTGTTTGATCGATTATCGCTCTGTCTCCATCCGGAGACAAAAAATATTCTTTAAAATTCAATTAGTTGATATTGGCTTGATAATTCCGTGTCAATAAATGACGACACTCTTACCCTGATCTCATAAAGCCATTTTAGTCAGTCGATTGTTTTATAAGAGTAAAGTGAGCTGGCATGACGCATGCTTAGATCGTTGTTTACCTGCTGGCTTGCGTACTGCATCCAAGTCATCCCTGAGTCTTTATAAACTGCAAGCAACCATATCACCAGGGAATATTCAAATTTTCTCGACAGCATTTGGGCCAGCAAGATGGTGAAGTTGAGCTTGTCAAAACGATATGCGGCACGAGGGTCGCATTAGCCAACAATAAATCAATTCTGCAAACCGGACAGGCTGTCGAATGACAGCCTGTCCCAAGCACGGCTGGAAGAATTCAATATGAATGATCATCCGGAATTTTTTCAGGACCCATCGATGTATCGCAGGATTAATTTACTGAAGCTGTAAACCATTTCATGCGAACCGCGTTTAATCCAGTTTCCATCCACGTCTTGCGCAATTCTATGCTGGTCCAACCGAATAAGAAGCGTACGCATACTGACCATGTTGATAAATGGGATATTAAATTTCTCGAGATACGGCATTTGAATGGGCCCAATATCTGGACCTGCCGTCCGGCCCTTGAGGCAATCGTCGATATCGGTAAGCTCGAAGATTTTCCATCCGATACCATTCCAGGGTTTTATGAACGTTTGTCTTCCTGGCTTCCCTCGCTGATCGAACACCGCTGCAGCTATGGAGAACGAGGTGGCTTCCTCCGCCGGCTCAAGGAAGGTACTTGGCCAGGCCACATTCTCGAACACGTGACGCTCGAATTGCAAAACTTGGCGGGTATGTCCGGCGGTTTCGGCAGGGCTCGTGAAACTTCGCGGCGCGGTGTTTACAAGGTTACCGTAAGCGCCTGGCATGAGGGTATTGCGCGCAATGCCTTATTCGCGGCTCGTGAGCTGGTGCTGGCTGCCATGGAGCACCAGCCGGCCGGCAACGAGCCTACCTATGATGTCAAGGAGACCATCGAGCGCTTGCGCGATATGGTCGATTCGCTCTGGCTTGGGCCATCAACCGCATGTATCGTGGAGGCCGCCACCAACCGCAACATTCCTTTCATCCGCCTCCTCGCCAAGGGCAATCTGGTGCAGCTCGGCTATGGTGCGCGCAGCCAGCGCATCTGGACAGCCGAAACCGACCGTACCCCGGCGATTGCGGAAAGCATCTCGCGCGATAAGGATCTGACCAAGTCGTTGCTCCGCTCCTGCGGGGTTCCCGTTCCTGAAGGCCGCCTCGTCAATGGCGCCGAAGATGCCTGGGAGGCGGCGCAGGACATCGGTTTGCCGGTCGTCATCAAACCCTGTGACGGAAACCACGGGCGCGGAGTCTTTATTGAACTGACTACGCGCGAAGAGATCGAGCCGGCCTATCATGCAGCCTTGGCGCAAGGTAGCGGTGTTCTGGTTGAACGCTTTGTTCCGGGCACCGAACATCGCTTGCTGGTCGTTGGTGGCCGGCTTGTCGCCGCGAACCGGGGCGACTCGGTGTCGGTTACCGGCGATGGCAAGTCAACCATCCGCGAGTTGATCGCTCACCAGATCAATTCCGATCCGCGCCGTGGAGCAACCGAGGATCATCCGCTCAACCTGATCAGCATAGATGGCGTAACCATAATGGAGATCGCCCGTCAAGGCTTTACCATTGACTCGATACCGCCCGCCGGACTCGAAATCCTGATTCAGCGTAACGGCAATCATGCTTTCGACGTCACTGACGAGGTGCATTCGAGTATTGCCGCCGCCGCCTCACTCGCAGCCCGTATTGTTGGACTGGATATTGCCGGCATTGATCTTGTTGCCAGGGATATCTCGCAGCCACTCGCCGGCCAAGGTGGGGCCATTGTCGAAGTCAACGCCGGCCCCGGCCTGCTGATGCACATTAAACCCGCCGTGGGTACCCCTCGCCCGGTGGGCAAAGCCATCGTCAATCATCTCTTTCCAGATGATAACGATGGCCGTATTCCGGTTGTAGGAATCACCGGCAGTTACGGTAAAACTACCGTAGCGCATCTTGTCGCACAGTTGCTTGCGCTTACAGGGCAGCATACGGGGCTTGCTTGCGGCGACGGATTTTATTTCGGCTCGAGGCAGGTTCATAAGGGCGATCACGCCAATTGGAAGTCGGTCAACAATATTCTGATGAATCGTTCAATCGAAGCGGCGGTTTTTGAGAACGGCGGCGACAGTATTCTGGGTGAGGGTCTGGCTTATGATTGGTGTCGAGTCGGCATCATTACCAATGTTGATGTAAGCCGCCATTATGGCCGCCACGATATCGCGACACCCAAACAAGTTTTCGATGTGCTGCGCACTCAGGTGGACGTAGTGCTGCCGTCCGGTGCGGCGATACTGAATGCCAGGGAGCCGATGCTTGTCGAGATGGCTGCGCTGTGTAACGGTGAGGTGATTTACTTCAGCCTTGACGCTGAGCTGCCAGTCATCGCCACGCATCGCACAAGTGGCACGGAAAGTGTGGGGCATGTACAGAGCAACCGGGCTGTGATCACTCGTGACGGCAACATTCTGCTCGTTACCGGGTCCAGTGAAATAACGCTGGCCAAGCTGGCTGACATACCCGTTACGCAAGGGGGACAGGCAACGCCCGAGATCGAGAATGTACTGGCTGCAGTAGGCGCCGCCTGGGCGCTGGGAATCCCGCCTGCTCTCATACGTAGCGGAATTGAAAATTTTTCTGGCATTCAAGACAGAAAAATACTTGCTGCAGAATCAATACTTCCGAATGAATAAAACAGGAGAGCTGTTAATGAAAGTATCACGCATCCGCGCATTGCGCGGGCCCAATTTGTGGAGCCGCCATACGGCGATAGAAGCCATTGTTTCCTGCAGCGAAACCGGGTGCCATCCTGGCGGACTACCGGGATTTCTGGATCGGCTGCGGGAGCGATTTCCGGAAGTCGATCTGCTCCGGCCAGCCTATCATGGCACTTTGACCATGGCGCATGCATTCGAACGCGGCATGCTTGGCCTGCAAGTGCAAGCCGGGTGCCCGGTGACTTTTAGCCACACCATGGAGACGCTGGAAACCGGCATTTATCAGGTAGTTGTCGAGTACAGCGAAGAGGCGGTAGGCAGACTCGCCGCCGAACTCTCACAAATCCTGTGCCGTGCGGCGGCCGAGGATACTGCCTTCGACTTGGGCGATGCGGTGGGCCGTTTGCGCGCACTGAACGAAGAAATACGCCTCGGGCCGAGCACGGGCGCAATTGTCAGCGCCGCTGTCGCACGCGGCATCCCCTTTCGCCGTTTGACCGACGGGAGTATGGTGCAATTTGGCTGGGGCAGTAAGCAGCGGCGTATCCAAGCCGCTGAAACCGGTCTGACGGGGGCCGTGGCCGAGTCGGTTGCGCAGGATAAGGAGTTGACCCGGACGCTGCTCAGCGCCGCCGGTATTCCTGTTCCCTCTGGCCGGCCTGTAAGGAATGCGGAGGATGCCTGGAGCGCCGCTTGCGAGATCGGGGGGGCGGTGGTCGTCAAGCCGCAGGATGGCAATCAGGGAAAGGGCGTAGGTGTGAATCTTACCAGCCGGGAGCAGGTGCAAGCGGCCTACGCGATAGCGGCGGAAATTAGCGGCGAGGTACTGGTGGAGCGTTATATTCCGGGTCACGACTATCGGATGCTCGTTGTCGGCAATAAACTGATAGCGGCTGCGCGGCGCGACCCGCCCGAAGTTATGGGTGATGGCACGCACAGTATTGGACAGTTGGTGGAACAGCTCAATAGTGATCCGCGACGCGGCGAGGGTCACGCGAACTTGCTGACAAAAATCCACCTCGATGAAATTGCGCTTGCCCACCTTGCCACCAAGGGCCTGTCGGCGGAATCCGTGCCGCCTGAGGGCACTCGCGTTTTCCTCCGGAATAACGCCAATCTTTCGACTGGCGGAACGGCTACCGATGTGACGGATGATGTTCATCCCGAGCTTGCCGCGCGCGTGGAAGCCGCCGCGCAAATGATCGGTCTGGACATCTGCGGCATCGATGTTGTTTGCAATAGTGTGTCGAATCCGCTGGAAGAACAAGGCGCCGTCATCGAGATTAATGCTGCCCCGGGTCTTCGTATGCATTTGCAGCCTTCGTACGGCAAGGCACGCGCGGTGGGAGAAGCAATCATCGCCAACATGTTCAAGGATGGCGATGATGCACGCATCCCGGTTGTTGCCGTGAGTGGTACCAACGGAAAGACCACCACCGTTCGCATGATCGCCAATATCCTGGATTATCAAGGCCTGCGTGTTGGCATGACCAGTACCGACGGTGTTTACATCGATGGTCAGCGTATCGATACCGGCGATTGCAGCGGCCCGAAGAGCGCAAAAAAAGTGCTGCTCCATCCTGACGTTGATGCTGCAGTATTCGAGACAGCGCGTGGTGGTCTATTGCGCGAGGGACTGGGGTTCGATCGCTGCAATGTGGCAGTGGTGACCAACATCGGCATGGGCGATCACCTGGGTCTCTCGTATATCAATACGGTGGAGGATTTGACCGCTGTCAAAAGAGTCATTGTGCAAAACGTGACACCGGGTACAGGCATCGCCGTACTCAACGCAGCCGATCCTCTGGTGGCTGGCATGGCAGCCCATTGCCCTGGCTCAGTGACGTTTTTTGCCCGCAATCCCGAAAATCCGGTAATTATCAAACACCGGGCACAAGGCAAGCGTGTCATCTATCTCGAGGGTGATTCGATTGTTGCTTCGGACGCCGATGCCGAACACCGGATCCCGCTGGGTGGGGTTCCTGTCACGCAGAATGGCACTATTGCATTCCAGATCGATAATGCGATGGCTGCCGCGGGGGCAGGTTGGGCGCTTGGGCTGGATTGGGAGGTTATCCGTGCCGGTTTGGCCGCTTTTGTCAGCAACATGCAAACCGCACCAGGCCGTTTCAATCTCTTCAGTCACCGTGGTGCCACACTCATTGCCGACTATGGCCACAATGCCGATGCCATCCGGGCACTTGTGCATGCCATCGATAGCATGCCAGCCAAGCGACGCTCGGTCGTCATTAGCGGCGCGGGAGACCGTCGCGACGAAGATATCCGTCAGCAAACCGAGATTCTTGGCGACGCCTTCGACGAGGTGGTGCTTTATCAGGATCAATGCCAGCGTGGCCGCGCCGATGGAGAAGTGCTTGGCCTGTTGCGGCAAGGTCTGGAGAATGCGAAGCGCACGCGGGACGTCAAGGAAATTCGCGGCGAGTTCATGGCCATCGATACCGCCTTTGCCAGCCTGAAAGCGGGCGAGCTATGCCTCATTCTTGTTGATCAGGTGGAGGAAGCGCTTGGGTACATTACCAAGCGGGTTTTCGCAGGTTAGACACTGCTGTTGCCACTCCCCGCACCGCGCCCTCTCGACCCCACAAATCTAACGGTAATCTTGATTGCAATTTACCAGGGTTAAACATAAACTTACGTAAGTAGGCGGGTTGGTGTGCCGAGCATATGTCGTCGTGCCTGGCGTGATGGGCTAACGGAAAAAGGAGAAAGGTCATGGCCGGAGATAGCATTTATCGAATAACAGAGATCGTCGGAACCAGCAAGATATCCTGGGAGGATGCCGCCAAGAATGCTGTCAAGGTGGCGTCAAAAACCTTGAGAGATTTGCGGGTTGCCGAAATAATCAAGCTTGATATGGTCATCGAGAATGGCAAGGTGACCGCATATCGCGCGCGAGTGAATCTGTCTTTCAAGTATGAAACCAGTACCAAAAAGTCTGACAAATAGTCAGGTTCAGTAAAAAAGGCGCGAAATCCGCGCCTTTTTTGTCCCTACTTCACTCCTGTCTTTACACAGCAGCAGCGGTTTCTTCCTCAAACTGAAGTTTCACCTTATTATCTGTGTCTATATCCACCGTCACCCTGCCGCCATTGGCGAGACGTCCAAACAGCAATTCATCCGCCAGGGCGCTGCGTATGGTGTCCTGAATGAGCCGTGCCATGGGGCGGGCGCCCATGAGAGGATCAACACCATTCCTGGCGAGATATTCTCTTAGCGCATCAGTGAATATCGCCTCCACCTTCTTTTCATGCAACTGCGTTTCAAGCTGCATTAGGAACTTGTCTACTACGCGCAGAATCACATCCCGGTCCAGAGCAGCGAAGGAAATGATCGCATCCAGCCGGTTGCGGAACTCAGGTGTAAACATGCGTTTGATATCCGCCATTTCGTCACCCGCCTGCGCCGACTTGGTGAAGCCTATAGAGGCTTTACTAAGCGATTCGGCCCCCGCGTTGGTGGTCATGACAATGACTACGTTGCGGAAATCCGCCTTGCGGCCGTTGTTATCCGTCAAGGTGCCGTGATCCATCACTTGCAGCAGGATATTAAAAATATCCGGGTGAGCCTTTTCAATTTCATCCAGCAGCAATACCGAATAGGGTTGCTTGATGATGGCCTCGGTCAGCAGACCACCCTGGTCAAACCCGACGTATCCTGGTGGCGCACCAATCAGGCGTGACACCGCATGCCGCTCCATGTACTCAGACATGTCGAAACGATGCAGGTGAATACCTAATGCGTAGGCCAGCTGCCGCGCCACCTCGGTCTTGCCGACGCCGGTGGGGCCGGAGAAAAGGAACGAGCCGACCGGTTTTTGCGGGTTGCCCAAACCACTCCTCGCCATTTTGATTGCCGTCGTCAATGCATTAATGGCCTTGTCCTGGCCAAACACGACAGCTTTCAAGTCGCGATCCAGCGTCTTCAGGGTCGTGCGGTCGTCGCTGGAGACATTTTGTGCCGGAATGCGCGCGATCTTGGCAATAATATCTTCGATCTCGTGCTTGCTGATCACCTTGCGTTGTTTTGATTTGGGCAGGATACGTTGTGCCGCGCCGGCTTCATCGATGACATCTATTGCCTTATCCGGCAAATGGCGGTCATTGATGAAGCGTGCTGCCAGTTCCGCGGCTGTGGTGAGCGCGATCGCAGTGTATTTGACGCCGTGATGGGCCTCGTAGCGGGCTTTCAGGCCCCGCAGGATGGCCACCGTCTCTTCCACGCTCGGCTCAGGCACGTCGATTTTCTGAAAACGGCGTGACAAAGCGTGATCCTTTTCAAAAATTCCTCGGTATTCACTGTAAGTGGTGGCGCCGATGCATTTCAGCTGGCCCGTATTCAGTATCGGCTTGAGGAGATTGGAGGCGTCGAGCGTTCCTCCAGAAGCCGCGCCCGCGCCGATCAGCGTGTGAATTTCATCAATGAAAAGAATGGCATTGGAGCTGTCGAGCAACTGTTTCAACACTGCCTTCAAACGCTGCTCGAAATCGCCGCGGTATTTGGTGCCGGCCAGCAGGGCGCCCATATCCAGGGCGTACACTTGGTGGTGCGCAAGTACATCGGGAACGTCATTCTCTATGATCCGGCGCGCCAGCCCCTCGGCAATGGCCGTTTTGCCCACTCCCGCTTCACCCACCAACAGGGGATTGTTCTTGCGACGACGGCATAGCGTCTGTATCAGACGTTCCAATTCTTTCTCACGTCCGATCAAGGGATCGATCTTTCCCGCGAGAGCCTGGGTATTCAAATTCACAGCGTAGCTTTCGAGTGCGCCGCCTGCGCCCAATTCCTGCTCGGTATCGCCTTCACTTTCGGTTTTGGCGCTACTACCTTGCGGCACCTTGCTAATGCCATGCGAAATATAATTCACCACGTCGAGCCGCGTTACTCCCTTCTGGTGCAGAAAATAAACCGCGTGAGAATCCTTTTCGCCGAATATGGCCACCAGTACATTGGCGCCGGTGACTTCTTTCTTTCCAGAAGACTGGACATGCAGAATCGCACGCTGGATGACGCGCTGAAAACCGAGCGTAGGCTGGGTGTCAACTTCACCACTGCCGCCCACTGTCGGCGTATTCTCGGTAACATGTTCCGCCAGCAGTCTGCGCAAATCGTCTATGTCAACCGAACAAGCACGCAGCACCTCGGCGGCGGTAGGATTGTCAAGCATAGCCAGCAACAGATGCTCCACCGTGATGAATTCGTGGCGCTTCTGCCGCGACTCGACAAATGCCATATGTAAACTGACTTCCAGCTCTTGAGCAATCATTTCATGTCTCCTCCATCACGCATCTAAGCGGATGTTGATGCTGCCTTGCAAATGTGACCACCTGCTCAACCTTGGTAATAGCGACATCATTGGGATAAACTCCGCAGACTCCCGCACCGTCTATATGAACTTTGAGCATAATTTGCGTTGCCTGTTCTCGGTTCATGGAAAAAAATGTCTGCAACACGGTCACCACAAAATCCATCGGTGTGAAATCATCATTCAGCAATATCACTTTAAACATTGGTGGTGGCTTGAGTTTACTCTTTTCAACCTCCAGTACAACATCCCCATGATCTCTCATTGCCATACATGATTCCTATCTTGTTTGCTCGCCAGTCGGAACGTAGCCACAACTGGATGAGCTTTCATTCATATATTTGATGATTACACTGAAATATTCAAGTACCTTGATAAAATTATTCTATTGCAATTCTATAAAATAAGTGCATGGACTACTTGACTTGAACAACGGATTTGCGTAAAACGGCTCTTGGCGTTTGGCTTCAAGCTCTCTGCAGTACCGGTTACAGCCGTTTTGCGGTCTTGAAACTCAAACAGTGTTCGGGTTTCCGGCCCGGTTTTTTTATAGGAAGCAATAATGGCAACAGGTACAGTGAAATGGTTCAACGACTCCAAGGGTTTTGGCTTTATCACCCCGGATGATGGCAGCGAAGATTTATTTGCTCATTTCTCCGCAATCAATATGTCCGGGTTCAAAACTCTCAAGGAAGGCCAGAAAGTGAGCTTTGAAGTCACACAGGGTCCGAAGGGCAAACAAGCCTCAAATATTCAGTCTGCCTAGTGATCCCACTGCTGACGCCGTAAAATGGCGATCAGCTTGTAATTACAGGATTATCAAGCCCCTTGCCGGTTAAAGCGGCAAGGGGTTTTTTTCAAACATGCAATCACGAAGAAGATATCAAGTCATTCTGTCGATCAGTGCCTCGCCGAATGCCGAACATGAGACTTTCCGAGCATCGGGCATTTGGCGTGCAAAGTCATAAGTCACAATTTTATCCTGGATGGTTTTTTCCATCGCACGAACTATCAGATCAGCAGCCTCGCCCCAACCCATGTGCCGCAGCATCATTTCCGCCGACAGGACGAGTGATCCAGGATTAACCTGATCCTTTCCGGCATATTTTGGCGCGGTGCCATGAGTTGCCTCGAATATCGCAATCGAGTCGCTGAGATTGGCACCGGGTGCTATGCCGATGCCTCCCACCTGGGCCGCCAAAGCATCGGAAACGTAGTCACCGTTCAGATTCAATGTGGCAATCACGTCATATTCCTCAGGGCGCAATAAAATCTGTTGCAGAAAAGCATCGGCGATCACATCCTTGATAACGATACCGCCCTTGTTTTCGGGCAACTTCATCCATGGCCCGCCGTCTAGCAGGCTCGCTCCGAATTCCCTTTCCGCCAGCGCATAGCCCCAGTTCTTGAATGCGCCTTCGGTGAACTTCATGATATTGCCCTTATGCACCAATGTGACCGAGCGGCGCTGGTTATCTATCGCATACTGTATGGCTTTGCGCACCAGGCGTTCAGTCCCTTCGCTGGATACAGGCTTGATGCCGATCCCCGACGTTTGTGGAAAGCGTATCTTGGTGACGCCCATGTCATCTATCAAAAAATTGATGATCTTTTTCGCATCTTCCGATTGGGCTTCCCATTCAATCCCGGCGTAAATGTCCTCGGAATTCTCGCGGAAAATTACCATATCGGTTTTTTCCGGATTTTTTAGCGGGCTTGGCACGCCCTGAAAATACCGCACCGGACGCAGGCACACATAGAGATCAAGTTGTTGGCGCAAGGCCACATTAATGGAACGAATGCCGCCACCGACCGGCGTGGTCAACGGTCCCTTGATGGAAACCACATACTCCCGTGCGGCCTCCAATGTCTCTGCGGGCAGCCACACGTTTTCACCGTATATCCGGTTCGATTTCTCGCCGGCATAAATTTCCATCCACGAA
Source organism: Nitrosospira lacus (assembly GCF_000355765.4). Taxonomy (NCBI): domain Bacteria; kingdom Pseudomonadati; phylum Pseudomonadota; class Betaproteobacteria; order Nitrosomonadales; family Nitrosomonadaceae; genus Nitrosospira; species Nitrosospira lacus. Next base: position 3,138,900 of record NZ_CP021106.3, on the reverse strand, counting down.
ATCTTGCGCTTACCGTTGTAAGCCCTGCTTACTGCTGAATCCACGACTTTTTTCATCACGGGTGTAATATCTACACCAATCCCGTCACCTTCGATGAACGGAATAACGGGGTTGTCCGGCACACTCAAGGAAAAATCTGCGTTGACCCGGATTTTTTCGCCTTCGGCCGGCGTCCTGATGTGCTGGTACATGGTATCTCCCGATAATTAATGATGAATGGTGCATGCTCGCGCGAGCAAAGCATGCAAACTTGCCTATTTTACTCGTGTTTTGGAGAGAAGCACCAACGTGTGTTATACATTGAAGCCTGCCGTTTGAAGATGGATGTCATCCATAACCGGGATACGGCAAAGTGCATGACGCGGCACCCAAATTTTTTCGGCTGCGCTTCATCATTATTTCTGTCCGCCGGGCGATGACGATAGAATGCGGGTTGGGAAGCACGCTTTCTTCTTTTTTACAATATTTGAAGATGACCAGGAGATTATGATCTGGAAGCCCAATGTCACCGTTGCGGCGGTCGTGGAGCAGGATGGGAAATACTTGCTGGTCGAGGAGCAAACCAGCAGCGGCGTATTGTTCAATCAGCCAGCAGGACATCTTGAACCAGATGAATCCATCATTCAGGGGGCGGTTCGGGAGACCCTGGAAGAAACCGGTTATACTTTTGCTCCGCAATGGGTGCTGGGTATTTACCGCTGGCACTCCTGTGCCGACAACGTTACCTATCTGCGCTTTGCTTTTGCCGGTTGCGTCACCGGTCATGATCCCGATCGCCCGCTGGATGCGGGAATCTTGCGCGCAGGATGGTTTTGCGTCGATGAAATTCGCGAAATGACCAACCGTCACCGCAGTCCGCTGGTGATGAGGTGTGTCGAAGATCATTTGGCGGGTAAGCGCTACTCTCTGGATATCCTTACTCATTACGATTAAGCCTGAATTCACTGGAAGCGATGGGTAAACAACGTGTGGTGGTCGGCATGTCGGGCGGGGTGGATTCATCCGTCGCCGCGCTGCTGTTAAAACAGCAAGGCTACGACGTCATCGGTCTTTTCATGAAAAACTGGGAAGACGATGACACCAGCGAGTATTGCTCATCTCGGCAGGACTTGATCGATGCCGCCTCGGTGGCGGATATCATCGGAATTCCCCTGGAAGCGGTGAATTTCTCGGCGGAATACAAGGAACGTGTCTTCAATCAGTTTCTTGCCGAGTACAAGGCCGGGCGCACGCCCAACCCGGATGTTCTGTGTAACGCCGAAATCAAGTTCAAGGCGTTTCTCGACCACGCGGTCGGGCTCGGCGCCGACCATATCGCTACCGGCCATTATGCACAGGTACGCGAAATAGACGGTTTGTTCCAGTTGCTGAAAGGCGAGGATGGAACGAAGGATCAGAGCTATTTTCTCTATCGCCTGAACCAGCGGCAACTCTCCAGAACGTTATTTCCGATTGGGCATCTTTATAAACGCGATGTACGTAAAATCGCCAGGAATTATGGATTACCGAATTTTTCCAAGAAAGACAGCACCGGGATCTGTTTTATCGGGGAAAGGCCGTTCCGGGAATTCCTCAACCGTTACGTGCCGCATGAGCCGGGAGAAATACAGGCGCCGGACGGTACGGTCATGGGGAAACATGTCGGGCTGATGTACTACACTATCGGCCAGCGCCAGGGATTGGGCATCGGCGGGATAAGGAACGGTGATGGCGAGCCCTGGTTTGTTTCAGCCAAGGATATGGCACGGAATATCCTGACGGTGGTACAGGGCCACGATCACCCTGATTTATTCCTGCCCGTGCTCGATGCTATTGACCTGACATGGATAAGCGGCCGCGAGCCACACTGCAACTGGGTTTATGCCGCCAAGACCCGTTATCGTCAACCTGATGCACCCTGTGCTATTGCGCATATCGGGCAGGACCGATGCAAAATCGAATTTGCCCAGCCTCAGTGGGCGGTGACGCCGGGGCAATCAGTCGTCGTTTACGAGAGCAGGGTATGTCTTGGAGGAGGGGTGATTACGGCTGAATAATACGTTTTCGATCCTGCTTCTCATCCTATTGGCGCAGTTTCCATGAATGGAGTCCGTTTTTCCAGCCTGCCGGAGAGTTCCGCAAGATTGGGCGACGTGTTGCGCCATTCGATTTCCGGAAAGCGAAAAGCCAGATATCCCAGTGTGCAGCCCAGTGCGATGTCGGCCAGGGTGTAGGTATTCCCATCACACCATTTTTTTTCACCCAGGTCGCGGGCGGCCGCTTCCAGTCCGTGGGTAACCTTCGTCAGTTGGCGCGAGATCCATTCCACGCTTTGTTCGGTGCGCGGCCGTTTGCGTTCAAGGAACACGGTGGCGGCGGCGTCGCTGATACCGTCCGCCAGGGCTTCCCAGCGCTTTACGATAATGCGATGCCGGTTGGGTTCGGGAATCAGGCGGGATACGGGATTGACACTGTCGAGATATTCGACAATCACACGTGAATCGAATAAGGAGGAGCCATCGTCAAGAATGAGGACCGGTATCTTTCCCAGGGGATTGTGATCCGACACGTGACTCTCCACGTTCCATGGGCTATCCACCTCAAAATCATAACCTATGCGTTTTTCCGCCAGAACGATGCGCACCTTGCGCACGTAAGGGCTGGTAAGTGATCCTATAAGTTTCATGACATCCCTTGGCGGCAATTTTATTCAGGTGTGCGTATTATATCGGCTTTCCATCCCGCATGGCGTAGCCTCGGCGCTATGTTAAAATGCAGCAGCCGGTGAAATTCAAGAGACTGATAGTATTTATATATCATAATACTAAACCGGGAAATGAGCAGTCAGCCGCCGGACTCAGGATAATATGAACTCGTCTTTTCTTACCGCAATTTCCCCCCTTGACGGACGCTATCACAGCAAAGTTGCCGGTCTGCGGCCTTATTTCAGTGAACTTGCCCTGATTCGTTACCGCGTTCAGTTGGAAATCGAATGGCTCAAAGCATTAAGCCATACTCCCGCCATTGCGGAGGCGCCGCCTTTTTCTGCCGGTACGATCGCGCAGCTTGACAGTATCGCGGCAAATTTCTGCGAGGCCGACGGGGAGGCGGTCAAGCTTATCGAGGCACGTACCAATCACGACGTAAAAGCCGTGGAATACTGGCTCAGGGAGCGCCTGGCCGAGAATGCCGAAGTCGTGCGGGTTGCGGAATTCATCCATTTCGCCTGTACTTCGGAGGACATCAACAACCTCTCCCATGGATTGATGCTGGCCCACAGCCGTGACCGGGTGATGCTTCCAGCACTGGAAAAAATCATTATCCAACTTATCCGGATGGCGCATGAACTCTCTGATACGCCCATGCTTTCCCGTACGCATGGTCAACCCGCCACGCCCACAACGGCAGGCAAGGAGCTTGCCAATGCTGCTCATCGGCTGCGGCGGGGGCAAGAACGACTTGCCAGGGTAGCCATTCCTGGAAAAATTAATGGTGCGGTGGGTAATTACAACGCCCACTTGGCCGCTTACCCGAATTTTGACTGGGAAAGATTTGCACAGGATTTTGTAGAGAAACTGGGTCTGGAATTCAATCCCTACACCACCCAGATTGAACCACATGACGCAATGGCTGAGTTATTCGACGCCTATGCCCGAATTAACACCATATTGCTGGACTTCAACCGCGATGTGTGGGGGTATATTTCATTAGGCTACTTCAAGCAGAAGACCCGGAATGGCGAAGTGGGCTCATCCACCATGCCGCATAAGGTCAACCCGATCGATTTTGAAAACTCGGAAGGCAACCTGGGTATCGCCAATGCGCTACTGCGGCATTTGAGCGAGAAGCTGCCCGTGTCTCGCTGGCAGCGGGATTTGACCGACTCCACCGTGCTTCGCAACATGGGTGTGGCCTTGGGACATGCGTTGCTGGCCTACGACTCCTGCAGCAAAGGCCTGGGCAAGCTGGAAGTCAATCGCGAACGCTTGATGAAAGATCTGGAGGATGCCTGGGAGGTGTTGGCGGAGCCGATCCAGACGGTAATGCGCCGTCATGGGGTGCACAATTCTTATGAGCAGTTGAAAGAATTGACACGTGGCAAGGATGGCATCAACAAGAATACTTTGCACAAATTCATTGAAGGTCTCGACATTCCTGAAGCCGAAAAAAACCGCCTGCGGGAAATGACGCCGCAGAACTATATCGGTAACGCAGCCGTGCTGGCCCGAAGAATCGGGAATTAGGGGTTTCTGCGCCATTGTCATGTCCCGCTCATTTCTCTTCGAGTGTCTTACACTATCCGTATTGCGCCAGCATTGCCGTACAACCAGGGTTGGCTGCCGAACTGCAGGCATGATCTTGAAATCGGAAAAACCATCCCGATATAGCTTAAATTAAAAGGAGGAGAGACTATGGCAGATACACAACAGCCCAATCCAGATCAGCCCGAATTGACTGTAACCACGGGCCAGGCGAGCGCGGGGGAGGTTAATGAAAACACAACAGCGGAACCGGCGGTGGAAACCATGCCGGGGCTGGAACAATTACTGAAGAAAGCCGAGCTTGACGCGCAGGAACATCATGATGCTTGGCTGCGTGCCAAGGCGGATGCCGAGAATATACGGAAACGCGCCCAGGTCGACGTTACCAATGCTCACAAATACGCCATTGAAAATTTTTCCACTGAACTGCTGCCGGTAATGGATAGCCTGGAGGCGGCGCTTGCAGTGGAAAATGCAACGGTTGAGAATTTCAAAAGCGGCATGGAATTGACGCTCAAGCAACTCACCACCGTTTTCGAAAGATTTAATATCAAGCTGATCAATCCGGCGGGAGAGAAATTTGATCCGCATTTGCATCAGGCCATGTGTATGGTGGATTCCAGCCTTGCTCCCAATACCGTCGTGCAAGTGATGCAAAAAGGCTACATTTTGAATGACCGGGTAATCCGGCCGGCGCTGGTATCGGTTTCGAAGGCCAAATAGACTTTAGACTTGAAATCCCGGTCTGAACCCCCATTTCACGCATTAGCGATTATTCGGCACAAACTACTACAAGGATCAAATCATGGCAAAAATTATCGGCATTGATCTCGGCACCACCAATTCATGTGTGGCTGTCATGGAGAATGGCAAGCCCAAGGTGATAGAGAACTCGGAAGGTGCGCGTACTACGCCTTCAATTGTTGCCTATACGGAGGACGGCGAGATTCTGGTGGGTGCTTCCGCCAAGCGTCAGGCGGTCACCAATCCAAAAAATACATTATTTGCAGTCAAGCGGCTGATCGGGCGCCGTTTTAACGAGGACATGGTGCAGCGAGACATCAAGATGGTGCCCTACAGCATCATCAAGGCCGACAACAATGACGCTTGGGTGGAAGTGCGCGGCAAGAAGGTCGCGCCGCCGGAAATTTCCGCGCAAGTGCTGAAGAAAATGAAAAAGACCGCCGAGGATTATCTGGGTGAGACGGTAAGCGAAGCGGTCATTACCGTTCCCGCCTATTTCAACGACTCGCAGCGCCAAGCGACCAAGGACGCCGGGCGCATCGCCGGACTCGAGGTCAAGCGCATCATCAATGAGCCAACCGCGGCCGCACTGGCTTTCGGGATGGATAAAAAAGAAGGTGATCGCAAGGTGGCGGTATATGACCTGGGTGGCGGCACGTTCGATATTTCCATTATCGAGATCGCGGAAGTGGAGGGCGAGCACCAGTTCGAGGTGCTGGCCACCAATGGTGATACCTTCCTCGGCGGCGAGGATTTCGACTCGCGTATCATCGAATACCTTGTGGATGAGTTCAAGAAGGAAAGCGGCATAGACCTGAAAAAAGATATGCTCGCCCTGCAGCGCCTGAAAGATTCGGCAGAGAAGGCAAAAATTGAGCTTTCGTCCAGCCAGCAGACCGAGGTCAACTTGCCCTATATCACGGCGGATGCGTCCGGTCCCAAACACCTGGCGGTGAGAATCACCCGGGCCAAGCTGGAAAGCCTGGTGGAAGAATTGATCGAGCGCACCGTAGAGCCTTGCCGCATCGCCATCAAGGATGCCGGCGTGAAGGTTTCCGACATCGAGGACATTATCTTGGTGGGCGGACAAACCCGCATGCCCAAGGTGCAGGATAAAGTCAGGGAAATTTTCGGCAAGGAACCGCGCAAGGATGTGAATCCGGATGAAGCGGTTGCTGTGGGCGCAGCCATTCAGGGTGGCGTGCTGCAGGGCGAGGTGAAGGACGTGCTGCTGCTGGACGTTACGCCATTATCGTTGGGGATTGAAACCCTCGGTGGCGTAATGACCAAGCTGATTCAGAAAAATACCACTATTCCGACCAAGGCGCAGCAGGTGTTTTCCACCGCCGACGAAAATCAGACTGCGGTGACCATCCATGTGCTACAGGGTGAGCGTGAACTGGCGTCCGGAAATAAGAGTCTGGGACAATTCAATTTGAGCGACATTCCTCCCGCACCGCGCGGTATGCCGCAAATCGAGGTGACTTTTGATATTGACTCGAATGGCATACTCCATGTATCGGCCAAGGACAAGGCCACCGGCAAGGAAAACAAGATCAAGATCCAGGCAAGCTCCGGTCTGTCGGATGACGAGGTACAGCGCATGGTCAAGGATGCCGAAGCGCACGCCGCGGAGGATCACAAGGTGCTCGAACTCGTTACCGCCCGCAACCAGTGTGACGCGATGATCCATTCGGTGAAAAAGACATTGAAAGAACATGGCGACAAACTGGATGGCGAGGAGAAATCCAAAATAGAAGATGCGCTGAAAGATGCGGAAGAGGCATTAAAATCCGACAGCAAGGATGCCATTGAGGCCAAGACCCAGGCGCTGGCCGAGGTCTCGCATAAACTTGCGGAGAAGATGTATTCCCAAGAGCAGGCCCAGCAAGCCCAGCCTGGAGCGGAATCCGCGTCCCATGGCGGCGGCGAGAAGCCCGTGGAAGGCGAAGTGGTGGATGCCGAATTTGAGGAAGTGAAAAACAAGAAATAACGAGATACTGATACATCCAGACGCAGGAGTCGCGGAGAGATGAGTTGTCATTCTTCCGCGCGCCTGTGCTTGGCATTCATCGGAAGAAAGCAGTAGAAATGAATTTCCTGCGCTTCCATTTTTAAGAAAATCCATATGAGCAAACGCGACTACTATGAAGTGCTGGGCCTTAACCGTGACTCCGGCGAAGATGAGATAAAGAAAGCTTATCGCAAGCTGGCGATGAAGTATCATCCGGACCGTAATCCGGATAGTCCAAAGTCGGAGGAACACTTCAAGGAGGCCAAAGAAGCTTACGAAATCCTTTCCGATCCCCATAAGCGTGCGGCATATGACCAGCATGGTCATGCCGGCGTAGATCCGAGCATGGCGGGTGGCGGGGCTCAAGGATTTGCCGATGCATTCGGCGATATCTTCGGCGATATCTTCGGCGGTCGCGGCGGGCATGCCAACGTCTATCGCGGTGCCGATCTGCGCTACAACCTGGAAGTCTCGCTTGAACAGGCGGCGCGCGGAACAGAAACCAAAATCCGCATTCCCACCATGGAAATTTGTGGAAGCTGCCATGGCAACGGTGCCAAGCCTGGCACTTCTCCCACCACATGCCCAACCTGTAATGGGCATGGTCAGGTAAGAATGCAACAGGGGTTTTTCTCGATCCAGCAAACATGCCCCAAATGCCATGGCAGCGGCAAATTTATTTCCAGCCCTTGCGCTACATGCAACGGCGCAGGACGCGTTAAGCAACACAAAACATTGTCGGTAAAAATCCCGGCCGGGGTGGATGAAGGCGACCGCATACGTCTATCCGGGGAAGGCGAAGCAGGGGTCAACAATGGTCCGGCAGGAGATTTGTATGTGGTTATTCATCTATTGCAGCATTCCGTTTTTCAGCGCGACCATAACGACTTGCATTGCGAAATGCCGATAAGCTTTACCACAGCTGCACTGGGTGGAGAAATTGAAATTCCTACCCTCGATGGGCATGCCAAAATCAAGGTGCCAGCAGAAACCCAAAGCGGGAAAATTTTCCGTCTGCGTGGCAAAGGGATCAAAGGCGTGCGCAGCAATACCCAAGGGGATTTATTGTGTCACGTGGTGGTGGAGACGCCGGTCAAGCTTACCGCCCGTCAAAAGGAACTGTTGCAGGAACTGGAATCGCTTAACCAGGAAGATGACTCCCGTCACAGTCCCCGTGCCAAGTCCTGGATGGACAAGGTGCGCGAGTTCTTTGCGGAATAATCTGCTTCAGTGGATGTAATGACTCAGTAAGACTAAACAAAATGAACATCGTATCCACAGCGGCCACTTGTAAGCGATGTTTATGCGGGAAGGAAATTCGACAGCCAATTAGAGTTCGTCAGCCTCATTATGCAAGTGAGGGCGGCACGAGAGCATGAACTGTCACAGGTCTGCTCCATAGCGCCGTATGGCGCATTGCCAGAATCTGCCACATACGACAAATGCTCTGGCGGAAGTTCACGCCGAATGCTCCGAAGAACGGAGAGGCCTCGTACGCGGGAGTCAAAGATACCTATCGGGGCTTCGTTAGGGGGCATTCTCTTATTAAGTGTAGAACTCAGGTTATTTGGTTCACTGCTACCACTCGCCACGCAATACTTTCTCTGCCCAGAATAGACCAGAAACGCTTTTGTTGTCCGTGATTTTCCCCGTTTTAATCCATTCCAATGCCATTGGCAACGTCAGGGTAAACACTTCCAGATGCTCGCCATCGTCAAGGCTTGCACCTTGGAAGTTGAGTCCCTTCGCAAGATAATAAACCAGCTTCTCGTTGGAATAGCCAATACACGGATGCAAGGTGGCGAGATACCGCCAGCTTGCCGCCGTATAGCCCGTTTCTTCCAGCAACTCGCGTTGCGCACATAACAGTGGATCCTCGCCGGGATCAATTTTTCCAGCAGGCAGTTCGAAAAAATCCCTATGCAACGGATAGCGGTGCTGACGTTCCAGCACCAGCTCACCATTGTCGAGCAGTGGAATGATTACTACCGCGCCGGGATGGATGATGTATTCGCGTACTTTCACCTTGCCGTCAGGCAGGCGAGCTTGGTCCTGATATACGTGCAAAAGGTTGCCATCGAACACCTTCCGGCTGTTGACCGGCGTTTCAGTGAGATCCAGGGGCGGGTTGGACATGAGGTAAGGAATACTCCGAGAATGAATCGTATAAGCGACTCATATTACGCCGGGATGCAAAGAGGAAGCCGGCTCGTCTAAAACACTATCATCGCGCTGTTAGCCGAGATTATACAGCCGCCCACTGGCCGGCGAATAACAGTACAGACTTCATATCGGCGAAAGCCGGTATCCAGCGGCACTATTGCAAATTTGGAATGGATTCCGGACCCAGTCCGGCACGAGATGCGTGATATTTTCTGGTAAGAATCTGTAAGTAATTAGATTCACTCGCTTTTGTGCGTTATCAGCCGTGCCGCAGGGAGCCATGCGCTGAAGCAACTGCCTTTGCCCAGTTCGCTGACAATTTCCAGCTTCGCTTGGTGGCAGGTCAGGACGTGCTTGACAATGGCTAGCCCCAGGCCGGTGCCCCCGGTTTCACGCGAGCGTCCACGATCCACCCGATAGAAGCGTTCTGTCAGGCGAGGGATATGCTCGGGCTCGATGCCAATGCCGCTGTCTTGAACAGAGAATACGCCTTGCTCGTCACGAATTGCCCAGTTCAATGTAATAGTCCCCCCATCGGGGGTGTAGCGGATAGCATTGCTGACGAGATTGCTGAAAGCGCTGCGTAACTCGTCCATGTTTCCCAGCAGCTTGGCTTTGGTATCAAGCTTGAGATGGATACGGTGACGTCCCGCGCTCAAGGATTCCGCTTCATGACAGAGTTCACGCAACATTTTCGGGATATTGACGGTATCTTCCCGTACCAGGTTTTCTGAATCCTCCAGTCGCGACAGCGTCAACAGGTCTTCCACTAGGCGCTGCATGCGCCGGGTCTGATCGGTCATCAGCGTGAGCGCCCATTTATGGGTTTCGGGGTCGGGAGCGCCTTCTTCCGCCAGCGTTTCAAGGAATCCACCAATGACTGTCAACGGTGTACGCAACTCATGCGAGACATTGGCGACGAAATCCCGCCGCATGGTATGGACTCTCTCAAGGCGGGTAATATCACGGCTGACAAGCAGTTTCTGCTTGTCGCCATAAGGCACGAACTGTAGCGAAAGGGTCAGGCTCTGGTTTCGGGAGGGTTTGATTATCAGCGGCTCACTGTAATTGTGAGCGTTCAGGTAGTCGGTGAATTGGGTCTGGCGCACCAAATGAGTAAGATGCTGACCGGCATCGAGGCTGATATCTATGCCCAAATGCTTTTCGGCTACCGGATTGCACCATTCGATACGGTCGACGTCATCCAGAATTACCACGCCTTCCGGCATGGCGGAAGTGGCGCGCCGCAGGCGCTCCAGCGCGGAACTGAGTTGCTGATGATTTCTGCGCTGTTCGCGCATGAGTCGCGCCAGGCGGGCAAATACATCTCCCCATTTTCCGGGGGCATCAGGCAATGCGACAGATGTCAATTCTTCGGCGTGAAGCCATCTGTCCAGCATTATCAGATGACGCCAGTGGTGGATGACCAGCAGCAGCAGGGCAATGCTGCAAAAGACCAATGTTACGAGCGCGCCGAGCGTAGTCCAGAGTATGCCGGCCACAACAATTGTCAGGATGAGAGTAAGGCGCTCCCAGAAAGCAGGCACGTATGTTATTTCGAAGAGTGAAGATGACCCATTATACTCATACGATACCAATGCTTGCCGCCGGTCCCGCTGACAGGCGATAGCCCGATCCTCTCACGGTCTGCACCAAACCATCCTTGCTGACATTTTCCAGCGCTTTGCGCAATCTGCGAATATGCACGTCCACGGTACGGTCCTCCACAAATACATGGTCTCCCCATACCTGATCGAGCAGTTGCGAGCGTGTATGCACCCGTTCGGAGTGCGTCATAAGGAAATGCAACAAACGAAACTCGGTGGGCCCGAGCACCACTTCCTTATCACCCGCGGTTACGCGATGTGTTGCGGAGTCAAGGCGCAGTCCGCCGATTTCCACCAGATCATCAGCCGCCTCCGGTGAACGCCGTCGGAGCACTGCTTTAATCCGCGCGAGCAATTCACGTGGCGAAAAGGGCTTGGTGATGTAGTCATCGGCGCCAATCTCCAATCCCGCTACCTTGTCGCTTTCTTCGGCACGAGCGGTAAGCATGATGATGGGGATGGTCTTGGTACGCGTTACGCGACGCAACATGCGTGCAAATTCTACGCCGCTCATTCCCGGCAGCATCCAGTCAAGCAGCACCAGGTCCGGTAATGCATCATTCACTATCTCCATGGCCTGTTCCGCGCTTCTTGCACCAAAAACGACATGGCGGGCCTGCCTCAGGCTATACGAGATCAACTCCTGAATCGCGGGTTCATCTTCCACCACCAGTATGGTTGCTGCCATATGTTTTCCCCTGTCGGTAATATTCTCTTCGATATTGCGATGATATGTAAGCAATATTGCGGTTTCGTGACATATCTCCAGATCAATGGGCGATTCTTCCCATCATAATAGTCCGTGCGGCCTTATGGCTCATTTTCGGGACGTTAGTTCTATAGCACCAGAATTACCCGGTAATCATTGACATTGGTTCGGGTTGGGCCGGTAAGTATCAGATCGTCAAGTTGCCCAAAGAAAGTATACGAGTCGTGACTGGCAAGCAAGGCGCGGGCGTCGATGCCCATTTGCTTTGCACGGTGGATCGAGTCTGGCGCCATGATTGCGCCGGCGTTGTTTTCCGAACCGTCTATGCCGTCAGTATCGCAGGCCAGAGCGTGGATTCCCGTTACATCGTTGAGTTCAATGGCAAGCGACAGAAGGAATTCCGTGTTGCGTCCGCCTCGTCCACCAGATTTCGTTCCACTGGTGCCGCGCTGTTCGCCGCAGCCATTTTCACGTAACGAAACTGTTGTCTCTCCTCCTGAGATCAGCGCCACCGGCGGCTTCCATGGCTGGCCATATTGACGGATTTGCCGTGCCAGCGCGGCGAAGACCTTGGCTACATCGCGTGATTCACCGGTTATGCCGTCACCCAGTATAGCGGCGGGAATACCTTGATCATGAAAATATTTTGCCGCCGCCAGCAGCGAATCCCGGGCGGTGGCGATCACGCGGTTGTCCACGTTCCTGAAGACGGCGTCACCCGGCTTGGGGGTTTCGTCGCGCTTTCCTTCGGCACCCGCCAGCAATATTTCCAGCACCGCAGCGGGTGCATCGATCCGGTAGCGTTCGAGTATCTCCAGCGCGTCCAGATAGGTTGACGGGTCTGGCGCGCACGGGCCGGAGGCGACATGAGTGGGGGCATCCCCGGTTACATCCGATATGATCAATGCCAATACCGGGGCACGGCATGACGCGGCAAGCTTCCCTCCTTGAATGGCGGAGAGATGCTTGCGCACGGTATTGATTTCCTGAATTGCCGCACCGCACAGCAGCAATTCCCGGGTGACGTTTCTGAGGTCATTCAGCGATAGGCCCGCCACCGGTAACGAAAGCAAGCTTGAACCGCCGCCGCTCACCAGGCAGAGCAGTAAATCGTCCGCACCGAGTTTTTTAACTTCCGCCAGAATGTCTTGCGCTGCCTGCTCACCCCGTTTGTCCGGAAGGGGATGCCCGGCTTCAATCACCGTGATGCGTTCCAGTGGCAAGCCGTGGCCATAGCGAGTGAGGACAATACCATTCAGTAGCGCATCTTTTTGCCAATGGTTTTCCACTGCCAGTGCCATTGCCGCCGCAGCCTTACCCGCACCGATCACCAGAGTGCGTCCCTTGGGTAGCCTGGGTGGTATAGGTAAGTGCCGCGGTACGATACACAGGGGATCGGCTGCGGCGATCGCGGCATTGAAGCTGTTGCATAAAGACTTACGGTGATCCATTCGCAGCTTGCGTCCTCGATCAGGGACCGAGCACGCTTCGCAAATAATGACCGGTAAAGCTGTTCTCGCTCGCCGCTATCTCCTCCGGTGAGCCTTCAGCGATAATTTGTCCGCCGCCCTCGCCGCCCTCGGGGCCGAGGTCGACGATCCAGTCAGCGGTCTTGATCACGTCCAGGTTGTGCTCGATCACCACCACGGTGTTGCCATGGTCACGTAGCCGATGCAATACTTTCAGCAGCATGTCGATATCCTGGAAATGAAGGCCGGTGGTGGGTTCGTCCAGGATGTAGAGCGTGCGGCCGGTATCGCGCTTGGAGAGCTCCAGCGAAAGTTTCACCCGCTGGGCTTCTCCGCCGGAAAGCGTAGTGGCGGATTGTCCCAAGGTGATGTAGCCCAGACCCACATCCAGCAGCGTCTGGAGCTTTCGCGCTACAACCGGCACGGCGCTAAAAAATTCGTGTGCCTGCTCCACTGTCAGCTGCAGGATTTCGTTGATATTTTTTCCCTTGTATTGAATCTCCAGGGTCTCGCGGTTATAACGCTTGCCGTGGCAGACGTCGCACGACACGTATATATCGGGGAGGAAATGCATCTCAACCTTGATCATGCCGTCGCCCTGACAGGCTTCGCAGCGTCCGCCCTTGACGTTAAACGAAAATCGTCCGGGACCATAGCCGCGTTCGCGCGCCTGGGGTACGCCCGCGAACAGTTCGCGGATGGGTGTGAACAAGCCGGTATATGTGGCCGGGTTGGAGCGCGGCGTGCGCCCGATGGGGCTCTGGTCCATGTTGATGACCTTGTCGAAGAACGCCAGGCCATCCAGGCTCTGATGCGGCGCAGGCTCCGTGCTGCTGCCGTAGAGGTAGCGCGCCGTTGCAAGATAAAGCGTTTCATTGATAAGGGTGGACTTCCCTGAGCCGGAGACGCCGGTGATACAAACGAACAATCCCACCGGCAGGTTGAGGTTGACGTTTTTCAGATTATTGCCGGAAGCGCCTTCGATCCGGAGCCAGCGATCACTTTTTGGTTGGGTGCGCTTTTCCGGCAGCGCGATGACCAATTGGCCAGAAAGATATTTGCCGGTCAAGGAGCTGGCGCTTTTCCGAATGGCTTCCGGGGTTCCTTGCGCGATGATCGCTCCCCCATGTTCGCCTGCGCCGGGACCCATGTCCACCACATGATCGGCGGACAGTATGGCATCCTGGTCGTGTTCCACCACGATTACGCTATTGCCGAGATCGCGCAGATTCTTGAGTGTTTCCAACAACCGGCTATTATCGCGCTGGTGCAGACCAATGGAAGGCTCATCCAGCACATACATCACGCCGGTCAGCCCGGAACCGATCTGGCTGGCGAGCCGAATACGCTGGGACTCCCCGCCGGACAAGGTGTCGGCGGAGCGATCCAGCGACAAGTAATCCAGGCCCACGTTGTTGAGGAATAACATGCGGCTGGAAATTTCCCTGACGATTCTTTCCGCAATGGCATGCTTTTGCCCCGTCAGTTCCATCTGATCGAAAAAAACCATGGCCTGTTTCAGGGGTAGCGCGTTGATTTCGAAAATGGCCCGCCCTCCCACCCGCACATGGCGGGCCTCGCGCCGTAGGCGGGTGCCCGCGCATTCGGGGCAGGTCTGCGAATTCAGGTATTTTGCCAGCTCCTCGCGCACGGCCTGCGACTCTGTCTCCTTATAGCGTCGCTCCAGGTTGGGAATAATACCCTCGAAGGTATGTGTCCGCTGGGTTCGGGCGCCAGTTTCATTCAAGTACGAAAACGCTATTTTTTCCTTGCCTGATCCTTTGAGAATGATGTCCTGAATGTTTTCAGGCAGTTGTTCGAAAGGAATCTCCAGGTCAAAATCATAATGCTTGGCCAGGCTCGCCAGCAACTGGTAATAAAACTGATTGCGCCGATCCCAGCCCTTGATTGTGCCGGAAGCCAATGACAAATGAGGAAAAGCGACAATACGCTTGGGATCGAAGAATGTAATTTTCCCCAGACCGTCACACTTGGGACAGGCGCCCATCGGGTTATTGAAGGAGAACAAGCGCGGCTCAAGTTCGGGCAACGAATAGCTGCACACCGGGCAGCTGAACTTGGCGGAAAAAAGATGCTCGTGGCCGGAATCCATTTCCACCGCCAAAGCGCGTCCGTCAGCATGGCGCAGCGCGGTTTCAAATGACTCCGCCAGCCGCTGCTTGGCATCGGGCATAACTTTGAGTCTATCCACCACCACTTCAATCGTGTGCTTTTTATTCTTATGCAGTTTTGGCAGCACGTCGATTTCATGCACCTTGCTGTCTACCCGCAGCCGCACGAAACCCTGTGCACGCAGTTCATCGATCAAATCCAGCTGCTCGCCTTTGCGCCCCACCACCAGCGGCGCCAGTATCATCAGCCGGGTATCGGGCGGCAGCTTCAATACATGATCGACCATTTGCGAAACGCTTTGCGCGATCAGCGTGATGCCGTGGTCGGGGCACTGCGGATCGCCCACGCGCGCAAATAGCAGGCGCATGTAATCGTGTATTTCCGTGACGGTGCCGACGGTCGAACGCGGATTATGCGATGTCGCTTTCTGCTCTATGGCGATAGCGGGAGAAAGGCCTTCGATCAGATCGACATCGGGCTTTTCCATCAATTGCAGAAATTGCCGCGCATACGCCGAGAGCGATTCCACATAGCGCCGCTGACCTTCCGCATAAAGCGTGTCAAACGCGAGCGAGGATTTGCCGGAACCGGACAAACCGGTGATGACGATCAGCTTGTTTCGCGGCAGATCAAGATTGATGTTTTTGAGGTTGTGCGTGCGCGCACCGCGAATTTTTATGAGTTCCATCGACGCTTCCATTGGTCACCCATGACAACCTTGGGCTATCTGAGTGCCGGTCAAACCTGTTAATATACTCAACTTCTCCGCATTTTCCCAATCTGATTCATGTCCGTCTCATCACCCCCCGAGAAAATGTCGCCGATTGAGTTGCGCGCTACCGCGGGTTTGGCCGGTATCTATGGGTTGCGCATGTTTGGCATGTTTATCATTCTGCCCGTGTTCGCGTTTTATGCCGAGCATTTGCCGGGCGGAAGCAACTATACGCTGGTCGGCATTGCCCTTGGCGCCTATGGGCTGACCCAGGCGATACTGCAAATACCTTTCGGCTGGTTGTCCGACCGGATCGGGCGCAAGCCCGTTATCTACATAGGCTTGATTCTGTTCGCCGCGGGCAGTTTCGTGGCCGCGTCCGCCACGGATATTTATTGGGTAATCTTTGGCCGCATCATTCAAGGCGCGGGGGCGATTTCCGCCGCGGTAATGGCGCTTGCCGCCGATCTCACCCGTGAAGAGCATCGCACCAAAGCGATGGCCACGATTGGCATGACCATCGGTGCCACCTTTGCGCTCTCACTGATTGTCGCGCCGGCACTCAATCGCTTGATTGGCGTCCCTGGAATTTTCGCCATGACCGGAGTACTGGCCCTGTTGGCGATGGCGGTAGTTTATAAGATTATTCCCAATCCATTGATCAGCCGTTTCCATTCCGATACCGAGGCATCATCAGGACGCTTTGGTAACGTGTTGCATAATCCCGAATTGCTACGCCTGGATTTCGGTGTGTTTGCGTTACATGCAGTTCTGATGGCGCTATGGCTGGTGGTGCCGTTGTCATTGCGCAAGTCGGGTCTGGCGGTAGATTCCCACTGGCAGGTATATCTTCCGGTATTGCTCTTTTCCATGGTTCTGATTGTTCCCGCGATCATCTATGCGGAAAAGAAAGCAAAACTCAAACCGGTTTTTGTCATTGCAGTGGCTGTATTGCTGGCAAGCCAGGTATTGCTGGCGTATACGTTCGAATCCCTATGGGGGACGACGGCGGCGCTGCTGGTTTTCTTTGCCGCGTTCAATCTGCTGGAAGCAACCTTGCCCTCGCTTATTTCCAAGATAGCGCCGGTCGGCGCAAAGGGCACAGCCATAGGCGTCTATAGCAGCGTTCAATTTCTCGGCGCATTTACCGGCGCCACCGCTGGCGGCTATTTATTTGAACATCATGGCAGCTCCGCGCTGTTTGCATTTTGCGGCATCCTGCTGGCATTATGGCTGCTGTTTGCCGCCACCATGAAAGCGCCTGCCGCGGTGCGTACCAGAATGTACCATGTGGAGGAAATGGATACGGGCAAGGCCAGCGGGCTATCGCGTCAATTGGCGGCGCTACCCGGTGTGCATGAAGCACTGGTGCTGGCAAGTGAAGGCGTGGCTTACCTGAAAGTGGATATGCGAGGCTTTGACGAAGAAGGAGTTGTTCAACTACTTGGGGGAGAAGCGTAAATGGCATCAGTCAACAAAGTCATACTCATCGGCAATCTCGGTAAAGACCCCGAGACCCGCTACATGCCAAATGGCGACGCGGTGACCAACATCACTTTGGCAACCACGGAAACATGGAAAGACAAAAACGGTGAAAAGCAGGAGAAAACCGAATGGCATCGCGTCACGTTTTACCGCAAACTGGCCGAAATCGCCGGTGAATACCTGAAGAAGGGTCGTCCGGTATATGTCGAAGGACGGCTGGAAACCCGGAAATGGACCGACAAGTCAGGTGCCGAACGCTATACCACCGAGATCATCGCCAGCGACATGAAAATGCTGGGCAGCAAACCGGGAAGCGGCAGCTACGAGGGGGGTGATAGGGACGAGAGCAGTTTCGCGCCGAGTACCTCCGGCAGCAATAAACCTGCCCCAAGAAGCAGCACGGGGTTCGATGACATGGATGACGATATTCCGTTTTGATGGCTGCAATCGCGCGCAGTGTAATAGGGTTATGAAAAAACTGTTGTTTCTTATTGTCATGTTGTTCGCGCTTGCCGGTCCGGTCTACGCGGCTGTCAACATCAATACCGCTACTCAGGGGGAGCTGGAAACCCTTCAGGGAATCGGTCCGGCCAAAGCCAAGGCTATCGTCGATTATCGTAAGAAGAATGGTCCCTTCAAATTGCCGGGCGATCTGGAAAAGGTCAATGGCATTGGTCCCGCCACCATGAAGAAACTACGTAAGGATATTACGGTGGGCGGCGGCACCACGGCCAAGACGGAAAATAAACCAGCTGTCAGGCAATAAAAACCTGGCATTGTCAGGATGGGGGAGGTGGTACGCCATAACCCGTCAATTGCCAATGGGTTGTGCTTTCTCCACCCATCCCGTCACAAACGAGTAATTCGACGATGTTCTTGGCAGCCACCCTTGTGCGTTTTGTAATGGGTCTTCTAGCGGCGCGTATGCGATAATCCGGCACGATCTTTACGAATTCTCTGCGAATTGGATATGTACAAAACCATAGAAGATTTTATCGGTAACACGCCCCTGGTAAAACTTAAACGTTTGCCCGGGAAAACCAGTAACGTCATTCTCGCCAAGCTGGAAGGCAACAATCCCGCAGGCTCGGTGAAAGATCGTCCAGCGTTATCGATGATCAGGCATGCGCAGGCGCGTGGGGAGATCAGGCCCGGAGATACGCTGATAGAAGCCACCAGCGGCAACACCGGCATTGCTTTGGCGATGGCGGCGGCGATCATGGGTTATCCCCTGATACTGGTGATGCCGGAGCACCTGAGCGTGGAGCGGCGGCAATCCATGAAGGCATTCGGGGCGGAAATCATATTGACCTCGAAAGAGGGCAGCATGGAAGAAGCACGGGATGTGGCTGAGCGAATGCGTGACGAGGGGCGCGGAATCATCCTGGATCAGTTTGCCAATCCCGATAATCCAAGAGCACACTACGAAGGGACCGCTCCCGAGATCTGGCGCGATACCGGAGGGCAAATTACTCATCTGGTGAGCAGCATGGGGACCACCGGTACGATTATGGGTTGCTCCGAATATTTCAAGGAAAAGAATCCGGAGATTCAGATCATCGGCGTACAGCCGGAAGACGGTGCGCAGATTCCGGGTATCCGCAAATGGCCGGAAGCCTACTTGCCAAGAATCTATGATGCCAGCCGGGTGGATTGCATTATCCTGGTTTCCCAGGCCGAAGCCGAGGATATGACTCGGCGGCTGGCGCGCGAGGAAGGGATTTTTGCCGGAATTTCGTCGGGAGGTGCTTTGGCGGCGGCACTCAAGATTTCCGCGGAATTGCACAACGCGGTGATCGTTTCCATCGTTTGCGATCGCGGGGATCGCTACCTTTCCACGGGGGTTTTCCCGGCCTGAGTGGGTAAAGCCTATGTGTCAATATCATATATTCAGCGAGTAAGCGGATAAGCGTCATACCGGCGGAAACCGGTATCCAGTGGCGTTCAGAGCGCATCGTTGCGGTTTGGGCTGGATCCGGGTCAAGTGCAGAATGACGAATTCATTGTATTTTCCTGCCGGATAAGTAATGACCATAGGTAGCATGACGTCATTTATATGGCGTTATACAGGAGTGCTTTAAGAGTCCGCGAATTGTGTTTGGGCGAGTCAACAATGGTTAAGCTACTCGTTACAATATTGCCGGCGTGGTTTGCTATTGTTTTCTCTGCCTGCGCTGCGCCTCTCATTACCCTTTCCGTCGATGATATTCACAGCCCCCTTTTAAGCGCAAGGGGGATACAAGCCAGTCTAACCGGCTCGCAGGCATCATCGCTGGAAATAAAGCTGGGTGAAGTCGCGGTGCAGGGAAAAATCTGGCGTAATTTACGTTTTTCCTGCCATACATTTCGGTTTTCCCAGGATCTGATCAGCTGTGATGATGGAGTATTGCGGCTATCCAAGTCAGCGCCGATACCCGCAACCTTTCATTACTCTTCTCGCGATAAGATGCTGGATGTAAAAATCCAGATGACTTCCGATAAAGCCAGCGAAGGCTGGCGGCTTTCCGCCCGTTGGGGAAGCGCGGCATGGGAAGGCGTGCTGACAGTTACCAACGGACAGGTAGCACGCATTGCCGAATTGCTGCCTGATAGAGAAAAAGAAATGCTCGCGCCCGCCAAGGGGAAACTCAATGGGACGGCCAGATTGCGCGGTAATGCCGGCGGGCTAGCTAATGTAGAGGCGAATCTCGCGGTGGATGGGTTGGCGTTCAGCGATGTCAGCGGTTTGCATGCGGGTGAGAATATCAGTGGGGAAATCATCGCTAAAGCTGAGCGCCAGGATGGCCGCCAGGCGAGTCAGCGCAGGAATGCCTGGGAATGGCAGGCCGATGTAACTTGGCCGCAGGGAGAAGTGTTTTGGCAGCCGCTTTATTTTACGGGCCAGGGTCATCGTTTGCATGTCAGCGGCAACCTGGATGACGATATCATTCGGCTGCTCAAGGGAAATCTCGTGCTCGCAGGTATCGGCGAGGCGGATTTATCAGGTGTGGCTGACCGGTCCACCAACACGCTGCGCGATCTTGATTTGCATGCCGGCAATCTGGAATTGTCCGCGTTGTTCAGTCAAGTGCTCAAACCTTTTCTGGCGGATACCTCCTTTACGGGGTTAAAAGCTGCAGGGCATGCCGGAATTCGATTGCGCTACCGCAATGGTGCCAGCGAGTTGCTTAACCTCAATTTGCGTGACGTCTCGGTGGAAGACGAACATGAGCGCTTTGCATTTCGCGGTGTGAACGCCAACATTCCCTGGCAGGCGCAAGGGGTGTCGATAGCCGATATAAGCATCCAGAGCAGCCAGTTATCGCGGATACCGCTGGGAGAATTTCGTGTCCCGCTGGAAATTAACGGACAAGATCTCGCCATCCCGCGGATGACCATACCGGTACTGGACGGCGAGTTTACGCTGGAGAAATTCCGTGCATCGCGGCAGGCCCAGGACTGGCACTGGCAATTCAGCGGCGGGCTTTCGCCCGTATCCATGCGAAGGCTGACGGAAGCGCTGGGAAGCCGCCCAATGTACGGTACGCTGTCCGGCACGATCCCCAAAGTGAGCTACACGGGCCATACTCTGGAAATGGATGGTGCCCTGCTTTTCAAGGTATTCGACGGTAGGGTGGAATTGAGAAACATGATGGTGCTGGACCCCATGGGCCGGGCACCGTCGCTGGTGGCGGATCTGGATATGCGCAATCTGGATCTCAATCTGCTGACCGGCGTGTTTTCATTCGGTAATATGCAAGGTCGCATTGATGTGGCGGTGCATGGCCTTGAACTTTTTGACTGGAAACCGATAAAGTTTGACGCCAGCATCATGAGTAGCCCTGGAAACTATCCGCGCCGTATCAGCCAGGCCGCTGTGCAGAATATTTCCTCTCTGGGGGGGTCGGGGGCGGCAGCCGCGATTCAGCGTAGTTTCCTGCATATTTTTGAGGAATTCGGCTATTCAAAGATCGGCTGGAGCTGTTCATTGCGCAACGGTGTTTGCCATATGGGCGGGATAGCGTCCGAGCATCCAGCGAAAGGTTATGTCATCGTCAAGGGTGGCGGAATTCCGGCGATCACGGTGATAGGCTATAATCGCAACGTGGATTGGTGGGAGCTGATTAACCGCCTGCAGCGGATCACTCAAGCAAATGTTAAACCTATTTTTCAGTAGGGACGATATGAAAAACTTTTTCTTTCGCGCAGGCTTGATGACATTAACGGGTACATTTCTGTCAGGATGTGTCACCATTAATATTTATTTCCCTGCCGCCGCGGCTGAAAAAGCGGCGGACAAGATCATCGAAGAAGTGTGGCAGCTCAAGAAGCCCGAAGAGGGCGGACAGGGTGCGGATAAACCCGCTCCTTCCGAGCCTCCCGTGCAACCATAGCAATCGCTGCAACCGGAACATTAAAGGTGAATACCATGCGCAATCCAGTTTCCCGTTTGATATTGCTGATGATACTACTCTCGGCATCGTTCGCCGGCTACACGGCGGCGGACATCGAGATCAATACGCCGGCGATTGCGAGCCTCAAGCAAAGCATGCAGCAACGGCATAGCCAACTGGAGCCATACTACGCCAGGGGTGCGGTGGGGCTTACGCGCGACGGGTTTATTGCCATGCGCGACGCGAATGCGTTGCCATTGTCGGCACGCCAGCCGGTCAATGCCTTGATTGCGTCCGAGAATCAGGACAGAAATGCGCTTTATCGCGAAATAGCCCGTGCCAATGGGCATCCCGAATGGGAAGGGGACATTCGTTCCACTTTTGGTCAACGCTGGATCGAACTGGCCAGAGCGGGATGGTGGTATCAGGCGGCGAGCGGTTCCTGGGTTAGAAAATAAAGCCTCAAACTCATCACCTTGTAGATCCTCAAATTCACTATTCGACTGAGATCCCCTTGACGTGACACCGGTACTGGTTTTCGATATCGAGACGGTTCCTGATATAGAGGGATTGCGCAAGCTTCATGATCTTGGCCCGCAACTCGCGGCCGCCGATATTGCCGAGATGGCGTTTCAGTCGCGCCGCCAGGCTGTGGGCAGTGATTTCCTGCAACTGCACATACAGAAGATAGTCGCAATCTCGTGCGCACTGCGCGACAAGAATGATTTCCGCATATGGTCGCTAGGAAATGCGGCAGACTCCGAAGCGGAACTCATCCGCCGATTCTTCGAAGGCATCGATAAATACAGCCCGCAACTGGTTTCCTGGAATGGGGGTGGTTTCGACCTCCCGGTACTGCACTACCGTAGCCTGATTCATGGGCTACAGGCACGCCGTTACTGGGAGATGGGTGATGACGACCGCGAATTCAAATGGAACAACTATCTCAGCCGCTACCATACGCGCCATCTCGATTTAATGGACTTGCTGGCGTTGTACCAGCCGCGCGCCAATGCGCCGCTGGACGAACTCGCCAAGCTGATGGGGTTTCCCGGAAAGTTCGGCATGGATGGCTCCCAAGTCTGGACCGCCTTCCAGAATGGGGAGATCGCCGCAATCCGCAACTACTGTGAGACCGATGTGGTGAATACCTATCTGGTCTTTTTACGTTTCCAGCTCATGCGCGGTATTTTCGACGATGAACAGTATCAACGCGAATGCGAGCTGGTGCGTCTCACCCTGGGCAAGTCTGCCGAGCTCCACTGGCAGGAATTTCTCGGTCAGTGGCCGTAGCGGCAACGACGGCGCTTATTCCGTTACCTTGCCCTGTCCAACTGCCGGATTCAGGATGATTGCTCCCGTTACCATCGAATCCCTGGATCAGGAAGGCCGGGGAGTCGCGCACGCGCAAGGTAAAGTCATCTTCATTGAAGGTGCGCTGCCCGGTGAAGTGGTTACCTACAATCCCTATCGCAAGAAGTCAAATTTCGAGATGGCGCAGGTGGGGCAGGTTCTCAAGCCTGCATATGCGCGAGTAACACCGCAATGCAGACACTTCGGAACATGCGGCGGATGCAGTCTGCAACATATGGATGCGCGCGCCCAGGTGGCGGCGAAACAGCGCATTCTGGAAGACAACCTCAAGCATATCGGAAAGGTCGAGTCTGAATTAATCCTGCCTGCGGTATACGGGGCAGCCTGGGGTTATCGCTATCGCGCCCGGCTGTCAGTACGCTATGTTGCCAAGAAGGGCGGAGTTCTGGTCGGCTTTCACGAGAAGCGCAGCAGCTTTGTCGCCGACATGCAGGCTTGCGAGGTCATGCCCTTGCACATTTCCAGGCTCATCCTGCCGTTGCGGGAACTGGTGGGAAGTCTATCGATCCTAGACCGTATCCCGCAGATCGAAGTATCGTTGGGCGAGGAGGTGGATGTGCTGGTATTGCGCATCCTGGAACCACTTACCTCGCAGGACGAAGTATTACTCACGGCCTTCGCCGATCGGCATCACATCCAGTTTTTCCTGCAACCTGAAGGCAGCCCGCAGACGGCTTATCCGTTTTACCCCAAGGACGCGCCGGAGTTGAATTACACTCTGCCGGAATTCGATATCGTCATGCCGTTTCACCCGACTGAATTTACCCAGGTCAATCCCGCCATGAACCGGATACTAGTAAGGCGTGCGCTGAATTTGCTCGACCCGCAGCCAGGGGAGCGTATTGCGGATTTATTCTGTGGATTGGGAAATTTCACCCTGCCAATCGCGCGGCGTGGCGCGTATGTGGCGGGTTACGAAGGCAGCGCGGCCATGGTGAGGCGAGCGGGGGAGAATGCGAAACGCAATGGGCTTGCGCGTAATACGCAATTCGTTGAAGCCAACCTGTTTGAAATCAACGAAGCCTGGATGCAAGGGCAGGGGTATTTCGACAAAATGCTGATCGATCCACCGCGCGAGGGTGCAATTGCCGTAGTTAATTCCTTGGGAGAAGGACGAACAGCGCCCCCGCGCATCGTGTATGTATCCTGCAATCCAGCTACGCTGGCCCGTGATGCGGGCGTGCTGGTGCAGGGGAAGGGATACCTGTTGAAGGCTGCAGGCGTGGTGAATATGTTTCCGCACACCGCACATGTCGAATCCATTGCATTGTTTGAGAAAGCCGCCGTTTAGAAAGATGATGGGAGAGATGGCAGGGCCCAAAAAAAGGGCGGCTGTTAAAAGCCGCCCTTTTTCATTAGAGATTACTCAGACCGTCAATCTCGTTCACCCGAGAATGCCAACAACAGATGCAGCAGGCTGGTGAACAGATTATAGAGGCTAAGGTAAATACCCATCGTCGCCATCACGTAGTTGGTTTCTCCACCGTTAACGATACGGCTTACATCAAACAGAATGAAGCCGGAAAACAGCAGCACCGCAACAGCCGAGATGGCGAGTGAAGCCGCCGGCATGGCGAAAAACAGGTTGGCGATGGATGCGATGATCAGCAACACCAGTCCCACGAACAGGAAGTTCTGCATGAAGCCGAAATCCTTTTTGGTCACTGTCGCAATCCCTGCCAGGGTGAAGAAAATCATCCCCGTTCCAGCGGCGGCGGTTCCCACCAGTTGCGCGCCATTCTTGAAATGAAGCGCATATTGCAGCATCGGCCCCAGCCACCAGCCGGCAACAAATGTAAACAGGAACAACAACACGATTCCCATCATGCTATTACGCGTTGCGCTCACGCCAAACAGCAGGCCCATCATCACAGCCAGCATCACCAGCGGACCCATGATTGGCGCTTGCGCGAGGAATGAGAAATTGGTGCTCATCCCGATCATTGCGCCGAACATCGTCGGAATCATGGTCAAGCCGAGCATCCAGTAAGTGTTGCGCAGGACCTTGTTGCGGACAACAGCAAGCCCGGTTTGCGCGGTCGAGCCGGAATATCTCAGTTCAGATTGCATGACGTCTCCTTGGTTGACGAACTTATACATGCATAAGACTACGCATGTTTATGGAAAGTTGCAATATCATTATGGTTGCAGGGGTCTTACTGGCAAAATGAGTCCCAAAACGGTATGATTCGTGCGACAAATTTGGGAGGCGTGGCCGAGCGGTTTAAGGCAGCAGTCTTGAAAACTGCCGTAGGGGCAACTCTACCGTGAGTTCGAATCTCACCGCCTCCGCCAATATAACATCCTAATTCGTCCAGTAGTATCCAGAAAGTCAAGTAAATACGCCATCATGGCATAATCTGATAGTCCAAGGTGGTGTGGTAACATCCGATTGCATCCGGCCATGATAGGTGGTAGATTGTGTGGTATTAAATATTTTTAATTGCCTCCACTTACCACCTCATGCCCAAAAAGCTGAATCTGCTCTCTGAATCTGCCTGTGATGGCGCTGAAAGCGGCGGAAGGAAACTGCGTAAGCTCCATGATGGCGGTGGACTCTACCTGTGGGTTTACGAGGATAGCCGAAAGTTCTGGCGCTTCAGATATTGGTTAAGTGGTAAAGAAAAGTCTCTTTCTCTAGGAGCTTATCCTGATATATCGATCGGAGAAGCGCGCGCATCGTGTGACAACATCCGTGAGCAACTAAAGAGTGGCCTAGACCCTTCAGAGCAACGCAAAATTGTGCAAAGGGAGGCTAACAAGTCAGCCCACTATCATAACCAGTTCAGACTAGCGCTTTCGGATGCCGGCGCTTTGACTATCGAAACGCCAGCACGCACTGTAAAGCTTACACTTCCTCAGACGGATGCCTTGAGGGCCTTTTTGTTGGCTGTTGACCAGGAGTAATCATGGCCGCGAAAACCAATTTGCTGTCTGCATCCAAGTGCAACAACGCCACAAGCGAGGGTAAGGCAATCCGAAAGCTGCACGATGGAGGCGGTCTGTATCTCTGGGTCTATGCGGAGGGTGGTAAGTTCTGGCGTTTGCGTTACCGGTTAGGTGGTAAGGAGAAATCATTATCCTTCGGCTCCTATCCTCAAGTTTCCCTCAAGGAAGCGCGTGCTAAGCGCGATGAGCAGCGTAAAGTACTGGATGCCGACCTCGACCCCTCAGCCGAGCGCAAGGCCGCCAACCTGCGTAAGAAGCTCGCCCATGCAAATTCCTTCGAGGCGGTGGCAATGGAGTGGTACAACAAGCAACTGCATACCTGGGTGCCGCATCATGCCAGCGATGTAAAACGCCGCCTTGAGAGCAATATTTTCCCGACCATTGGCAAACGCCCCATCGACCAGATCGAAGCCCCCGAGCTGCTTCAAACCATCCGCAAGATAGAAGCCCGTGGGGCCTACGATCTGGCCCACCGTGTCCTGCAAGTATGCGGGCAGGTGTTTCGTTATGGCATTGCCACCGGACGCTGTACCCGCAATCTCTCTACCGATCTACGCGGCGCACTGACCCCACACAAGAAACAGCATCAAGCCGCGGTCCGTCCCGAGGAATTGCCGGAACTATTACGGGCGATTGCCAGGTATGACGAAACCGGCGACAAACAAACCCGCCTTGCCTTGCAACTGCTGGCGCAAACCTTCGTACGTACCAATGAATTGATAGGTGCAGAATGGGCAGAATTTGATCTGAATAACGCCTTGTGGATTATCCCTGCCGGGCGCATGAAGATGAAAGCCGAGCATATCGTCCCGCTGTCAGGGCAGGCACTCGCCATGCTGGTGGAACTCAAGGAAATATCGGGCGGCAGCCGCCTCGTGTTCCCTGGCCGCAACCGGGATAAGCCCATCAGCAACAATACCATGCTGTTTGCCCTGTACCGCTTGGGCTACAAAGGCAAGATGACCGGCCATGGCTTCCGTGCGGTCGCTTCCACCATCCTCAACGAGACCGGCTTCAATCCAGACGTGATCGAACGCCAGCTTGCTCATTGCGAACGCAACGAAGTGCGAGGTGCTTACAACCGCGCTGAGTATCTATCTGAGCGCAAGCGCATGATGCAGGCTTGGGCAGACCTGATTGACCAAATGGCGAAGGGTGAAAACAAGGTAACGTCGATCAAGTGGGCCGCTGCATGACGGTTTGGGTGGCGAGTTCGAGGCTCATTCCCGTGGCTAAACGTCGACACTTTCCCCGCCTTAAGAAACTCCGAATTGAAAGCTTTTTAGAAGGTACGTTATGAGCGAGCGAGAGTATTACAACCGGATGCGTAAAGATTTGCAAGCATTAAAGAAGAAAGTGCTTTCTTTTGATGCAAAGAGAAGAAAAGAATGTGGATACATGCCAATGGACATTCCTAAGTCGATCTCGCATACTGGAAGACCTGTATCTGCGAATGAGTTTCAAGGAAGACTTCAACAAATAACAGCTAGTTCACTTTGGCTCCAATCGATACTAGATAGATTAAATGGATTAACGACTTCTTATGCGATTGACAATCTAAAAATATGTCCTATTCCCCGCATTTTACACTCCAAAGCGCATCCCGGAAGAAAACCACTGGGTCCGAAGACCCAAGAACGCCTGTTACAAAAGGGGTTTAGTGAAGCGCAAAATAAGTCAGGAATAGGTATGCGTAGCTGGATTAAGTCCAGCCAAGAGGTGTCAGAAGAATTGGCTGGCGCATTAAAAGAAATGCTAGATTCAGGTGAGCCCCTTCTATTCCAACATGTGGATGAAGATGGGAAAGTGACATCTGAAGCTGATCCGAAAAGGCAACGAGCCTTTTTAGATAGCCGTGAGGTTATGAAAAATCATAAGAGTGAGAGTTTATTGCGTGCTCTTGCTAAAGGTAAGCAGAGTCGCACAAAAAAATGAACACTGGTTCAAAACCCTTATGAACAGGGGATTTACAAGGGATAGTTAATTTTAATATTTCCCAACTTATGTAATTCAAGTGATTTCTTCAAAATTCGCCTCTCGTACCAATGCGTATCGCGGCGGACGATTTTGGAGGATCAAAAATGCAGCTCCCATCAACCGGCTATATCCGGCTCTCGCAAATCATCGGCAACCTTAAGGCTGTCCCGCCGGTTCCGGCAATAATTCCAGTATCAAAATCTCATTGGTGGGCTGGCGTAAAATCAGGCCGATACCCACAGCCAGTTCGCACCCTCGGTAAGCGAGTTACGGCTTGGCGCGTTGAAGACATTCGCGCGCTAATAGAAAAGTCCAACGCGTAGTTTCCGGTATGAGCAAGAAAAAGAAAAACTGGCTTTCACCAGAACGCCGGGAAAGGGGTGGGTTTGCCGCGCTGCCCCACTGCTTGCTGGAAAGCCAAGTTTTTATCGGTCTGTCGGCCCACGCCATTAAGCTGCTAAGTGACCTGCTGGTGCAATTCAAGGGTTTCAACAACGGAGATTTGTGCCTCGCTTGGTCGATCATGGAAAAGCGCGGCTGGAAGTCGCGCGACACTTTGAACAAAGCTAGGCAAGAACTGCTAGAAGTAGAACTGATCTTGATCACCCGCTATGGTGACCGCAAGCGACCCCATCTCTATGCGTTGACCTTCTTTGCCGTAGACGAATGCGGCGGCAAGCTGGACATCCATGCCACCGAAAAACCCATGAGCTTGTGGCGGCTACATGACCCGATGCCTTCTCTTCTCCAAATTAAACCCAGACTCCCGCCCAGCGGGTTAAATCAGAGCGATGTGACACGCCCAGCGAGTGACACGAAAGTGCCGGAAGGCAAATGTTACACGCCTGACGTGTCAAATGAGCCAATTGCAGAACTGATATGACACGCCCACCGTGCACCTTTCTATAGTGCCATACCCCAGTATGCATTCTTCCTGCATTAGGCACATTCTGATCTTTGGGTACGCTCTTGTCGGTCCTACCCAGAGGACAACGGACAAATGGCAGGCATTTCGTATAGCTGGTCGAATACTTTTGTGTTAGCTGTCGTACTCCAAAAACTGGCGCGTTGACGTAATGCATAACCATCTACATGGACCTCAGAGTAGGTAAAAGAAGGTAAAAATTATGAAAATCAAAATCAACCAAATAGAACTCAATGAACTCACGCAAAGCCGTGTGGAGATAAATAGTGAAATCGTCTCCGATTACGAAGAGGCATACCATCAGGGCGTGAGGCTTCCAGATATCAAGGTGTACTTCGACGGCGACAAACACTGGCTGGCTGATGGTTACCATCGATATCATGCCGCGTCCAAAATCGGGTTGCTGGAAATTGACGCGGACATGGTCCAAGGGACCAGGCGGGATGCCATCCTTTATAGCGTACGCGCCAACTCAGAGCATGGGTTACGGAGAACCCACGCAGACAAGCGCAAGGCGGTACAGACCCTTCTGACTGATACAGAATGGTCTACGTGGAGCAATAATGAAATAGCCAAACGCTGCGCTGTATCCCACACGCTTGTAAACGAGCTTCGTCGGACACTTGAAGCGGCTTCAAGTATTGAAACAATTACAAACAATGAGAGTGGAGAAGGGAAGCGGAAATTCCTCACCTCAACTGGAAAAACGGCTGAAATGAAGACTGCCAATATCGGCAGCAAATTAAAACCGGCCCACTCGGAAGAGCCACCCAAGGATAGCGATGCATCCGCTGAGCCTACGATAGCGAGCGGGCAAATATCTTCCATTCCCGAAGGAATGATGCTGGTGAGCAAGGAAGAATACGATGAAATGATATTAACCTACCAAGAGGTCTTAGATGAGAACACTAGCATGCAAAAGCTCTTTGACTCCATTGATGGACTACCTACTGCGATGGCGGAAATCAAGCGCCTTAACGAATACGTGAAGACCTTGGAGAGACGCATTAACGGTCTTCTGAACGAAAAGAATGAGGTTATCCGGCTCGTCAAGTGGTGGCAGCGCAAGTGCGGCGCGCTCGAAAAAAAGGTCAAGGACCTGGAGGTGCAGGTAAAAAACTACCAGAAAGACATTGTTCAATTCTGAGTGGAATAGATTTGAGAGGTGAGGCCCGACCTACCCATTGGAGCCATAAATGGGGATCATATAGCCAACTCTCCGATTCTTGGAGCAGGTATCCCGAAATTTGAGTGCGGCCGAGTACTCCTGCAGGTGGGCAATTTCTCGATGTAGCTCTATGGCCTGAAGTGATTCGGCACTATATACAGCCTGGATACATAGTACGCATTGTGTCTACCAGCTTACTTTAAGGAATATGAATGAAGCAACTTGTCGAGAGCTGGATTAAGGCGGAGAAGCATTACTATGGGAATACCCAGGCTCGGGCGATTCAACGCATGATGAAAATGACCGGGCAGCGTATTACTCACTCACGAGTTTCGGAGTGGAAGCGTGGTAAATATTGTCCTTCTGCAAACGTGCTGTCTGAGATGCTTTGGCGAACCCTGCCCTGGGCTCTTGGGCAGGCTGGCCTTGATGTTTCGGCTCCGCAGCAGGACAAGATTGACACAAAGCTGTGGGTATTCACAGGGGAAGGGGATCAGCGGAAGCGGTACACGTTATAGGGCGCATGCTGTGTGTCATAGTTTTTTTTTCAGCAAATCCAAGGGGCATTCAGACTCGCAATTTCTCCAGCGTTAAACTTTTCGGGCCGCGCTTTAATGTTGAACTGTGGATCGAAGATGGCAACTGTAGAAGCGGTTGTGCTCAAAAATATGAACTGGGGTCAAACAGAATCGGTGGCCTGAAGTTTATAATTCAAGCTCAGAGCCCCAATAAATCCGCCATCTTTAGCCTTATTGTCCGCCATAAAGGCTGTTCATAAAGTATATATAACTTCATCCTGCTCATAGCTGAATAATAGGGTGCACTGCCACGGATAGTCGACAACATCCAAAATCGCTTTGCCCGCGTATTGACGTTTACTCGAAGTGCGGGGGCGGTGACCAGGATGTCTTGATTCGCAATGCTGATCTGATTGATCTCAACAAGCCTGGTATCAAGCGTTTTATTACTGTCATTCGTGATACGACTGAAGGTCTCATGGTCCTGCCTTAAGCGGATCAACGGTACCTGACCGATCACGGCATCGCTACCGAGGTAATTAGCGATCGAAAGCCATCATGTAGAAGGCGTTAGCACTTTCCCTACATCTCGCCGTTGCGGAACCGCTCATTAAGGTAGAAGACACTGCTGAATTTAAGGGCGCGTCATGCAGCTTGCGGTCTGCACAAAACTGCCGCTGATTTTCATGGATGCGGCGCTGGAACAACGCCGCCAAGCCCTGATATCCGCATCGCAAATCCAGGAGACAACCCATGAACGCTCCCACCGAAGCCCAATTGCAAGCGCAGCTCGACTGCTTGATCGAAGAAGCCGGGTTGAGCGGGGAGGGCGCGCTGTCACTGCCGCCACTCCCCTACACAGACCCCAACACAGACCCCAACACACACCCCAACACACACGATTCAATAAGCCACACGTTGCACGGGTTGGAAGCCAGCCGCCGCCCCAAAGTCAGAACCGTCTGCGAGGAATGTGCGAACTCGGTATGGTTCACAACCCCTACCGAAGTGAAGTGCTATTGCCGGGTCATGTTCCTGGTTACGTGGGAAAGCGCAGTCCCACAGTCGATCACGGCTTGCGACGGGATGTACCTGAACCGCGAAGAATGATGCGCAGTCCGGGCGAGGCGGCGGCCCGGCACTACATCGCCGAGCGCGAAGCGAAAAGGGTGCTCATCCAGGATATTCCCCGGCACACCAGTTGCCGGGCAGGGCAGGGCGGCTACGCGCAGTACGCCGGATGGCGCCAGATAGACGGCCATGCGCTGATCCTGTTGAAAACCAATGAGGCGGAAATAAGCGTGATGCCGGTGGATGCAGTGACGCTCGCGCGGGTGAAGCGTTTGAAGCTGGGTAGCGAGGTGATCTTCAACGCGGATGGAACGGTCAGGAAAAAAGGGCGCAGCTTATGACAACGCAATTCAACAACGCGATCGGCCCGCAAGTAAGAGGGGTTGCGGCCAAATCCTCCCGGTTAATCCCAGTGCTAGCGATAGGCGTGCTGCTGGGCGGATTGTCCGCCGCCACGCAATACTTTGCGCATACCTTTCAGTATCACGCATCACTGGGCGGCCACATCGGCTTAATTTACCCGCCCTGGATGATCCTCGAATGGCTCTTGAAGTGGGGGGAGCACTACCCGCATCAATTCACGCATGCCGGCAGCGTGGGCATGATGGTGACCGCGGCGGGGCTCCTCATCCTGCTTGCCATCAAAACAATGAGTGCGCGCACGGTCAAGCCCAATCCGTACCTGCACGGCTCAGCGCGTTGGGCCGGGCGCAAGGATATCGAAGCGGCGGGGCTGATGCCGCGCCCATCCTCTCTATTTGAGAAGCTACGCGGCAAGGAAAAGCGGGCACCTGCCGGCGTGTATGTTGGCGCCTGGATGGATAAGCAGGGCAGGCAACATTACTTGCGCCACAACGGGCCGGAACACATCCTGTGCTATGCGCCGACCCGCTCGGGCAAAGGCGTAGGCTTAATTGTTCCCACGCTGCTTTCGTGGCCGGAAAGTACGGTGATCACCGACCTGAAAGGGGAACTGTGGGCGCTGACTGCCGGCTGGCGGCAGAAGCACGCGCACAACAAGGTATTGCGTTTCGAGCCGGCTGCGAGCAGCGGCAGCGTGCACTGGAATCCGCTGGAAGAGATCCGGTTGGGCACGGAACACGAAGTAGGCGACGTGCAGAACCTCGCCACCTTGATCGTGGATCCGGATGGGCGCGGACTGGAGTCCCACTGGCAGAAATCAGCGCAAGCCTTGCTGGTGGGCGTGATCCTGCATGCCCTGTATAAAGCGAGCGGCACGCACCCCAAACCATCACTATCCGATATCGACGCCCTGTTTGCCGATCCCGAGCGTGACATTACCGAACTGTGGATGGAAATGCACCAGGTTAGCCACGATAGCGGAAGTAACCACCGCATCATCAGCGCAACCGCCCGGGACATGATGGACCGGCCGGATGAGGAGGCCGGTTCGGTGCTGTCCACGGTGAAATCCTATCTGTCGCTCTACCGTGATCCGGTCATCCGGGAAAATATCGGCGATTCGCATTTTCACATCCGCGATCTGATGCAGCATGCGCACCCGGTCAGCCTTTATATCGTCACGCGCCCGACCGACAAGGCGCGGCTGCGCCCCTTGCTGCGCATCCTGCTCAACAT
The DNA here is from genome assembly GCF_000355765.4 of Nitrosospira lacus. Lineage (NCBI taxonomy): Bacteria > Pseudomonadati > Pseudomonadota > Betaproteobacteria > Nitrosomonadales > Nitrosomonadaceae > Nitrosospira > Nitrosospira lacus. The sequence goes on along the minus strand of NZ_CP021106.3, from coordinate 3,105,669 downwards.
GATCGTGCGCCTGCTGGCCGACCGCATGGAATTCGAGAAGGGCCGCGCCAAGGCCCACTACCGGCATCGGTTGCTCATGATGCTGGACGAATTCCCGAGTCTGGGCAAGCTTGAAATCCTGCAAGAGTCATTGGCCTATCTGGCGGGCTACGGCATCAAGTGCTACCTCATCTGCCAGGATATCAATCAGCTCAGATCACGCACCGGCTACGGCCCGGATGAGACCGTGACTTCGAACTGCCACATTCAAACTGCGTTTCCGCCTAACCGCGTGGAAACCGCCGAGCATCTATCCAAACTCACTGGCCAGACTACCATCACCAAGGAGCAGGTCACCCAAGGAGGGAAACATTCTTCGCGTACTACGCAGGAGATCCAGCGCTCCTTGCTCACCGTGGATGAGTGCCTGCGCATGCCAGGGCCGGTGAAGGCAGTCAAGGATGGCCAGGATGTGATCGAGGAAGCCGGCGATATGATTGTGTACGTGGCGGGTTTTCCGGCCATCTACGGCAGGCAGCCGCTTTACTTTCAGGATAGGATTTTTCAGGCGCGCGCCGAAATTCCCGCACCCAGCCAGAGCGACCGGCTGAATTAGGCATCGTATTTACCCATTTCACACATTTACGTATCACGTTTTTATGTGAATCCATGCCAACTATGACAACGCAAGAGCGCATTGGCCGCATCCTCGCTGTCGCTGGTGTGACTTTTGTGGTGTTGGGACTGGCCTGCTTTGCGGCAGGCGGACGGTTCAATAGCACCCGCAGCATTCCTCTTGGCCTGTACTGGCTGACGGATGACCCGGTCAAGAAGGGCGAGTACGTGATCTTTTGCCCGCCTATATCGCCCTTGTTCGACAAGGCTCGGGCGCGCGGGTACATTGCCGCCGGATTCTGTCCCGGCGACTATGGCTTCATGATGAAGCGCGTCCTGGCAGGAGCCGATGACTTGGTAGTCGTAGCAGGGGAGGGCGTTAGCATCAACGGGAAATCCTTGTCGGCCAGCATGCCCCTGGAAGCAGATAAGGCGGGCAGGGCCATGCCGCGCTATCCATCGGGTACTTATACCTTGGGTAAATCCGAATTGCTGCTCATGTCGGACATGAGCGCCACATCCTTCGATGGCCGGTATTTCGGGCCGGTAGATCTTTCTCAGATCAAGGGTGTGATCCGGCCAGTTATTACATTCTAATTCCCGTTTTGGAGAGTATCCACATTCCTGTTGGACAAGGTTGTGGATAACTCCTTTAAGCTATCGTAATTCGAGGTGTCCAGGGATTGATCAATATTTAGGCAATACGATGAGCGACTCGTGCTTTCTGTATTCCGGTATTTGTTGTTGGTTTTACTGTTTTGATCTGCCTGACGGACAATCCGTTATTGCGAAGATCAAGCAGGACGCCAGCGCCAGGCAGGGCAGGAGGAAACGCCGATCATGCGGTGCCGGCCACGCCGGAAGCGGTTATGCAGCAAGCACGCAAGGTTGCACCGGTGCATAAGAGCACCGGGCAATTGACTTTGTTTGAAGGGAGCTCTCTCGGGTCGAGAGCGTGATCAGGCCGAGTCTTGCTGGATTGTTACAACCCGGTTGCGGAGTCGGGCAGTTGCGTGGCTGCGTGATTTTGATTGAGCTTGGCAGCCATTTGCCGATGCAGGGTTGCTGTTTGGGTGCTTGCTTCCACGCTTTTCTCATAATCACGAATGAGCGCTGCGGTGTGCGATTGAAGGTCTTGAGCTCGCCGGCCATAGAGATAGCTCTTGTTTTCATATTGCTCCAGCAGCTCTTTTTGCTCCTTCACCTTTGCCTGCATCTGCGCCGCAGTATTCTCATAGAATTTTGCAATGGACTCATGGTCGCTGCGAGTGACGGCATTCTGAGCGGCAGCGCGGATTTCCGGGGTGTCGATTGGCTGGGCTGCAACGACCGATGAGCTTACCGAGCCTAGCATACCAATCATGGACAACGCGGCGATAATATTTCCAAATTTTGCTTTCATGGCGGCAAATCCAATTAGGATTAAAGTGACTTTATCCTACCTTAGTCAATACCCTGGGTATATTGGGGAAACCCTGATTTTCTACTAAGTGTTTCCCTTAGTTAAAACCCTTAATTAAACATGGAATTGGATGTTGTGGCGATCATGATTACATGGTGCAGGCGAACTCCTGCCGCCGCTCTAAGCTATACCAAGCGGCATGGCCAGATTAGTCAGATTTCTTGGTCACAAAAATTATCCTATTATTGCTGCTGTCACATTCCCCGCCAGCCGCCCTTGGCGGTGCGCTTCGCCTGTCATGGCCTATGATCCGGAACCCCTCTGTGATGTCGGCCGCAGCAATCACTAGGCACTCCCTCTTTTAAAATTTTTCAGCGGCACGGGCAGATCCTGTTGTGCCATCCCCGCCACAACACCCCCCAGTCGTCTGCGAGGGGGCTTGTGGGGGGACAAACAAATCGCAACAGGATAGGCCCGGCTGGACCAATGCCTGCCCACCCCACCCATTCCCAACCCTTGCCCGTGAGGGCAGGGCTATTCCCCACTCCCGTCGCCCCAGGGCGAAGCGAAGAGGTTCGAGCGAGAGGATCTGGTTTTAAGACTCTCTTTTTCAACCTTACTTTGGAGGCTGGCTATGGAACAAATCAAGCAACCGTTATTTTCACTGGGGCAGGTGGTGGCAACACCCGGCGCACTCGATAAGACCCATCCGGTATGGATGGCGAATTGTCTTGCGCGGCATATGCGAGGCGATTGGGGTTCGGTGGACGAGGAAGATATCGCAACCAACAATGAAGCGGTGCGCTTTGGATTTCGTGTCTTATCGGCCTATCCGATTGACGAAACCAAGCCATGTGAAGGCTTTGGCGACAATACCCTGTGGATCATCACGGAAGCCGACCGCAGCGTGACCACCTTTCTTTTGCCCAGCGAATACTAGAACCCATGCCGGTGCGGCGCACCGGCTCTTACCCTTTATTATTCACTATGACCACAGGAAAAATCATCATGAAAAATACCCACGTCACCCCAGCCATTGAAACTGGCAACATACAGCGCATTGCCATCAAGCACCTTGTTAAATCGCCTTTGAATGTCCGCAAGAAAGGGAGCAGCGGCATAGGCGAACTGGCCGCATTGATTGCCGCGCAAGGGCTGATACATAATCTGGTTGTAACCGAACAGAAAAAGAAGAACAAAAAGACCGGAAAATATGAAGTCGTCGCCGGTGGACGGCGACTGGACGCACTGAATCTATTGGTGGCCGAGGAACGGCTATCAAAAGAGAGTGAAGTGGATTGCCGCATCGTGGGGCCGGAAGAAGCACTGGAACTGAGCCTGACGGAAAACTCAGGGCGCGAAGCCATGCACCCCGCCGATCTCGTCATGGCCTACCGCAATCTGACTGAGGCGGGACTGTCGCCGGACGAGATTGCCCCGCGCTTTGGCGTATCTCCCTTGACGGTCAAGCGTTACCTCAAGCTCACCCACGTTTCCCCGACCGTCTTCAAGCTGTATGCGGAGGATGAAATGAATTTCGAGCAGATATCCGCGCTGGCGCTGACCGACGACTATGAATTGCAGGAGCGCATCTGGAACAGTACGCCCGCATGGCAGCGCAGCGGATCAACCTTCCGGCGATTGATTACCGGAACCGAGATCGATATCCGGCATAGCCCGCTTGCGAGGTTCGTTGGAATCGAAGCTTACGAGGCCGCAGGGGGATTAGTACGGCGCGACCTTTTTGGGAAAGAGAACGAAGGTTATATACAGGATGCCGAACTGCTGGAATCGCTTGCGCTGGAAAAACTCAATCAGGCGGTTGAAGCCATCAAGGGCGAGGGTCATGCATGGGCGCAATGCCACACCACGTTCGACCATTTGGACAGGGCTGAATTCGTGAGGGCGCGAACCATCAGGCGTGAGCCAACCGCCGGGGAACAGGCCGCAATGGATGCGCTGGATGCCGAAATGGAAGCCATCGGGGCCGAATTTGAGGGATACGACGAGGAAACGGACGAGGATGGCGAAACCTATGCTGCGCTGGAAAAAAAGAGTGAAGCCATACAGGGAAAGATAGCGGCATTGAATGAATCGCTGGAAGAGCCGGACGCCGCCGACCTTGCCATCGCGGGTGTCATCGTGACGGTTGACCATGCGGGGGAGTTGCGCATCGAGCGGGGTTTGATCCGCAAGGAGGACGCGAAGAAGCTACCGAAAGAGCAGGGCGGGGAAACAGGGCTGGCAGCAAGCGGACAGGGCGAGGTGGCGAGACCCGTGCATTCGGAAAAGCTCACGCGCATGCTCACCGCGCACCGCAGCGCGGCGATTCAGGCAGAAATCATGAACCGGCCGGAAATTGCGCTGGCGGCACTTGTACATCAACTGGCCTTGCAGGTTTTCGGGAGCGGCTACCGGGCTAACCGGATCGTGCAGGTCAACATCGAGCAAACCTACCTCAAGAAGGATGCGGAGAACATCGGGCAGAGCCGCGCAGCGATAGCCATCGAGGAAAAACGTGTGTATTGGACAGAGCGTATCGAAGCGGCAGGGCAGGGCGGCAAGACGCTGTTCGGGTGGCTGTTGGAGCAAGACCTTGCAGACTTGCACGACCTGCTGGCGTTTTGCACGGCGGTCTCATTAAATACCGTATCGGGGCGGGAGAATGCGCCATCGGATGGCGTGGCGGCGATCATGACCGCCTTGAGCCTGGACATGGCCGACTGGTGGGAACCCACGCCGGAGAACTACCTTTTGCATGTATCCAAAGACCGGATTATTGAAGTGGTGGGAGAGGCGGTTTCCCCTCAAATGGCGCAGACCATGACGAAGATGAAAAAGGGTGAGCTGGTAGAGTCCGCGAATGCGAAACTGTCCGGCTTGCGCTGGTTGCCGGATACGTTCAAGGCAGGATGAAATATAAAACTTGCAGCCCTGTAAAGGGCTGCAATGGCACCGAATCATGCCTGTATTTCTGGGCTATTCGGATTTCTGCCATTATGGAAGGGTAAGAACGATTGCGCGCAGCAACCGAAGCCGAGCAGACCAAGATCGCCGCCCTTGAGGCCGAGCTTCAGTACTTGATCAATGCGCAGGAAGCCTTGGGCGATGACGAAGATGATGCGGGGAGGGCAGTTCTTGAAGAGAAGCAGGATGCCCTTGAAGTACAAGCCACTGCGGTACAGGAAAAACTGGATGCATTGCAGGAGAGCTTTGAGACTCCCGATCCTGAACATTGGCCGTGGCAGGTGCCGTGGTATTTATCGGCCATGATGGCAAGGTTAAAGTCGAGCGTGGACTGATCTGGCGGGAGGACATGCGCAAGGCTGCATCCAACGGGAACGATGGGGCAGGGGCAGGGGTGGCGAATGGGGAAGCAATCAAACAGAAACCCGTCCATTCGGAGCGGCTCACGCGCATGCTGACCGCACACCGCACCGCCGCCATTCAAGCCTCGATGGCGAACCGTGCCGATGTCGCACTGGCCGCCATGGTAAGTCAATTGGCAGAACGGCTGTTAGCCGATTACCGCAGCCGCTCCCGCGTGGTGGTGCAGATCAATATGGGGCGGCCAAACCTGAAGAATGATGCGCAGAATATCGATCAAAGCCGTGCCGTGGCCGTGATCGAGGATAAGTTCACGTTATGGACAAGCCGGGTGGAAGCGGTTGTCGGCAGCGATATGAGTTCGTTCGACTGGCTGTTGCAGCAGCCGCAGGAGGATGTGCTGGCGCTGTGCGTCTCCGTTTCAATCAACACGGTTACCAGCCGGGAAGATTCGCCCACAGTGGAAGTGTCCGGCCTGATGAGTGCGCTGAGTCTGGACATGGCAGACTGGTGGGAGCCGACCGCCGACACTTATTTATCGCATGTAGGCAAGGATCGGATTATCGGCATAGTAGCGGATGCGGTGTCACCGCAGATAGCTCACACCCTGACAAAGTTAAAGAAGGAAGAACTGATCAAGGTGGCTGAGGAACACTTATCCGGGTTGCGCTGGCTGCCGGACAATCTGAAGAAGGTAACCACTTAGAAGTAAAGAAATAAAACTGCAAATCCTTCCGGGGTTTGCAGTTCCCGTTATTCCCGACGTCTAACGCATGGGCAGGGGTAGTGGGCGGGGCAGGGCAGTGTGCACCTAGCTGCAAACACCCTCCCCGTCGCAAGCTGTGAGTTGCCTTGCTCCTCGATACGTTCCAGAAAGCTCTTTCGCTGCTCCTCCTTCGTGAGAAGGAGGTTGAATTTGACAATGGTTTCATTGGCGAAAGCACCCACTCCAAAACCGTAAAGGATCGGTACCGGTCCGCTATCTTGCCGGCTGGCTAGTCTCGGAACCCTTCGCTGCGGAGAGTTTCATGTACCTCGTTGACCTCAGGATGAGGCTGCGCCTTTGTTAAGACGCTAGCTCGCCTTGAACCAGACTATATACAACTGAGCATCATTGACCGGAAATTGTCAAAAAACCCCATTTTCTTGGATAAATCCGGAATTCTTTTATCCGGATCGATAAATTTGTCCTCATCCCGGAAATTACGATTGTCATAAATAGTTAGATTAGCGTTGGGACCGGTCTCGAGGCTACGAACCTTATTTTCCCAATTGCTACCAAACGGATCGATCATTTTCGCCACATTGATGGGGCCTATCAACAGCAAACTGTCGCCTTCAAAATTCTTCTTGTCGTACAACTTCACCCAGCAACCTTTGTCCATTGCAAGATTTTTCGAAACCTGCACGGGAACCATCACGATTACCGGTACCTCGACGATCATTTCCCCGTCCCTTTTTCCCGACTTTGAGGTTGGTTTATTCTTGTCCGCGGACATCGACTTGTCCGCTTTGGTTTTATCAGAGGATTGCTGTGCGTAAACATTACCCGTCGCCACGCATATACCAAACACCACAGCGGCGGCAGAGAGGAAATTACGGGAGTTCTTTATCAGAATACTCATGTTGTGCTCCTTAGAAAATTTGTTGAAAAGGTTGCGTCCATGTGCATCGTGCGTCAAAAGACGGACGGACCAAGGTGCGGTAGTAATGCTACCTGATCGGATAATGACCCCTGGACTGTCTGCGATTAAAGTCTCAGCGGCGCACAGGATGAGTTTTCAAGCGACACTTATCCTAAAGCCGTGCCGTATCTCGGAGCTCGAATACAAATGATTTCCTCCGATGACCCTGTCCTACGCGATCACCGGGACCTCTCTTCTATTATTTTTTCTTCTTGGCCATTTCGCCTTTTTCCATTTCGGACTTGTCGATGATGCCGTCTTTGTTGGCATCCATATGCTCGAACATGGCGTTGTGATGCGCCGTCCATTCTTCCTTGGTCACCTTGCCATCTTTGTTTGTATCTGCCATGGCCGCACCACACCTGCCTTCCCCGCAGGTGCCTTCACCCCCACATTTGCCTTCACCGCTTTTCTTTCCACCTGCATCGGCTACAAGGTAGCCCTTATCCAGGGATTGGAGGGTGAAAGGGCTGTCAGTTGCTGAAACTACAGGTACGACGCCGAGAGTGGCAGCAAAAGCGGAACCTACAGCAATAGAAATAATGGATTTTTTGCTAGACATGATGTTCTCCTTGGTTATGCGGCATTTGAGGCGATGCCACAGCGCCTGTTAATATAGGGACGCATGTGTCTCTATACGAATCCTGATTTGACTCTTTACGCTCTTTGCCTCTGCCATTCAGAGAAATGGCAATTGAGCTACAACAGGCTAACTATCCGCCTGCTGCAATTTCCGATCTCTGATTCTCATGTTGGGGCCATATAGGAATAGTTGCCGCAAAAAAAACGCTGTGAGTAAATTCGAAATTGCGATTGTTGCCTTGGGGAGATTTACATAGATATCCCGCTCCTTTTCATTTTGCATAAGATAACCCAGCTGTAAAAAAATACTGTTCGATACCGAACTGAGCAGATTATTTCCCGATTCTGAATCAATACTTGCAATGAAAAATGCGGGAATGAAAGTTTTTGCTGATGGTTTTGTTGCAACGTATTAACGGGCGTTATTAACAATTCCAAAAAATACCGCTTTTCCATACAAGCGTAGGTCGCAGAACGACAAGACTGCCCGCTATTCTTTCCAGCCGCCCCAGAACAAGGACGGAGGGGAGCGGTCGAGCCAGGCAACAGGATAAGGCGAGAGGCCGGGGTACATCCGGCTCCATATAACCGCCACCACCGCCAGGCTAAGCACGCCCACGAAAACCGGGTGCCACAGGGCGGATAGGCTGGAGTGGCCGTAGATCATGATGATGGGGTTGGCACCGGCCGGTGGGTGTACCGTCCCGGTGAGCAGCATGTACCACAAGACCAGCACCTGGGCGAGCGCGTAAACCCATAACGCATCGCCAAAGAACTGATAGCAGGCGATGCCAATAAGCGCACCGCCCAAGTGGCCACCGAACAGGGCGCGCGGCTGTGCGGCGGGTGCGCGCGTAAGGCCGAACAAAAACACTGCGGAGCCGCCCAACGAAGCAAAAAAGAAGGGAGATGCAGGGGGAGAGGTTAGGAGTAGCGCCAAGCCGATGCCCGCTGCCGCGCCAAGCCCGCACCACAGCAGACGCGCTATAGGGGAACGGTGCATTTGCTTATATACCTGTAAACAAAAATAATAGAAAAAATCCGGTAGCGTGTCAAAAATGAGATATCACTATATACTACGTTTGGCACTTGCTTGATTTAACTTGATTTTATCCTCACACAAGCTGAATGTCTAAACAGAAAGCATATCAGTCACCACGGTTCACCCGCGTTTGACACCGACCGCCATCCAGATGATTGGCGCGGCGTTGTTTGCCGTTGCTATTCTGCACACCTTTTCGACCAAGTTTTTCGAACATTTGGCGCATACTCGCCCAGCCCATGCCGGGGTGTGGCACCTGCTGGGCGAAGTCGAGGTGGTGTTTGGTTTCTGGGCAATGGTTCTGGTCGTAATGATGTTCGCCACCGATGGCGCAACCGTGGCAACACGCTACATCGACTCGCGCAACTTCACCGAACCGATGTTTGTCTTCGCCATCATGGTGATCGCGGGCACCCGTCCAATCCTGCAAACCGCCATGGCCGGGGTACGCATGGTGGCTCGGATCATCCCCTTGCCCGGAAGCATGGGGTTCTATTTTACGGTCTTGGCATTGGTGCCCTTGCTGGGGTCGTTCATCACCGAGCCTGCAGCCATGACGCTGGCCGCCCTGATCCTGGCTGACCGCATCTTTGCGCGCAGCATTTCATCGCGTTTGAAGTATGCGACGCTAGGCGTGCTGTTCGTGAACATTTCCATCGGTGGCACCCTGACACCATTCGCCGCACCGCCCGTGCTGATGGTTGCCGGGAAATGGAACTGGGATATTGCATTCATGATGTCAGCCTTTGGATGGAAAGCTGCCATCGCCGTCGTCGTGAATGCCTTGGGTGCTACGCTGCTGTTCCGTAAGGAGCTGGCAAAACTGTCGGCGACTGGGAGCGGCGGCGGTAATGCTGTGCCTCTCGTCCTGGTATTGGTGCATCTGGCGTTTCTCGCGGGCGTTGTGGTGTTCGCTCATCACCCGGCGATGTTCATGGGCTTGTTCCTGTTCTTTCTCGGCGTGGCCCAAGCCTATTCGCGCCATCAAGACCCATTAATCCTGCGCGAGGGGCTATTGGTCGCCTTCTTTCTGGCTGGGCTGGTGGTCTTGGGTGGACAGCAGCAGTGGTGGCTGCAGCCCGTGCTGATGAGCATGAGTAGTGACGCGGTGTTCTTCGGTGCAGCTATCCTGACGGCTTTCACCGACAATGCCGCGTTGACTTATCTTGGCTCACTGGTCGAAGGGTTATCCGATGACTTCAAGTATGCCTTGGTCGCTGGAGCAGTCACGGGCGGCGGCCTGACTATCATTGCCAATGCACCCAATCCCGCCGGCATCGCTATCTTGCGCGGGCATTTTGAGGATGAAGCGGTACATCCGCTGGGCCTCCTCCTGGCCGCGCTGCCGCCGACTATTATCGCGGGGCTGGCGTTCAGATACTTATGAGCAGGGCACGACATTTTGCGAACTCTGTGCCTTGCTCATTTCTCGACGACCTCGAACTCCCGCTATCGAAGAAACCACACTTTCTGTATTTATATACTTCTGCCAGCTGTGAAAAAGATCTGAAGCTTGTTGGTCGCAGTATGCTCTGCCTTGTATAACAGTCCGGTCATCCCGGTACATCCTGTGAGCTGTAACGAACAGACACGCCCCATCCGGAGCGGGCATCCTTTTCATATGCACATGGCTAAAGACGTGCTGTGCATGTTTACCGCGCGAGTAATATTCGCGCCATTACCTAATGGGGAATATCCGATGATCAATTACGAATTGCAACACGACAAAGGCATACTCGTGCTGCATCCGGAAGGGCCGCTTGAAGCGGCAGATTTCATTTCGATAACGCGCCAAGTCGATGCTTATCTGGCGGGACGCGGGAAGCTGCATGGAGTATTGATACACGCCAAATCATTTCCCGGCTGGAAAAACTTTGCCGCGATGCTTGCTCACTTGAAGTTCCTCAAGGAACATATTCAGAAGATCGAGAAAGTTGCTGTCGTCGCGGACGGCGCTTTAGCGAGTATCATGCCGAACATCGCAAACCATTTCGTCCATGCACAGGTGCAGCACTTCGATTTCGTGCGCGAGGATGCCGCGTGGGACTGGCTCAATCAAACCGGCAACGCACGGATGAATCCGGTCGCTTGACCGGATAATCCGCGCCCGCAATTCACGCAATAGGCATTCAATAAGGAGACTTGCCATGATGAGGCTACTAACGAATCTTCCTGATCACATAGTTGGCGTCAGCGCTTCAGGTCAGATCGATGCGAAAGACTATGAAACAGTCCTCATTCCTGCAATTGATGCTGCGCTTCGGAAGCACAAGCGGATACGAGTGCTCTATCAACTCACCACAGATTTCGAGGGTTTCACCACCGGAGCGATGTGGGATGACGCCAAACTTGGACTCGCGCACCTGCTGGCATGGGAGCGAATCGCAGTCGTAACGGACGTTCACTGGGTCGCTAATGCGACGCGAATGTTCGCGTTTCTGCTGCCGGGACTGGTCAAAGTGTTCTCGAATGAAGAGCAATCTGATGCCGAGAAGTGGATTGCGGCTTAGCGCCAATTCGCCAATGTCCGCTATTTTGCAACGAATTTACAAAGTTGAATGGCGATTGTGGGTCGAAAGCAGTAACTCAAATCTGACAACCAGTGTCAGATCAAATCTCGATTATTACACATGAGTTTAAAAACCTTTAGGTTCGTTTGCGCGCCATAAAGTTTTTATGGTCCGATATCGCAACTTGTCTCTTTGTTTTTACCCCGTTCGTAACAATATCCTTTATTCTGCGAAGCCGGGTGCGGGATACCGTTGTGATCGATTTCGGCTACGTAGGTCTTCCACTGACGGACACCTTTCTTATCCAGCTCTAATCTCAGCAGCCAGCCGGTATTATTGTCCGTATCGCTGAAGCCGTTGAAGACAAAATTTCCCAGGCTGTAAAAGATCGGCCTTCCCTTATAGTGCTCGATGTTTTGTGTAACGTGGGGATGTCCCCCGACTACAGCATCGGCTCCCGAATCTATCATCAGATGTGCAAGCTGGCGCTGGCGCTTACTGGCAAAGTGTTCATGCTCCCAACCCCAGTGCATGAAGGTTATTACGACATCTGCCTTGTAGCGGATCCGCGCATTCTTGATGTCGGCCTGGACTTGATCATCGTCGCTCCAGGCGATACCCGGCTTGTCGAAGTCAGCCTCAAAACTACGAGGGAAGAATTCGTTGAACCCGAGCAATGCAATTCTCAATCCCTTGCGTTCAAACAATAGAGGAGCATGTGCTTCGGATAAGGTGCGGCCCCCTCCGAAATACAAGATTCGCTCCCGCTCCAGTAGATCAAGCATTTCCGCAAATGCCATGGGGCCAAAGTCGCCGGAATGATTGTTGGCCAGGGAGACCGCGGTGAAATGCCGCTTGAGTATAGGCAGAACACGAGGGTGAGCGCGAAAAGTATAGGGCTTGTTCCATGCTACCCCTGTGGTTGCCACGACACACTCCAGGTTCCCTATCCGAAGGTCCGCAGCGCGTAGAATTCCGGCAAAAGCCGCAAAGGGATCAATCCCTTCTTCGATTAGCTTTCCCGGGAGTTCGTCGAGCATTATGTCTCCAACGAAGGCGATGGAAACCGAAGGACTAACAGTTTCTGCCCATATATTAGAGCCGGTTAATACAGAAACACACAGCAATGTTTTTGCAATCCAGCGCGCCACTGTGTAAAGCGGATGGACGGTCACGGTGAAACATTGAAAAGCGCGCACCCGTACTGCAGTTCTCTCTCCAATCCTGGAGAGTAAATATAGTTCACCCCCGTGAGCGCAGCAAAGGAAGGCTGGTTTTGAATGAAGGGCGGCAGGTACTTGGCTACATGCAATAACACCATAGAATGTGGATCCTTATAGTAGGTGTATATCTTTATGTATTCGATTGCCTGTTCATTTAGAAGCATGACAACTTTAAGCCGAAAACGCTCGCCAACATTTTTTGCCACAACAGTGTAGGGATCAGAGGTTGGCAAAAAATCGGCGATGTAGGTTTCACCGCCTTCGTTAATTTCACACCGGAGTAACTGTGGCGCAGCAAATACGGTTGAAGATAACCCAGTTGCAAGAAGCACGACTATCCCAGCTAAACCAATTCTGGTATGGCAATTTTTAGCAACTATCATTAGGCGGTCAGTTTCATGGGTGATTTCGCGAACTTCGTCGAGCGAACATTCGGTAGACAGGATCTCGCTGCGATACGATCGGTTGAAGCGCTCAATAAATGCATTTTGATTCGGTTTGCCGGGCTGAATAAAGCGCAGTTACAACGTTATAAAGTTAGCACAAGAATCGAGCTTGGGGTTTAGGACGCAATGGAACATAAAACCCGGGTAAGGCACCTTGGGCGCTGGGAAATAGCGACGCCGGATTATGTTCCTAGTCACCCGTCACCGTCTCGCGCGCGAAGATGAAGAACTGGCGTTTGGCCTTAAAAATAGCGATCTTAAGAATCAGACACTACGATAATAGCGTTCAATTACGTGGCGTAGCGCACACTTTTGAATTTTGTTGACAGGCGCGCGCTTCCTAAGACCAAATCCGTATTTACAGCAAGAGCAATCCAGATATCATGATGAAACTATTAGACATGGTTGCTGGTCTCGCATCCCATCTTGAACTGGAAGTCGACGTAAAGTCCTAATATATCACGCCCAACTCATGGGAGCAGACGCCAACAATGAAGCTGCTTGGACGCAAAAAGGAAAGATATTTGCTTGAAGTGGCCTAGGCGCTTGTAGCTGGGTCCGTTGCCGCGAAAGCTCATGAAAAAAGGAGTGGGTGGAAATTGTCGACCATCCTCATAAGGGAAGCAATCAGATTGGAGCTTCATAACTGGGCATAAGAGTCAGTCTACCAATCAAATACTGTTCCGAAGACTCGCATCCCAGCAGCTAGTTACATAGCTCGCAAAAAATCGGAGGTACCATGCCAGATAAAACGCTGAGATATCTTATTGTTTCAGTTATTGTATTGCTTCTTATTTTTCAAATAGGCACTTTAATTTCGGATCTATTTGGTATGGTATGGGGGGCTTTGTCCGCTTTTGCTGTGGTGGCGGTTCTATTTCTTTCGGCATATTTAACCAAAACTCGTAGAGAGAGCAGTTTTTGGTTCTTTCTGCCAATACTTCTCTTCACTGTCGTTTCGATTGTCTTGATGGGCTGGAATGTAATGACGGAGGACGTAAGCTGGTTTGAACGCGTGGTAAGGCTCACACCATTTATCATTGGCTTCGGCGCACCTATTGTTTTGTTACTCGTTGTCTACCATGAACTACGCAAGAGAACTCTTGATGACCAACCGTAACAGCCCGCATTGATTTACTTTCTTTAGAAACATATATCCTGCCGGACCTACGGCCTGAAATGTTGCTCCTTCTGATAAAATCCTTTGCGGTACTTGGTAAGCCAGCTCAAAGGTAACAGGAAACACAAAGCATATTCCCTGCCCTCTTCACCAGCAGCCCAAACTTCTTCATGAAACATACCTATACCGTTGTCGGCCTTGGTATCTTTGGATCAACCATTGCCCTTGAGCTGTCACGCCTGGGCAATGAGGTTATTGGCATCGATCTTAATCCCAATCTCGTCAGCGACATCGCCGATAGAATTACCCAGGCCGTGATAGCCGACGCACGCGATGAGAAAGTATTGCGCGACCTCGGCGTGCACGAATGCGATGGCGTCGTGGTCGCCATCGGAGAGGACATTGAAGCCAACATTCTCGTTACCTTGATTGTCAAGGGCATGCCGAAACCGAAGGTATGGGCAAAAGCGCTTAATCCCAACCATCATAAAATTCTTGAGAAACTGGGTACCGACCATATTGTGCACCCCGAGCATGAAATGGGTCTGCGGCTTGCCCGCAGCATGATTTACCCCGAAGTCACGGATTACATCAGTCTCGGACACGACCAGTTTACTGTCGAGGTGCGTGCCTCGGAGCGGCTTGCGGGGCAGAAGATGGATGCATTGCATCTTGAGGAAAATGATCTTCAGTGTTTACTGATCAAGCACCTGAATGAAGTCATGCTGCCGCCCCCACTTCGGTATGAATTCAAGCTCAACGATAAAATCCTGTTGTTGGGCACCCTCGGCAATCTGCGTAAGATCACCAAGTATTTGTAATGCGGGCATCATCGCTTTCGCAATGGCTCCAGCCGGTAAAGAAGCGGTTTCTCAGCCTCACGCCGCCTCATGCCTTGATCCTGTCTTATGTGGGGCTCTCCATCCTCGGCACCTTGCTGTTGAAGCTGCCGGGTACCAGCCATCAGCCGACATCTTGGTTGCAAGCGCTGTTCACAGCCGTATCCGCTTCGACTGTTACCGGACTTGTCGTGGTTGATACCGGTACGCACTTCACATTGCTTGGACACTGGATATTGCTGTTTCTGATGCAATTCGGCGGCTTGGGTTTGATGACATTCGGCATTATCGTCATTCATCTGGCACGAGGCCAACTGGGCGTGAAACACCGCGCTGCGTTACGCGAATCATTCAACCACGCCGGACAAGGTGATGTACGGCGCGTAATGTTATGGGCGATTGGATTTACCGCGATCATGGAACTGCTCGGAACCGCTTTGCTGGCCCTTCAGTGGGTGCCGGAAATGGGCTGGGGCAGGGGTCTGTTTTACAGTTTTTTTCATACCCTTGCAGCATTTAACAATGCCGGTTTTGCCTTGGCGGCGGATAGCCTGATGACCTATGCAGGCAATCCCCTGGTTAATATTGTTATTTCCTTGCTGTTTATTTCCGGAGGCATTGGATTCGTTGTTATCGCTGACATCATAGAAAAGAAACACTTCAGGCAATTTGCCCTTCATACCAAGCTAATGCTGGCAGGTACGCTGGTTATTAATCTGGTTGCAATGACCATGATTTTGATACTTGAACACGGCAATCCCGCCACATTGGGCGCGCTGCCCGACTGGAGCACCAAACTATGGGCTTCCTGGTTTCAGGCCGTTACACCGCGCAGCGCCGGTTTTAATACGCTGGATACTGCGGCGTTGTTTCCTTCCACCGCATTTTTCATCATCGGATTGATGTTCATTGGCGGCGGTAGCGGCTCCACGGCTGGCGGAATAAAACTCAGCACTTTCATTGTGGTACTGCTGGCCACATGGGCGTTCTTGCGAGGAAGGGAGTGTCCCATCGTATTCGGCCGCAGCATCCAGCTCGATATCATCCGCAAGTCGCTGGCGATAATTGTCATCTCACTGTTTTGTGTCAGTACCGGCATATTCCTGCTGGCCGTAACGGAAAAAGAGAATTTTCTTGACCTGACATTTGAAGCCGTGTCGGCAGCCGCTACGGTAGGATTATCCAGAGGAATAACCGCTGATTTATCGGCGGTTGGGCAATGCATTATTGTCGTACTGATGTTGATTGGCCGTGTGGGTCCGCTGACTATCGCATTTACGCTGGCTAATACGCACGGCGAAAGTATCCAGTATCCGGCCGGGCAGATGAATATCGGGTAGCAGTTCAGAGTCATGCGCGCTTCTGATGAGGTAGCGTCTGTACCGCTTCCCAGCCCTTTCACCCGGTCGCGCACGGTATCCCACGCCGTCAATGCGCTGGTGATGGGTGAGATTTTTTATCTTTTTAATTGCCGCCATATCATGGCGCCGTTGATTTCATGGTCTGGTTTTTTCGGTAACCGCTACGTTCTGATTGCCATCGGAGTACTCATTGTGATTCAGATGCTGTTCACATATAACAGGGTGATGCAGGGCCTTTTTGGTACCGCCGCTATCGATCTTGCGGCGTGGGCACGAATCTCCGCGGTTGAAGCAATACTATTTATCCTGGTTGAAATTGAGAAATACGCGATCCGGGGGAACCGCCCCCGGGCTTTGCCGGAGGTAATTTAACTTCCGAATTCTGGGGTCTCCCCTAAGGAATAGTATGATCAAAGCGTCAGACAAGTCGACGCCTAGCCATCATAAAACCGAAGGTAAAATATGTAATGGGATACGCTCTAGCTGATGAAAGGCACTAATAATTCTGCGTGGCACAGCATTTCGCCGCAACAAACGATGGCAATGCTTGAAACGGATAGAGACGGCATTTCTGATGCGGGGGCAGGACGCCGCCTAGCACGCCAATAGCAAGCAAACATGAGTACAAAATCAAGCAAATGAGAAAAAAGCTAATATTTTTAGTAGTCGCGACCTCATCCGACAGTTACCCGAGAAGGATAACGATACCCTTAAGTCACTTGGCTGTTCCATTTGCTCCTCAGACCTCTATTAAGTGTGCTAACGCACGAATCTTGCTGCACCGATATGTATGATATATCGTCAGCAATGTCGCTGGGGTTCTGAGTGAAGGGGAGGGCATCATGAAATCTTCAGTATTAACGGCAAAAGCATGGGCGCTGGCTAGCACATTTATTTTTAGCCTGATGAGCATGGGAATAGTGCAGGCCACGGAAAATATGGAGGTGCCGACGAAAGAATGTGACGTGTCGGATTCTATTGGACCGGGTGATTCCGGTTACTTAAGGGAGAAATGCCCGCCTAACCGTGGAGCCGAAAAGAAGCAGCCGCAAAAAAGTAACAATCCTTCGAGTGGCAGCAAACAGGACAATTCCAGATACAATACAGACGGTACGGAAAGATATGACCAGAATAACAGGGATAAAGGCTCTAAGGGGAACAAGCCCTAAGTATAAGGTGTAGTAGTCGCGACTTCATCTGACAGTTACCCGATTTGACTGGTGCAATTGTCAGATCAGATTCAATTGTTCAGTAATGTGATTTTATCGTGCCAGTCCTCCTTTCCGTCAATTAATGTTTGCATGGGTGTTCGCCCGCAACACATTTTTCCCTGATGGGTGCGAACATGATTATAGGAATGCAGCCAGTCATCCAGATCAATTTGCAGTTCCTCAATTGACCGGTATATCTTGCGCCGGAATGCTACTTGGTAGAACTCTTGCAGGATGGTTTTGTGAAAACGCTCGCAGATGCCGTTGGTCTGCGGATGGTGGGCTTTGGTCCTGGTGTGTTCAATGTCATTGAGGGCAAGGTAGAGCTGATAATCATGAGTCTCTAGCTTACCACAATACTCGGTACCGCGATCAGTCAAAACACGGATTAGGCCCATGCCCTGTTCTGCGAAGAATGGCAGTACCTGGTCATTGAGGAGATCCGCTGCGGTAATCGGCGTTTTGGTTGTGTAGAGCTTGGCAGCGGCCCACTTGGAATAGGTATCGACGAATGTCTGCTGATAGATGCGGCCGACGCCCTTGATCGTTCCCACGTAGAAGGTGTCCTGGCTGCCAAGGTAGCCTGGATGAGCCGTTTCAATCTCGCCATGGGCAATATCGTCATCCTGCTTCTTCTCCAGAGCAGTGACCTGCGCTTCGGTCAGAACTTCACCCGTCTGGACGACATGACGTTCCAGGGCTGCCAAACGCCTCTTGAATGATTCCAGACCATGCCGCAGCCAAACTGAGCGAACGCCTGAGGGAGAAACGAAGATGCCGCGTTTGCGTAACTCATTGGATACCCGCACCTGACCAAAAGCAGGCTGCTCAATGGCAAATGCAGCCACTGAAGCTTCCGTGGCTTCTTCAACACGGTTCTTGGGGTTGGGTTTCCTCCGATTGGCATCAATCAGGGCATCGATACCCCCTGAGTCCATAGCCGATTGATAGCGATAAAACGTATCGCGAGAAAAGCCCATTACCTTACAGGCGCGCGATACATTGCCAAGCTCGGCTGCCAGACTGAGTAAGCCTACCTTGTGTTTGATAACATTCTGTTGAAAACTACTCATGGGGTTACTCCTTTGCGCTTGCGCGCTCAATTTGATAAAGATTCGCACCTCTATCAAACCGGGTAACCCCGCCCTTTGGCAAGGCCTACTGTCAGATTAAATCGGAACTACTACATATAAGGAGCGCGATTACGATCTTTCAGCCATGCTGAGCAAGACTCCCGACAATGGTGGTTTTACCTACACCGCCCTTTTGACCCGCCAGAACCAAAGTACACATATACGTTATCCATACATATGACAATTCAGTAACACAAAAATATATTGGATGAAGGTAAGGAATCGTACGAAATGGGGCAATAAGCCAAAACCGCATTAGCACAAGACAGCAAAATCGGAAATTTGAAGGGACCGGCTGCGTCCTCGGCAAGTCGCTAAGCGCCTGGGGACAGGACTATTTCAAAGCCATGATGTGGGATTCGAGCTAAAGAATCATTATCTATGAATCTAACGACTTAGCGAAAGCCGAATCGATCGGCGATATGTAGGATTAAAAATCGAATCCAAAGTTAACGTTTCCTGACAACGCTACGTTGACAGCATTGAGAAATTTATTGGTGGTTTTTTGAATGAGATCGAGTGCGGACATAAGGTTAGCTGAAGCCAGCAGATTGCAAGAGCCAGTTAATACCCTGCCGTAAGTAGAGGGGTGCTTTATTCGTCCTCCAGCTCGATGAGTTTGCCGTTTTCATCCACTTCAATTTCAATTTTCTTGCCACTTGGACCGGGCTTTCTGACCTTAGCTTCATAAAGCGTGACAGATTTACCGTCTATTGTTCTTGTTTCCTTCGTGATTTCTTCAATTTTCCCGCCACCCATGTTTTCGGAGAACGTTTTTTGAACTATGGTTGGCACTTGGGACCACTTAATTTCCTCCCCTTTCCCCGCAAA
Organism: Nitrosospira lacus; assembly: GCF_000355765.4. NCBI lineage: Bacteria > Pseudomonadati > Pseudomonadota > Betaproteobacteria > Nitrosomonadales > Nitrosomonadaceae > Nitrosospira > Nitrosospira lacus. The sequence continues at coordinate 3,086,363 of NZ_CP021106.3, read as the reverse complement.
GCTTGGAGCTGCGTATGCCATGACGAGGGGCAAAGCGATTAATGCAAATATTTTAGTCTTCATGACGATTCTCCTGATTACTTTAATAAAACATCTATAAGCGGAATAAAAGAATAGCTGTGAGTAAAAAAATAATCTGTGTGATAACGCACGTAACGAATTTTCAGGATAACTTTAACCTAATCGATCTTGGATTAATTTTAGTTAATATAGAATTTCAATAACATATTGATTTAATAATCATATTGTAAATTCTGCAGGTTTGAGCTTAAATCCCCTAAAGGGAATTCGGTATAGCTTGATAAAGGCACTACAACTAGCAGAAGAAGCCGGTAGCCTAGCCCCAAGCAGCCCGTACCCAGATAGAACTAAAGCAAGAATCAAAGACAAAATGATTCGGCTTGGAATTTCCATTAAGGTGCGTTAATTCCGGTTTAATCTGTAGTAGTTTTGATCTGACAAGAAAGACGGCGGTTTCGATCAATACCGATCGGGGCGGGAGAATGCGCCATCGGATGACGTGGCGGCGATCATGCCCGCCTTGGCCTGGACATGGCCGACTGGTGGGAATCCACGCCGGAGAGCTATCTGTCGTACGTCTCGAAGGACAGGAATCTATCGGTGGTGACGGAAGCGGTATCACCCCCCAATGCCGAACTTCTGCGGGGTTTGAAAAAGGCTGATCTGATCCAGCAAGCGGATAGTGAACTCTCCGATTTGCGCTCGTTGCCGGATAATTCAGGGCAAAGATATCGCTGGATCAGTAATAAAGGTGATACTACAGGCTCCTGAGGGCCTGTAGTAGGGGGCGGCACGGACATTCAGTAACTTATCCAGATCGCAGTCGTTTCCACTGTTCCCAAGTGGCGCCAGTAGTTGAAGACATGAAGTTGCGCGCGTCCGAACGATTTGCAGACGAGGTCCGAGCTGTTCTTTGGGATGCCAAGGGATGTTTCTCTGGGCATATTCTATTATTGATAAAATACGTTATCGATAATCACGCGATCGAAAAATGCCAGAAAATTCTACTTATCATTTACCCTTGATAACCTATTTTATCATGGGTAAAATCAGCTCATGAATTCCCTTCTTCCCCATCCGGCAAAATCCGTCATGCTGGAGCAAGGCGTTACGAGAGGAAGGTGAGCCCCCTTTAAGCTAATTTTGCATTTTTGCAGGATGGGCAATATTAGTCATTTTACATTACCCTTGGAAGACGATTTTTCGAGGGGAAGCTCAGTAACTCGATCGTTTTCGTGCGCCGCAAATACGGCGGCAGGATGGCGGAGGTAAACCGAATCTTGCTTGCCCGATCCCGCACCCGCGGCGCTTTAATACCAACCTCGCCTAACCCCTTCTGGATCGTCCGTTCCGGCAGGTGCCCATTGCGTACCATACGCGCCCGCCCCGCTTGATCCCTATCAAACCAATAACATTCGAGAAATTCCGCAACCTCCGCTTTGATCGCTCGCGCCAGCATCTGCTGTGCTCCATCGCGCAGCACCTGCGTCAATACACCCGACATTTCGCTAGCAATTCCTGGATTTTTTAATACTAAAACGTTATCTTTGCTTATGGCGTATTCCTCCTTCTTTTGAAGTTGATGATCTTGGTTGACCATCAAGAATACGCCACCCTTTCAATACTCGTCATACACAAGTTTCGATCATAGCTCCCCCTGCCTGCTCTTTATTGTATTGACCGAGCAAGGCCACACCTAATTGCCCAATGCGAATGCCTGGGTGGTTACGAGTTGCGAGCGATGAGAGCGAGGCCTTTTTCTGCGATTCGGACATTGTTGGGGGGCCACCTTGCATTTCGTGCTTTTCATAGCTATGAAAGAAGAGGTGAAGGTAAATGAGCTAAACTGGGCAGGGAGCGCTTTCAAAGGGAGGCGCAGTTCTTTTCTTTCCACACGGAGGACGCTATGGGAAAAAACAATTTCGGCTTATTTTGTCGAGCGTTTTGCTGCTGTATGGGGCTTGCATTCGCAGCCCCACAGGTTGATGGGGCGAAGCTCTTTCTTTGACCATTTTGATGCGTCCTCAATCGGCTTGATCGGGAAAAAATGGACCACAGAGTTTGGGGCGCCATCATTCCTTGGACGTACCCAACTCCCAGCCTGGGATCGTTTACGGTTTCTATCTCTACGGTTGTGAGACAGGTCCTTGCGCTACCAACCATGATACTGAAAAGAAGGAAAAGAAGAGATGATGACGAAAGTCTTGCTGGTTTTTCCTTATAGTGGATTCGACAAAGGGACGCCGAGAGAGGGGATATTCTGGGAATTGGTTAATAAGGCCAAAGCTAGAGATGTATCTCGACGGCCTCTCGTTATTCTAAATCGCGACACAGAGATCCGGGGAAAGGTCATAGCCTTGCGCATAAATGCTGTATTCCACGCCCGAGGCCTTGCACGGCTATATTGTTGGACATCCCTGTAGCCAGAAAAACGCATTATGAGCCTAACAAACCGCTTCCCCGATCGAGATAGCACTAAGGCCACAGTTAACGTGGTGTTCGTGCACGGTCTTGGCGGCGACGAGTTAGATACTTGGACAGACAAGAGTTCAACGGACGGTTTCTGGCCAAAATGGCTTGGTGCTGATTTCCCCAATTTAGGAATATGGACGCTGGGCTATGCGGCTAATGCAACGAAATGGACTCAAGACACCATGCTCCTGGCCGACCAAGGTATCTCGATTTTAAATGAGCTTTACGTTAACGACCTGGATAAAAAGCCACTAATTTTCATTGCTCATAGCTTGGGCGGCATTATTGTGAAGGAGTTCCTCCACCAAGCGGTAAGTTTAGGGGATACAACATTCAAACCTATCGCCGACAATACTCGTGGCATTGTCTTCATCGCTACGCCACATTTAGGATCGATAGGTGGCAACTTGTTGGCTATGGCTGACCATTTTCTAAGGACTAATGAAACAGCAAAAGCGCTGGCCCTGCACAATGACCAGTTGAGGGATATACATCAATTTTTTAAAGGCTATCTGAAGGACCATCCCAAAGTAGATTGCCTCTCTTTCTCCGAAACCTGTCCTGTGGCCGCGGAAATATTCGGTTTGAAGTTCCGTGGCGGGATTATTGTCGATCCCACTAGCGCCGATCCACAAACAAATCGGACTTGTGTCCCAATTCAAGCAGATCATATAAGTATTTGCAAACCCCGGTCTCGTGAAGATTCTCTATACAAGTCTATCAAGAAGTTCATCCAAGAGTATTTGGGCAAACCTGGCGAAGCTTTCAAGGTACCGATAATTCGGGGTCCCGATTTTATCGATAGTAATGATGTGCTGAAACAATTGAAATCAAATTTTAATTCGCTTGGAAGCCAAGGATGCTTAATAGTGCTGACCGGTGCGGATGGGATAGGTAAGACCCGGATAGCACTTGAATATTCCCACGGGCACAAGAAGGATTATCGCGGAGGAACGTGTTGGATTAATGCCGAATCCAAAGAAACAATAGCTGGAGATTTCTTCGAAATGGCGAAGAAGCTCAAGCTATGCAATCCCACGGATCGCAATGAACCGCAGGTAACAGGGATGTTAGTTACCTGGTTGGAAGAACAAGTTGACCCTTGGCTGCTTATTTTCGACCATGCTGAAGATTATATGTCACTAGGTGGCTATCTTCCTCGGGGACCCCATCACGTACTGATTACCTCACATAACGACATCTGGGAGCCCCCTGCGATCGTACAACCAGTGCTAAAACTTAGGCGACCCGATTCAATCAAGTTGCTGACAACACTTAGCCCATTAGAACGACGAACGTGCTAACGACCTAGCGGATGAACTCGGCGATTTGCCAAGGCTGCTGGAACAAGCGGCTGCATACATAACAGCATCCGGCTGGACTATTTCGGGGTACCTCACCGAGTTCCAAAAAAAACACCAATTGCTATTGGGCCAGCGGCCGTCGAGCAATCGTTATCCTGACAAGGCCGCAACAATTTGGGAGATGTCATTCTCCAAGTTGGAAAACGAAAGCCCTGAGGCTTTCGCTCTTCTTAATTTCTACAGTTTTTTAGACGCCGGTGCAATCCCCGCGTCATTATTACCCTCGCAGGCTGACAATTTACCGCAACCCCTAAGAGAGATCAGTTCTGAACCTCTCTCTTTTCACAACGCCATCATTGCCTTGCAAAAATATAGCCTCATCGGGTTGCGCAGCCCGGGTTGCTACTTTATGCACCGCCCAGTCCAGGCAGCAGTCCGTGATCGACTTGGGGAGGATAGATCACGCTGGGCAAAAATCGCGGTCGAAACAGTCAATGAGCGATTTACTTATGAGAAAGATAACCAGAATACCTGGAAATCCTCTGAATATGCGCCTCACACACTGAGGGTCATCCATCATGCATACAGGCGATGTCCCGAGGCGCTAATCCCACTTGCTGATCTATGCGCCAAAGTTGGGCTCTTTTATATGGATCGGGCACGGTTCGATGATGCAAAAGCCAATCTTGAGAAAGCTATCGTTATTGCTGAGGAGTTGGGCCACCTTGCTAAAAATTCTAATGCGATCGCGGAGATTCTACTTTCGGAAGGGAAATTGGATGATGCCCTCTATCATGCTAAATGGGCGCTTGCGGTCGATGAAAAAACACGCGGCACGATACATCCTGACGTTGCGAGAGACGCGAATACTATTGCAATGGTATTAATTGACAAATGCGACCTGGAGGGAGCGCGAGCCTATGCCGATCGGGCTGAAGATATTGATGAAAATAACGATGTTGATAAAAAAGGAAGACCCCGGCATCCATCAAGCTTGGCCAGAGACAAGAGTACGATTGCTGCGGTCTTGAAAGAACAGGGCAAACTGGATGATGCGTTTAATTATGCGAGACAGGCACTCAAAATTATTGAAGAATTTTACACGCGGGATTATCCCGCCGTTGCCCCCATCGCCATCAATATCGCGGAGATTTTGCATGCAAAAGGAAATCTGAAGGGGGCTCTCACCTATGCAGAACGCGCATTCAATATTTACCACAAAGCATATGGAACTGAGGATCATCCAAATGTGGCAACGGTCTATACCCATTATGCAGGCATCTGGCACGGGGAAGGAAATCTAGAGGCTGCATTAACGAAGGCTCAGCGCGCGTACGAGATCGACCGAAAAGTTTTCGGGGCCCTTCATCCATGTGTGGCCAGGGATGCAGACATTATTGCTGCGATTTTAAAGGATATGGGCAAAGTGAACCTGCCGGAAGCGAAGAAATATGCGGAAATGGCACGCGATATTGATGAAAAGATCTACGGTCCTTACCACCAAGCCGTGGCGACTAGAGCCATTAACATTGCCGGAATTCTCCACGCAATGGGGAAGCCTGAAGCGTTGGATAATGCCAAACAAGCTTTGGCGATCGACGAAAAAATATATGGGCCATTACATCATTCAGTTGCGAAGGATAAAGACAGTCTTGCTGCAATTCTACATGGTACTGGAAAGCCAGCGGATGCGTTGAAAATAGCCGAGGAGGCCCTCGCGATCGATGAAAAGGTATATGGGGACGAACACCCGTCAATTGCGGACATAAAGATCAATATTGCGGGAATTTTGAAGGATGGCACAGCGTATGGACGCGCCTTTCATCATGCACGCGAAGCCCTGAAGATAGATGAGAGAATATATGAAGCTGACCATCCCAAGCTGGCGAGAGATGCCAACGCTGCAGCTTGGATCCTAAAAGATGCCAAGCATTTTAAAAAAGCACAAGAATTTGCCGAAAAGGCTTTGAGGATCAATAAAAGTAGATACGGTATTACTCATCGGCGGGTGGCAGAGAATGAGAACCTGCTCAGATGGATTCAGGAAGATAAGATTCGCTGGGAGACGGAGGTGTTTAACAACGGTATCTGGGTGATAAACAAGCAGAGGTCGTTCATTCAGGAGGATCCGTTCGAGGTCTTGACCAACGGAAAATCAAAAGGAATGACAAAGACTTTGGCTTTTGCAAAGCGTGTGCCCGACACAAGCCGCTTTCCCCAAGTTCTAGTAATCAACTCCTCCGGTTATCTTCGACTTAAAGCTGGGGCCGATCCCCTCCCTCCCGAGCCTCCGCTACGGTTCGGCCAGAGTCTCGTGCTCGGCCCGGCAATTTCAGGCACATCCACTTCATTTAAAGATAAAACCTTGTTCTTCCATCCCCAGTTACAGTGTGTCGACATTGATACATCTCTCCTTAACCAGGACGGCACAGGGAAAATGCAGATAAAGATCACAAGTTCACAGTTGAATCACCGTCCTGTCGAGAGAGCCTTGACCAACCACATCTTGGACCTGACTTGGACCCTAACGTTGGAGGAATCGAAGGACTTGACTACGACACTACGTGTAGAAGGAACATTTGAATTTATAGAGGACGTAATCCCCGATTCCCAGCAGACCGAAGATTTTGAATCGGTTCGATTGCTGCAGATTTCGACAATGTTTATTGATAACGACAAACATGATGTTGATTGCCTTCGCCTTCACACTGATCGAGGTCCCGTGACGCTATCTTATAACCCCGGGTTGGCGAATCAGCTTCTACCAAAAGATCCCAGGTTCCTGGATCAAGCGGCGCCGATATTTGATTCTATCCATGAAGATCATACCGGACTGCCCAACGAGAACACACCGAGCTACCGAATTAAGATAGATTCAGCGACTGAGCCCATGGAAGGTTCAATTATGGTTCGAGCATTTTTCAAGGCAACTCAGGACACTAATGACGACAATCTTGGGGTATGGGTTTTTAAGAAGATGCCGCAAACAATAAAAAAGGGCACAAGGGGGAATATTAATTACACACTCACCGCCAGTACAACCGTTCCGATGACGTGAACGTGGGGCGAGCGACGATCATTTGCGATAGATGACAATGGGCACCCAAAAATCGTGGTCAATGCGGCGAAAAGACTTTTCGTAAAATTCTTGCAGGACTGGCTCACGATGAGTTGCATATCAGCCAAAAGGAAGGACGGCTTGCACGTAGAGTAGCCGGAGTTTACTTGGGATGGCGTGGCGAGTCAGTCAGTGTTTTGGGGCTCGACAATCTGACTTTTTGGAGCCGGAAAAACGCGCCTGAAAGAATCGTCCATTCCGGGGTTACAGAGGTCCTGAGCAAGCTGGAACTCCTCAAGCGCACCAAGGACAGCATGGTGCCGGGCGGCTCTTTACCCAACAAAACCAGCGCTACCCGCCTTGTTGTGGTCGGGCACAGTTTTGGGGGAGCGATCGTACATTCGTTGCTGGTTAATTTCCAAGTTCCGACCGCTACGAATGTCTGCTGAAGCTTAGCGTACGATTTTTTCCGTTTCGTGAACTGACTCCTATTACTGAGTTACCCCTACGTCGTTACTGGCTTTGCATACCGTCACTTATTGCACTGAAAATGAGGGAACCCCCCTCAAGCTCCCTTTTTATACGAATTTCAGGTTAAAAGGTTTGCATTAATATTATTAATTGCTATATATAAATTCGGCGTCGCGAGATTATAGTTTGAATATTTTTCGATGGAATGTGGCACAGATTGAAGCGCCTGCCAAGAATTGCCCTTGGTAGTGCGTATGTTGGGTTTACCCCACAATGAACTTTAGTAAAAAATGGTGTTTATTTTTCCTATACCCGATCTAACCTCGGGGTCACCTTCCATCAGGGGAGAACATCAATGAACGCGATCAGCGGTCGTGTGGTCTTGAAAGAATCCGGTGTCGGCATTCCCGACTTGCTCGTGGTGCTCTTCAGCGCCGCCCCGCAGGTCGGCGCGGCGTCCGCGACCGCGTTTCGCGTGTCCGTGCTCACGAAGGCCGACGGCTCGTTCGAGGTCACCTACGACGACGTGGACTTCGCGTGCGGGGACGCGAAGGACCGGCGCCCGCACCTCCAGATCAACGTGCTCGCGCCCGAGGAGCCCGGGGTTCCGCCGCAGACGCAGCTCCTCTACTCGGCGGCGGCCCCGCGCGAGAACGCAGGCCGCACCGAGCAGTACATCGTTCGCATCACGACCGCGCAGCTCCAGAAGGCGGGCATCTCCGTCCCCTCCGAGATCTCCGCCGACCTCGAGCCTGCGCCGAGCGTCGTCGGCCGGCTCAACGCCCTCGTGGCGCGCCAGGCCGGCATCGTGGACGGCGCGGTCTCCGCCGCGAGGCAGCTGGTCGACGCGCACCGCGCCCGCGTGGCCGGCTTCCATACGAATTTCCAGCCCGCGCTGGTGAGCGCCGTCTCCAAGCTCCCCGTCGCGCCGCTCAACCCCGAGCGCATCGTGGGGCCGAACGACAGCGTGCACGGGAAGATGGTCGCCGTCGCGCACCAAGGCATCGCCGATACCATCAACTCCGACTCCCCCGCGAAGCGCGCCCCTGCGCGAGGCTTCATCTCGCTCACGCCGTCGCAGCTCGCCGAGCTCAAGACCCACGCCGACGCCAACGGTGTGGTCGCGGCCGCGGCCGTCGCGAAGATCGCGGCCGGCAACGGCGCGACGGCGCGGACGACGTACGTGCAGGCCCTCGACCGACTCCCGCCGTGCTGCCCGACGACGCCGAGCATCGACTGCGCCGATTCGCTCTTCGATCCGCCCGCGCCGCCCGTCGATCCCGGCGCGCCGCCGCCCGCTCCCGGCGACACGGCGATCGGGAGCACCGACGTCCCGCGCTTCCTCGGCAGGCTGATGGAGCCGCTCACCGCTCCGGAGGAGCAGCTCGTCGTCGGCCTCATGCCCGTGGCGACACGCGACACCGTGCAGAGCAGCATCGAGGGCTTCACCTTCGACCCGAGCCCCGCCGACGTGCCCGCGTTCCACGACTTCAACAGCCTGCAGATCGCGTTCGACTACGTGTGGCAGGAGGCGATCGATCAGGGCGTGCTCGATCTCGCGCAGAACGCGTACGAGACCATCGTCGAGCTCGGCGGCACGCCCGACCACCCCGACTACAAGGGAATGCACCCGCTGCGCGGGCTCACCGCCGAAGGCAACCTCGTCATGAAGGCGAACGCGACGCCGACCGTCGTCGTGCGCGACCATCGCGGCGAGCCGCCGGGCACGCGCCTGCCTCCGCCCGCGAGTCCGCCCGGCGGGCAAGGCTTCGGCACCTCGACCTCCACCTGCGCGTCGGCGTCCGTGAGGGGGCCGACCGTGCGTGATCACCGCACCTCCGTCACCAATCCCGTCGCGATCGACGATCCGGTGATGCGCCTTCCCGCGCTGCTCCAGGCGCTCAACAAGAAGCTCCTCGAGAACTACAGCTTCACGATTTACGGCGCGAACGCGCAAGAGCGGAGCGTGAACTTCGGCATCCTGAACACCTTCCGGCAGAAGTGGACGCCCCTGGCCTACCAGGCGGGGCCGCTCGTGAAATCGATCCCCCTCGCGCCGAAGCAGACGCAGAAGCTCGTCATCACGCGGAAGACGACGAAGAAGCGCTCCACCAAGGAGCTCGAGAACAACCTCCGTGTGCTGAAGGACGAGACGAGCTCCACCAACCGCGCCGAGCAGGACATCACGAAGAAGGCGTCGACCAACACGAGCTTCACGTTCTCGAACGAGGCCAAGGGCGATTATGAGGTCGGCAGCGACACGTCGACCACGACGTTCAAGCAGGACGCCGCCAAGAGCACCGACGACACGAAGAAGTCGTTCCGCGAGGCGGTGTTCAAGGCGGCGCAGGAGTTCAAGCACGAGAAAACCACAGAGATAAACACCGAGGAGACGAGCTCCGACGAGTCCGTCGAGACGACGGAGATCTCGAATCCCAACGACGAGATCGCGGTGACCTACCTTTTCTACGAGCTGCAGCGCCGCTACCGCCTGTTCGAGCGCCTGTACCGCGTGCAGCCCGTCGTCCTCGTGGCGCAGGAGTTCCCGCGGCCGGAGGACATCGACGAGTCGTGGCTCGTCCGGCACGACTGGATCCTCCGCCGTGCGATCCTGGATGACTCGTTCCTGCCGGTGCTGGAGAACATCGCGGCGACGGCCGGCGACGAGATCGCGCTCGACGAAATGCGGCTGAACGTGAGCCAGCAGCGCTGCATCGTCAGCGAGCTACGGCAGGAGCTGGCGATCGCCACCCAGCAGGCGACTGCGCAGCGTCAGCTCATGGATGCCGTCGTCTACCACCGTTCCGGCGCGTCGTCGGGGGGCGGAATCCTCGGCGGGATCGAGCACGTCGTGAGCGATGTAGCGGGCGCCGTGGAGAAGGTCGGCGAGTTCGTCTTCGGAGGCCCGGCCGACCAGAACGGCAGCAACCGGCAGGCGCTCCAGGAGCGCGCGAACGACGCGGCCGACCAGGTGCGCGACGTGCTGTTCCGCCTTGAGCGCGAGGTGACAGCGCTGAACGCGCTGACGGAGACGTATACGAAGGCCCTCCGCGAGCACAACAATCACCTCACGGAGATCGCGCGGCTGCAGGTCCATATCAAGGACAACATCATGTATTACATGCAGGCGATCTGGGGCCATGAGCCTCCCGATCAGCGGTATTTCCGCCTGCACAACACGCCGATTCCCGATCTCACGCCGACGGTGCAGTCGTACCGCGTGAAGTTCGACGGTCCGCTGACGATGAGCGCGGCGCCGCCCCATGCGTCCCTCCCGCGCTTCGGGGGTAGCACCGCGAAGCTGTTCCCGGTCGAGTCGGTGACCAAGTTCGACACGCAGTTCACGTTCAAGCCGCTCTCTCAGGTGGCGGATCTCGACAGGCTGCTGGGCTTCAAGGGCAACTACGCCATCTTCCCGCTGCTCGAGTCCAATGCGCTGACCGACTTCATGATGGACCCGTACGTCGACCGCGCCACCGGGCAGCTCCTCGATCCGTCGGATCCGGTGAACTGGTCGATCGACGAGTTCTCCGAGTACGTATGCTGCCTGAAGAAGAAGCTGACGGCCGAGGAGCTTCAGACGCTGCGGCCCCAGCTCGACGCGATCTACCAGGCGATCCTCACGAACCCGCTGCGCGACGACGACGTGCTGGTCGTGCCGACCAACTCGCTGTTCATTGAGGCGCTGCCGGCGACGCACACGCTGCTCGAGCGCTTCAAGCTCGATCACCGCATGATCGACGTGAAGAAGGCGGAGGCGGAGGCGCGGGAGAAGGAGCTCGACAACGTGCGCCGCGCCGCGCGCATCCTCGCGGGCGAGCGCGGGGACCCGCACGTCGACAAGAAGATCCTCATCGAGGGCGGGGGAAACTTCGTCGTGCCGACGGGCGATCAGTAGGACGTACGTGGCGACTCCTCCCCTCGTCGAGCCGCTAGGCAAGGCGTACTGGCTGCCACGGATCTCCGGGGCGGCGCGCGATTCCGTCGCGGAGCTCGACGACCGTCCCAGCGGCAAGAAGCTTCTGGCGCAGTACCGGGCATTGAAGACCAACGCCGAGGTGTACCGATGGGCGCTGGAGCTGCAATGCATCCCTCATACGCCCTATGGCAATTACCTCTGGGCGTGCGTGGTCATGATCAAAGACCACGACGCGAAGGTGGCGGTCGAGACGGCCAATCGGTTGATCGCGCTTCAGATCGGGCTGTCCTCCATAAGCGGACACTTCCAGAGCCTCGAGCACATGGATCCGCACGAGCCCGTCCCGCCGACCGCCGACCCCGGGGTCGCGAACGTCCCCACGGGTAACTTCATCGACAGCTTCGCCACGGCGAAGCACGACCTCTCGTACCGGTTCCGTCAGGGGAAGCTCTCGACGGTGCTGCATCTCGTCTATCCGGACAAGTTCGAGCTCGACCTCGATCTGTTCACGATCTGCGAGACGACGGATCCCAACCCGATCCAGTCGTACGCCCGCGCGACGCTCGGACCGGGGAAGCGCATCGTGCCGCTGCGCATGACGCAGGCGACGACGCCGCGCCTGTACCGCGAGAAGTGGAAGGCCTTGGTCACGATAAACGCGGACAACGAGGACTTCATGACGTTCGTGTCGATCGGACTCGCGGGGGTGATGAGCAACTTGCCGGTCGGCTACCTGCCGGCGGGCAAGCCAGCCACACCTGGGCGCACGCGCGCGCCGGCCGTGGGCACGCCGGGCGCTCCGCCCACCGAACCGGTCAAAGCGCCGGTCAAGCCTCCGGTGGAGCCGCCCGCGGTCAAGCCTCCGCCTCCGCCCGAGGTGAATGGCCGCGCGACGGCGCGACCGCCGCTGAACGACGCGACGCGGGGCATCGATTCGCCGGGCGCTCCGCCCACCGAACCGGTCAAAGCGCCGGTCAAGCCTCCGGTGGAGCCGCCCGCGGTCAAGCCTCCGCCTCCGCCTCCGCCCGAGGTGAGTGGCCGCGCGACGGCGCGACCGCCGCTGAACGACGCGACGCGGGGCATCGATTCGCCGGGCGTCGTGAAGAAGCCGGCGTCAAACGACAACGTCCAGGTGAAGAAGCCGGGGCAGGTCGTCGTGCCGCCGAAGGAGGCGGCCAACTGGAACCTGCCTCGACCGACGGGGCCCGGCTACATCGGGGTACCCGGCGAGATCCTCGGCACCATCCCGAAGGCGGACATGCCCACGGCGCCGCCGACCAGCGCCCCATATGGCACCGAGATCGAGCGCCCGATGGCCGTCATCGTGCACGACCGATTCCCGAAGACTCGCTTCCAGTACAACACGGGGCGGGGCAACACCGGCGCCGACGCGATCTGGATGGACGGCGACGATCCTGGCTTCGACATCGCAGATTTCAAGCCGGACACGGACAGCGGCTACGCCAAGTTCGTCGCTCAGGTGCGACGCATCTGGAACGGTGGCCCCAGAGCGGTGCCCGGCAAGCCGTTCCGCGCCGCCCTGATCGCGTACCGGCCCGACGGTACGGTGTACGTCGCGACCGTGCTGAACGTCACGCCGTGATCCGCGGGCCTCGAAGAGGGAAGCTCACCGCGTGCAGTACCCGTCCTTGAACCGGCAGATCTTGTGCGTCCAGCAGCCCGTCGACGCGCGGCACCCGGTGGCATCCGTCGAAAGTATGGATTACTGATGAATTAGGAATCACCGCTCATTTATCTATAGTTGAAAAAAGCAAAAAGACAAGTGGCGGTTCTATTATTGATAAAATATGTTATCAATAATTCCTGTTCCTCCGCTTAGGGGGACGCGGTCTTTCAGCGCTTTTTTTTGACTCTTTTTATAAGTCGATGGCGCGCCAGCGGTTTATCGGCACCAACTGGGATCGAATGCGGCCTTTGAGCTGGGTAATCCCTTTCCGCTCATCTATGTCCTGTATGTAAAGCCGGATATGAGGATACTATTATGCTCGCGGCTCAAGAACGAGGCAAATCATGCCTTCAGAGAGCACTGTGACCAATAATTCATAGCCACGAATTCCTGTGCCCGTTGTGATCTGGATATGAGTAAACTGCTTCAATCGAAGCTAATTTTGCGTTAGAAGCGTAAGTATATTTAACACCTAGATTGCTTCTTGGTAACCCAAAATTACGTTGCGGTTTTGCAGCTGTGTACACTGCCCCTATATGAGGGGCAATAGCGCCACCTTTTAATAAGCTGTGGCAGCACTTAGTAACCGTGGGGTGGTGGAAGAGTACCAACGCACCAACTGTGGTAACAATTGTGGTAACAGAGTAGCACATGACTCACATAATTTAATAACGGTATAGGTTCTGAGCTTAAATGTGGAGGACACCGCCCCGCCAATATAACATCCTAACTTGTTCAGTAGTGTCCAGAAGATCAAGTAAAAACGCCATGATAGCGTAATCTCATAGTCCAAAGTGATGAGATAACATCCCATTGCGTCCGACCATTATAGGCGCCACCACGACAGAGACGATGCGTCGAGCGATACAACATAGTCAAGAGAGCCTGATGGTGTTGGCTGGCCGGTATGGAATCAATCCGAAGACGGTGGCGAAGTGGCGCAAACGCATGTATGTGACAGGTGCCCGTATGGGACCAAAGAAGATTCATTCGACGGTTCTGACGGGAACGACCACAGGCTGACTTTCAAGGTGCGGATTAAAGACTCGCTCGCAGCTGACATAAAGGTTATTCACATCCAGCGCGAAAATCTGCTGGCTGGCGATTGCACGAGGTGTAAGCATGATTACACAGTAAAGCGCGACACCGCTCCAACTAGGACACCCCACACCTGTAATTCTTCATGCTCACGGAAACGGATAGGCGACAAATCGCCTCTTCATGTTCCTCCATGTCAAAATCTAACGTGAAAAATCCATCTTGCAAGTGAACCCAAATCTTTAGCAAGCCGCAACCCCATCAACCGAAAAACCGGCAATGATGATCGCATTAAAATACGTAGCGTAAGGTAACACCGGAACCCCAATCGGGACTGCGCTCCGAAAACCCCTTTAATCCATAAACGTTGAACCGAAAATTCTCACCGACTCTATGCGTAAAATAGACAGACAGATCTCTTGAGTCTTGCAGTCGGAGTGGGGATTGGCCAATGTTGAAACTGGTGCCGAGCAATGATGTTGACGATAGTTTGTATCCTAGACCCGCCGCGCCATAAAAAACGTTGTGGAAAATAACGCCTGACGGATCGCCAAGTATCCTGTAGCCGAAAGAAGTGAAAACGCTGAACTGGGATATGCTCTTGATGAGATCGCCCTGCACTGCATAATCCAGTTTGCCGCTGCCTAGACCGCGAGCGGCACTGGCTGTCGGGATCTTTATTCTGCCTGTGATATCAAACACGAGTCCGGAGGGCTTGTGATCCAATAAATTATAGGTAAATCCGGCAACAAGATCACCTAAACCTGACTCTGTCCGCCGGGTGACCGCATTTGTGGCTGGCGTGCCCCCTGCGCCGGTATCTGTGCAAGTGCCATCGTCCTCAGGTTTGTCTGCTCCTCTGCGCCTGTCTTCACCACAGGCAAAAACCCCGCCGCCACCTCCTCCACCACCGCCAATCCCGCCGGCACCATCGATACCGCCAATACCGGGTCCAAGTATATTGCCCGGGCCGGTGATGTTAAGGTAAGGAACTGTCAATCTGAACGATGCTGGACCACGGTCATAACGGCCAACGAAGGGTACATACCATATGTCTGTTGAGGCTGTACCGCCATATTTGCCGGTAGAAAAATCGGTTCCCGCGCTTATGGTGAAACCGTCTGCGGCTATCGCACTGTGGATCCAGAAAAATAATGTAACTGCAATCCAGCAACCCTTTTTTATTGTCACTCTATCCATATTTATTTTTTCTTTCTTGCCAATAAACCATACAGCGCCTATGTCATATTTCGCTGTTTGTAATTACTTTACCTATCCACATTAAACTGGATTACGGGAGCTTTACGAATCCGAGATTCCCACTTCACACTTATACCGGTTATCTATCAAGGTGTCCGCCATGATGTCCGTCGTGGTCGCGTGAACCCCCCGAAGGTTGGAAATCGCTCGGCCGTTCTATCGGTTCACGTCCTGACGACCCTTGAGACCCGGAAGAATCCGAACGTTCTGATCTCTGTTCAGTCCCCGATCGCTGCTCTGATTCGTGTCTAGATGAACCCGATGAGCCTGATGAACGTGAATCGGAATCGGATGAACGGTCTCTGCCTGACTCTCTTTCCGATTCCTTCTTCGAGTCATCTCTCACTCTTCCGTCATTGCTGCTACGGAGGCTTCTATCTCTCCGCTCCTCGCCTTGGTCCGGCCGTTCATGCCTGACTTCGACACGATCCACGGTCACGCGTTGATCCTCCCCAACACGCCCACTCACTTGTATATGCTGATTAGGCTTTAAGTCATCCGCGCTGCCACCCAGAATCTGCAAATTTGAATCGAGGGTCACCTTCCTAATGCCCAGATCAAGCTCGCGCCCGTGCGATGCATGTACATATCCCTCGATCACGATATGTTCGACGCGGCCCATGCTATCGCGTGAGGGTTCAACCTGTACATGGTGTGCTCGCAGACTCGTCCCATCCCAATGACCGCTAACCGACACTTCTGCGCCGCGGGCTATGCTGGTTGGCAATGATTGCTTATCAAGATTGACCCGGGCTCCGTCGACAACAAATCCGTTGGCATCAACTTGAGTGACATGGCCATTTATCCGGGCTTCTGCAAGCTGCTGGCTCGGTTCGATACGTGAGGCGGTCACGTCACCATTGGCGAGCCGGTGCCCGCTTACCCGCACCCAATCACCTGTTTTAAAGTTCGCAAGATTGCCATGCTCTTTTGCATGTACCGTCTGGCCGAGCACATGCAGTTCTCCAGACGCGGCATTCACGCTGCTGATTGGGCCGACGACTGCATGGACTACCGCAATATTACGTGCCGTAACTTCCGTACCTACGCCATGGGCCCGTACTACAATGACTTGCCCGACTGCAAGATCGTGTGCTGTCGATGGCCGGCCATCCACAGATACCGGGGTAGTGGCGTCATATTGAATCTCGACCCCATTTACGCAGACACTCGCAAATCCTGTAATGACGCCGATAATACCCGTGCCCCCAATACCACCGTCGTTTACCATTTGCCCGGTACCGCCAATACCTCCTTCCTTGATTCCAGTGCCTCCCATCCCGGAGCGATCGGTGACAGCACCCGTGCCGCCGACGCCGGATTTTGCCAAGGCACCCCTCCCACCTATACCGGATGTGGCAACTGGTGGGCCCGCATCCTTTTTGCCAGTTTTGGCAACCACCACGGGATTAACCGGCGAGCCGCCAGCGTTGCACATGTTTGTTGCATTCGCCTGACCAGAATACATCATTGTCAAGACTGCAATACCGCTTGCGCAGATACTTGCGTGCTGGACGAATGTATGGGCAAGCCTGTTCATATCTGTTTCATGACTCACTTCATGGCCGTGCTGCCGGGCCCTTTGATCGCATCGGTCTTGGGTTCGAGATCTTGCGCTGGTCCAGAAAAAAAATAAATGCCAAAAGTCATCCGTTGTGTCGGTTTTTCACCTGCTGCGTCGCGTTTTTCAAGCTCCATGGCATTTTTATTAATTGCGAGCAGTGCTTGCATGCCAAGTTTCTCGGATTGGTCAGCTAGCGCAGTGATGGAATCAATGCTTAATGCATCATAATGGACGCTGCGCTCAAGGAACGGCCGAGTGCCCTCCAGCAGGTTGTATACGGCAGCAGCGGCGTGATCGTGCAGATTATGCCCGAGGTAAAATGCTTTTTCGTCAAAGCCTTTCGCCGGAATAAAGGCTTCAACATTCAGGCATACACGACGTTGGTCATCAAAATGAACCACACCCAGTCGTAACCATTCATCGAGAACGGCACGTGAACGGATGTCGCTGCTCACGGTCGCAACCAATCCTTCAAAAGATATATCTCCACCTTCGCTTATAAAACGTGGCAATGGTTTTGGGCGACTGTTCTCATCCTGATATCGGGGCGAATTTGCCCATAAGCTCACGAGCCGGGTACCGAGCGATACCACTGCCGGAATGGTTTCCATATTTGAATGCACCCCTCGCCGTAACCGCTTGACATCCTTACGATGGACGCCGGAAACCAGACTGATGTGACTGTCGGTGGACGGTTTGTTGCCGCTTCTGAATTCCTTATCCGCCACTTCGACGAACAGTCCTTTAAGTAGATCCGCCAAATAGATGTAAGTGACGCCCCGTGCCAACATCAACTTGACTAACGGACGCAATACGCAACGTATTGCCATGATTAGCGCCGGCGAGAACAAGGAGGAGGGGGGTGAGTTACTTTCTGAGTTCTGCATATTTTAGAGTCTTTTATATTTGCTTATGAAGCAGTTCATTAAGCCAATACTACCATTTCGTGGGAAATATTCACACATAATTCTTGACATGGGAAAATTTCCCACGTACAGTTCGCATATGTGTGGGAAATATTCACACATATGCGAACAGGGCACGTTTTTAACTCACTTAAGGAGATGAACCATGAATAAGCTTTTAACGATTGCTGCTTTCGTTATAGGTGCCAGTGTATTCACAGCACCTGTTATGGCACGTCAAGACGAAAATGATGCGGCCGGTCATGTACGGCATGGCCGCGGCGCAGATGATGCGGCCGGGCATGTGCGTCAAGGACGCGGTGCGGATAATCCAATCGGCCATGTGCGTCAAGGACGTGGAGGGGATGACGCACCCGGTCATGTCCGCGGCGGCCATGGTGCGGATGATGTTCCTGGTCACATTCCGGGCGGCCATGGCGCGAATGACTTTACCGTGCCCTAGCCGGGTACTTCAGAACTATCAGCAGGGTATGTTACCGTCATGATTATGATGCTAATGATCCTGCTGATACCGAAGGCAAGAAACTTCTTCTGCCCCGGAGCGAATCAAGCCGTGCGTTCGGTGATCGTTAAAACTTGAGATTTCCCTCGAATTTAATCCGGAAGCCTGGAAGAAAATCTTATCGATTGATTCCTACCAATCTGAAAGCGCATTGGTAAAGTGGTTTTTACAGATAAATAGGAGATACAAATGAATGTGTTATCCATTTCCCAGCTGCTATCCCTTCCCCGAGAGCGCCTGCTGAATGCAAAGGTTGCCTACACGCCACGCAATGCAAACCTGGAATTGGCGGACACCCTGTTGACCGGGAATGATGTTATTCCTGGCGCCGGTGATCTGGTATTGGCACGAGTGGAAAAGATCGGCCAGCACAGTGGGCTCGAACTGGCACATGGCCGTCGCGCCAGCCTGTTTGTAGGCGATGAAATCGTAGTGTGTTACGGAAATCGTTATGCGCCGGACCAGTTTGAGGCGGAAGTACCTGAAGATTTGGGGCGTTGTGATCTGGTGGCGTCGGGCGGGATCGCATCGCGTGCCAGATCATGCCATGCCAATATGAAAATCCCTACCAGCATCACACCCATTGGCCTGTTGGCAAACTCCAGGGGTCAGCGTATCAATCTGGTGGATGCGGCCCTTCCCAAGATCACCGGATTATGCAGTCGTCCTTATACAGTGGCCGTAGTGGGTACGGCCATGAACGCTGGCAAGACCACCACAGCGGCCGCACTGATTCGCGGTCTGGTCAATGCAGGCCGCGTGGTGGGAGCCGCCAAGGTAACCGGTACCGGTTCGGGACGGGATACTTGGCTCATGACAGACGCCGGATCAAAGTTAACTCTGGATTTTACCCACGCTGGTTTCCCTTCCACCTACCTGGCCAAGCCAACTGAGGTAGACGGGATCCTGGAAACCCTTACCGCACATTTGGCCAAGGCTGGAACGGATGCAATCGTAATAGAAATCGCGGATGGATTATTCCAGAACGAAACCGCCGCGCTACTTGATTCTCCAGTATTTGCCAACATGGTGGATAGTGTGATCTTCGCGGCAGGGGATGCGATGGGCGCCACGGCAGGCGTGGAATGGTTGCGCCGGAAGAAATTGCCGGTCATCGCGGTTAGTGGCCTGTTGACAGCCTCCCCTTTGGCAATCATCGAAGCGGCCAAAGCGACGGGTTTGCCTGTACCGGATAAAAAGGAACTGCGTTCCTCATCCATTGTAAATATGCTGAGCATACCTTTCAGGGTGCCGTCGTTGCGCGCCGCGACAGGAAACTGTGGCGGTCTCCAGTAATGAGCACACCCTTTGGCAACAAACCTGTGCTGCCAGCGAGAAATTCGCTGGAGATTCCCGCAATCCTGAATGGTTACCGCCGTACCCTGTTTGTCCGGCTGATAGCCAATGGATTCGCTCAAGCTGTGGTGGCGGTAGGCACCGCATGGCTAGTAAAAGAAATATTCGACCGTTTTCTCACGCCGGAGCATCCAATCCTGAATACGGACATGACATGGCTGGCGACGGGATTAGTAGCCACGGCAGCCTGTATTGGCGGGTTACGCATGATGGAGCGTATCGATGCCGAACGTATGGGACAGAGCTATGCTTCGGAGGTCCGCATCGTGCTGTATGACTGCCTCAGTTCCCTTGCACCACATGTGTTACAGAAGCGTAGCCGCGGAGGCGTGTCACTGCGGTTCGTCGGTGACATGACTTCGTTGCGGCGCTGGGTAAGCTTGGGATTGGCGCGTGTGACGGTGGCAGGCATTTCAACAGTCATGGCGTTACTGGCTTTGGCGATTATGAACTGGCAGTTAGCCGTGGTAGTGGCGGCAGGATTGTCACTGGGTACAGGCGTTGCCTATGCGTTCGGTAAGCGCTTACGCGCCACATCTCGCGAATCACGGCGCCGTCTATCCAATTTGGCGGCAAATGTGAATGAGAAGGTTACCAGTATTGCCGTCGTGCAGGTCTTTGGCCAGATCGACCGTGAACGTGCACATATTATTCGTCAGGGGCAGCATTTGCATGACTCCATGATTGTGCGGGCACGGGTAGCCGGCCAGATCCTGGGTATCACCGAGTTTTCGGCGGCCATAACTTCGGCAACGGCATTGGTGACAGGTGTTTTCATTGTGGCGGCGAATCAGGGCGGTACCGGCACAGTCATCGCCGCCATGACTATCGTCGGCATCCTTATGCCGCCATTGCGTGATTTGGGGCGCATCCACGAATATTGGCACGGAGCCTTCGTGGCGCGCGAAAAACTCAAGGAATTTCTTGATACACCGTCGTTGGTCACACAAGCGGCAAATGCCCCTGATCTCAAGCCGGGTGCAGGCCGTCTGGAGTTTAACTCGATTAGCGTTGCTGGCAGCCTGGACAGAGTGAGTGCCGTTGTTGAACCCGGTTCCGTGGTGGTGCTGGTAGGACCTAATGGTGCAGGAAAATCAACCCTGCTGTCAGTGGCGGCGCGGCTTATCGATCCGGATGAGGGCACGATATTGCTCGATGGGCAAGACTTGGCCAGCCATAGACTGGATTCGGTACGTCGTGCCATCGGCATGGCGGGGCCTGATTTGCCCCTATTGCGAGGGACCGTTGACAGGAATCTGCGTTATCGCTGGCGTGATGCCCCAGTCGAAGAAATCGCCCGCGTACGATCCTTATGCGGTGTCGATGAAGTATTGGCGCAATTGCCTCAAGGTGACAAAACCCGGATAGCGGAAGGCGGCATGGGCCTATCGGCAGGCCAACGCCAGCGTATCGCCCTGGCACGCGCATTGTTGGGGGACCCCACATTGTTATTGTTGGATGAAGTTGATACGAATCTTGATCCGCGGGCGAGCACCGTGATTGACCGTGTGTTAGCCGAACACCGCGGTACTGTTTTGTTGGTAACACATCATCTTAAACACATCGCCGCGGCGGATGTTATCTGGTATCTGGAAGGCGGCCATTTAGTGGAGATGGGCCCGCCTGACAAAGTGCTGGCTGGAACCGGGCCGATAGCCCATTTTTTCGGCAACGAGAAGGTAATGGTCAGGTGAAACAAATTTTTATAGGAGTCATGCTCATGCTGACCCAGGTTGCTTGTGCCATGGAAAACGATTCTGTTACGCATCATGCCGCACTGAAGCAAGGTGTCGTATTACACCGCGCATTGGCAAACGATTCGCGCCAGGAATATTTTCTTTATGTGCCACATGGTAGTGGAAACGATGCGAAGATCTTTGTGACAGTACATGGCATTTCGCGCAATGCCAAAGAGCATGCGCAGAAATTCGCGCCCTTTGCCGAAAAATATAAAGTAATAATGATCGCGCCCTACTTTCCCACCGACCGCTTTCCCGACTACCAGCGCCTGGGACGTGAAGGCAAAGGAGAACGTGCCGATGTTGCATTGAATAAAGTCGTGGCGGAGGTCGCCAATCTTACTGGAGCAAATGCTCATCGGCTTTATCTATTTGGCTACTCCGGTGGGGCACAATTTGTGCATCGGTATATGTTGGGCTATCCAGAGCGGGTTGCAAAGGTCGTATTGGGTGCGCCAGGCTGGTACACCTTTCCCGATACGAATCTGAAATACCCCCACGGAATACAAAGATCGCGCAGTCTCCCGCGGATGCAATTCAGTCCGGCGGATTTCTTGGCCATTCCTGTGTGTGTTCTCGTCGGTGAGCGGGATAACCGGCGTGACGCTGAACTCAACAAATCGCCGCAAATCGATTTACTGCAGGGTAAAACACGTCTGGAGCGGGGCCGTCGTTGGGTGGACGCGATGAAACGTCAAGCCCACGCTTTTGGATTGATAACATCTTATGTCTTCCGGACTTTGCCCCACTCACCCCACTCTTTCACCCTCAGTATGCAGCGTGGCGAAATGGGGGAGAAGACATTCGATTTTTTGTTCATCAATGATGGTAATCCGGATGCTTCATGAACTCCTTTGATCAGGAATCGAGGGACGACGAAGAAAACCCACCAAACTGTCCAGCTATTGGGAGGCAATACAATATTTTTAGAGTTTTGCGATGAAAGCATTCCAGCTACCGATGATGGCCAGTGTACTGGCTTGCACTCTGTATGCGATATCACCCTCAGCCTATGCGCAGGAAGATCTTCCAGAGGAACCACCGAGAAGCGGTAAAAAAAAGACTTCCCTGAAACCAAAAAAAAAGACTGGTTTCTTCTTTGAAAAATCAGGTTTTGGTCTGAGATCGGATGACGGGATAAATGAAGTTCGTATTGGTGGATTTGCACAGACGGGATGGAAATCACAAGGCGGCAGTAGGCAAGATTCCACAGTGGAGACTGATGCCCAACATCGGGCGTTGTTGACGATCGACGGAAAATTCGGAAAGGTTTACGGTTTCCGCATCGCACCGAGTTTTGCTAACACTGTCGGGATCTTAGATGCCTATGTTAATGCAAATTTTACAGAGTTTTTCAAAGTAAGTTTAGGTAAATTAAAGGTTCCATTCGGTCTGGAACGGATACAGTCCGCTACGGCCTTAGCCTTTAATGGCCGCGCATTTCCATCCGATCTGGTGCCAAACCGTGACATCGGCATACAGATCTTCGGCAACATGTCAGGCGGTGCAACTGAATATCAAATCGGCGCGTTTAACGGCGCGGTCGATAATGACGCGGCGTTACGTCATGGCGGTTTCGATATCAATAACAATGGGATAGATTTTGTTGGACGTATTTTTTCTCATCCATTCAGAAACGGCGGCCTGGACATACTTAAGGATTTTGGATTGGGTGTGGCATATAGTCAAGGCCTGCAGGAGAGCAACGAAACTGCTGGCAACGCTAACTTGCCAGCCTTTCACACTCCTGGACAGCACATTTTCGCGTCATACGTTGGGGGGGCTTTTGCGAATGGAGTTCGTGAACGGATCTCCCCGCAGTTCCATTATTACAATGGCCGTCTAGGTGTTATCGGCGAATACGTACTCTCCCGGCAGGAGATCACTCTTGGTACCGCTACCCACAAGGTTAACAACGATGCTTTTCAGATTCAGTCATCATGGTTCGTGACCAACGATAACGCTACTTTTCGCAGAATGACCCCAAGAAACCCGTTCAATTGGTCTGCCAAAACTTGGGGCGCAGTGGAACTGGTGGCACGTTACGCGGAATTGAATATCGATCACGATGCCTTTACCGCTGGTTTTTTTAATCCCAGTACTTCTGCCAGGAAGGCAAAGGATATCGGAGTGGGTATTAATTGGCATTTGAACCGTCACATCAAGCTACAATTAAATTATCATCACACCACTTTCGAACACGGGGCAGCGGACGGTGCCGATCGTCCCGATGAAAAAGTTCTGTTTTCACGGCTTCAAATCGCGTTCTAACTGGGGGGTATACTGACTTGCTACCCATAATTAGCTACACGGCCGGTTGATAGCGCAAAAATATAAAATTGCTGACGTTTAGAAATTGATATTGGAGCCGACTACCTCATATACCTTGCCGCTAAATTCGGTGGCGTCGTGAACAACATTTCCTTCCGCCTCATCGTGAATCTTTCCCGTTTTAGAGACGATGGCTCCAATCTTGTGTGCGTTTCTCCATAGGGCGCCACATATGGGATCGTTCCAGATACTTCTTTTTTGCGCGATATGCATCGCCAGCCCGCTTAGAAACTTATCATCGGCCCCGGCGAAGTAGCCACCTGCCGTGCATATTTTGTAATTCTTTTCAGCAGCCATACCGGAGCTTGAAAAGGCAACGAAAAACATAAGTGAAAACCACTTTATTTTCATGATGATTCCTTTTTAGTGTTTGAATAACCGGAGGGCGAGCCGATTTTCGATGGTTCGCCCGACGCCATATTAGAGCTGATCCAAGAAGGGTATAGTTCCAAGATATCAATATATTTTCGAAACTGTTGTACCCAGCGGCAAGAGGTTCATGCAGCCATTCGAGAAAGATGCCCGTATTTCCCCGAATGAATGCTCGCTGGACGGTTGCAGCATGCGCCTTTTGCTTCGAAATATGCAATACTTTTTCAATCCATCCTGTAGCGAACTCATTAAAGGATAAAGGTCCAGAGGAGAAAATAAATATTTTTGAATCATGGTATTAAAATTGAATATGAGCAATTAACCGCCGGATTTGGGTCAATGGTTACCGCTACATTCCGGTTCTATGAAGAACTGAACGATTTCCTTGCGCCCGAACGACGCAGGCAGGAGTTTGCTTGCCCTTGTTCAGAGTCAGCGACCACCAAGCATATGATCGAGGCGCTGGGCGTGCCTCATACGGAGGTCGAATTGGTGCTTGTCAATGGCGATTCTGCGGGCTTCGACCGGCTGTTGAATGATGGTGATCGCGTAGCTGTCTTTCCCAGATTCGAGATGCTCGACGTTGCCCCTCTGCTTCGTGTGCGCGATCGACCTTTGCGGATCACGCGTTTTCTCGCCGATGCGCATCTGGGTGGGCTTGCTCACCTGCTGCGCATGGCCGGTTTCGACACACTTTATGACAATAACTTTCAGGATGGCGAGATCGAGGTCATCGTTGAGCGTGACGAGCGCATCTTGCTCACGCGCGACAGGGAATTGCTCAAGCGCCGTTCAATCAAGCGCGGCTGTTATATACGTGCATTGAAATCGGCACAGCAACTATATGAAATATTTGATCGGCTGGATCTGGCGCGCAGCGCGCGGCCATTTACATTATGCCTGGCATGCAACGCACCATTGCGCGCCATTGCCAAGGCGGAAGTGCTGATGCGCCTTCCGCCCGCGGTACGTGACCGCTTTGATCATTTCAGTACCTGCGATGTCTGCCAGCGCGTATTCTGGGAAGGTTCGCACTGGCGGCGGATGCGCACGCTATTGGATGGGATTATGCCGTCAAGCTAATCCTCCGGAGACATGCGAACGGTCTGGGCCACCTCCTGCCCGGCAAATCAGCACCTGGGGCTGCTTAGTCCGGATAGCATGCGCAATGGGATGCCCAAGGGCGCGAAAAGCGCTTCATTGTTCCCTGCACGATATCCGTTGTGTGCTACGATTACTTGATAACGAACCTGAACGCATACGCCATGCCCAATGATCACGATACCCTGGATGCTCTCAATCGTTACGCGCCGCTTTCGGAAAAACTGAAGAGCTTGCATGACGCGCTGAGCAGGCGCTTCGATTTCATCGACCGTGTGTCGGTGGCGATCTATGATCCCAAGACGGACGAACTCAAGACCTTCATCCACAGCAGCGGCGGAGACCATCCCCTCGTTCAATATCAGGCCAAACTGAGCGAAGCCGGCTCGCTGCAGGAGATACTGAAAAGCGGCAAACCGCGTATCGTGAATGACCTGGCTATATTTGCTGAAGGCTTGCATGAACATACCCGGCGTATCGCAGAGCAAGGCTATGGTGCGAGCTATACCATGCCCATGTACCTCAATGGCGAATTCTTCGGGTTTGTGTTTTTCAATTCATATCGCAAGAATGTTTTTGACGAAGAAGCGCTGCACTTCCTCGACGTTTTTGCCCATCTGGTTTCGCTGGTCGTGATTGGCGAATTCACTTCGATACGCACCTTGATTTCCACCGTCCATACCGCACGCGATTTC
This sequence comes from Nitrosospira lacus, assembly GCF_000355765.4. Classification (NCBI taxonomy): domain Bacteria; kingdom Pseudomonadati; phylum Pseudomonadota; class Betaproteobacteria; order Nitrosomonadales; family Nitrosomonadaceae; genus Nitrosospira; species Nitrosospira lacus. Next base: position 3,060,547 of record NZ_CP021106.3, on the reverse strand, counting down.
GCCAACCTCCGCGATACGGAAACCGGCGCGCACCTTGACCGCATGTCCCGCTATGCCAGAATTGTGGCGAAAGAACTGGCGCCAAAATATGGATTCGATGACGAATATGTCGAGCATGTGTTCTTATTCTCGCCTCTGCATGATATCGGGAAAATCGGCATCCCCGACAGCGTCCTGCTCAAGACCGGCTTGCTTGACACGAGCGAGCGGGAGATCATGAGAACGCATCCTCAAAAGGGCCGCCAGATCATTGACACCATGCTGCTGGATTTCGGGCTGGAATCATTCGAATATCTCAATATTCTGCGCAACATTGCTGAATACCACCACGAAACCCTGGATGGCAGCGGTTATCCCTATGGTCTGCGTGGCGATGAGATTCCCATGGAATCGCGCATCGTTGCGGTGGCCGATGTATTCGATGCGCTTACCAGCCACCGTCCCTATAAGGAGGCATGGAGCATCGACGATGCTTTCCAGGAATTGCGGAAGCTCGCCGGCAGTAAGCTCGATGCGGATTGCGTCGAGGCGCTCATCAAGAACCGGGCGCAGTTGGAAGAGATCCGGGATCGTTTCCAGGAAGATTCCTACGGTTGAGCCGCTCCTTGGCAATTTTCCGGGTTTGAGTCCTGCAACGCCATCATCCTTCGCACAGCGCCAAGATACAAACCGCAGCCATCATTGATCGATGGCTGCTGGTTAAAAGGTCCATTCAGTGACAGCTATGTAACGCCGAGCGCAAACCATCCCGCCCAACCGCTTGAGGCATCCCACCAAGTTGAATAGACAATGCCATCGCTTCCAACTGTGAAAAGATCAATGTGCTCGGTCACACGCGAGATTGCGGCGACTTGCCCGCCGGGTTTGCCCACGCCGCCCGAAACATTGAACCATGACGCCCAGCCGGTTGTGTCATGCCACCAGGTGCTGTAGATGCGATTATCGGTTCCGATCACGAACAAATCGAGATGATTCGAATAACGGGCGATCGCGGTCACCGGCGATCCCGCCGAGGCGACCCCCCCTGAAACCTGGAACCATGAACCCCAGCCGGTGCGGGCGTTCCACCAGGTAGACACGATCCTGCCATCTGACGCCGTAGTGAAAAGATCGAGCTGATCAGGAAAGCGGGCCACAACATTGACCGTTGAATCCGGCCGGCAGGTTTGATTGCCCACCAAAAACCAGCTGGACCAGCCGGAGCGCTCATCCCACCAGCAACTGTAGACACGGTTATCGGTTCCAATAGTGAATACGTCAAGGTGGAATGGATAACGCGCGATTGCCGTCACGGTCGCACCCGCGGCCGCCACGCCGCCTGAAATCTGGAACCAGGAGCCCCAGCCGGACCGGGCATCCCACCATGTCGACATGGTTCTTCCATCAGATGCCGTGGTAAAGATGTCGAGATGATCGCTATAGCGCGATACGACATTGACTGTCGAGCCAGACCGGCAAACCAGGCTGCCGATGGTGAACCAGCCCGACCAGCCGCTCGCCTGATCCCACCAGCAACTATAGACGCGGTTATCGGTGCCGACGGTGAATAAATCGAGATGGCCTGCATAACGGGCAATGGCGGTAACTGGAGACCCCGTGCCACCGGGCGATGCGATGCCACCGCTGACCTGGAACCAGCCCGCCCAACCGCTGGAGGCATCCCACCAGTTACTCATGGTGCGGCCGTCGGATGCGACGCCGAATACATCCAGATGCTCCGGAAACCTCGCGACCACATTGATCGGTGTTCGATTGCGTGCAGGCAGCGTGGCGAGCGGGCTGATCCTGTTCCAGATCACCTGACGGCAAATGCGACAAAATGGCACGCCGAGATTGCGCATCTTGCAATCGAATTCCGGCCGATAGCCGCCGCAGTGATAATAGTGGGCGCCCTCAAACAGGCCGACCGTACCTGCCGGCACCGGACTGGGGCGGCTATCCACCGTCGCGCAGTCCGGGTTCGACATCGTCGGGATCGCGGTGGTGGCTGCGACCGCCCAGTTCCATTTCAGCGTGGCGCGGTTGTTGTTGGTGGTAACGTTGGGTTCTCCGGGTTCGCCCGCTGGATGGTGATCGTGCCCGGTTTCGCTGCCACCTGCCCAATAGGGATATTCATCAGCCAAGCCAAAAGCGGTGTGCCCCATCTCATGAATAGCGATCTCGGTTGCACCCCCAGCAAGTGAATATGTGCCGACCGATCCGCCGCTTCCGCCATACACGGTAGAGTTCACCACCACGATCGCCACCGTGAATTCTGGAATCTGCGCCGCGGCGACTTGCAGCACTGTCGTGTTGTTGCAGGTGAGAAGCCGGCGTATGCCACTCGTGCCGAACGTACTATCGAAGTATGTTCGCGCGGTAGCGCCGGTGCCGCCCGCGCTGGCCGGGTCATCCGCACCTGAATCAGTGGATGAGACGTTAATGCGGAATATGTTGATGGCCGGCTTCAGCTTGTCGAACGGTGGCGTGGACGTAAAGGCGGTAACGAAGGCGGAACAGGCGTTGTTGAAGTCGTTTTGCTGTGTTCCGGTAAAACCATCCGCCAGCATTACCACATTGAAGGCCCGGCTGCGCGGAGCTGATCCAAAGAGTTGGGTGTTACCCAATACGGAGCCGTCGGAAGTACTCATCGCACACCTCCATCATTCCCTGGTTGGATTCTCGCGGCAAGCGGAAAGTCTGCCATGTCCGTTGCCACCGGCTGCGGTGCGCGCAAATCTCTGGCACCGGGTGCCTGCGCACTGGGCGCGACCTTGACCAGAGTAAAGTGATCGGCGTTATCGGCGATTGGGAGGACAACGGTGAATGCGCCCTTGGGCGTGGGGATATCCACGCGCGTGATCGGTTCTCCGGCTCGCTCGGGGAATACCTCTGCGCTTGTGCTAAACGCCCCGCGTGCTTTTACGCGTGCAAGAGTCTTACCGGTCGCATCGCGTGTATCGATATAATGGGCTGATGGATCGAGCCCCGATATATCTGAATCAGCGACGGCCATTTCCACAGGCTGTTGACTGATCAGCCGGACTACTTCACCCTCATATTCAAAGATGAGACGAACGGCCTTCGTCGGCTGTAACTGCACATCGTTATTGTCCGGCATGGCAAAGCTCCTTGCATAAGTTACTTACATAGTGTCGATTCACGGTTTGCTCCTCCTGATGAATTCTCAAGTATCATATAGGAATAGAACAATAACCACGTCCAGGCCTATTGAACTTCTATGCGGTCGCACCATTCCATTCGTTGGCCTTGTCCTGCATCCAGCAAACCGTGCGCTCCATCCCGTCCCACTGCCGGATTTAGATTGATAATCTCATGGACTTAGTCATCCGGGCCGAAGAATCATCAATAGCTCCCAATTATGAAAAATAGTATATGGAGGGAATAAATCAAGATTTCCTGACTTTGTATTTTGCGGGATGCTGTATTACATTTACATCGATGAAGCCGGCTTCAAGCTGGTTTAATAACTTGTTTGCTTGCGCGATCAAAAAAATTCATCATCGTATTTATTAACTGACGAAGAAGGAGCAATCAATGTCAAGTGTCGGATACCACGAACCCATTGAGGAGCTGTCCGATGAAACAAGGGACATGCACAGGGCAATCGTTTCGTTGATGGAAGAACTGGAAGCTGTGGATTGGTACAATCAGCGTGTGGATGCGTGCAAGGATGAGGAACTCAAAGCAATCCTTGCGCACAATCGAGATGAGGAGAAGGAACATGCTTCCATGGTGCTGGAGTGGATTCGACGGAGGGATTCTGTCTTTTCCACTCAATTGAAAAACTTCCTGTTCACCGACAAACCCATCACGCATAAGTAGGCGTTGCTGATCGGGTTCACCCATGCGAGCCCGATGGCTCTATAAGTAACGAGCCATCCCCCGAGGCTCAATACATTGCGTAGAACCGGTCACTGATGATCTTTCCATCTTTCCAGTGCTGAACAGCTACCTGGTCAAATTTTTTGTGCCCGAAGTCCTTATGTTTGTATTCATAATGCCACTCGGTCATCGTGACGTCATCGCCCACCGCGGTGGCCTTGATCTCTGACTTGAGCCATGCTTCAACCCCTTTAAAAATCTCCGACTCCCGCTCTTTGGCTTTTTGAAGCCCTGTCGCCACCACATCATTCTTTTCCATTACCACGCAATCTGGATGGTAGTACTTGTCCATGGATTCCAGGATTTCGCCCTTCAGAATCATGTCGTTCAAGTCATCCAGCTTCTCTTTCAAATTCATGGTTTCCTCCTTCCTGATTGGATTGTGATTTGCGCCTGACCTGATGAGCCATGGGCCAACCCATGACAACGGGTCGCCCATGGATGGTAATGATAGCTTGTCCCGTGAATTTTGTACCCGTTATGCGCCCGTTAATGGATAGTTCATGACAGTGGATGTACTAAAGTCCAATTGTTTTCATTGTCCAGGTTGATACGATACCAACATGACCCAATGCAAGATGATTAGAAGTTTCTATTCCACGGGTGTTTGCGCTGATTGTCGAATCGCTATTTATTGTGAGCCATGAAAAAGAATACCGAAACCCAACGACGCCATAAAGCCTATCTTCGTGCCAAAAACGCCCTGCGCGACCAGCATCAGGATGATTATACTTTCATGCTTGAGCGTCACGCGCAGGAGCTTGATACGTTATGGGCAGACTATAATCTTGCCGTGAAGAAGCTGGCAGACGCACATAACAAGGCCATCAAGTCGAAAATCGTGCCAATGAATAAAGGCCGGGTATTAAGCGTCGAGCCAGAAGAACAGGCCGTTTATTCAACCTGAAATCCGGTGATTTCCACTTGTGCGGTTAGACGGTTGCCGGATTCGAGTTCAGGATCTGTTCTCAAGCCATCGTTGCCGCGCTTCGCGCGCGCTGGCAAAAACGCGTTCCAGCGCTTTGCTATCGTCGCGCGCCAGCATCTCACGCAAAGCCGTCAGCTGCTTCTGATAGGCATCGATTTGCCTGGATAGCGCTTCGCGGTTGGCAAGGCATATGTCGCGCCACATTTCCGGGGAACTACCGGCAATGCGGGTAAAATCACGGAACCCGCTGCCAGCGAAATGAAGTGGATCGTCCGGGCCCAGCGGCTCGCTCGAATCATGCCCGGTGCTGGATGAAACATGGTTCATTAACAGGAATGCCAGCACATGGGGAAGATGGCTAACGGCGGCGAGGATTTTATCGTGCCGGGCAGCACTCATTTGCGAAACATGTGCGCCGCAAGCCTGCCATAATTCCGTCACCCGTTTCACCGCTTCGGCGCTGGTTTCATCCAGCGGAGTCAACACCAGATTCTTGCCTTGGTACAAACCGGCATCGGCTGCACTCGCTCCACTCAGTTCAGCTCCCGCGACCGGGTGGGCGGGCACGAAATTTTTCAGATGCCCAGCCAGATGAGAGCGTGCCGCAGTGACGACATCCTGCTTGGTGCTGCCTGCGTCGGTCACGATGGTGCCGGGTTCAAGGTATGGGGAAATTTGCGCCATAATGCCGCCGAGCTGTCCAACCGGCGTGGCGAGCAGCACTACATCCGCATGTTTCAACGCTGATGGAAGGTCAGCGCTGATTTCGTCGATCGCCCCCCGCTTGAGAGCGCGTTGCATATTTTCCCGGCTGCGGCCCACACCGACGATATGCTTAACCTTGCCCGCCTTGCGTAGCGCCAGCGCAAATGAGCCACCGATCAGGCCGACGCCGATAATCACCAGCTTATTGATCATGACGTTCGGCATAATGGGGGCCGATTATTCTCCGCGATTGACTGCCAAGGAATTTCTCTTCTCTAGATCCGGTTAACAAATAGCACCCGCGTCATACCGGTGGAAGCCGGTTCCCAACGGTACTCAAAATGTTTGGGCCGGATTCCGGCTCAAGCCCGGGATGACGAAATTCATGGTATCTCCCTGCTTATTACTACAGGCTACGTCCAATGACACCTGCGATTCCTCTCAGTGACCCCATGAGAGATTCGAATTCTTGCGGATTCAATGCCTGGTCGGCGTCGCACCAGGCATCGCATGGGTTTGGATGCATTTCCACCAACAGGCCATCGGCACCGGCGGCAATTGCCGCGCGCGCCAGTGCGGGAACCATCCAGGCCTTGCCTCCGGCATGGGAAGGATCAATGATAACCGGTAAATGGGTTTCCTTTTTCAGCACCGGGATGCAAGTCACATCCAGGACGTTACGGTAGGCCGTTTCGAAGGTGCGGATGCCGCGTTCGCAGAAAATGATGTTGTGATTGCCGCCCGCGGCAATGTATTCCGCCGCCATGAGCCACTCGGAAATCGTCGCCGACATGCCGCGCTTGAGTATCACCGGCTTGTTGATGCGCCCCACTTCCTTCAGCAGTTCGAAGTTCTGCATGCTGCGGGTGCCGATCTGGATCACGTCCACATCGTACTTGAGAAAAGTATCGAGCATACGCGCATCCATCAGTTCGGTGACGATGCGCAGATTGTATTTATCCGCCGCATTACGGAACATTTTCAGCCCTTCTTCGCCATTACCCTGAAAGGTGTACGGGCTGGTGCGCGGCTTGAAGGCGCCGCCACGCATCAGCTGGCAGCCCGCCGTATAGACGTGTTCCGCCGATGCGTCCATTTGCTCTTGCGTTTCAACCGAGCACGGGCCGCCGATGACCTGCACCTTATTGCCACCAATGGGTATCCCACCTACATCGATTACCGAGTCGTGCTTGTGCGATTCGCGCGACACGATCTTGTACTGCTTGACGATGTGCATGGAATATTCGACCCCGCTCAAGGAATCGAACATTTCCGGATCGAGTTTGCGCTCGTCGCCGATTGCGCCGATCACGGTGCGTTCGGTACCACGCGAAACGTTCGCATCAAGACCGAAGCTTCGAATTTTATTGACCACCGAATCGATTTGTTCGTCGGTGGCGCCACTGTTCATAATGATGATCAAGCTGATTCTCCGATTGCTATCTCAAGTGATTTCAGGAATTTCTGGTTTTCCGATTCGAGGCCCACGGTGACTCGAAGGTGCTCCGGCATTTCGTAGATACCGATGGGACGCACAATGACACCCTGTCTCAGAAGGCTTTCGTTTATTGCCCGGACATCATGCTGCGACAGCCGGAAGCTCAGAAAATTTCCGTAGGATGGAATGTACTCGATGCCGAGTTGCCGCAGTCCGGTCGTGATTTGCAGCATCCCCGCCTGGTTGAGCGCATAAGTGCGTTTCACAAACTCCACGTCTTCCAGCGCGGCCACCGCGCCTGCCAGGGCAACGCTGTTGACGTTGAATGGCTGGCGCACGCGATTCATCAAGCCGCTCACATCCGGATGAGCCAGTCCGAAACCCACGCGTATGCCCGCCATGCCATATGCCTTGGAGAAAGTGCGGGTAATGAGCAGATTGGGGAAGCGTTTCAGCCACGCAATGCTATCAGCCTTGATGGTGCCGGGCAAATATTCGTTGTAGGCTTCATCCAGCACTACCAGCACGTCTGACGATACCCGTTCCAGAAAACGCAATAGCGCTGAAGCGGCCAGTAACGTACCGGTGGGATTATTAGGATTGGCGATAAACACGATGCGTGTCTCGGGCGTGACCGCATCCAGCATGGCGTCGAGGTCATGACCGTATTTTATGGCGCGAACCGCTATGCCGCTTGCACCGACCGCCTGCGTCACCAGCGGATAGACCGCAAAGGCATGTTGCGAATAAACCGCGGATGCCCCCGGTTTCAGGAATACCCGGGCCGCCAGCTCCAGAACATCATTGGAGCCGTTCCCCAGCACAATCTGACTGCTGGTCACCCCATAACGTTTTGAGAGCGCCGCTTTCAATTCGAAACCGCTGCCATCCGGATAAAGCGCCACCTCATTCAGCGCCCTGGTCATTGCCTCCAGAGCCAGGGGACTAGTTCCCAGGGGGTTTTCATTGGACGCAAGCTTGATGATTGTGCGTTCATCCATGCCCATTTCCCGCGCCAACTCAGAAATTGGCTTACCCGGTTGATAGGGGCTGATGGCGCGGATATATTCCGGAGCAAGATCGCTGAGATTCATAAGTCAGATCCGTGAATTGCAGAAGTACATGCAAAAAATTTAAGATAATTTGAGATGGAACCGCTATCGGATTCCTGCCCGGATAAAGAGCAATATTTGAAACACGCGATCACCCCGCAGGGTACGAGCCGAGTATTTTCAGGAATGCGGCCCTCTCCCGGAGCTCTTGCAACGCTTTTGCGATTGTTGCGTCTTGCTGGTGGCCTTCAATATCCACAAAGAATACGTACTCCCATAAACTGGCGCGGGAAGGCCGGGATTCCAGGCGGCTCATGCTGACGCCATGCATGGCCAATGGAGCCAGCAATTCGTGTATTGCGCCGGGACGGTTTTTGACCGACATGACCAGCGATGTTTTATCCTTGCCGGAGGCGGCGACTTCCTGGGTGCCGATTACCAGAAAGCGTGTCGTGTTGTTGGGATCGTCCTCGATGTTTTCAGCACAGATGGTTAATCCGAACACTTCCCCGGCTTTTTTGCCTGCTACCGCCGCGGCGGTTTCATCCTCGGCGGCGAGTCTTGCCGCGTCCGCGTTGCTTGCGGCATTGATCCGCGCCGTTTCCGGCAAATGGGGCAGATTGGCGTTAAGCCATTCATGACATTGAGAGAATGACTGGGGGTGCGAGTAAATCTTTTTTACGCGCGTGAGATCGGTTTGCAGCGCGAGCAGATGCTGATGTATCGGCAGTTTTACCTCACCACACACTTTTAATGGGGTATGCAGCAGCAGGTCCAGCGATCTGCCCACCGCGCCTTCGGTGGAATTTTCCACCGGCACAACCCCATACCCTGCCGTTCCCGCCTCCACCTTGCGGAATACGTCATCTATCGAATTGCATGCCAGCGTCGTTACCACACCGCCGAAGCGCTTCAACGCCGCTTCTTCAGAAAAAGTCCCCTGCGGGCCGAGGTATGCAATAGTCATGGGTTCTTCCAGGGACCGGCATAGCGACATGATCTCAGTGAACAATCGCACAATATGCTCATTCGCCAGCGGTCCCGGATTCAATGCGCACAGCCGTGTCAACACCTGGGCTTCGCGCTCGGGGCGATATGCCATGCCATTCTTGATTTGCCCGATTTCCCGCGCAAGCCCGGCGCGCGCGTTCATCAATTTGAGCAGCTCGCTGTCAATCGCATCAATCCTGTCGCGCAGCTGTTTGAGTTGGCCGGTCATCAATCTATTTATCCAGCGAGGAGATATTATGAATTTTCGCCATTTCGGGCTCCACCCGCAATCCAGCCGAAACACTTTGGGCCCCGTTGGATACGGGCTTTCGCTGACATGACGCTTGAACCATTTGCCCGCCGGATCAATAAATTCCGTGTTTTCATCCTGCTATTCGGCCAATACCGGCAAATAGCGCACCATTAACACACCCTGGATTGCCGCAATCTCATCTATGGTTTTTTGCGGTACCGGGCTATCCACATCAACCAGGGTATAGGCCATTTCACCGCGTGATTTATTGCCCATGTTGTGAATATTGAGACCGGCCCGGGCCATGCTGGTGGAGATCTGCCCCACCATATTGGGCACGTTGGAATTGGCCACGGCCAGCCTGTAAGGAGATCCGCGCTCCATTGTGATATTGGGGAAATTGACCGCGTTGGTGATGTTGCCGTTTTCCAGGTAATCCATCGTCTGTTTCACGACCATCACCGCGCAATTCTCCTCCGCTTCCAGCGTGGAAGCGCCCAGATGCGGCAGCGTAATGACGCCCGGATGACCCTGAAATCTTTCGCTGGGAAAGTCGCAAACATAATATTTGATTTTGCCGGACTCGATTCCAGTGAGCACCGCATCCTCGTCGATGATTCCGTCGCGGGAGAAATTGAGCAGAATCGTACCCTTCTTCATGCTTTGCACGACTTCCTGACTGATCAGGCCCCGCGTCGCATCCAGCAAAGGCACATGCAAGGTTATGAAATCGCTGTGGCGCAGGAGGTCTTGGATGCTTTGCGCGCGCTTGACGTCTGAAGACAGGTTCCAGGCGGCATCCACGGTGATATTCGGGTCATGGCCCATCACTTTCATGCCGAGCCCAAGGGCCGCATCGGCCACCAGCCGTCCTATCGCGCCCAAGCCAATGATGCCCAGCGTGCGCCCCGGCAACTCTATCCCGGCGAATTGCTTCTTGCCGTCTTCCGCCAGTTTGTGCAGGGTAGCGTTGTCACCCTGCAAACTCTCGGTAAAGTGAATCGCCGGAATCAGATTGCGCGACGCGATCAGCAGGCCCGCCAGCACCAGTTCCTTTACCGCATTGGCGTTTGCGCCGGGTGCGTTGAACACCGGCACGCCACGCAGATTCATGGCCTTCACGGGAACGTTATTCGTGCCCGCGCCTGCCCGGCCTATGGCTTTTACGCTGGAGGGGATATCCATTTGCAGCATGTTGTGCGAACGTACCAGGATCGCATCCGGTTTGGTTGCATCGTGACCCACCACGTAGTGACTGGCGGCAAAATGCTTCAGGCCCAGCGGCGAGATCTGGTTAAGCGTCAGTATCTGGAAAACCTTATGTGCGCGTTCAGGCATGATTGCTCGCAAATTCCTTCATGAACTCCACCAGAACCGCCACCCCTTCGAGCGGCATGGCGTTATATATCGATGCACGCATTCCCCCCACAGAGCGATGCCCCTTCAACTGGATCAGCCCCCGTGACTTGGCCTGTTTCAAAAATGCATCATCCAGCGCGGAATCTTTCAACGTGAAAGGTACGTTCATGCGCGAGCGATCGGATCTGGCGACGGGACAGTGATAAAAATCGGTGGTATCGAGCATGTCATACAGCAGCTTGGCCTTGGCGATGTTGATCTGCTCCATTGCCGCCAATCCGCCTTTTTTCTTCAACCACTCCAGCACCAGCCCGGCAATATACATGGGGTAGGTGGGTGGGGTGTTATACATGGAATCATTATCCGCGTGGATCTTGTAGTCAAACATGGTGGGAGTGCCGGCCAGGGTTGTACCCAGCAAATCTTCGCGCACAATGACGACAGTCAATCCCGCAGGGCCGAAATTTTTCTGCGCGCCGGCATAAATCAATCCGAAGCGGGTAATGTCCAGCGGGCGCGACATGAAGGTGGAGGAAATATCCGCAACCAGCGGCACCTCGGCATTCAGATGCGTCAAATCCGGAATCCAGTTGAACTCCACTCCGCCGATGGTCTCATTGGGCGTGTAATGCAGATAAGCGGCGTCCGGATCGATATTCCACGTGTCTTGTGGCGGCACGCACGTGAAATTCGCATCCTCGGATGAGGCCGCGATATTGACAATGCAGTATCGCTTCGCTTCCTTGATGGCTTTCTTGGACCATTCGCCGGTATTGACATAACTGGCGCTTTTTTTGCCGCGCAGCAGGTTCATGGGCACCATGGCAAACTGACTGGAAGCGCCGCCAGACAGGAAAAGCACCTTGTAGTTGCCGGGGATGCCGATCAATTCGCGCAGATCCGCTTCAACTTTCGCGGCAATGGACATGAATTCCTTGCCGCGGTGGCTCATCTCCAATACCGACATGCCGCTGCCATGCCAATCGAGCATTTCGTCACGCGCCTGCTGCAGAACCTCCACCGGCAATACCGCAGGGCCCGCGCTGAAGTTAAATATATGTTCCATCAAACTTCCTTTATAGGATTACCCCGTTATCCTCATCAGTCTCAACCACCCTCTCCAGTCCGGCCAGTTTCTCCCCGTCATCGAGGTTGATCAGTGTCACTCCCTGGGTGGCACGGCTCATTTCGCGAACTTCCTTGACGCGCGTGCGGATCAGCACGCCGCCGGTGGTGATCAGCATGATTTCGTCATCCTGCCTTACCAGTCTTGCCGCCACAACCTTGCCATTACGCTGGCTGGTCTTGATCGCAATCATGCCCTGGCTGCCACGGCCATGGCGGGTATATTCGCTTATCGGCGTGCGTTTGCCATAGCCATTTTCCGTTGCGGTCAGGACTGCCTGCTCTTCACTTTCGGCGACCAGCAGGGAGATAACTTTCTGTCCCTTGCCCAGTTTCATCCCGCGCACGCCACGTGCGCCGCGCCCCATTGCGCGCACGTCATTCTCATCGAAACGCACCGCTTTCCCGCCATCTGAAAACAGCATGACATCATGCTTGCCTTCAGTCAGCGCAACACCGATCAGATAATCGTCCTCATCCAGGCCGACCGCGATGATGCCGCTGGCGCGAGGACGGGAGAATTCCGACAATGGCGTTTTCTTCACCGTGCCGAAGGAGGTCGCCATGAATATATAGCGATTCTCGTCGAACTCCTTTACCGGAAGGATAGCATTGATTTTCTCGCCTTCCTCCAGTTGCACCAGATTGACGATGGGCTTGCCGCGCGACGCGCGTCCGCCCTGCGGCACCGCGTAAACCTTGATCCAGTACACTCGTCCGCGGCTGGAAAAGCACAGGATATAATCGTGAGTGTTGGCGATGAACAGATTGTCGATGAAGTCGTCTTCTTTGGTGCCGGTTGCCTGTTTTCCACGCCCCCCGCGTTTTTGCGCGCGGTAGTCATCGAGCGGTTGCGACTTGATGTAGCCGCTATGCGACAGCGTCACGACCACGTCCGCCGATGCGATCAGGTCTTCCATACTCAAATCCTGAGTATTGATGACGATTTCACTGCGGCGCTTGTCACCAAACTGTTGCTTCATGGCAACAAGCTCTTCGGTGATGATGGCCGTGATACGTTCAGGCTTGGAGAGAATGTCGAGGAAATCAGCGATCCGCTCCATGACCTCCTTGTACTCATTGACGATCTTGTCCTGCTCCAGCCCCGTCAGACGTTGCAGGCGCAGCTCCAGTATTGCTTGCGCCTGAGCGTCGGAGAGGCGATATCCATCCCTGGATAAGCCGAATTCAGGCGCCAGGCCATCGGGACGGAACGCCTTCGTGTCAACCGAGGCACGGGCGAGCATTTCCTCAACCAATCCGGAACGCCAAAGTTTCGACATCAATGCTTCTTTCGCCACCGCAGGAGTCGGGGCAGCCTTGATCAGCGCGATCACCTCATCCACGTTGGAGAGTGCCACCGCCAGGCCTTCCAGCAGATGGCCGCGTTCACGTGCCTTCTTCAATTCAAACACCGTGCGTCTTGTCACCACCTCGCGGCGATGGCGCAAGAACGCATCCAGCATCTGCTTCAGATTCAGCAGCCTGGGCTGCCCATCCAGCAAGGCCACCATGTTCATGCCGAAAGTGTCCTGCATTTGTGTTTCTTTATACAGGTTGTTCAGCACCACTTCAGGCACTTCTCCGCGACGGAGCTCGATTACCACGCGCATGCCGGATTTATCCGATTCGTCACGCAGATCGGAAATACCTTCGATTTTCTTGTCGCGCACCAGTTCGCCGATACGGATCAGCAAATTGGCCTTGTTCACCTGATACGGCAACTCATCAATGATGATGCTCTGGCGGCTGCCCTTTTCCATGTCCTCGAAGTGAGTGCGCGCGCGCATCACGACCCGGCCGCGCCCCGTTTGGTAACCTTCTCTCACGCCGGCGACGCCGTAGATGATGCCGGCGGTTGGAAAATCGGGCGCTGGTATGATCTCGATCAATTCTTCGATGGTGGTTTCAGGGTTTTTCAGCAGGGCGAGGCAAGCTTCCACCACTTCGTTCAGATTATGTGGCGGAATGTTGGTCGCCATGCCTACCGCGATGCCGGAAGAGCCGTTAATGAGCAGATTGGGAATTTTCGCGGGCAGAATCAGTGGCTCTTTTTCCGAGCCGTCGTAATTCGGACCGAAATCCACTGTTTCCTTGTCGAGATCCGCCAGTAGTTCATGGGCGATGCGCGACATGCGGATTTCGGTATAGCGCATGGCTGCCGCGTTATCGCCATCCACCGAACCGAAGTTGCCCTGGCCGTCGACCAGCATGTAGCGCAGCGAAAAATTCTGCGCCATGCGCACGATCGTGTCATACACGGCGGTATCGCCATGAGGATGATACTTGCCGATCACGTCGCCGACGATACGCGCGGATTTCTTATATGGGCGGTTCCAGTCATTGGAGAGTTCGTGCATGGCGAATAGTACCCGCCGGTGCACGGGTTTCAAGCCATCGCGCACGTCCGGCAATGCCCGCCCCACGATCACGCTCATGGCGTAATCGAGGTAAGAGCGGCGCATCTCCTCTTCGAGGCTGATTGGCAGGGTTTCTTTCGCGAATTGATCCATTATTATTTCTCTATCAGAGACAATGAGTTATGATACGAATTTTGCCTCGGATACTATTGCATAAAACCGATGATTTTAGCATGTCCCCCGTATTTAAGTCACTGGGGTATTCGACTATTCATGCCGTCTGCAACAACATGATTTGACAAGGGCAGATATATAACTAGATAATTGAATCGCGAATGTGCAATAATCTGTCATTGTCAAGTGGATGGCTTTGTTTGTATTTGCATGAGTCAGGGATGGGCTTTGTTGGAATTTGCATGAATTAGGGATGATTTGATTTTGAATTGAAGTTTTTCTGAAAAAGGGGCGATAGCATGAAAAATATAGTAGCGAAAAAACTCTTGCTCGGAGCAGTTGTTCTGCCAGTGCTGTTTTCGGGAACTGCCATGGCGCAAGAGCAACCCGAAGCTTACGCAAGTGATGGCCGTGGTTCGGTAGCCCGGGATTCTTCCGGCGACTGTTGGCGTACGGGGTATTGGACACCTGCCATGGCGATATACGAATGCGATCCTGATCTGTTGCCAAAAGCCGAGAAAAAAGCTGAAGCGCCTGCTCCCGTGGCTACGACGCCTGTTCCCGCTCCTGTTACGGAACCCGAAAAAGTGTCCTTGTCCGCTGATGAATTATTCGATTTCGATAAGGCTGTCCTGAAGCCCGCGGGCAAGCAAGCTCTGGATGACCTCGTAGGCAAACTTGGGGGCATCAAATACGACACGATCGTTGCCATCGGTTATGCTGACCGTCTCGGCTCCGATGACTACAACAAGAAACTCTCGCTGCGTCGCGCCGAGGCTGTCAAGGCCTACTTGGTGAAAGAAAAAGGCATATCCGCCGATAAGATCTTCACCGATGGTAAAGGCGAAGCCAATCCGGTAACCGGCGACACATGCAAAGGCAACAAGAAAACCAAAGCATTGATCGAATGCCTGCAACCCGATCGTCGCGTTGAAGTTGAAGTCGCCGGTACACGGGAAACAGTTCAATAATCAAGACTTAAGCACAAAAACATTAAAACCCTGCCCTTGTGCAGGGTTTTTTTTTGCTAAGCTCGTCAATACATGGCCTATCCCGTAAAAATCGATACATTGCTGGAAGCACGCTGGATAATTCCGGTGGAGCCCAATGGGATGGTGTTACGCGATCATGCGATTGCGATCGACAAGGGACTGATTCAGGCAATTTTACCGGCAGCCGAGGCGCAATCGCGATTTTCCCCCAGCGAACGGGTGGTCCTGGGCAATCACGCGTTGATCCCGGGCCTGGTCAACCTCCACATTCATGCCGCGATGTCGCTGATGCGCGGCATGGCGGACGATCTGCCGTTGATGGAGTGGCTTCACAACCATATATGGCCCGCTGAAACGCGCCATGTTGATGCCGGATTTGTCTTCGATGGAACCCGGCTGGCCTGCGCCGAGATGCTGCGGGGCGGAATTACCTGCTTCAACGACATGTACTTCTTTCCGGAGGCATCGGCCGAGGCGGTGCTGGCATCTGGCATGCGTGCCGCGATGGGCATGATCATCATCGACTTCCCCACCGCCTACGCCAGCGATGCCGATGATTATCTGGCCAAGGGCCTGGCGCTGCGCGACAAATACAATCATCATCCGCTGCTATCGTTCTGCTTCGCGCCGCATGCGCCTTACACCGTCAGTGACAAGGTTTTTGCCAGCGTCCTGACCTATGCCGAACAGCTCG
Source organism: Nitrosospira lacus (assembly GCF_000355765.4). NCBI lineage: Bacteria > Pseudomonadati > Pseudomonadota > Betaproteobacteria > Nitrosomonadales > Nitrosomonadaceae > Nitrosospira > Nitrosospira lacus. The sequence goes on along the minus strand of NZ_CP021106.3, from coordinate 3,044,592 downwards.
ATCTGCCTGTCCATATTCATCTGCATGAAACCGACGACGAAATCACAAATGGTCTGAAAACCACCGGTGTACGTCCGATAGAGCGCCTGCACAAACTTGGCTTGCTGGGCCCCAATCTGATCGCCGTGCACATGGTCCATCTCAATAGCGATGAAATCGGACTGATGGCGCAACAAGGCTGCTCCGTGGCACATTGCCCTTCTTCCAATCTGAAGCTTGCCAGTGGGCTTGCGCCCATCGCTGCCCTGCTGGATAAAGGTATCAATGTTGGCTTGGGCACAGATGGGGCCGCCAGCAATAATCGCCTCGATATGTTCGAGGAAATGCGTTTCGCCGCGCTGCTCGCGAAAGGCCGGAGCGGCAGGGCGGATACGCTGCCCGCATGGCAGGCACTGCAAATGGCGACGCTCAATGGCGCCAAGGCGCTGGGGCTGGGTGCGCTCACCGGTTCGCTGATCGCGGGCAAAGCGGCCGACATCACCGCAGTGGATTTTTCCAGTCTCGAACTCGCACCCTGTTATGACCCCGTTTCACATCTTGTCTATGCCGCCGGGCGCGAACATGTGAGCCATGTGTGGGTAAATGGTAAAATGCTGCTGGAGGATGGGGAATTGACCACTCTGAATGAGCAGGAGCTATTATTGCGGGCGGAATTCTGGCGGGACCAGATCACGGATGGGATGAAGTTTAATGATCCTGAATCCGGCAGTTGACCGCTCATCTTGAATTTAACATCATTACTGGCCAGTACCGGAGTAGGCTCGGAGAGCCGCCTGATGGATTATCTGGATTAAACTTTCATCATTTTGGTGTGTTCGCTACAATTACCGGATTTAGGATGATCAAAGAAACGGAAGAAAAGAGCGTAAATGTTGATCCGCTGGAGCTGGAAAAATTCAGCCAACTGGCGCATCGCTGGTGGGACCCCAACAGTGAATTCAAGCCGCTGCATGAAATTAATCCACTGCGCCTGGATTACATCGACCGGTTTGCAGGCCTGTCAGGCAAAACCGTGCTGGATGTCGGGTGTGGTGGCGGCATTCTGTCGGAAAGCATGGCGGGGCGCGGTGCGCACGTCACGGGCATCGATCTTGGCGACAAACCCCTGAAAGTAGCGAAGCTGCATCTGCTGGAAACCGGCAAAAAAGTGAATTACCGCAAGATCGCGGTGGAAGATCTCGCCCGGGAGCAGCCTCATCATTACGATGTGATTACCTGCATGGAGATGCTTGAGCACGTGCCCAGTCCGGCAAGCATCGTGCGCGCCTGCGCCGAACTTGCCAAGCCGGGTGGTTGGATCTTCTTCTCGACCATCAACCGCAACCCGAAGTCATACCTGTTCGCCATTATTGGTGCCGAATACGTATTGAACCTGCTGCCGCGAGGCACGCATGACTATGCAAAATTCATCAAGCCGTCCGAGCTCGCCCGCATGGCTCGTGAAGCCGGCCTCAATGTGGAAGATATCATCGGCATGACTTACAATCCCATCACCAAGGTCTACGCACTGGAGGCGGATTCCGACGTGAACTACATTATGGCGTACCGTGCCTGAAATCGTAAGTGCGGTGAAATAAGGCCATCGACCGGGAAATGTAACCCAAATTTCGACATTCCGGACTTGATCCGGAATCCAGCCCAAACGACGTGGGTATGCCTTTCACGCCTCACTCCCGTCGATGCCAAAATAGCCATGACTCATGATTAGAGCCGTTCTCTTCGATCTCGACGGCACTCTTGCCAACACCGCACCCGATCTGGGGCATGCCCTCAACCGGCAGCGCATCGCACGTGGCCTCCCGGCGTTGCCGATCGCGCTTATCCGTACCGAAGCCTCGGCCGGTGCGCGCGGGCTGCTTGGGTTGGGGTTCAATATCAAACCGGGCGATACTGGCTATGATGCCATGCGCAATGAGTTTCTCGATTTTTATGCTGAACGCCTGTGCGATGAAACCCGTTTGTTTCCGGGCGTAGCCGAGCTGCTTGACCAGATCGAGGCTCGCGGGCTTCCGTGGGGAATCGTGACCAATAAACCTGCGCGCTTTACCCTGCCGTTGATGCGGGAGCTGGGTTTGAACAACCGTGCCGCATGTATTGTCAGCGGTGGCGACACCACGCACTCCAAGCCACACCCGGAGCCGCTGCTGACAGCAAGCAGCATGATGGCCATTGCACCCGCCGAATGCGTTTACCTGGGCGACGACTACCGCGACGTGCAGGCAAGCCTGGCTGCCGGGATGGAGCCGATCATCGCCAAGTATGGCTATCTGGGAAATGGACACCCCCCTGAATCCTGGGGCGCAAAATATCTTATCGATCATCCCCAGGAACTGCTTAATTACCTTTAGTTACCCTTAAGCACCTTTCAGATAAATTGTAGGGCGTAATAAGTGAAGCGCATTACCCGTATGAGAATTCTTTAACGACTGCACGCCTATTTGCCGGCAAAATCAGAAGAGCCCTCCCTGCTTCTGTTATAGTATGCGTGGCAGCAAGACTCGAAGTTCGTCATTGAACTCTTCCGTCTCATCACTATCTAATAAGTGTGATACAGAATGCCGGGGGCGACCTGGCTTCGACGTGGGTTGCAAAGCAGCGCAGGGCATACCGAGGACCAGTTACCTCGTAAATACATCTGGAAAAGTATAGTCGCAAACGACGAACGTTACGCTCTAGCCGCTTAAATCCGGCTGGACTCCGCACCGGTGGGCCTCAACGCCGGGTCTGGCAACAGACAGCGGAGCCATTAACGAGGATCGCGCTCCGCAGGGTTACTTTACAGAGCGTTAAACAATAGGTGACTCGCCTGTCATCAGCCCGCCGGTTGGCGGATGCCAGGTTAAATTAAATAACATGGCTAAGTATGTAGAACTGTCTGTAGAGGACTTGCGGACGCGGGTTCGATTCCCGCCGCCTCCACCATCAATACCCCCAGTAAGATTCAACGCCGTCCTAGAGACGGCGTTTTTCTTTGTAAATAGGGACAGTCATCGTCCATTTACGTCTTGCGCAATCTGATAACATCCGGGCATAATGGGGGTAGCGAAGGGGGTATCGCTCCAAATTGAACCGGGAGATATTGTATGTCTGGGGGTATCGGCGGAAAGCTTACAGATAAAGCCGTTAAGGCGTTTGTTGCGAAAACGGAGCGTGGCAAGAAGCTCCCAGATGGGGGTGGTCTGCATCTTTTCATCACTCCTGCGGGGGGTGCCACCTGGCGCATCAAATACCGGATTGACGGCAAGGAGAAAATTTACTCTGTCGGCACCTACCCAGCCGTTTCCCTGGCAGCGGCGCGTGTTGAGCTGACTGAGGTCAAAGCGCTTCTCCGGGAAAATAAAGACCCGGTTACTCAGCGCCGTATCAACCGTGCGGAAACCAGCGCATCAAGCGACAATACCTTTGAAGCCGTCGCTGGCGGATGGCTGACCATGAAAAAGAAGGAATGGAGCGCAGGCCATTATATCAAATCGTCGCGGGCATTCGAGCGCGACATCTACCCCGCAATTGGCAAGCTGCCCATTGCCAGCATCACCCCTGCCATCGTAGCGAAAGCCGTTGAGGATATCCACAAGCGCGACGTGCTTGAAACCGCTACTCGTATCCTCCAGCATCTAAACGGCGTGTTCCGCTACGCCCAAGCCAAGGGACTATGCCGCGACAATCCCGCCCTTCCTGCCCGTGAGATACTACCCCGGAAAAAAGACAGCGGACGTATGCCTGCCCTGCTGGAATTTGCTGCATTGGGTGACATTTTGCGCCGCGCCGATATGACCAGAATTTCCCCGTCTGTGCGCATGGCGCATCGCCTATGCGCATTCACAGCGGCACGCATCGGCAACGTCACCAATGCGGAATGGAAAGAGTTCGACCTTGAAAGCGACCAGCCAGTCTGGAGCATTCCGCGCGCCAAAATGAAAGTCACCTCACGGTTCATTGACCACCGCATCCCCCTCAGCGCGGAAATTGCCGCCGAGTTGCGCCAATGGAAGGGTGTTTTTGGCACCAAAGGTTATTTGTTCCCGTCCCCCGCCGGAGGCAAGCACATCGGGCGCGAATCCATCGAAAAGGTGTACCGTGTAACTTTGCGGCTCGATGGGAAACATTCCCCCCACGGCTGGCGCAGCTCATTTTCTACCCTTGCGCGCGATCACGGCACTGCCCGCGATGTGGTGGAGCTTGCCCTTGATCATGTCCACGACAATGAAGTCGCGCGAGCCTATGATCGTGGGGAGCGATTCGATGAGCGGGTCAAATTGTTCCAATGGTGGGGAACGCAACTTGCCGGTGCCCAACGAGGTGCAACGGTCATTCCACTAAAAACCAAAGCGGCTTGATGGTTTGCTACGCAAGCAAGCAAGTGGCTTGATGGGCCGGCAGTCAGATAGATTCTTCTTCCTGCGCGACCAAGTCAAACTGCCCCTCATCCCACTTGGCTGTTGCGAAGACATTCAGTGCGACCCCGAGCGCTCCCGGGTCAGTGACGAGCAGATAATGCCACGTGCCATGCTGGCCTAGCCGGTTGACCGCATTGACCCAGCGCTGTGCCGCCTTGGCCTTCACGTCTGCATCATCAGTAACTTGGCCTTTGATTTCCACAATTACATTGAGAGCGCTATCTGTCACCACGATAAAATCCGGCATGTAGCGAGCCGGGAGGCCTTTCTTACGGTAGGGGATGAAGAACCCCAAGCGTTCGTTCTTCACCCATTTCTTCACTCCCGGATGGCTGTCTAGCAGGAACACGGCGGTTTGCTCCCATTTTTGAGTATCGGCCGCCATTGCGTTGAAGTGGCACTTAGTCACTGGATAAATCGGCTTTGTAGTGTGAAAATCCACAAATACAGTGCTGCCGCGCCCCGCCGCGCCTTGCGGAATAACCGCAACTTCTGCGCTGTCAGATGATGCGCCTTTTTTAAGGGCTTCCAGCAAAGAGCCAATCGCCGCTTGCATATACTCGCCTACCAACAGAACATCACAGGGCTGGCTTCCGCCTTTTCTGTCGAGTCTCTCGGCCAGGAATCGTTTTGCCGCGAAAGCAACTTTCGGAAACAACACTTGCACCGGAACCGCTGTCGCGCCATTGTCGTTTTGCCACTGGCGGCAAACTTCACGGGCCAGTTTGAACGCAACCTGTTGGTCACGGAACATTGCTCGCCATTTTTTTAGAGACAATATTGGTTTTTCGCCTGGGCCATAAGCTGCCAACGTACCATCTGGTGTTGTCAGTGGGGTCATCTCAACTGTTTGGGGAATCTTCATCGGATCAATCGTGACTTTGGAAACTTGATTCCAATCCACGCACACATCGAATTGCCCGGATTCGTGATACCCGGTCACCATCGGGAAAGTGATTTCGTACTCTGCCTTTTCCGGTACTGAATAAATATGGTTCGGTTGAGGCTTCGGCGTCGTCGGGCCGGGCAGGGAAACCTTAAACGGAATAAGCTCGAACGGTACGCCAAAAACCTTGGCGGTTTCTTCGGCGAACATCTGAGTCTTTTCGTTCAGTGCATAATGCTTGCGGCGCAGGGCGCGCCCAATTACCTGTTCGCATAGCAATTGCGAACCAAACGGGCGCAATCCAACAATATGGGTTACCGTCTGGGCATCCCAACCTTCGGCCAGCATAGAAACGGATACGATGCAGCGAATATCACGGCCCGGCGGAATGCGTTCGTCAATCCACTTCAAAGCACCGTCATTGTCTTCACTAGCTACTTTTTCATTATGTTTGCGGACAAGCTCCGACCATTCTTCGGGAATCTTGCCGCCCGGCCACACGGCCTTGCCTACCGTATCAAGGATAAAACGCAACCGCCGGGTTTCATCTTTCGTACCGCCCTCTTCAATGTCTTCGATAACCTTCGAGTCAATCCGTACCGTGACCTCCTGTCCCATATGATTTTTAAAATATGGCGGTGATACGCCGTAACTGTCATTGCCGTTTGCCACCCAAGCATAAACTTCCTTGGCAACGGCAGTATCACGACAGACCACAATGAATACCGGCGGCACGGGGTGTTTGTGCTCTTGCTTCGACGTGGTTTCCCATTCCAAGAAACGCTGATGCCACTCCGTCGCCAACAGGGTAATCGGTGCGCTGGCGAAATTCATTACGATTTCAGGAGTCAGCTTGGAGCTATAGCCTTCTTCCACGGCCTTGGCCTGAACCCAGCGCCAGATATTGAAGTAAGCCGCCTCATCGGCCCCCGTCACGTCCCGCGACGGCAATTGCGGAATTTTGACCAGACCAGACTCAATTGCATCCAATAATCCGAAATCGGACACAATCCACGGGAATGGCTTGCCTACTTCGTTGCCTGAACCCTGGATATAGAAAGGGGTAGCGGAAAGATCGACACAGAGATTGATGCCGCGCTTGCGGCTGCCCCCGGCGAGCTTGTTAATGCGGTCAAGACCTTCAATCCAGATGGTTGCTTCACGGTCGTTTTTCCTCGCGAGATCCGCGTCATCGTCGAGGGATTGTTCGTCGCCCGTCACATCGCCGCGCCGATAGGCATGGTGCGCCTCATCGTTGAAAATCAGCCAGTGCGGACTGCGGCCCTTGCCGCAGCCAAGTTCCTGCCGGATGCGTTTGAACCAAGCCGCGTCGGACTCGAAATATTTCACTTCGCTTGTTTCATTTTCCTTGCCCGCGTTCTTGACGATTTCCATCGGCTCGCCAGTTTTGACCACTTTCGCGGAGTCGCCGTTGACGGTATTGGTTTCCTTTTTCGCCAGCCGATGCCAATTGGCAATCATCACCTCACCTCGGCGCAATTCTTCCATCCGATGCGGCGGCACAAGCTGGCGGGTGCGATAGAGGCTCAAATCGCCCAGCGCAGGATCAAGCTCCTGCAACCTTTCACGGATGGTCACATTCGGGCAAACAATCAGGACCGTATCGGAAAACCGGTCATCGGTCGGCGCGGCAACCCGGTTCAAAATCGACCATGCCGCCAACATGCCCATGACAGTGGTTTTGCCGGAACCGGTTGCCATCTTGCAGGCATAACGGATGAAGGCGCGAAAGCCCGCATCTTTGGCATTAAGGCCAGGTTCATCTTTCGGGATTACCGGCAATCCCTTGCCGTAAATCTCGCTGGCCTCTGTTAAAAAAATGATGGTTTCTACGGCCTCGATTTGCGCGAAGAATAAACGCTGCATCCGGTCTTCGCTGCGCCAAAGTTCCAATAATTCTTTGGTGACCGCTGATGCCCCATCATACGGAAGACCGGCGCTATGCGTTCCGGCGCGCCAGGTCTTAATCCGTGCGCGGGTTTCATTGACGAGGGCAATTTCGACCTGTTCGCCCTTTTCCGCCTCGAACATATCCTGGGTGTCTTTGTTCTTCCTGCCCCGTCCGGCATGTTCCGGGACTCGGTAAAAATAGCTGGCGCGGCGGCGACCATCCGCTTTAACGGGCGGTTTGCCTCTTTCGATTTGCCAGTGGAGTTTCGGCTCAACAAAAGGTGAATTGATAATTGGTTCACCAACTCCCGTCGGTGTCGGCGGTGACATTTCCTGTTTGTCCTGCTTGGGCGCGACCACCATCACTTCGCCCCTTCGGCGTTTTTGACCACCATAAGCTCGTTGCCCCGATCGTCAATCACCTTGACCGCAATGCGCCGCTTGTCGCCCAACGCGAAGGGTTCGCTGACTGTTCCGGCCAGATGTTCCCAAACGCTTTCGTTGAAATTGCCCTTTAGCGATTTTTGCAGATTGTCCCACGCTCCAGTTTTCGGGAAAAACACCTGCGAAGCGCAAAATGCCATGCCGTTGTAATTGGCGTCCAGCATCCAGCACGGCAGGTTTTCGGCTTCGACGGAATCCGTTTCCATCGTGTCGGGCCGGAAAATATCAAGACCTTTGACCGCGACTTGATGCAGCGGCATTCCATCTTGCTTTTGTCCAACGGGTTCCAAGGTCACATCTGGCAAGCCTGTAATCGAGAAAATCTCGCTGGCCTTGCTGGTTTTTAGCAAGTCCGACATGACCACATCAGGGGTAACTGCAATATAAGTCGTGCGGATTTTCAGTTTGTCCAGCATCTCGCGGGCTTTGGCCTGAATGGCGAAGCCGAATAGGAAAAGTTGTTGAAAACCCTGTTGTAGGGCTTCCGTGTGGGCATTGAACACATATTCGGAACCAATTGCGCCATCTTCCGGCCCAAACACAATCGCAATCCGTTTCTCCACCCCGTTCTTCACAGTCGCTTCGGCGTGGAGATGCTCCCGATCCGCCAAGGGGCGTACATTTTCCAGTTCAAGGCGCAAGTTTCCAGGTAATTGCAGGGTTTTGCTTTGCCGCAGCACTTCGATCATTCGGTCGAGATAGGCGCGAGGGCTGGTGGTGACTTTCGATGCGTCGGCAACTTGGCTGTCCTCCTCGGCCAACGTCATGGCAGCATGTATGGTGGCTTCAACTGTGAACGTCCCGCAGACGCGGGTGATTTTTTTGTTTACTTCCGGGCGGTTAACCAGAGTTACCGTTTCTGGTTCTTCGTTGTTAGCAATGGACTTGAGCGTGATATGTGGCACTAGACCGCCGATCTCTTCACCCTTGCGATTTTGTTTACGTTCGTAAACAAATCCGCCTGACGGGCCTTGCGAACGATTTTTGAGTCGATACCAAGGGAATGTGGCGGTAAGGAGTCTTTGCCGCGCTAAGGCTAGTGGAACACGCGACGTGTCGCAGGTAATCCAACGGCGGCCCCATTGTTCAGCGACAACGGCTGTTGTGCCGGAACCACAAGTAATATCCATGACTAAATCGCCTGGATTGGTAGCCATCAAAATACATCGTTCAGCCACCTTCAACCCAGTTTGAACGACATAAAGCTTTTCATCTGTAAAACTTCCTGTCAGCGTATCAGTCCAAATATTGCCTATCTGTTGATATGGGAAATCATCTGCATATCTGATGTATTGAATACTGTTTTTGGCCACATGAATACGTCCAGCCTCTGCTAGTCGTTCCATTCCCTTAGGATAATTCGCTTTCCAGTGGGAATTTGCCCCAGGAGAATATGTCTTCCCAAGATATGAAAATGGCTGCGGTTCTTTAGATGCGCCCTGTGATTGAATGTTGTCGGGTTTGTAAAGCTTTGCTTCGCTAGGAATCGAAGCGTCACCACGCTTTTCTTCTGCGGTAAGCCCTCTGTATGAACCATCTTTGAGCAGAACCCAACGTGCATTTCCTTCACCTAGCATGATAGGCTGAGCCTCATATGCCTTGTTGCACTTCAAGATTGCCTTTGATTTGGCATACCAAAGCAGAAAATCTCCGAGTGTCGGCAATGTGTTTGAATCGAAGCCGGATGTTGTCTGGAAGCTAATTTGCGAAATGAAGTTTTCTGCACCAAATACTTCGTCTAGAACCTGACGAACATGATGCACATTCTCGTCTGAGATTTGAACAAACACACTACCTGACTCTGTCAGGATATTTTTTGCTAATAACAACCGGTCGCGGAGATAGGCCAGATAGGAATGCAGTCCCAATTCCCATGTGTCTCGATATGCCTTCACCATCTCCGGCTCACGGATCATGTATTCATCTTTGCCGTGATTATCTTTAACTTTTTTATCTCGAACAAAGGGTTGAAAGTTCGAGCCAAACTTGACTCCATAAGGTGGGTCGAAATAAATCATCTGCACCTGTCCACCCATGCCTTCGTATTCGAGCAGGGAGTTCATCACTTGTAGCGAGTCGCCAAGGACAAGGCGATTTGTCCACGGGCCGGTGTGTTGGTAGGCATCCAGCTTGTCGGCAATGTCCAGCTCGGCATCGCCAAATAGGTCAAGGTTGGTGCCGGTAGCTTTATGCGCCTTGAGGGTTTCCAGAATAGCCTGGGTCGAATGCCGTTCATGTACGAAAAGCGGCAAAGTTGGCACGGAAATCTGTTGCCGTTCCGCTTTGCCCGCCCAGTTGAGGAAAGGCTTGGTTAGGCTTCTGAGCCGGGCCGCGCATTGGGATAGCGAGGCGAATTTTTCCCGCGTTCCTTCCCACATTTGCGGCTGCGCAAAGACAACACCTTCTCCCTGCTCTGCTACTTCGGCTACTAGATTTAGCAACCACTCGGCGAATGAACGTTCGGCGTTTTCATCCCAGCACAATTCTGGCGCAAGGCTGGAATCGTAGCGATAGGTTTTTGGGACCTTTTTGTTCTGAAATTGCGCCTCTACCCCGACATCAGGCCGCTGTACGCTTTGTTGAGAATGTTTGTAAGCAGAAGAGTTTATTGTTTCCTCATCGTTCATATTTCAGCTTCCTGTAGCGATTTTTTGGGGTTCAAAGATAGCAAGCATATTATTAAAAGGACCCTCTAAAAGTTCAGGTGCACTGACTTCATTGCCTCAGCGCAAATTCTCGTGTTTTGATCCTTTTTCTTACTTAAAGGGTTGTCCAACACTTGCCGTCTACATGGAGGCTCCCCCTCGATGGGCGATGCTGAGGTGGTTCTGTTCATCGGTCAGGCACGCCGCTTCTGGCGAAGTCCATTCTATGCAAAGGTTATCGTGGCGGTAGTGGGGACAGTTAATTTTTTCCAGGGGTGATCTTGAACTGCAAAGTACCGTAATGTACTGTAAAGCCCCTCATAATCCAATTGAATTGATGGCGCATTATTTAATAAAGCGATAGTGGGAGTACTTTTACTCCACTGTCATCACATAGCAATATAGGGTAACCGCGAAGGAGCGCAGTGTGAGTAAACTCTTAAAATTGAAAGAATGGTTAACAGTACCAGACGCGGCTCGGCATCTAGCAATCGTATTCGATGAGGAAGTGACAGAAGCTCATGTACTGCGCTTCGCGCTTGATGGCCGGTTGCGGTTGTCTGTCTATTTCGCGAATCACGCGAAAGCCCTGTGTGGAAATATGGTTCCAATTGAAGAGGCGAAATACGAAGAGATTCCGTCGCCTAATGGCACAGGTACGGTTCGATTGTATGCGGGACCAACCTTGTTATCTGGCGGGGAGGCGAGCCACGTGCTTGAGCTCTGGGATGAAGTCGTCACGCTTGCGGATGTTTTTGACCTACCCATGATCGGTAACGAGCGGCTAGACATTGAACATAACTACCAGAATCTAACCGGTGGGCCAGCTATAACCCATGGAGGTTTGGAAGGCGCCTTTGTTGAAGGGAAATACGGGGTTGTCTGCCAGCTTCAAGTTGATTTCGAGGATAACAAATTTTGTCGTGGATCGCGTGCGGAGCTGGAGCAGCTGAAAGCGAAGATAGCGAGAGAAAATATAGAAAAATCCGAGGCGGAAAAGCTGTTGAACGAACACAAAGAAAAGCGAGCGAAGTTTCTCAAAAGGAGGAACTCGCGGTCCGCATCGGAAAACTACTGCCCGGCGAGCGGCTTGCCGGAAGATAGCGTGTTGGTTGTCCGAACTGAAGCACTGAGGGAATTCGAGCAGTCGATAAAAGGCGCACCGGCAAGCTCGGAAACACCTGCTCAACGCCGCGAAAGACTCAAGAAGCGAGTTTTGGAAGAGAAAACAAAAGGAACCAAAGCATTCCTTCGCACTGTAGCGCTGGAAGAGAAGATTTCAATATCGAGGTTGAAACAAATTATTGAAGAGGTTTCCACGGATAGTTCGTCGTGGGGGGGCTTACTCTCTTCAAAAAGACAGACTAGCTCGAAAAGTTGAAACCCAAGTATTGATAAGGCTTTTCATCGCGATGAACCAGATAGGTTGCGAGACAGTACCCTAGCTAGTTCCCAATGGCGGCATGTTCAATAACGCTCGAAGGAGTGCAAACATGCTGCAAACCATCTATCGGCTTCCTGCCGTTCAATCTGAATCCGGGCTTTCCCGCTCCACCATCTATCTTCGCATTGCTCAAGGGCTATGGACAAAGCCGGTGAGCCTTGGTGCACGGGCAGTAGGATGGCCGTCCGGTGATGTGGCGGCGATAAACACGGCGCGCATTGCCGGGAAAACCGACGAAGAAATCCGCGCCTTGGTGGTGAAGCTGGAAGCCGCCCGCAAAGCTTTGGTTTGAGGGGGTGGCGACCATGACAACCAATATGCTGACAGTTTCAGCTTCCGAGCCGGACGAAGCCGGTAAAGGCGGCAAAGGTGGTGATTTCAAGATTACGAACGCTGAATTTGTCGCAGCTATATTTCAGAAATTGCCCGAAGCTGCGTTCACGGCGGTCTGTTCCAAGCCCCATGATCCTGGCAACGGCGGATGGACAGCAAACAGCTCTGAACAAGTCGTCGACAATCTTTCTGCCGGGCATAACAATTACGTCGGTTGTTCGAGCTTCTATCCCGGCGATGACGGCTCATTCAAGGCGCGTAAAGACCGGTTCGCCGCCTGCCATTTTCTGATGCTGGACGATCTTGGCACCAAGGTTTCGTTTGATCGGCTGGCGGGTTTTGAATTGTCCTGGCTGATCGAGACGAGCCCGGGCAATCATCAGGGCGGGATCATTCTCGCTGATCCTATCACCGATGGTGCTGCGGCTGTGCGGCTACTTACCGCCGTGATTGACGCTGGCCTTTGCGACCCTAACGCAACCGGGCCATTAAGCCGATGGGCACGCCTTCCTGTCGCAATCAATGGCAAACTAAAATATGCCAACGATGCGGGTGAGCCGTTTCGCTGCCGCCTAATCGAATGGCGCCCTGAAAAGCGCTACACGCCACAAGAAATTGTGGATCGTCTGCAATTGGAACTCGCACCGGCTGGGCGGCCAAAGAAGGAAGCTAAACTCTCTGAGGATAACCGGCGCAGCATGGGCAAGGATGCTGATGATGTGTTGACGCCCAAGGCTGCGGAAAATCCGGTAGTGGCTGCCTTCAAGGCACGAGGACTTTACAAAACGCCATTGGGCTCAGGCAAGCACGACATCACCTGCCCATGGGTCTACGAGCATACCGATGGCCTTGACACCGGCGCTGCCTATTTTGAACCCGACGAGCTATATCCCCTGGGTGGATTCTGCTGCCAGCACTCGCACCGGGAGAAGATCCACATTCGCCAGTTGCTCGAATTCCTGGGCATTCGCAATGACGAGGCACGGCATAAACCGGTCATCCGCGTGGTCGCCGGTGATTTGCACCGGGTAATTGATGCGGCAGAAAAAGAATTGGCGGATCGTAGGCGACATTATCAGGCAGGCGGCTTGATTGTTTCCGTCTCCACCGACCCGACCACCGGAGATCCTTCGATTATTCCGACCAGCGCACCGGCGCTGACAAGGGAGCTGTCGGTCGCGGCGACATGGGAAAAATACGATGGGCGCGCGGAAGATTGGGTTCGTTCTGATCCCCCCCAGCGGCACGTTGCCATTCTTTACGACGCCCAGAACTTTCGTCACTTGCCACCCCTAAAAGGCGTCGCGAGACAACCGTATTTTCGCGAGTCAGACGGGGAGTTGATTACACAGGCCGGTTATGACAAAACATCGCAGCGCTTCGGTGTCTTCGACTCGCGTCAATTTGTCATCGAGGAACCGACAGTTGAAGCGGCACGGGCGGCGCTGGCCCTGCTGGAAGAGTTGCTTAACGAGTTTCACTTCGTCGGAGCCGCAGATAAAGCCGCTGCGCTTTCGGCCATCTTCACCGCTGTAGTGCGACCCACGTTGGCTCATGCCCCTGGATTTCACGTCAAAGCACCGATTTTTGGTAGCGGAAAAACTTATCTTTGCGAGCTTATTGGCGCTTTTGCCGGGCCTGCCGGAAATGCAAAAGTGAGTTATCCCACCACATCGGAAGAAGCCACCAAAGTTATTCTGTCGTTGCTGCTGACCAGCCCAGCGGTTATTGAGTTCGATGACATGGACACCGACTGGATACCGCACGGCACCATTAAGAGAATGCTGACGGCTGAGCAGATCACTGACCGGATTTTGGGGGTGAGTAAGACGGCGACAGTAAGCACGCGCACTCTGTTTTTAGGCTCTGGAAATAACGTTGGCCCGGTACGTGATCTTCTGCGGCGCATTGTGACGATTCACATCGACCCCCGATGTTCAACACCCGCCACGATGACGTATAAAAGTTTTCCCGTCGAAAGGGTACGCAAACAACGGGGATTATATGTAGCTGCTGTGCTGACCATTATTCTGGCATGGCGCAGGGCGGGCTCACCGCGTGCTCCCGTTGAAAGCATTGTGACCTTTGGCGGCGCATGGTCAGACTATTGCCGGCATCCGCTGATGTGGCTTGGGCATTGTGATCCCGCTACGGCGCTCCTTGAACAAGTCAAGCACGACCCGGACGGAGATGCGCTCGCGGGGCTGATGACCCAATGGCACGCTGCATTCGGATCGACAGCCATTACGGTACGCAAGGTTGTAGAGGTGGCGCAACGGGGGAATTCCGATCTTCTCGATGCAATACGTGAATTTCCTGTGGAAGAAAGAGGTGAGGTCAATCGCTCAAAGCTTGGCTGGCTCTTGAAGAAGCATGCGAACCGGATCGTCAAAGGGCTTGAATTCCAGAAATCGGAAGCGGATGGGCGAACAGCTTGGCGAGTTGTCGCGGTGAATCTCCCCCTTTAACACCTTTACCGCCTTTCGCCACCCCCGTTGCGAAAACTGTCACACACATGACGAAGATTGTGGAAGGCGTGCTGTGATCGCGGCGGAGATTATCGAATCAGCCGTCCTTGAAGGGGTTCGCCTTGACCTCACGGCTGAGGGCCAGTTGCACTATTCCGGTGATGCCGACGTGATTGCCCAGTGGCTTCCGGTCATTCGCGAAAACAAACCCGGCATCCTGATCAAGTTGCGTTGGGAACGGAAACGCGCCGAGTTACTTGCCATGCTGAATGCCTCGCCGGACAGACATTATTCCATCCTGGTTGACAACGCATCCATTGACCCGGTTATTGTCGCCGTGGGTATAAGGGGTATCTCCACATTCGAGCTGGAAATTCCTCGCAAATATTATGACGGCTTGGCACTGCTGGAACTCATTGAAAAACATACAGGGGGTAAATATGCAAACACTTGAAAACAATTCCGTGATTCCATTCCCAGCAACTGATGACCAAGTTGCGCCGCAGGGAGGTTATGAAACCGTACGCTTCAACGCCATGAAGCACGGCATTCTTTACCGACTGGTAGTATTGGCCCATGAGGATGCGCGTGAGTTTGCCGACCTGCTGGCGGCGCTGATCGAGGAACACCGGCTTACAGGCATAATCGAGCGGCATCTGATCGAAGAACTCGTAGCGATCATCTGGCGCAAGCGGCGGGTATTGCTGGCTGAAGGGGCGAAGATCAACGAGGGACTGAAAAGCGCTGTGAACTGTCCGAAGATGGTTATTTCTTCGGCGGCACCCTTTTAGCGTGGCCTGTACGGCGAGCATGCGGACCTACTCGACCTGTCGACCGCGACGCCGGAGGAAATCGCCAAGGACCAGCGGAATGCCGATCTTGATCCTGCCGCGACCTGGAGGCATGTCGTTCTGCGACCTTCGCCACAGGCAGAAACGTATGCGACCTGACTATCGGACCTGGAACCTGACTGGTTCTGGAATTAGAGGCTCTGACAATACCTATCCGATCAAGCCCAAAATACTCAATAAATTTTACAACGGCTCTCTGGCGTGGACTGACAGGTGTCCGTGTTTTTCGTTACTGGCAATATTGCCACTTGCTCTTTCCAGTTCTCAATTCGGACCATTCACAGCTCGATGAAACGCCCCATTTTAGTTTAACGCCAGTTATAGTTCATTCCCCGTTCACGCGATATTGTGGTTCAGCTTGAATATGAGATTTGGCTCGGCCATTTCTCGATATCCAATTCTCACTATAACTACTAACTCCTATTTATCGTTCCAGCATTTATCGCATGGGTCATTATCAAACCATTGCTTCACGGCTAGGTATTTGTTTATCCGGGATAACTGGCTTTTTTAACTTCATGCACCGCCATCGCTTTTCGTCACTACTAAAACGTATCGTACTTTACGGTGACGTTAAATATTCATGGCGGTCCAATGTGCGGGTAGCTGGGCTGTTGATATTTGGTATTCCGCAGGACTTATACTTTATATACCGTGTACATCCCTGGTTTAAGTAACAGGTATATATGCATAACATTCTGCATTGATTCGGGATAAGGACCAATGCGGCTTCGAATGAATCATTGGTTTTCCCTGCTCGAAGAGTGCAGGAAACCTCTTTACTTTCTTTCCTTATAGACGTCATGCCCGCGTATACGTCGACAGTAAGGGAGGCTCCAACTTTTTGGGGAGAACTGCCATTCGTGGACCTCAGCTGAATATCATGAGCGCCAAGCCCATTAGATTCTTGCTTCCACCAACTGTACTCATCCGTTCGTCTCTCGAACGCCCTGAATGCAACCGTTGCAGGCAATACCTGCCGAGTGGCGTGGCAATATTGCCACCCTTTTCATCTCGGCATACACCCGGGCAAAAGCTGAAATTCCGTATTTCGCTTCAGAACGTTGTTTGAGGTATTATTCTCATAGCCAATGTGCCATCCCGTATCCACACTGGAAGTTGCACTTAGAAATTAAATCTACCGAGGAAAGATTCTAAAGTGCGGTAGATAGCAATAATGGGATTCCGTCCCCATTTCTTTTCTTGAATTAAATGCGCTTCCTGCTCGATACCAACATCTTAATCCCGCTTGAGGATTCGCATGTACCGCTACCAGAGGGGCTGGCGAATTTTGTGCGTTTGGCACAGGCATATGGTCATCCACTCGTTGTTCATCCCGCCTCGGAAGATGACCTCACTCATGATCAAAATGCTAATCGTGGCGCACGAACGCGAGCACGGTTGGAACAATATTCTCGCCTCGACAGCATTCCAGACTGCCCGTGGAATTCATCTGCAACGGATTCTCATGACGCTGCGGACAATGCCATTCTTTATGCACTGTATTGTGATGCGGCACATTATTTAGTTACGGAAGACAAGGGGATACATAAAAATGCCGTGAGCCGTGGTTTGGGTGATCGGGTTTATGCGATTAAAGCGGCAGAAGATTTTTTACGTCGCTTGCATGAGCCGACTTCGGTTCATCTGCCGAACATTCAAGATGTCCCGCTGCATTCATTGACACGGCTACTGAATGATGAGTTTTTCGATAGTTTGCGAGAAGAGTATCCGGAATTTGATACATGGTTCCGAAGCTGCGCCAGGAATGATCGTAGAGCTTGGGTGTATTGGATTGATTCAAATAAACTGGGTGCATTGTGTATTTATGCTCGTAAGGAAAATGATGATGCGACTGGTCAGGGAGATATTTTATTCGGTGCCTTGTTGAAGCTGTGTACCTTTAAAGTGGCGCCCAGCTGCCGTGGCAGGAAAATAGGCGAGCTGTTTCTGAAGGCAGCATTCCGTTATGCAACCGAGAATCGACTTGAGAATATATATATTCACGGCAATCCGGACAAACAGAACATCCTCTTTGAATTATTGGCTGATTTTGGGTTCTCCGAGTTTGGCCGCTATGATGATGATGTGGTGTACGTGAAGCGGCATCCAATCTCGCCACCGGATAATTCATTAACTGACTTGCCGGCGTTTGAGTATTTTCGAAATTATTTCCCACATTTTTGTCATGATAGAAGCATCAGGAAATTTATCATTCCGATCCGGCCTGAATACCATAGAATTTTATTCTCCGACTATATCTCTTCAGCCGAACCACCCCAAATGGCTTTATTCGATTCACCACACACAGCAAGCAATGCGATAAAACAGGCCTATTTATGCCGTGCCCAATTAGGACAAATGAATCCTGGAGACGTAGTGCTTTTTTATCGCTCAACCGATGAGCGCGCAGTAACCAGTCTTGGCATCGTAGAGGAGTACATCACTCTTCAGGATGTCAATGAGATAGTAGATCGGGTACGTCGGAGAACGGTGTACAGTATGGATCAGATTACGGCTATGGCGGCCAAGCCAATAAAGGTGATGCTCTTTCGTCTCATAAAACATTTTTCTTGCCCTCCATCCGGTGAGTGGCTTAACAGGAATCGAATAGTAAATGGCAATATCCAAACCATCCGTGAAATTGATGATGACGCATTCGAACGACTTGTTTCCGAAGCCTCCTAAAGTAGCTCTAATTTCTATCCGGCCATGTTTTGTTGAAAAGATATTGTCCCGAGAAAAAAAACTGGAGTTTAGGAGAAGCTGGGCTACCGAGTCGGTTGATGTATTGGTGATCTATTCGTCTTCCCCGGTGCAGAGAATTGTGGCAACGGCCAAGGTGGTGGGCGTTACTGAGGGATCGCCCACCGCTTTATGGAATCTGTCTCAGGAGAAGGGCGGCGGAGTGCCTCGCCAGCTTATTCGTGACTATTTCACTGGAAAAAAAACGGGTTTCGCGATAGAGATTTCGGATGTCGCAGAGTTTCAGCAGGCCATTGACCCAAAGGAAATGTTCAAGGATTTTCGTGCGCCCCAGTCATTCAGATACCTTGATGCTAAAGAGTACAGCCAGATTCTCGAAAAACTTTAGAAAGGGTGAGAATGAAAGTTATTTTCGTGGCCGGTATTCACGGAGTCGGTAAAACTACTGGGTGTATGGCAGTCGCTGAGGAACTTGGCATTCCTTATTACACTGCTAGCCAAATTATTAAAGGCGAGAAAGCCTCTGCTGTTGTGGAGCAATCCAAGCTGGTCGCGGACATTGATGAAAACCAGCGACTATTAATCCAAGGTGTTTCCAAGCTCATCAAAGGTGGGCGCTTTCTGTTAGACGGCCACTTTACAATTCAGCGCGAATCGGACGGGGGCATTCAGGCTGTTCCCGTTGATATTTTTCGGCAACTTCGTATCGAAGGCATCGTAACTTACACAGATGCCCCCAGTAAAATCGCAAAAAGAATGCAACTGCGCGATGGTGTATTACCATCCGTTGGACTGCTCCAGGCTCACCAAGAGGCCGAGATCGCCCATGCCAAACATGTCGCTGCTGTGCTTTCCGTGCCGTTGGTTGTGCTCCAAGCCTTTGATACCGATGGGATGAAACAAGCGATTATAAGCGAATGGATATAGGAGGAGGTCCTCCCAGCTTGCGAAGCTTATCGCGAATATTTGCTGAGGGTTGATTGATTTGCGGCTTTCGCTACAGACAGAAACGTGTTGGGTGGAGCCCTTCAGATCGTCTGTTGACGCGTGTAAAGTTCCCTTTCCTTGTCAATCGCTCTTTCGAGTCCGCGATTCGAAACCATTCACTATCAAAACGAGCGCTATTTTGTTTAAGTTCCATTCTATTTTCCCCCGTTACAGCGGTATTGCGGTTCGGCTTGAATATGGGCTTTGCGCCGGTTATTTCTCTTGAAGTCGAACTTCAGTATAAATACCGGCTACTACTGCCCGTTCCACCAATTGTCGGATTTGGTCATTATCAAACCATTGCCCCATGGCTATTTATTTGTTTATCCAGGATAACTAGTTTTTTAACTTCATGCATCGCCATCGTTTTTCGTTGCTGCTAAAACGTATCTTACTTTACAGTGACGTTCGATATTTATAGCGGTCCAATGGGCGGGGTAGCTGGGCTGTTGATAATTGGTATTTCGCATGACTTATACTTTATATATCGTGTACATCCCTGGTTTAAGTGACAGGTATATATGCATATCGTTCTGCATTGATTCGGACCGATGTGGCTTCGAATGAATCATTGGTTTTCCCTGTTCGAAGGCTGTAGGAAACCTCTTTACTTTCTTTCCATATAGACAGACGTCATGCCCGGGTATACGTCGACAGTAAGGGAGAGGCTCCGAGTTTTTTGGGAGAACTGCCATTCGTAAACATCAGCTGAATATCATGAGCGCTAAACCCATTAGATTCTTGCTTCCACCAACTGTACTCATCCGTTCGTCCCTCGAACGCGCTGAATGCAACCGCTGCAGGCAATATCTGCCGAGTGGGATATTGCTAAGTTTCGGCTTATCCCGCTTCTCAAGGGGAAGGATGTATTTTGATGTTTTTTTACAGTGGCAATATTGCCATCCTTTCTATCTCGGCATAATTGGAACGGGCTCCATCCGGCAGAAATGTGCCAATAGCTGCCTTTCACCTGTCAGTATTATTGGCGATGATGCAAGGATGACGGGCAATAAAACGATTGCACATTAACAATACACAATGGCATCATGCGTGGCAGCGCTATAAAAATATCTGGATGCAAGCGCCCTGCAATAAACTGTTGGGGCTTTACATCACCTTAACCATTTGACCAAGGGGACTTGTATGCCAACATCAAAGAAGCCAGCAGTAAAGAAAGCCGCTACCACGCCAGCAGCAAAGAAAGACACTGCGAAGAAGCCAGCAGCAAAAAAAGACACTGCGAAGAAGCCAGCAGCAAAGAAAGACACTGCGAAGAAGCCAGCAGCAAAAAAAGACGCTGCGAAGAAGCCAGCAGCAAAAAAAGACGCTGCGAAGAAGCCAGCAGCAAAAAAAGACACTGCGAAGAAGCCAGCAGCAAAAAAAGACACTGCGAAGAAGCCAGCAGCAAGGAAAGACGGTGGTGTGAAGATTGTTGGCAAGTGGCCACCAAGGTCCGCGTTGTAGTACATTCAAGGATCATAGGTGTAACCGATGTCACAGGGCTCCTACAAAATATGGCCTGCTACTGCAGCCGGTGAACCCTTGGGAAATCCGACCCCACCAACGGGCCAGCCGGTTGAGTCGCCCAATCCAATGGATGAAAAGGCGACGGATATCTATTTTGGTGTGGTGAATACCGTTCCTCAGCCCCCCCCAAAAGATCAGCTCGAATTACAGCAGGATATAGAAAAAGTCTTGCGGACTGTGCAGCTAATCTACGGTCATCCAGTCGCAGGTTCCGTGGAGCGCTGCAAGTCGCAATTTCGCAGCTATTACATGCGCCTCTTCCGCCTTGCACAATTGGGCTTGGAAGGGCCCGACGCGTCGCCTGAAATTTCCAAAAGCGCTTTGGCTACGGTTTCGGCAAATCTAATTGACGACGAAGCTAGTCGAGTCAAGAATGGCCACTTGGTACGGTTAGGTGGGACAGCAATAGTTCTTGCTCTCCCGTTTATCCTGCTTTACTTGGTAATGCGGATCACACCGCCGAATGACGGGCTCGCGAATCTTCTCCTCTCGTTTGGCATAGAGCGGGTTATTTTCGCGAACTTCATGTTGCTGTGGGTTGGCTGTTTTATCGGCGTTTGGCTTTCTTATGGAATTCGAACTTCCGTTTTTACGCTTACGGACTTGACCGTAACTGACAGCGACCGCCTGCTGCCTGTAATTCGGCTACTGTTTGCTGGGAGTCTTACGATGATTCTCGGAATCATGTTCATGCTTGGCGTGGTTCAGATCAGCTTGGGCAATCATTCGCTAACGGATTTCTCAACGAGTCCCATGCTCGCGTTTCTCGTCGGGACTCTTTGTGGAATAAGCGAGTTATTATTGCCGACCACTGTGGGCAAGCGGGCCAGTGATTTCATCAACCAGGGTAAGTAAAGCAGACTTAACCTCGCAACTCTGGCCAAACCTGTTAGCGTGTTGACGCTATTGGCCACAATGTCAATGTGCTTCGGACAGGAGTTAGGCTGACGCTGCCCCGAGGGGCTCCCCGAAGACCGGGAAGGGAGAACCGGCTTAGGTGAGTTCTGAAAGTTTGGTAAGCTGCTCGCGGGTCCAAGCACTCATAGGACAAGCGAACGGAAAATGCAGCAACATTTGCAGTAACTTTTATCCACACCACCGGAATCCATTATCTGACACTATTTGCGATTTCGCTCCGGAACCAGTAAATCAAATGGTCACAGAGTTTTTATTAGGTATTTTGAAACGGAAAATAATGCTATGTAAGCAACGGAAATAAATATTAGGCTCAGAATTCTATTCGTCACTCTTCTCACGAGCCTACTGGCCGCATGTGGACGGTCTGATCGGAGTTCCTTCCCACTTGTTCAACACATGGTCAGATTCAGGCTTCCAGCGTCCAAGCCTTCATAGATTGCTTGATGCATGGCCTTGATGCGAGCAGCTTAATGCTCACAAATATCTCAGTCAGACAGCAGCATCGCACCGAGGATTATCGTGTGGAATCCTTGACTTACTCATCAGTTCTGGTCAGTGCCGATATATTCAATAATGGTCGCGTTGAACTCTTCGAAAGTAGTGCGGCGGGTTTGGTAAACACATCGGGGAGCGCGCAAAGCCTTTATCAACTGCCTCGATCGCTTTCGCACAACGAACTGGCGGAGCGCATGCGCTGAAGGTCTCAGTTGTGTCGGGAAAGGAAATTCGTGTTTCTCGATAGCAGTCGTTGACCTCGATGCAGTGACGATGGGCAACAAAGTATCAAGCTCGGTCAGCTGCAGACTGTCGTGCAATTTCGGCCTTCACAGTCAGGAACTGCTATCGCCATTTCTAAGTCTGCTCGGATAAATTCATTGCTCATGAGCGGTTCAAGTTCCAACGTCATCCAATCACGCAGGGGGTATTATTGGGGGTATTAACAGGAATCGAACCAGATAGTATTTGTCTAATATCAAGCATCGATAAGGTTGTGTAGGACGCGGGTTCGATTCCCGCCGCCTCCACCAATGAAGTGCCCTAAGTAGTCCAAAGAAGTCCAGAAAACCCGCATGAATAAAAGCTTGCGGGTTTTTTGTTGTCCAATTACGTCCAAACATGGTTATTGCAATCCGACGATAAGTTACCGTCATGATACCGACCGGCGGATTATGGCAAATAGCAAGACCTGACCCCCTACCTCATGCGGGGTTTTTTCGAGACGCATGGCGCAAGTCGTTTTGAAGATATCAGCGCCACAATCGACCAGCGTATCCTTAAACGGGCAGGCTTCTACCGGAATGGGGTAAATGAGGGG
This sequence comes from Nitrosospira lacus, assembly GCF_000355765.4. Classification (NCBI taxonomy): domain Bacteria; kingdom Pseudomonadati; phylum Pseudomonadota; class Betaproteobacteria; order Nitrosomonadales; family Nitrosomonadaceae; genus Nitrosospira; species Nitrosospira lacus. The sequence continues at coordinate 3,021,760 of NZ_CP021106.3, read as the reverse complement.
CGAGAGTTTCTGGTATTGCCGGAAACATTCCGCCAGGAGGTCTGCCAAGGGTTTGACGAAAAGATGTTAAGAACGTCTTGATAAAAGCGGGATTGCTGCTTCCTGGCAATGACGGCAAACCTTCGCAGGTTGCACGACTCCCTGGATTAAGTTCATCATCCAGAGTCTATGTTATCCGGTACGGGAATGAGGGAGAGTAAGCGCGATTACCGATGTAACAGCGGTAACGCGGTAACATTCAATATGGGTTTAGTTCTTCGTGTAACGCCGATGTTACCGCGCTATGCCCGCTGGTAACACGTCATAGCGTTACGGCAATTTCTACTGCATCTGTTCCTGTTACCGTTACAGAGAATCTTGACGCATTCCGGCACTGTTACCGTTACAGGGATGCATCACGCCGCTGTTACTGTAATTGTAACTGTAACCGTTACCGTTACAGGGAGGCGTTTAATGTATCTTGCTTCCATTATCGTACCGGTACCAGCGCTAAACAAGCCGCCCCTTGCTCCAATTTCGCGTAGTAACTCGCCTTAAGCCAGAGACCGTTACCGCCGTTACCCGATATATTCGAACCGGTACCATTTTGCGGTAACGCGGAATACCCTATGAATTGGGCGTTGCCCGTGTCTTATGCGAATTGTTACCGCTGTTACGGTTAAAGTATAGGCGCCCCCCGCTGTCCGACGTCAGATCCCAGCCCCTACGACATAACAAATGCAAAATCCCGAGAAAACTTATATTTGCCCGCAATTACCGGTCTCGATGGTCTGCTCCCGACGCGCACCAGATAGTTGAGCTCTTCAGAAGCGATATTCAACGTTTCAAGAAATCTGTTCGGCAATTCACTCAGACGCAGTTGAATGAGATGTGAGCTTGTTGTTTGCTATCCCAAAAGGAATATGAACCATTGGAATGTCACCGGCAGGAGACTGCAAATGGCTGCGCTGATCATCAAAAAACATATGAGGCTTTAGGATAGTCAGAATTCGAGACTTTTCCATCCCCCCCAAAAAGAATGACTCATCGGCAGAGACACCCCAAGTTTTCAAAGTAGTGACAACCCGTTCATGGGACGGAGCATTACGTGCAGTTACGATCGCAATCCGTACTATTTTCTTGTACGAGGGATCTTCCCCGAGCTGTTTTTCTTCTAATTTCTGCATGAAGGATAGCTTTTTAAACAAATCAGCAAGTGGTCCTGGCTGATGTGGAATGGATTGCCTTTTGGATTCGTGCGCTTGAAATTCGATCAGATCATTGTTCTTTTTATACACAGACTCAGCTTCATCGTCGGCGATAACACCATCAAAGTCGAATGCAACGCGTAACTCAGTATCAAGCTCATCGTCGTAAACTTTCGAAGGGAGGACCACCCCAGCTGGATAATTTGTATCTATGGCTTCTCTAACATCATCTTCATTGGCGCTTAAGAATAGAGATGCATTGAACGCAGGCAGGTATTCATGGGGCGAGCGCCCGGTCATGAACGCTGCACGTGTCACATCAAGGCCGTAATGCTTAATTGATCGAAACACCCTTAATCCTGTTTCAGGCGAATTTCGCGAGAGTAGCACGACCTCTACCGGGGATTGTTTTGGAAACGCCTTGTTGATGCTCAGAAAGCGTCGAATAAATGGGAATGCAACGCCCTTGGGGAATGGGTTATCAATGTTCTTCTCTTGGTGAATGCGGTAGTCGTTAATACCCTCGGTTTCGTATATCTTATGCGACTCCGACAGATCAAACAGTGCACTTGACGCAATGCCGACTACGAGCTTCCTTTCAATAGGGTATGCCATACAAATTTAACCGTTAGTTCCAGCTTTACTTGATTGATCACCAATTGTTGTATGGCAGAGATGATCGCCTCAACTCAACATCATCGAGACCAGTTGTTGTCAGTAACGCCTTAACAGACGCCTCACAGCGGGCCTGGTTCGGATTTGGGCCGATGATTACCTCACGTAGCGTGGTGTTAGCTGCGCTGATGAGTATTTCTAAACCCACATACGGCGCTAAATATGACGAACTGGCGCGGAACTTAACCTGTTCCTTCGGTTCTTTTGCTATGATTCGCCATTCTGCTTCCTCGTGAAATCCCTCGTTCTTAAACTGAGGTGCGAGCTTGGCAATTTCTGCGCAGAGCCATGTTACAGCGGCATCCGCTTCCAGCTTATCAGGGCCTTGCGAGGTGCGAAGTCGGTAGTCTAGTTCAAAGTTGACCTGCTCTTTCGAAGTGAGGGCTTTGTATTCGTCGCGGCTCAAGGGTGGCTTTGGAAATCTATTCAAGCAGCGCTCAACAAGGTCATGAATCTGTTTAATCTGATCCTGGTGTTCGTAAATACACTTCTCTAGCTTATAACCTTGACGCTCACAGAAAGTTTCCAGATCGTTGGAATCGAAGCCTAGGCAAAGCCCAGCACCTGCAGGGCAGTAGCCTCGCCACTGGCTGAGCAGATCGGGCTTCTCGCTGAACGACGTCAGGTAAAGATCGTCAGCGGAAACCGACTCTAGTGAGTGGTGAACAGCCCATCCGAAGGCGCTCAGATAGCCATCATCCTCAAAGATGCCGTTGGCCACTTCTCGGGCGAAGGATAAGCTATGAAAGAACTCACTTGAATCGTTTAATGCCATAGCGTGAGTAGCCCAGATACTGCGGCTCTGGATAATTCCGATAATACCGGTCTGGCTGGTATAGTGATACAGCATGCTCATGTCTTAAAGCTAACGTAATGTAGACAAAAAAATGACGCATAAACGCCCTATATTTGATTCCCCCTTGATATCACACGGGGCTACGGATATATGGAATCGAACACTAACAGCTCAAGCTGCTCTAATCAATAGAAAATGACGAAGAGCTATTTACGGGTGAGAAACACACATAGCAATAATTAAAAATAGTGTTAATCGATGCATCAGGCTAGCTCGCCGGCTAAGGCTCAAACTTAGATCTGATGGGCCGGTTTTGGCGCATTTCTGCCTGTTGCAAAAGTCTTAAAGCAATACAACTGCGCTATTCGCGAAGGATCAATTCGACCTATTCGATTTGACCTCTGCTGTTGAAAAAAAAACCCTTTCGTCATCATTTCAGATAGAATTTATGCGTGCGTCAAATCATTTCATTTAACTCAACGCGTAGGTAGTTTTGTAAGCTGTTCCTATAAGGCGAGCGTTTTGAAGCAATGATTTTCAAGCTCTAAAAAAGAGTTTTATCACAATAGCTCAAAACCAGCCATTCAAGTCTTTCAAGCGATCGGTACTCCGGTATGGACCCGAACAGGAAATTACGAGATCTGGAATGCCTAGATATTTTAGCTGTGATATCGATAGTGATTCATGGGGGGGGAATTTCAATGATTCACAGAATCCGAACACTACCCAAAGGGGAGCTACATGTTCATCTAAACGGACTTGTTGAGAGATCGGTCATTATTGATTTGCTGCGCTCAGAGGCGGCTGAGGAAACAGCCGCTGTTGACCTAGAAAATGCGCTGCGAAGAAATACTCCTTGCGCTAATTTAGAAGAATATCTTGCCGAGTGGAACGTTTTACGCCTGATCCCTAGGAGTCGCAACAGTCTTAGATTAATGGTAATAAGTGCATTCAACCAGTTGCAAGCCCAAAATACATCGTTTGCAGAAATTAGAAGTAGCGTAATTTACATTTCGCTACTGAATAGAATTAAGGTTTCAGAGGCTCTCCGTTGGCTTATTGAAGAAGTTGAGAATGCATCTAAGACATACTCCATCAGGGCGGGAGTAATTATGACGGTGTCACGGGGTAATTACAGTGCAGAAAATCTGCGCACGCTATTAGTCGCCTACGAGCACTTGGGAAAGCCTAAGACGGTGATCGGAGTAGACCTAGCCGGAAATGAAGAGGAATACACTCCCCCCGAACTTGCAGGCCTTTTCATGAGAGCAAAGGAGTATCACGGTTTGGGAGTAACTATCCATGCAGGGGAAACTGGCAACGTAGGAAATATTCACCGAGCTGTAAAAGAGTTTGGCGCTGACAGAATTGGGCACGGCACTGCTGCTGGAAAAAGTGAAGAGACAATGGGTCTACTCCGTGATCGCAATATCTGCGTTGAGGTTTGTCCTATTAGCAACCGTATGACTGGTTCCGTTCCCGCTAGCGAAGCCCATCCTTTAGTTAAATTCATTCAACATGATGTACCCTTCGTCATCTGCTCAGACAATCCTGGGCTTCATCAGGCAAACATGAGTGAAGACTACTTAGCTTTTCTTGAAGAATCAGGCAGACCAGATTTGCTCGAAACAATGTATTCAGTGCAAAAAGAACACAGCTTCTTGAGGCTAATAAAATGAAGGTTCGGTTTGTGTCTAGAAATGAGTTAAAGGTAAAGGAAGTTAAGGAAATACTATCCCCTGCAGGAATCGAAGTTATTGGGTCTCATCATAAGATAGACGAGCTGCAAACTGAGAACGTAGATAAGCTTGTCCGAGACAAATTACTAAAAGCCTTCTTGCTAGTTGGACGACCTGTTTTCGTCGAACATACTGGACTTTATCTAAGCCGATTAAATGGACTTCCCGGCGGTCTAACGCAAATTTTTTGGGATAAATTGCAGGCAGCTCACTTTTCAACACTTTTTGGCAATGCCTCCAATACCGATGTGGTGGCGAAAACGGTCATTGGCTACTGTGATGGTCGAAAAATCTATTTATTTTCAGGTGAAATAAAGGGCGCTATCGCGTCCTCACCGAGAGGATCCCAAGACTTCCAGTGGGATTGTGTTTTCGTCCCTGAAGGCGCTGAGGAAACGTTCGCTGAAATGGGGGAGAGGAAAAATACGATTTCCATGCGAAAAATCGCGTTTGATGGATTTATTGAATTCCTTAAGTTCAGGAGTCTTTAATGGAGAAACTTGCCGCAGCTATAAAAAACGGCGACATTATGTTGTTCGCTGGGGCTGGCGTTTCCATGAACTTAGGCCTTCCATCCTCGGAGACTTTAATCAACCACGTTGCAAAAGAACTTGATTATGATCCTGATGTTTACAGAACATTGGGAGATTTTTACGCTTTAGCTGAGTATTATCGAATCAAAAAAGGTAGCGTTGGACCACTACGGAGTTGGATGGATCAGCAATGGCATTCTAGCAACGTTAAGATTGAAAACTCAAAGATTCATCAACTCATTTGCTCCCTACAATTTCCTATCATTTACACCACAAACTATGATAGATGGCTTGAACGAGCTTTTGATTGCCATGGAAAAGATTACCTCAAAATAGCTTCTGTTGCCGACCTAACTAAAATTAAAGATAACCAAACCCAAATTGTCAAGTTTCACGGAGATTTTGATGACGATAATTCAATCGTTTTAACTCAAACTAGTTATTTTGAACGGCTAGAGTTCGAAACACCCCTTGACATCAAATTACGATCCGATGTGCTTGGTAAGGGGGTTCTCTTTATTGGCTATAGTCTTTCCGATATCAATCTGAGATTTATTTTTTATAAGTTGTCAAAAATGTGGCAAAGTACTTCGCTTTCAGATGTTCGGCCACGATCTTACATATTTTATCCCCAGCCGAATGTAGTACAGGAGGCGATTTTTAAGGAATGGGGCATAAAGATGATCACATCGGAAAAAGATAACCTAGCTGAAGCGTTGGAAGAGTTCCTTACCAAATTACTTGGTAATTCTTGATCTCAGCGGATGGCCGATGACACCCGTCAACTCTCCCGGTAAAAGCCAACCCACTCAAATGTTGACGGTAAGCCTATTGGTACATTTCTGACTGTGGCGGTAACTTTGACGGTAACTATATTTACTCGAACTAGAATAAGCTAGTATCTATAAGCATTTCAGAGCATTATTCAATTGACGCCGCCAATTAAATGTCATAAGTATTCCAAAGAAGTCCAGAGAGCCCGCAAGGATAAACGCTTGCGGGTTTTTTGTTGTCCGAGCATGGTTATTGCAATCTGACAGTAAACGTAACGGTAACATCAATATCATCAGAAGTTACCGAGCGCAGTTTTGAGCTTTGAACCGGGTTTGAGGGTTTGCTTTAAATTGCCCCAAGCAAGTGATTAATGTTATTGATTATTTCCATATTTAGCTTGAGCACTTCGCCACTTTCACACCGCTATCACAGCGCCAAGCCAGGAATTAGACTAGAAATTCTCCCGTCCAACCTTCAAGGCCGAGGATTAGCCAATCCAGAAAGACGTTTGGCATCTTCCGGGTTTTGTGAGGAGAATTGAAACCAGTCGGTTCTGGTTCTCCGGCTCGTCGTATAGTCTCGTTCCCGTTCTTCCGGGGTTTTTAACGCATTGAGTTTGTCATACGCTCCCCGTGAAGCATCTACAATAGGCTTCCATTCTTTTAGGGCTCCTGGAACGATGGTGAAACCAGAAACATTTAAAAAGACTTCGTTATTTTTTGGGAACTTGATATTGGGAAGGATTTCCCATCCGATGGACCAGCAAATAGGCTCTTTATTCAATATCTTCCCTTCGTTCGATTCCATTTTTGCCACAAACCAGGGAAGTTCGCAGACATCGCTATGCGTATTGGTAAGGTAGAAATAATTGGGTTTAGCGTCGCCTTCATTGACAAACAAGGCATACCAAATGTTGGTGGCATGGGCCGAGCCGCATACCAAGGTTAACAAGAGTAGAAGGTATCTCATGATGATCTGTTAGGTGGTTCACATGGCTGGAAAGATTGGCTCAAATCAGTCCTTGCACCGGAGATTTTTTTATTGTGCGGCAACGCTCCGATTGCGCGGACAGAGGTTCTATTGTATTCCCATAGAGAATATCAGGATATCCGATTTGACTGAAATCATCCAGCCACGCGAGATCCCGCAAGATTCCAAGAGAGCGAATACATATAGGGTCCCGCCTGCTTTTAACGGAGCACAATAAAAATGGACGATAAGACTCTCGCTGTCCTTTCCCCGCTGCAAGCGCTTCGCAAGGACTATTTTTTCTGGGCACTTCTTGCGCTACTTGTCTGGCTAATCGCAACGAAACCCCAGCAATTCCTCATTTACCCCACGCTGGTGGATTGGCCGACCATCGCCGCACTGACCGGCCTGCTGGTGCTTACCAAAGGCGTGGAGCTATCCGGCTACCTGCATCATCTAGGCAAGCACCTGATCCTGCGAATGCCCACAGATCGGGCCTTAGCCATGTTTCTTGTGCTTACTGCGGCACTCCTGTCGACCCTGCTCACCAACGATGTCGCACTATTCATCGTCGTCCCTCTGACCGTAGGCTTGCGTGCGGTCAGTACGGTACCCGTGACGCGGCTTGTCGTCTTCGAAGCATTTGCAGTAAATGCCGGTTCGGCCCTTACGCCGATTGGAAACCCGCAGAATCTGTTTCTCTCACAGTTCCATCAAATCCCGTTTTATCATTATGTGGGTGCGATGTTGCCGCTCGTCCTGGTTTTTCTTCTTCCGCTTCTTCTGCTTACCGCTTATGCATTTACCGGCCACCGCATCGCCATCAGAGACGGTACCGATCTGCTTCCCCTGAACAAGAGGTTGTTGTATCTGTCCCTGGCTTTGTATCTTCCGTTTCTAGTATCTATTGATGCACACCAGGCCGAAGCGGCGGCGATTGTGGTGCTGGCGATCTTCCTCATTACCCATCGGCGGGTGCTGGCAAGGGTCGATTGGGCGCTGATCCTGGTATTCATGCTCATGTTCATCGACATGCGACTGATTGCGCAGGAATCAACGGTGCGTTCGTTTATCGAGCAGTTGGAATTGAGCGATCCCCAGCATCTCTACTTCACGGGCGTTGCTATTTCTCAGCTTATCAGCAATGTGCCGGCTGCGATCTTGTTGGCCGAGTATTCGAATGATTGGCAATTAATCGCTTATGCAGTAAATGTCGGCGGCTTTGGTTTCATATTGGGGTCATTGGCTAATATCATTGCGCTGCGCATGGCTCGTGATAGCAGGGCCTGGCTGACTTTTCACGCGTTCTCCCTGCCGTTTTTATTGGTGATCAGCGGACTCGTCTATCTATGGCTGTTTTTCTTCTAAGCTTCTCGTCATCCGACGGAACCGCATCACCCGAACGGAAGCGGCAAGTTGTATGCCCATATGCTTCGGAAGCTGACGGGCATGCCTGTATCGAGTCGCAGACCATCAATCAGCATGAGTGCGAAATAGTCTTGACCATAGTTTCATGGCAGGCTCCGACTTGTTGGCCTGCCTTCCAAAGCATCTTCAAATTGTGGCGCGACAATTTGTCACATTCCTTCGGTGGTAAAAATCGATTATTCTGCTGGCAGATATTCTTCTCGAAGTTGAGAAATCGCTACGATGCAATAAGAGTATCTGTAACTGTGTGTGTATGTTGTCGTAAACTTTGTTCCCTCAGTTGTTTTAATGGTTTCCTTTCCTCCATATTTGGGGTTCGTGGCGCCGCCCGGTGTTACGAACCCCTCTCTTTTTCAGATTGAGCCATAGCTCTTCAATGCCTGTTATTTCGCCGCGGCAACAATACTGCATGCTTTGTAATCCGTATTCATCTCGTTCTCAATAGAATTTCATTTAACGGTAATCGATTGCAACGTCTGCTTTTGAATTGAGCTCTATGACTTCGGTTCCCGGATAACGCGCGTCAGCTGAAGCCAGCGATAGCTCCCATTCCTGAGATGGGTCATCAGGGGAGATAATGACGAATAACTGTTGTTGGGTCATTGAGATGAGCATCGAACTAATATAGTGTTTTTTTCTGATTTCCTGACCCAATGTGCATTACCGAACGGATGAGTCTTGGGCGATTGTTAAAATACATACTCCTGCGTTCATCAAAATTAAAAGCAGGTCACATTCCACTTTTTTCCAGGAGAATATAAATGAATAAGGATCAAATCAAGGGTACGGCTAAAGACATCAGCGGAAAGATTCAGGAAGAGGCCGGTAAAATAACTGGCAGCAAAGAGGATCAAGCAAAAGGTCTCGCCAAGCAGGTTGAAGGAAAGATACAAAAAGGTGTGGGAGATGCCAAGGAAACGATTAAGGATGCAGCCAACAAGCTATAGGAGTTGCTCCGTATTGGTAATTTTAAACCCGCTGCGGCGGGTTTTTTCTATCATTGATCCCGTTGAGCACGCAAAAAGAAGCGAAGAAAGGCGGGCATACGATTCATCCAGCCTATGAAAAAATTTCTACCCGCATGATGCCATTGCTGCCGATAGTGCCGCGGTACATGCCGCTGGTGTTGAACCGCATTGCATAATTGCCTTTTGCATCCAGCACGATCAAACCGCCATCACCGCCGATGGCAGCGATTTCCGCCAGGGTGTTATCCGCCGCCTCGGTAATCGTAATATGCTGCAACCGTACCTGTGCCGCCGTGTTGAATGCAGCGACAGTGCGGATGAATATTTCTCCGGTGCCGGTCGCGGATACTGCAACCGAACGATTGTCCGCGTAGGTTCCGGCACCGATGACCGGCGAATCCCCTACACGCCCGAAGCGCTTGTTCGTAAGCCCGCCAGTCGATGTGCCGGCAGCGAGATTGCCATGACGATCCAGCGCCACGGCGCCCACTGTTCCGCGCTTTTCATCCCTGTCGCGCCGGGATGTATCGGGATCCGCATCGTGATCGCGCAGCACGCGTTCTTCGGCGATTGCTTTTTGCAATTGATCCCAGCGGAATTGCGTATGGAAATAGGACGGATCGACGATCTCCAGACGCTTCTCGGCGGCGAAATCATCGGCACCCTGGCCTATCAGCATCACATGCGCGCTTTGCGTCATCACGGCGTGCGCGGCGCGGATCGGGTTGCGAATCATCGTAACCGCGGCCACAGCACCTGCCATGCGCGTGGAACCATCCATGATCGATGCGTCCAGCTCGTTGCGGCCGGCATTACTAAACACCGAACCCTTCCCGGCATTGAATAAAGGCGAATCCTCCATCACCACGATTGCCGCAATGACGGCATCAATGCTGCTGCCGCCCGCTTCAAGCACTGCATAGCCTGCGGTCAGCGATTGCGAAAGCACCTGCCTGTAAGCCTGCTCGAGTTCCGCTGTCAGCTTGCCGCGTGTGATAGTGCCAGCGCCACCGTGAATCACCAGCCGGATCGGTGAGGTATTCATCCTAGCCGTGTTCGCCGTTCAGGAGCTTACCGAACAGGAGGCTTATCATCCGGACCGGCTCTTGAAACAAGCTCAGACTGCCTCTCGAAATAAGCGGCGGCATCAAGAATGGGCTTGGGGTTGCCGCCTTGCCGCGCGACGATTTCCGCCGTTTCTTTGTAACCCTTTGCCAGCCATTTTGCCTGATTGGGGAACAATGGTTCTCGCACCTTCAGCTTAAGGTCATTCTCTTTCCATATTTTCTTTGTGTTCTCGTCATTGGCATTGGCTTGCCGGGCTGCTTCGTAAGGCTTTCCCGAGTCTGCCCATGCCGGCAGCGGGGCTCCGGCGACAAGGGAGATGGAGAAGGCAACTGCCAGCAGTGCGGGAACAGTTCTGGTCGGGTGGATGCAATACACGATTTGAATTTCTCTTGATTGGGTTGATAAAAAAATTGGAAATGGAATCTTCACTCAGCCAGGCTCCGATTGACCGGGTACACGGTGGGGTGCGTATCCACGTTAATTTCACGTATAAGTTGGCCGCCGTATAGTTCTCCGCCCGCAAGACCCGTGACGCGAAGATGGGGTACGGCTTTGTTCGCGGATAAAGTAACCTGATCGGTCGTGCGATTCCATGTCGCCTGGATAGCAGCCGATTTGGCGTTGAGGCTTTCCGCGGTATGGTCGCCAATCAGATAATAGGGAAGATTCTTGACTGGTAATTTGAACAGCTGCTCGTATCGGGTGATGACCGCATTGAGCCAGTCAAACTGGAGCGTATTGCCGCTCTCGTCATATTTGGCAAGATTCGCCTGATGAAAAAAATGCGGCCACTTGCTGAAGGTCAGCATATGCCGCAATGCCATATCGGCTTCGACCATGAGAATTTCCCGGTAATTGCGAGGAGAGCAGATAGCCCCCGGTATTTCACATGGATTTTGTCCCGCGTTGACAAACCTCCGATTGTAAATATAGTTGTATTCATCTTCCAGCTGGGATGGGTTCGTCACGTTATAAAAAATATTGGTTGGCCAGCGTGGCAGCATCAGTCGATTCATCTGGCTGCCATCCTCATACTGATCGATATATTGTTCAACGTTCTGATCCCGCTGCGATGAGTCGGCGGCAAGGTAGTCCACGCCCGCTTTGGCGGCGGCTTCAAGGAATAGCGGATTGGCGCCGCCCGCATCAAACGCGACGTCATCAGCCTGGACGTTGAGCATGTCTGAATGCAAAGCGGGATCATCGGTGCACTTGCGGTCTTTCAAACCAGAGTGACTGCCGGTTACGAGCACCCGGTTGTTCTGATCTCTCTCGGGGAGATCCAGAAGTCCCCAGACAGTCCGGTTCTTGGTTATCTCCGCCTGGATGGCCGCGATGCTGGTAAAGGTAGCATAATCACAAGGGGTGCCTACTGGAACCGGCGCTTTATCCATGTCTGAATGAGCGAAGGTGTGGTTGATGAAGCGGAAATTTGTTTTGTTGGCGACTACTGCGAATACCAGGTCTTCCGTCAAGTTTGCGGTCAGGGACATGGCTTCCGGATCGACCACCGCTCCGGAACCATTGAAGGGGAAATCCAGCTTAAAATCGGCGGCTACCGGATGCGCGGCGCGAAAGGCGAGCTGTTTGCTCACTGCGTTGCTGATATCAGCGCTGTTCAGGCGATAGGTCGTGGCGGGGTTATCCTTATGGAGGGTGACGTCCCATAAAGTGTTCCGGCGAAACAAGTCGTCCAGATGGGCAGCCATGTGGACAAAGCGCGCTCCAACGAATACCCCTTGTGTCACCCAGTTGATGAACTCGTAGGCCAGTACCTTTGAATGGATGAGGGACGAGGCATTGGTAATCGTCGAGATCATCACCTCGCGTACCGGGGTTGTCCGGGAAGGCATCATGTATCGAACAATCGATACCAGCGCTTCACCATTCTGCGTTCTCAGAAGCGGCTCCACACTGGGTTCGGAACCATCCCGCAGGCGGGCGGCATCATTTCGAGGATTGGCCGCGAAGGCGAAGTCTGTAATGGGAAATGGATTAGCCTGGTTCACGTACTCGAAGACTTCCTTGCTGTACGCGGGTGGCACCGTCCAACGGGCCTCATAGTCGTTTCTGCTGGATGAATAGACGAGGCCATAATCCAGGTAGACGCCATGAGGAGGCTGCGGGTCCGAATAAGTGGCGGGCCACCCTGACAATACCGCTTGGCGGACACCGAAGTTTTTCTGGTAATCGTGCAGGGTATCCCATTCCGATGGCGTGAAGCCTGGAACCAGGTCAGCGTCCGTCAGGATGATGCCGTTATAGTTCCCCACACAACCCGCATCCTCGGCTTTGCAGCCGGTTCCGGCCGAAGAAGAGGCGAGCGTTACGGGCGTTAAATCCTGTGTCCTGGCATTCAATACATCATAGGGCACTCCCATCTCATCAAGGACGGGCTTGATATAAGCGAATCCCAGATCTTCCGTTGCCTCACCTGTCGTGATGACCAGTATTCTCAGTTTGACGGCATTATCAGCAAACGCGGGCGCTGCCGCAGCAATTAAAGCCAGCCATATGGCCACTGCGGCCAACCGGAAGCATTTTATGCTTAAGGTCCGCTTCATGAATGAAATCTCCTTATCCCAAAACGAAAACCCGGAAGGGTGCGTCAAATCCGTTCCCCCATTACGGTCGCGTTTTCGGTAACCTGTAATAGCGCAACGGGATTTCCTGACATAACTTTCCGGTTTGCATTCGATTAGACGCAATTCGGCGCATTCTCGTTCCTGGTATTTTCCACGAGATGGACTATATTGAAAATAATAAGCTCATACCGGGCTTTTGATGCTTGGAACTCATATTGCGAGGGAGGAAAGATGGCGGAGCAACGTGAAATCTATAAGGGCCGGGAGGTTATCCTTCGAACCGGAGCAGAAGCTTCTACCGCGAGAGCCACCGCAGGGATCGGTGAAGACGAAGCCGGTGCGGACGGGTCCGAGCTGTATATTGATGGGGAGCGAATCTTCACCGTGCGCGATGCGGGCGGAGCATATATTGCGTCCGGCTTCGCCTTCGACCCCCAACCCACGCCCGCCGATTTAGCCAGGAAGATTATCGACTACAGGCAGACGGGGGAATAACATGGGAATCCGAAAAAATCAGTCCAGCCTGACAGCTTCCGAGAAAGCGGCATTCGTCGCAGCGGTGAAAGCCTTGAAGGCAAACGGCGACTACGACATATTCGTTGCTCAACATCGTGCTGCCTTCATGGCCAGCCCCAATGACCCTGCGCACCGGGGCCCGGCCTTTCTGCCGTGGCACCGGGAGTATCTTCGCCGGTTCGAGCTTGCCCTCCAGCAGATCGACCCGGGTGTTTCCATACCCTACTGGGACTGGACAGTCGACAGGACGGCTGGAGCCTCGCTTTGGGCCCCGGATTTCATGGGGGGCAATGGAACGGGTGCCAGCCGGCGGGTGACCACCGGTCCCTTTGCTTTTTCGACCGGGGAATGGACTCTTACAGTCCGCGATCCCGGCGATACAGTCACTTTCCTTAGCCGCGCGTTCGGCGCGATGGGAGCCCTGCCGACCCAGCAGGGTGTCAGTGCCACCCTGAATGTGGTGCCCTATGATTCCGCACCATGGAACTCCAATAGCAGCACCAACACAAGTTTCCGGAATCGACTGGAGGCGGTTATTCATAATCCGGGCCACATGTGGGTTGGCGGCTCGATGATGGCCATGTCGTCTCCCAATGACCCCGTGTTCTGGTTGCATCATTGCAATATCGACCGGCTATGGGCGGAATGGCAAAGGGAAAATCCTGCGGCAATTTATTTGCCACCCAGCGGTACTCCCAATGTGGTGGCGGGCCATGGCCGGGATGATCCGATGCCGCCATGGGACAATGAAGCGTCGCCGCCTACCCCTCGAAGCGTTCTCGATCATCATGCGCTCGGTTACACATATGACGATGAAGAGGTAGTATCTCCGGAGGTCGTGCCCCTTACCGTTGGCGCGCCGGCTACATCGGCCGCAATAGGGCAGGCGGGCGAAATTGATATATACAGTTTCGTCGTGACTACACCCGGAACCCATGTCATCGGGACTCAGGGTTCAACCGACGTGGTGACGGCCCTGTATGGCCCCAACGACATGGCGGCAATCATTACTGAGGATGACGACAGCGGGCCGGGCGCGAATTCGCGGATTGAGAGAAATTTGTCGGCGGGTACTTATTATGTGCGGGTGCGGCACTACAGCGGCTCATCAGTCGGGAGCTATAGTATCTCGGTAAGCGGATCCGCAGCCGAGCCCGCTATCCCGAGCATCCAGGTGAACGGTCCGGCAGTGCAGGGAACGATCGCTTCTGCGAATGAGAGGGATATGTATACATTCACCGTCATCAATTCCGGCACCCATACAATCGAGACCGCAGGCAGCACCGACTGTTTCCTTACATTATTTGGCCCCGGCAACCCGGCCACATTCATCACCCAGGATGATGATAGCGGTCCCGGAACCAATTCGAGGATTGCCGTCAGCCTCGCATCCGGTGTTTATTATGTCCAGGTCAGGCACTACAGCCCGACCGGCACGGGCCCCTACAGCATTTCGGTTAGAACCTGATACCGCATTCCCGGGTATCCTGGATAGTGCTTAGTCGCTCTGCATTTCCTGCGTTCGCTCCCAATATACATAGTCGATGCAAGCATCCGCCGCTCCGTCCACCGGAACGGCCATTCCAGTTCCTCCTGGACCTTGTTGCGGGAATGTAGCGCACCACCGGGCCATTGAGAATCTGCCTTGTGAGCCGGTGAGCGAAAACCAAGCGGCAGCGAATAAGGAATGCAGCAGCTTTCACGGCAACAGCAAATTGCTTAATTACGTGGATGAATATTCATAAGCATGGGCCATCGCTGTAAGTTCTGTTTTTTCCGTACAACCCTGTTTTGATGGAATATCCGGATGAGGTTGCAGAACCTCGGAGCAACGGTGTTTTTAAAGATACTTCTTCTTTGTTCCATGTTATTCACCGTGATGCAGGCACGAGCCGGCGTTGTCGAACCGGAGCCCCGCGCTCAGGACCAATTCGATTTCATGAACGTACTGGCGAAAAAAGGACTGCATGATCTAAAGGACGAGCGCTGGAACGCCTATGGCCAGTTCACTTATATATCCAGCTGGAAAGGGGCATTCCCGGCTTCGTATACCAATCTGAATGGAAGCATCGGTTCCCTGTTGCCGGGAAGCGAGAGAAGCTTTACCGGAACCGCTACGCTGTATCTGGGGTTCAAGACATGGCATGGCGGAGAAGTTTATTTTGTGCCGGAGATGATTTCCATGCGGCCTTTATCCGATTTGAAGGGTTTGGGTGGAGCGATACAAAACTTCGAGCTGCAAAAAGGTGGGTCTGAAACCCCCATCTATTACCGGTCCAGATTATTTTTCAAGCAGACCTGGGGATTTGGCGGGGATCGCATACAACTCGACTCCGATCCGATGCAACTTGGCACAATCGTGGACAGTAGACGCCTCGTTGTCAGGGTTGGTAATTTCAGTATTATCGATTTTTTCGACAAGAATTCGTACTCCGGCGATCTCCGCAGGCAATTTTTAAACATGGCCTTTCTGACCTATGCTGCTTACGATTTTGCCGCGGATGCCCGAGGTTATACCTGGGGTCTGGTAGGCGAATACTTTCATGACAATTGGGCGCTTCGTTTCGGTCATATCGCTTCTCCCATCAACCCTAACCAGCTTCCCATCGACACGAGGATATTTACTTATTATGGACAACAGGTTGAGTTTGAGCATAAGCATCTGCTATATGGTCGGCCTGGTTCCGTAAGAGTATTGGCTTACAGGAATCATGAAAACATGGGTAAGTTCAGTGACGCTGTTGCCGCCTTCCAATCCGATCCTAATAGAAATGCCACAACCTGCACCGGTTTTAATTATGGATCAGGAAACGCGGGAGCTCCGGATTTATGCTGGGCACGCAAACCCAATGACAAAATGGGTATTGGGATCAATCTTGAGCAGCAGGTGTTGGATGATGTTGGCTTATTCTTCCGGGGGATGTATAGCGATGGCAGAACCGAAGTGTTTTCCTACACCTCCACCGACAGATCGATCTCATTGGGTGCCTTGGCCAATGGCTCCCGTTGGGGACGGAAAAGAGATTTACTTGGAATGGGATTTGCTGCGGGCTGGATCTCGAGTCAACATGCCAGGTACTTGAATATGGGCGGTGTGGATGGATTTGTTGGTGATGGCCGGATTAAGAGGGGTGCTGAACACGTAGTGGATATTTTTTACAGCATCAATCTATTGAGATCCCTCTGGGTCACGGCCGATTATCAGCATATTACCAACCCCGGCTTCAATGCAGATCGTGGCCCGGTGAATGTTTATGGGATGAGAGTTCATGCCGAGTTTTAGTTGAAAAAACAGTAATGGCCAATGACAATAATTCATGATTTGTAGGGACTCGCTTGAGAAACAAGTCACCCGGTGGACGAAGTGAAAAAAATCTACGCTGATGCACTGGGACACCTCAATTCGGGCGCTTGGCTGCAAGACTACCTGATCATGCCGACCAGCAAGAAAGTGCGTAACGTGCTACGCCCGACAAGGGGGGCGTGCATCACCAGGGCCCAATCCAGTGCCGCGCGGTCAGCTCCAGTCTGCCCGCCTGATATGATTTTCTGAGACACGGGGTATTTTATTTGATGCGGCAAGAAAGCAGTATCCGAGCCATACCGGCGGAGGCTGGTATCCGGCGGCGTTCAAAGCATGCTAATCTACCCATTCGTTGCAATGATATCCGTTATGTCATAGAGGAAGGATAAGCAATGTATAACGCGCGAATGACAATTCTTCTTGCATACCTCTTGGCGCTCCTTTTATTCCCGCTTTATGCGCTTGCTGCCGTGGACTGTGCAACGCTACCCCACTGGATTACCCTTGACAATGGTTTGCAAATGAATCAGAAGCATGTTTTTTGCGGGGAATGGGCAAATAGCCGTCCCAAAGGTTTTCATTCGCGTCCCGGCGGCGTGAATCCTGCGACGGTCAGGAATTTTACGGTACAAGATTCGCCCAATTCAGCGGGAATATATACCGGCAGATGGTCACATAATAATAATCCCGATCGAAGCAAATTTTCTTCCATGTTTCCCGACAGCTGTTCAACCAGGCAGGTTCTCAATTCCATTTCCTATGCATCGGCGCATCCGGATCGCAGTTGCCCGGAAGGCTCCCCAGGCTGGGTGAAATGCGGCAAAAACCGGCCAACCCATGTTACGGAGGAGGAGCTGTCAGGTTATTGCAGTAACAAAGAAGAGTTTTTTCTGATTGGCTTTGCCGCGCCGGGAAACAATAAAATCAACACAGCATTTCCCATACGCCAATGAATGCCGATAGCTTTACCTGGCCTGGCCGTCTCCGTGATAATTCGGCTCACGATCTCATCATCGCTTACCTTACCATTGATATACAAAAAAACGTTCAATGGGCGGAAGAGTTGTTGCAGAAAACCAGGGAAGTTAAATCAGGGCAGATTTCTTCATGGGAACGGATAGGAAATGCCTATTGGCTCCGCTTGTTTCCGGATCATGTTGAAATCGAGGAGGATTATGCAGAAGAACCTGGAGAAGCAATCAAAATTTCAATCAGTGATTTTGAAGCGGCAGCCGCTGCGTGGCAAGAATTTGTGAGGCAGCAGGCATAACAAAATGATGTGGCTGTGGCGAGTATCAGCTCAAAAAATTGCCCTTGCGATGTTTTGGAATAATGATGGATGACTGCGGCCTGGTTTCGTGCAACAGAGAAAATGCCGGGAAAATGAACAAGAGAGCCGCTTCCCACGCAGCAACGCTGGCTCCGCCGATTCCCTAATGACCGTCGCTCTCCAATCCGAACTCCGTACCCCGCAACCGCCGCTGCGCGCGGCAATCACCGATGCCTACCGGCGCGACGAGACGCAAAGTATTAACGAGCTGATGAGGCAGATCGACCTGCCGCGCGCGAGCCAATACCAGGCGCGGGAACGTGCACGCAGGCTGGTTGCCACGGTGCGTGATAAGCGCGCCCGCGCCAGCGGGGTTGACGCGTTGATGAACGAATTTTCGTTGTCCAGCCAGGAAGGTGTCGCGCTGATGTGCCTGGCCGAGGCACTTTTGCGTATTCCGGACTCCGAAACCGCCGATTGCCTGATACGTGACAAGATCAGCAGGGGCGACTGGAGCTCCCACCTTGGAAAGAGCCCGTCGCTGTTCGTGAATGCAGCCGCGTGGGGTCTGCTGATCACCGGCAGGCTGGTGTCGACCCATAGTGAAGATGGGTTGATGTCAGCGCTCGCGCATCTGGCCGCGAAAGGCGGGGAGCCGCTGATACGTAAGGCCATGGATCTTGCAATGCGCATGCTGGGCCAGCAGTTTGTGGCCGGTGAGACGATCCACGCGGCGCTCAAGCACAGCCACGAACACGAGTCGCGCGGCTATCGCTATTCGTACGATATGCTGGGCGAAGCCGCTCTCACCATGGCCGAAGCTGATCGCTATCATGCATCCTACGAGGCTGCAATCCATGCCATCGGCAGGGCGAGCGCCGGCCGCGGGATCTACGCGGGCCCGGGGATCTCGGTCAAGCTTTCCGCATTGCATCCGCGCTACATGCGTGCCCAGCGAGAGCGTGTAGTTGCCGAGCTGCTGCCGCGGTTGAAGTCGCTGCTGTTGCTGGCGATGCGCTATGACATCGGGCTGGATATCGATGCCGAGGAAGCTGACCGGCTCGAGCTCTCTCTCGATCTGCTGGAAGCGCTCGCGTTCGACCCGGAACTTGCCGGCTGGAACGGCATCGGCTTCGTCGTCCAGGCCTATCAGAAGCGTTGTCCGTTCGTGACCGATTGGATCGTCGACCTTGCGCGCCGCAGCAGCCATCGAATCATGGTCCGGCTGGTCAAGGGCGCGTATTGGGACGCGGAGATCAAATGTGCGCAGGTCGACGGGCTGGAAGATTATCCGGTCTATACGCGCAAGGTGCACACCGATGTTGCTTACCTTGCCTGCGCGCAGAAGTTGCTGCGCGCGCCGGACGCGGTGTACCCGCAGTTCGCGACGCATAATGCCTACACGCTGTCGGCGGTCTATCAGATGGCGCAGGATGCGCGGGTTGACGACTATGAATTTCAGTGCCTGCACGGGATGGGCGAGACATTGTACGATCAGGTGATCGGCGCGCACCAACTCGGCAAGCCATGCCGGATCTATGCACCGGTCGGCAGCCACGAGACATTGCTCGCCTATCTGGTGAGGCGCCTGCTTGAGAACGGAGCAAATTCGTCATTCGTCAACCGAATTCTCAACGAGAACGTGAGCGTGGACGAACTGATTGCCGATCCGGTCGCCCAGGTTGAGCGCGGGGGCTCAATGCCGCATCCGTCGATTCCGCTGCCGCGCGACCTGTACGGCGGAGGTCGCAGGAACTCATCCGGCATCGATTTCAGCAATGAGCACGCGATCGCCAAATTGGCCGCCGAGTTGACCGCGCTGGAAGGCACGGACTGGCGGGCCATGCCGATGCTCGCCAGTGGCGATCATACCGATGGTGAACGCCTGCCTGTTTCCAATCCTGCCGATGGCACCGATCTTGTCGGTACCGTGATCGAGGCCAACGAAGGCGACATCGAAGCGGCTCTTGCAGCCGCGCAGGCTTTTGTGCCCGAATGGCAGGCAGTGTCACCGGCGTTCCGGGCCATGCTGCTCGAATGCGCGGGCGACGTACTTGAGACGAACCGCGCGGCACTCATCGGGCTCGCAGTGCGCGAAGCCGGCAAGACATTGCCGAACGCGCTCGCAGAGGTGCGCGAGGCAGTTGATTTCTGCCGTTATTATGCGCAGCAGGTGCGCAGCCAGTTCTCAAATGGTGGCCAGCCCGAGGCGCTCGGGCCGGTGACTTGCATCAGCCCATGGAATTTTCCGCTTGCGATCTTCATTGGGCAGGTAAGCGCCGCACTCGCCGCCGGCAATCCGGTCCTCGCGAAGCCGGCCGAGCAGACGCCGCTGATCGCAGCCACCGCAGTGAGATTATTGCATCAGGCTGGTATTCCGCGCGCGGCGCTGCAGTTCCTGCCCGGCCGCGGCGAGACGGTTGGGGCGCGGCTTACCGGCGACCCGCGCGTGCGCGGCGTGATCTTCACCGGCTCGACTGAGGTCGCGCAGGTCATCCACCGTACGCTTGCCAAGCGTTCGCGGAACGAGGAGATTCCGCTGATTGCAGAGACTGGCGGCCAGAACGCCATGGTAGTCGATTCATCCGCGCTGCCCGCACAGGTGGTGCAGGACATACTGGTATCCGCGTTCGACAGCGCCGGACAGCGCTGCTCGTCGCTACGAGTATTGTGCCTGCAGGAAGATATTGCCGACCGTGTCCTGGAGATGCTGAGGGGTGCGATGCGGGAGCTTGAGCTCGGCGATCCTGGGCGGCTGGCCACCGATGTCGGCCCGGTAATCGACACCGATGCGCAGCGTACGCTGCTCGATCATATCGAGAAGATGCGCATGGCCGGTCACGCGGTGTTCCAGCTGCCGCTGCCGCCGGTTTGTGCGAATGGCATATTTGTTCCGCCGACTCTGATCGAGATCGGTGACATCAGCCAGCTGGAGCGCGAGGTATTCGGTCCCGTCCTGCATGTCGTGCGCTTCGCGCGCGACCGGCTGGACGAACTGGTCAGTTGCATCAACGCGACCGGCTATGGGCTCACGTTGGGCGTACACAGCCGGATAGATGAGACCATCGATTTCGTTGTTGCCCATGCACATGCCGGCAACATCTACGTGAACCGCAACATGGTCGGTGCGGTGGTGGGCGTCCAGCCGTTCGGCGGCGAGGGCAAGTCCGGCACCGGGCCCAAGGCTGGCGGACCGCTATACATGCACCGCCTGGTGCGGCAGGCATCAATGTTGTTTGTGCGCATGGGCGCTGTCCGCAAAAAAGGCGAACAGGGTGAAGCGCGCGCGCTCAGGGTACTGCAAGCCCTTATCGGCTGGGCGCGCCAGACTGGCCGCTCCGCATTCGCCCAACGCTGCGCCAACTATGCAAAACGCATGCCGCTGGCGTATCGTATCCTGCTGCCGGGGCCGACGGGGGAGAGCAATACGCTCGTGTTTGCGCCACGTGGCGAGGTCGTCTGCGTTGCAAACGACGAAACCGCGCTGCTTGAACAGATTGCCGCCACGCTTGCTACAGGCAACCGCGTGTTGTTCACTGATGGGCCGATACCGCATATGCTGGTCGATAGGCTGCCCCCAACGGTACGCGAACAGTTGCGGATTGAATGCGACTGGATGAACGAGGCATTCGCCGCGGTGCTCTACGCGGGGCCGGCGGACGACGCGTATCGGCTGCGCTGCGACCTTGCAGCGCGTGACGGCGCAAGAGTGCCACTGATCGCAACCAACGGGCACGATATTCCGCTATACCGGCTGACCACCGAGAGAGTGGTGAGCGTGAATATGACAGCTGCCGGTGGTAATGCGAGCCTCATGATGCTTGGCGCTTGAGTGCGCCCCGCATGGAAGAGCGCTTACCCTCGGGATGCCGAATGACCAGCCGGGTGTCTTGATCCTGGCACGCAAATTTTACCGGCGAAACTAGGGCCTGTTAACACTTATTTTGCACCCGCGACGTCCCGTCCCTTCGGGTTACGCACAAAAAACGCGGATGCCGCGTTACGAAGCTTTGCCATAGGCCTGCTATGGCCTGTGCTTCGCGCCTTGCCTTCGCGTTTTTTGTGTAGCAACGCGGGTGCAAAATAAGTGTTAATAGGCCCTAGATTATTGACCATGAAGTATTTATTCAGGATACTTCAACTGTCCCACTTGAGATCATTAACGCGGTCGGAACCTTTATTTGATGGGCCCAATCTTTAGCCAAAAAAATGTAATTGCTATCGATATTTCCTGGATCAACAATATTTAAATTATGAGAACCATTTCGCTGGTCCTTTCTGTTCTGTTTCTGGGGGGCTGTAGTTCGATGATGGCTGACCCCATGCCCGCTATGTCGGACGACGGTTCAAGAATTTACTCCCTTACAAGTCTGTATGATGGAGAGTCGGGATCAAGAGAGCAGGCGATCAGATCCATGGATATCGATGCCAGAAATCTTTGCATGACCGGATACACGCTTATCTCTGAAGAGGTGCGGCCAACCATGAGTCCGATCGGGGGAGTCACTTCCTCACGCCTGGTTTGGGAAATAAAATGTGATAAGAAACCGGAGGCAACGTCACCCTAGTCCGGATGGGTCATAAATTCGTGGGATGATTGCGCAGGGTTGTATTTTGCAGGGAGATCTCGTGAAAGATTGTCGGATTTAAAGGAAATCAGCTAGAGCATTCTGGCGCGCCCATAATTCAATTCCCCCAATACATGTTCCGATCTCGTGCGGTAGCGCACTGAAGGGAGGGCGAATGCTTTGTATCATACTTGTACAGCATTATTGTTGAACAGATGAACAGATGAAAGGAACCTCGCCATGAATTATTCCGCGACAGCTCGAAATGAAGCCCCGCGATCCTTGCGGCTTATTACCCGATCAGGTTTCGGCATGTTGGGTTTGATCTCGATTCTTTTTATATATGGTTCAGCTCATGCACAGACCGGACCCATGGATAGCCCTCCAATCGGACAATCAGGGGCTGGACAATACAAATCGGGCAAGACTCCTATGGGGCAGGAGGATGAAGCCATAAAAAAGGGGGAGCGTCGCAAAAGCGAAGCTGCCAGGAAAAAACCGGGCAGTTCGAGCGAAAAACAGGAAACGAAGCCCGGTACCGAGTCTATCATTGACCGTGACAAAAGGGAGAGCCACGAAGGGTCCGGTCCTGATCCGCTCGGCCGCTATTAGCCTCGCCGGTTAAGGGGCTTCAGGGATTCTTCCGCCACCGAACTGAGGAGTATGATTGGGGAAGCCCTCCGGGTCGTTGCGGGACTTCTGCTCCCGAAATACCCAAGGTTGCCGCAGTGTCATTTGTCTGACGAGCTTATAGGATAATCCAGGCTTTCAGCATGCTCAAATGGTGAAAACACGGCTGGCTGGATCTTGGCGACCAGGCTTTTTCACATCAAGTTTACATTTCTCGAACGGTATATTGGAATTTGGCGGTAGCGGTGTCTTTCTTGCCTTGAGGGAGTGCTTCAAGCTGGAATAGACGCCCATCCACCGAATTCCCACATTTCTCTATCTTGAGGATGGATCTTCCGATTAACCCCATTTCGTCAAAATCTCCTTCTATTTCTCCTATTTTGAAACCTGACGGGTGCTTGTAGCCGCCGTGGCCCTAACCATTATGGCAACGAGGTGCCTGGCGGCATTCTGGAGGCCTCTTCCGGACTTATCCTGCCGTCGCGATCCAGATCCGCGGCTTCTCTATTTGCCCGGTTCAGTTTATCCCTTACCGGGTCGCTGCCAGGCGTCAAACCGGTCCCGGGTGTCGCACCAGTGCTGGGATGGCCAGGCTGCGTTAGCGTGCCCCCGCTTTGCCCCATAGGGGGTTGACCACCGAGCGGGCCGTTCTGACCCGCATGGGGTTGATTGCCTATAAGTTGGGCGTGAATAGTATCCGGCCCCAGTAAAACCAATGCGCTGGCGAATGCCAGTGATTGAGCCGTTAACATTGAAGAGAATTTCATGGCTGCTCCTAATCAGCTTCGCAAAATTGCCGAGAAATTATAGGGAAATGGTGTTGGGTTTCTCGGTGCGGAACCCCACTGACGAGAAAATGACCTACTGGTTCTGGTGCAAGATTGAAGAGCCGTTCAATGAGACGGAATGGATCCAGGTGAGCGTTCCTGCTTTGAGGTACTTGATGCGATCTCCCTGCTAGAACGGATTCAAGCGCGCAGTGTCACTGTTGAAAATGAGGACAAGTTTTTTGCTGGCATCCGGCATCGACTGGATGCAGCAATCTTCCATGGACAGAGGCGCAACCAACTCCATGCTCCCCTCACGGATGCTCGCATACTTCGGCCATAGCGTGCCTGGAATAGGGCATCTCATCAATGGATTCGGGCGAACTGGAATTAGTGTCATTTACGCTTACGGGTCCAATTGCATCACTTTCAACGGTTGTGCTGCCGGGCCATGAAGAACCTTGCCAGTCACGCTGAACCTCGATCCATGGCAGGGGCAGTCCCACGACTTCTCCGTGGCATTCCATGAAATGACGCATCCCAGGTGCGTACAGGCTGCCGACAGGGGGTACAATTTTCCCTTGTCATCACAGTAGATCGCCATCTTCTTTCCCCCTTTTCGCAGTATCGCACCCTCCCCCGGTGGAATTTTCCGGGGTGAGACAACATCTCCACCTTTCACCCAATCCCCATACTGAGCCAGTGTGTTGCCTAGTTCCTTGAGAAATTCGGGCACGCCGTGAGTGGGTTTCCGCGCCGGGTCGTAAAGATCGAGCCAGGAATTAGTCCTTCCCATGATTAAATCAGTAATGAGTATTGCACCCACAGTGCAGTGTGTCATGCCGTTGCCGGAATCCCCGGTGATGATGTAAATATTCTTGTCATCCATTGGATTGCGGCCCATGTATCCAACGCCGTCGGCGGGCTCCATTACTTGCCCTGACCATTTGAAATCAACTGATCCCGTCATCGGATAATGCTGGCGCACCCATTTTTCGATTTCATCGAAACGATGGTGGGGGTGTTCGTCCTGCCCTACCTTGTGATCTGCTCCGCCCACGACAAGAATTTCATGCTCCGATTTTTCATCCGGCGTGGTCAAGCGGATGTAGTAGTAGGGATCCCCATTGTCCCAGAGCAAAATACGTGGCACCGACCCTTTGGGCACGCGGATTCCCAAAACGTAGGTGCGATAACTGGCTTGTTTCGTATGCATGACCACAAAGTCGTTAAAAGGCGTGTTCGTCGCCACGACAACCGAATGGGCCGCGATCGCTCCATTTTCCGTCGTGACTGTCAGGATATCGTCATGGCTGCGAATATCCAGCGCGCGTGTCCAGGTATAGATAGCCCCTCTGTTACGCTGGAAGGCTTCAGCAAGGCCTTTGAGATACTTGAGTGGATGAAACTGTGCTTGATTGGGAAACTTCAGGCAGGGACCGGTATTGAAGCTCAAATCTGGTACCCGTTCTTTCCTGTACACTTCTATTCCGGCCTGGCGCGCCGCATCAAATTCCTTATCCAGATCTGCATAGCCGTCAAGGGTTAATGAAAATAGATAACCGTCCAGGCGCTCGAATTCGCAATCCAGCTTTTCGCTCTTGACGATCGATTCGACCAGCGCCGTGGCCTGCTGGAAACTTTCTGCCACCAGTCGCGCCTTGCTCGTCCCAAAGGCCTCTTCAATAGCAAAATACCGGTTATCAGGAGGAAAGAAATGAGCGGTCGTCCGCGCCGTCTCTCCTCCTCCTATTTCCGCGGCATCGATAAGAGTTACGCGCTTACCCTCACGGGCTAACAAATAAGCCGTCGTGAGTCCGGCTATACCTCCCCCGATCACACAAACCTCGGTATCGAGTTTTTCCCGCAAGACAGGAAATTGCGGTAAAGCCGTTCTCATCCAGATCGATTGAGACCCCATGGAAAGATTATTCATTTTCAAACCTTCTTATGGAAAGAATTGTGGCTGTGAAGAAAGACCGTTAGCCACATGAAATATGAGATACGAAAAGCGGTTTACCCCCAGCATCATACGCATGCCCGTATGCCAAGAGTAAAAGGCAGGATGCACAAATTCCGTGCGATAACGCACACTCAGCACCTTGCAATTTCTGTAGGGTGAGTAGTTGCAGCGAGGCAAAGCCGGTATAGACCAAGAAAATCCTTGTCTTCCATGACGCTCCTTGGGGCAAACCGGCAAACTTGCCGAAGATTCTTTATGTGTGCTGTCGCACAGCTTCGGAGGTAGAGACAGGATATGTTTACCGGATGAATCAAACATGCATACTTCATGACTCTTCCGCGGCACTCCTTCTGATCGACGTGATTAATGATCTGGAATTTGAGGAAGGGCAGAGACTCGTTGAATACGCATTGCCCATGGCCCGGAATATAACGCAGCTTAAACTCGAGGCAAAAAAGCGTGGGATTCCATGTCTGTATGTTAATGATAATTTTGGGCAATGGCAGTCAGATTTCAAACACTTGGTAAAGCGTTGCACAAAACGCGGCGTGTGCGGAGTCCCCGTCGCCTGCGAACTCTTGCCTCAACGCGACGATTATTTTGTACTCAAACCCAGGCACTCTGGTTTTTTCCAGACGCCGCTGGATCTTCTGCTCCAGAACTTGCACGCCAGGAAATTGATTCTCTGCGGGCTTACTACTGATTCCTATGTTTTGTTTACCGCCAATGACGGATATCTCCGAGGTCTGGAAATTTTCGTTCCATCGGATTGCTGTGCCGCAGTGGCCAAATACAGACATATGGATGCGCTTGGACAAATGCGCAGGACTTTGAAGGCAGATACAACGGCGTCGCTTCAGATGGATTTTGAGCAATTGTTGCAAAAATAAAAGATTCCGGATTAGAAAATTCAAACTGATATTCACGCTCGACCAGCGATCCATGCTAGGGCAACCTGAGGTAAGGACATGACCATCCAAAAACGTAAGTACCCGCGCCAGCAGCAGACTCACCCTGGCGGGAGAAAGAGAACCGGAGACGTGGCACAGCAAAAACCTCTTGCACCGGAACAAAAGGAGGGAGACCTGCTATTGCCTCACGACCGCGACGAGACAACCGGCCCGGTGAGTACCGCATCAGCCACGGCGCATCAAGAATCACGCGATACGTTGAAGCAGGCCGTAAAAGACATCGAGCGCGGACTAAAGGATACCGAGCGCCGGGGCATACCGTCGGATGTCCCTTCCGGAACTGGCAAGAAGCAGGGATAAGAGGCCGGAATTACTCCGGGATCTGGGGCGAGTCCGGCTTGCCAGGCCGTGCTTGCGGGTGCCCGGACAAGCGCTGCGTGGCACCCCGTCTTTTTCGTGCAGGGAGTCGATGTGCGATCTAATCTATTTCCTACATAATTTCTTGACTAAACGCTGGTTTCCCTTTAAATTGCCATATCTCTTCTCTCCAGAAATTTTCTGAAAGGATTTCAACTGTGACTGGTCTTATTGATTTACCGTGGTGGGGTTATATCGTAGTTATTCTGGCTCTCACTCATATCACTATTGCCAGCATCACAATATATCTTCATCGTCATCAGGCTCACCGCTCTCTGGAGCTGCATCCCCTGCCCAGCCATTTTTTCCGTTTATGGTTATGGCTCACCACCGGCATGGTCACCAAGGAATGGACAGCAATACACCGTAAGCATCACGCCAAGTGCGAAACCGCTGAGGATCCCCATAGCCCGCAAGTGCTAGGCATCAATAAAGTCCTGAGAGAAGGATCGGAGCTTTACCGGAAAGAGGCCAAGAATCTTGAAACCCTCGAAAGATATGGTCACGGTACGCCGGACGACTGGCTGGAGCGCAATGTCTATTCCAAGTATAGCGCCAAGGGCGTCGCGCTGATGCTGATCATCAATCTCATTCTGTTCGGTACCATGGGGCTTACGATCTGGGCGATACAGATGGCCTGGGCCCCGATTATGGCTGCCGGTATCATCAACGGGATCGGGCATTTCTGGGGTTATCGCAATTTTCAGGCAGAGGATGCCAGCCGCAATATTGTTCCCTGGGGCATCCTCATTGGCGGAGAGGAATTGCATAATAACCACCATGCTTATGCCACCTCCGCACGATTATCCAATAAATGGTATGAGTTCGACATCGGTTGGATGTACATATGCATCCTGCAATCGATGGGATTGGCCCAGGTGAAGAAAGTCGCCCCCAAGTTGCGCCTCGATTCGGCCAAGACAAAATGCGACCTCGATACGCTGCAAGCGGTCATTTCCCACCGCTATGAAGTCCTTGCAAAGTATGCCCAGTCACTCAAGCAAACGCTGGCCAAGGAAGTTGATCATCTGAAAGAAGCGGCTACGCATCTCGGTGTGGATCGTCCCACGCTAAAGCGTTGGGTACTCGCGGACTCCAAAACCCTGCAGGAAGACGAGCGCGCCAAACTGAGTTTGGTACTGAGTAAAACCACAACGCTTGATAAAGTCTATACAATGCGTGAAGAGCTTATGGCAGTATGGCAACGCTCCACGACATCCAAAGATGAATTGGTCAAGCAATTAGAGGACTGGTGTCATCGCGCCGAGGAAAGTGGCATCGAAGTGCTGCAGAATTTCTCCCGCAGATTACGCTGCTACGCCTGAGAGACCAAGAACCAACAAGTCTGGATTCAAATAAAAAACCCGCCATTGGCGGGTTTTTTATTTGATCTCCGGATTTCTCCTGAAGGCGTTCACGCTGTCAATGAAAGTCCTACTTGAGTTTTATTTCCTTGTATTTGACGTGTTTGCGCGCTACTGGATCAAACTTTAGAATTTCTAATTTCTCCGGCGTGGTGCGTTTATTCTTGGTAGTGGTATAGAAATGACCGGTTCCAGCCGAAGATTCGAGTTTTATTTTTTCCCGCATGATGGTGTCCTTAGATGCCGAAGCCGGAATAGCGCTTCATGATGTTTTAAATGCTGTCGCCGCGAGCACGCATATCGGCCAGCACCGCGTCAATACCGTTCTTGTCTATTGTCCGCAGTGCCACGTTCGATAAGCGTAGACTGATCCAGCGGTTCTCGCTTTCCACCCAGAAGCGGCGGCGCTGCAAATTAGGCAGAAAGCGCCGCTTGGTTTTATTGTTAGCGTGGGAAACATGATGGCCGGTCATTGGTTTTTTGCCGGTTACTTCACATACTCGTGCCATGATGAGCCACTCCAGAATTCGAAAAACGGCTATTATATCCCGATTCCCCAGGTTTTCTCAAATCAAATCAAATCAATCCTCGCTCGGCAAACGACATGGCTGTTCCGCCGCCAATGATAAAATGATCCAGGACCTTTACATCCACCAACGCAAGCGCTTGCTTGAGAGATTGAGTCAGGATTTCATCGGCCTGACTCGGTTCTGCCACGCCCGAAGGATGATTGTGGGCAAAGATAATGGCGGCGGCGTTATGGTGTAGCGCACGCTTGACCACTTCTCGCGGGTATACGCTGGTCTGGGTGAGGGTGCCATTGAACAGCTCCTCGGTTGCGATAGCGCGGTTCTGGGGATCAAGGAAAATGCCGACGAAGATTTCATGCTTCTTACCTTCAAGACTGAGGCGCAAGTAATCACGTACCGATTTTGGCGAACTCATGGTATCGCCAGTTTTTAGTTTTTCTTCCAGCGCGCGTCGTGCCATTTCCAATACGGCCTGTAGTTGGGTGTATTTGGCGGGCCCCATTCCAGGTACCCGGCAAAAAATATCCAGATTCGCCGCGAATAGGCCTGTCAAGCCGTCAAAATGCTTGAGCAATTCGCGCGCCAGATCTACTGCGCTTTTACCCTTTACCCCGGTTCGCAAGAATATAGCCAGAAGTTCGGCATCAGAAAGATTCGCCACTCCGTGTTTAAGGAGCTTTTCGCGTGGACGCTCGGATTCGGGCCAGTCTGGAATTGCCATGATATAGAGTAGGTAACGGCAGAAATAAGGTAAACAAAGCGAAATACTGGAAAAAACGATCTTCTAGAAGAGGGTGCTTTCCCTTTAATGAAGCGCCGTTTTTAGGTTAAACTCCTGTTTCTCCATCGAAACGATTCCATTCCGCGTGATTATGACCGATGCCTCCTTACCTAATATCAGGCGCCTGCTGCTGGGGCTGACCGGCGGAGTGGCCGCATACAAGGCAGCGGAACTCGCGCGCCTCCTGATACACGATGGTATGGATGTGCAAGCGGTGATGACCGAATCAGCTTGTCATTTCGTTGGCACCGCGACGCTACAGGCATTAACCGGCAAGCCGGTATTCAAGGATCTCTGGGAAACCGGCGTTGCCAGCAGCATGGCTCATATTGATCTTTCACGCAACGTTGATGCCATACTTGTCGCTCCTGCCAGCGCTGATTTTATTGCCAAACTTGCCTATGGATTTGCCGACGATCTGCTCTCGACACTGTGCCTTGCGCGCGACTGTGCCTTGCTGATCGCCCCTGCCATGAATCGGCAAATGTGGGAAAACCCCGCGACCCAGCGTAATCTCGTTACGCTAAAGCAGGATGGCGTGAGGATACTCGGTCCCGTCAGTGGCGTCCAGGCCTGCGGCGAGATCGGCATGGGCCGCATGCTGGAAGCACATGAACTTACTGAAATGGTGCAGGCTTTTTTTCAACCCAAGCTGCTGCAAGGCAAACGTGTGCTTGTTACCGCTGGGCCCACATACGAGGCCATTGACGCGGTTAGGGGCATTACGAACTTGAGTTCGGGGAAAATGGGTTACGCGGTGGCCCGTGCGGCGCTCGAAGCGGGAGCGGAAGTCACGCTCATCTCCGGTCCTGTTTGCCTGGAACCCCCCAGGGCAGCCAAGCTCGTCAATGTGGTGAGTGCACGGGATATGCTGGCAGCCGTGAAAAAAGAGATTTCGCGGATCGATATTTTTATGAGTGTTGCAGCGGTGGCGGATTACCGTGCCATCAGTACGAATAAACAGAAAACAAAAAAAACTAATGACAAAGTCATGTTGGAATTCATACCTAACCCTGATATCCTGGAACATGTCGCGACCCTGCCTCGCCCCCCTTTTTGCGTGGGTTTTGCCGCAGAGACTGAAAATCTGGAAAAAAATGCCGAAGCCAAGCGGCGCAAGAAGAAGCTGCCGCTGCTCGCCGCTAATCTGGCGCAGGATGCCATCGGTTCCGACGAAAATACGCTGACTCTATTCGATGACGAGGGCAAAAATTATCTGCCGAGAGCGCTGAAAATTGAGCAAGCGAGACGGTTGATTAAACATATTGCATTGTTGTACGAAAAACAAGCTGAAAAATAGATCCGGGCATGCTGACATGATAAAAGTTGATATCAAGATTCTCGATCCGCGTTTGAAAAATCAGTTGCCGGCTTACGCGACGCCCGGCTCCGCCGGTCTGGATTTGCGGGCTTGCATTGATCATGTAATGACCATTGAACCTGGGGAGGCTAAGCTCATTCCCACTGGCATCGCGGTCCATCTTGCCGATCCCGGGCTTGCCGCGATGGTGCTTCCGCGCTCCGGGCTGGGCCATAAGCATGGCATTGTCTTGGGGAATCTGGTCGGTCTCATTGATTCGGATTACCAGGGGCAGATATTCGTGTCTTGCTGGAATCGCGGACATAGCCCTTTTCCGTTGAATCCGCTGGAGCGCATTGCCCAACTCGTGGTGGTGCCGGTGGTACAGGTGGATTTCAACGTGGTCGATGACTTTGAGCAGAGTCACCGGGGCGCGAATGGTTTCGGCAGTACCGGCAAACATTGAAACAAGGGGTCATCGCTCGCTTTTCTTAACATTCCTTTATCGGCTGCGCGCCATGGTCCCTCGGCATTTCTTGTGCTACTTCACCTTCATCTTCCTGGGCAAATTTTCTACAGTTGTCCAATTCGGGTTGATACGCGTTCTTGCAATTTTTTTTGCCTTTCTTTTGCCGGCGCCAGCGAGTGCCCAAATGCCGGTAAGCCAACTCGAGATCTCAGGTCATGCTGTTTTCGCGGAAGTCGCGCACACCCATGATGCCCGTTCGCAGGGATTGATGTTTCGACGGTCAATGGGTGAGAACAACGGAATGCTATTCGTGTTTTCCTTTACCGGCCGGCACAGTATGTGGATGATGAATACCGATATTCCGCTGAGTGTCGCCTTTCTGGATGAGAAAGGAGTGATTCTCAATATTGCCGATATGCTACCCCACACCAGAACGGCGCATAGTTCCGCCGGTGCGGCAAAATATGCGCTGGAAATGAATCGTGGCTGGTTCAAGACAAGAAATATTACAGCGGGCAAACGGGTTATGGGGCTTGAAAAGGTACCGGCGGCGGAGTGAGGGCACTCATCTTTACCGCATTCCCGGCAGCATTCCCTTCATTCCTCGCAGCATTTTTGCCATCCCGCCTTTATTCATCATTTTCATCATCTTCTGCGTTTGTTCGAATTGCGCCAGCAGGCGGTTCACTTCCTGTACCGTGACACCCGCTCCCGTGGCGATGCGGCGCTTGCGTGACGCCTTCAGGATTTCCGGTTTGACGCGCTCTTGTGGCGTCATGGCATTAATGATGCCCTCGGTGCGTCCCATGACCTTGTCGTCCATTTTTACCTTCTGAGCGGCTTGAGTCAATTGTGTGGGCAGTTTGTCCATCATGGCGCCCATGCCGCCCATATTTCTCATTTGTTGGAACTGCATCTTAAAATCGTTTAGATCGAAGCTTTTACCCGATTTTATCTTTTTGGCCAGATTCTCCGCCGCTTGTTGATCCACGCCGCGCTGGGCTTCCTCAATCAATCCCAGCACGTCCCCCATGCCGAGAATGCGCGAAGCCATGCGATCGGGATGAAATGCCTCCAACCCGGTCATTTTTTCAGCCACGCCGGCGAATTTTATCGGCTTGCCGGTAACCTGAAGCACGGACAGCGCGGCCCCGCCCCGAGCATCGCCATCGAGCTTGGTGAGGATGATCCCCGTCAAAGGCAGCGCCTCGGCAAATGCTTTTGCGGTATTGACCGCATCCTGCCCTTGCATTGCATCCACCACGAACAGGGTTTCAATGGGTTTCAGCAGCGTTTCCAGCGCACTGATTTCCGCCATCATTGCTTCGTCGATAGCCAAGCGTCCGGCGGTGTCAACAATCATGACATCGTGGAAGTGGCGGCGGGCGAAATCTAGGGCGGCGGCGGCGATTTCTTTTGGCTGTTGCCCTGCCTGGACCGGAAAGAAGGCTGCGCCGATTTGCTTTGCCAGCAGTTCCAGTTGTTGAATGGCAGCGGGCCGATAGATATCACAGGAAACCAGCAATACCTTTTTCTTTTTCTGCTCCATCAGCCATTTCGCGAGCTTGCCGCTGCTGGTCGTCTTGCCGGCACCCTGTAGTCCCGCCATAAGGATGACTGCCGGCGGTACAGCCGCCAGGTTGATATCGGTCTTCTCTCCTCCCATGATGGCGATCAGTTCCTGGTGCACCACACCCACCAGCGCTTGCCCCGGGGAAAGGCTGCTCATCACTTCTTTGCCGACCGCTTTTTCCTTGACGCGCGCAATAAACTCTTTCACTACCGGCAAAGCCACGTCCGCTTCAAGTAGCGCCATGCGTACTTCACGCAACGCGTCCTGTATATTGGCTTCAGTCAACCTTGCTTCGCCCCGCAGGGTTTTGATAACGACGGAAAGACGGCTGGTAAGATTGTCAAACATGCTAAATGCCCCTCAAGAAAAATTGGTGTAGACTAGCCAGAATTCCGCATTAGTCCGTAATATCAATGTCCGTTATTCTAGCCTATCTTGTTGCTTGTCTGCTTTATGGTCTGATCGGTTGGCATTTCTGGCGCACCAGATGGAATGCTCCTGCACGTTCGGGCGGCGACAGTATGGTGGCGGGATGGGAACGTTATGCCATTCTCGCGCCGCTGCTGCTGCACGGCTATACACTTTATCAGTCTGTATTTGCTGGCGCCGGATTGAATTTTGGCGTGGGTAGCGCGGTTTCGTCCATCGTGTGGCTCACTGCCACGATTTACTGGCTTTCCGGTTTCTTCTATCGTCTGGAAGGGTTGCAGACCCTGGTGGCGCCAGTGGCGGCGGTGGCGGTGCTGCTACCCCTGGCGTTTCCATCGTTGCGTCCTCTGGCCAATACGGAATTACCCGCTTTCAAGGCGCACATTTCCATTGCCATGCTGGCATACAGCCTGCTTACTATTGCCGCGCTCCATGCATTGCTGATGGCGGTGGTGGAGAGACGTCTGCATCATCCATCCATGCCTTCGGTACTGACCAATCTCCCTCCGCTTCTTACGATGGAGAAATTGTTGTTCCGCGTCATCTGGGTGGGATTCATATTGCTCACGCTGACACTCATCAGTGGTATCGTTTTCTCGGAAGAAGTATTCGGTCAGCCGCTCAAATTCACTCACAAGACTCTGTTTGGTATCATTTCCTGGGGTGTTTTCGCTGCGTTGCTGACAGGTAGGCAGCTCTATGGCTGGCGCGGGCGCATCGCCATCCGCTGGACACTGGCTGGATTTGTTATTCTATTGTTGGCCTATCTCGGCAGTAAATTTGTCCTGGAAGTGATACTGCAGCGCTAGCAGCCCGTCGGGCTTGAACAATCGAAGCGGAAAGTGGCCGGGCGGAACCGGGTTTTGGTGATTTTGAGGTCAATAGTTATCCTATCGACCGAAAAAGTGGCGAAATATGGACCGGCCGGGCGCTCTTGCAGGTGATTTTCTCTAAGTCCGCTAGGCCGCTAGTATGCTGCGTGCCGAGCAGCCGGTTTAGATGAATCTACAAATCATCAAAAATTCCAGACAGTCGAATTTTTGACAGGTGCTCTCCAATTCTGAATTTTTTCTATTTGCATAGAGGCGTTTCTTTTGGAAGATATGCCGTTGTATGTGCTGCTGGTGGCACTGATTGTTTTGTTGATCCTATCTGCGTTTTTTTCCCTTTCTGAAACCAGCATGATGGCCATCAACCGTTACCGGTTGAAGCATCTCGTAAAAGAGGGGCATCGCGGTGCTCGCCTGACTTCCCGCCTGCTGCTGAATACCGACAGGCTTCTGGGTGTGATTCTGCTTGGTAATAATTTGCTGAATGCCGCCGCCGCAACGTTGGTGGCGGTGATTATTTCCAGCTTCTTCGGCCAGAATGATCTCGCTTTGCTCATTGGTACGGTATGCGTGACCTTCGCTATTCTGGTATTCAGCGAAATTACGCCCAAGGTGATCGCCGCTGCTTACCCGGAGCGCATCGCGCTGGCATCGAGCTATGTGCTGACGCCGCTGCTGAAAGTTTTCTATCCCGTGGTATGGTTCGTCAATCTGTTCGTGCAGGCGCTGCTTACCATTTTGCGCCTGAAGCCCCGCGAGGATAGTGCCGCACAAAAACTCAACCTGGAAGAACTCAAAACTCTGGTGCTGGAAGCAGGACACTTCATCCGTAAAAAGCATCAGAGCATGCTGCTCAATCTGTTTGACCTTGAGACCGTCACCGTTGACGACGTCATGGTGCCGCGCGGTCAGATCGAAGCGATAGATCTGGATGCTGACGATGAAATCATTCACAATCAGTTGTTAACCTGTCATCACACCCGTCTGCCGGTATACCGGGGAACGCCGGACAACGTGACCGGTATAATCCATGTGCGCAAGGTATTGAACCAGATGAGAAACGGCGAGGTTACCGCCGCGATACTGGAGAAAATCATGCGCGAGCCATACTTTATTCCGTCCGGCACGCCTCTGTTCTCGCAACTGCAACTCTTCCAGGAAAACCATGAGCGGGTTGGCCTCATCGTGGATGAGTATGGCGAATGGATGGGGCTGGTGGCGCTGGAGGATATCGTCGAAGAAATTATCGGCGAATTTACCACGCACGCACCGACACAAGCGGGTATATTGGTAAAGCAGGAGGAAGACGGCAGTGTAATAGTGGAAGGCAGCAGCCTGCTACGTGATCTCAATCGCAAGCTTGGGTTGCGGTTGCCCCTCGGCGGCCCTAAAACCCTTAATGGCCTTATTCTGGAATACTTTCAGGATATTCCTGAAGCGGGTACCAGTCTGAAAATCGCGGATTATCCAATGGAAGTCGTCCAGACTCAGGATCGGGTGGTGAAGGTGGTCCGAATCTTTCCCAGTCTGGTGTCAGTCGCAGGAACCGGTGAGCCGGTAACGGATCATCAACCCTGATGCCGCAATCTTGATGTCATTTAGTTACCTGTTGCAACACTCTCCTTTTTTTTTCGTTTCGCTTTGCTCCATTGCAGGGCTGATGGTGGGCAGCTTTTTGAATGTCGTTATTTACCGGTTGCCGAAAATGATGGAACGGGAATGGCGGCAGCAGTGTGCCGGGCTGCGCGGGGAACCGGTCGAGGTGGTGCCGCCGTTCAATATCGTTTTTCCGCGTTCCATCTGTCCGCATTGCGGATATAAAATAACTGCCCTGGAGAATATTCCAGTAGCGAGTTACATATTTTTAAAAGGGCGCTGCTCGCAATGCCATGCATCCATTTCCGCGCGTTATCCCGTTGTTGAGGTTTTAACCGGCTTTATCAGCGGCTTTATTGCCTGGCATTTCGGGTATGGCCTTACCGCTTTTGCCGCATTGGCTTTTGTCTGGGCAATGATAGCGCTGGCATTTATCGACATGGATACGCAACTGCTTCCCGATGACATTACGCTACCCTTGCTGTGGGGAGGATTACTGGTCAATCTGGGCAATGGTTTTACCGACATCCATTCCGCGATCATTGGTACCGTTGCCGGCTATCTTGCACTGTGGTCGGTATACTGGTGCTACAAACTCATCACCGGCAGGGAAGGCATGGGGTACGGGGATTTCAAATTACTTGCCGTGATCGGAGCGTGGCTGGGGTGGCAAATGCTGCCGCTGGTAATCCTGTTTTCTTCCCTGACGGGAGCCATAGTGGGTGTCGGACTGATAATCATCGCAAAGCATGGGCACCACGTTCCCATTCCATTCGGGCCGTATTTGGTTGGCGGCGGCCTCGTTGCCTTGTTTTGGGGAAATCAGATCAACAGCGCCTATTTTGGCTTATTTTAGCCTAAATCCATAGTAGCGGACTCACCCAGCAGGTGAGAATCAAATGGCGCAAGAATTCTTTACAAATCATGGTTCCAGGATGATATTCAGGTTCAATTCATGTCTTTGATAATCGGGTTAACCGGCGGAATCGGGAGTGGGAAAAGCACTGTAGCGAAATTCTTTGCCGGGCTTGGCGCCGATGTGGTTGACACCGATTCAATCGCGCATGAACTCACCCAGCCACAGGGCGCCGCCATTCCTGCGATCCGGAAAATTTTTACCGGAAAATTCATTACCGCGGAAGGCGCGCTGAATCGGAAAGAAATGCGGGCCCTGGTATTCTCCGACGATGGCCTGCGGCGAAAGCTGGAAGCGATTCTCCATCCTCTTATCCGTATTGAAGTGGCTCGCCGTGCCGCATCTTTCTCCGCTCCCTATGGAATAATCGTTGTGCCGCTCCTGTTCGAAACAGGTGGTTACCGTGAAATGATCGGGCGTGTCCTGGTAGTGGATTGCGACGAACAAGTTCAGATCGCTCGTGCCATGGCTCGCACGGGACTGGATGAACAGACTGCACGCGCCATTATGGCCACCCAGCTTTCACGCCGGGAACGATTACGGAGAGCGGATGATGTGATTGCCAATGATGCGGATATGCCGCATCTACGGCAACAGGTGGATGTGCTGCACAAAAAGTATCTCACTTTGGTGAACAAAGACTGATTTCGCCGCGATTACTTCACTTTCATTGCAATGCAATTTTAATGCCAATTCTGATTGTAAAATTCTGTTTCATAGGGCAATATCACGTATCCGGTCCCACCCCAGTCCCGTCCCTTGGCTCACTATCGTGATTTGCTACGAACATCCGCTTAATGAACGTATTCGTACCTTGCTGCGGCTCGAGGATTTGTTTGACAGGATGGCTTTCTTTTCGGCCAGGGATGAAGCTGTTGAGCATCACTCTGCGCTTGTTACCTTGTTTGAAATACTTGACGTAACGAGCCGCGCCGATATGAAGTCGGAATTATTGCAGGAACTGGAACGGCAAAAACAGGCATTGGAAACCCTGCGCAAAAGCCCCGATATTTCAGAGGATGCGTTGAATGAAGTGTTAAGTAACATCCAGGCAGCATCTCACAGCATGCTCAATATGACGGGAAAAATCGGGGAGCACATGCGTGAGGACGAATGGCTGATGGGTATCAAGCAGCGGATGGGAATACCTGGCGGAGCATGTGAATTCGATCTGCCGTCTTATCACTACTGGCTGCATCTGGATCCCGCGCTGCGCCGCAATAATCTTAACGAGTGGCTTGCGCCATTGCTGCCGCTGGAAGAGGGCATCGGCATTGTTTTGAACTTACTGCGGCGTAGCGGCAAGACTTTTTCGCATACTGCCCACCGTGGGGTTTTTCAGCAAATGGGATCCGGACGGGTGGCGCACATGCTGTGTCTCAAGGTGGATGAGAGTCTGCCGTGTGTTCCTGAGATCAGTGCCAACAAGTATGCAATTAGCATTCGATTCGTCATCTTCGGTTCGAGGCAAAAAACCAGGATATACGAGGAGGATGTAAAGTTTGAGCTGACTTTCTGTAATTTATAATCCGGCCGGTAATCATGGCAACGATCCTTGCGAGGTGCGAGGCGTTGTTTCTTTACCGAATTTGATGAATTGATTCCGCGCTGTTTGACGATGCAATGCCAAGTTTTTTTGCGCTGATTCCCGCAGCGGGCTTCGGCTCGCGCATGGGAGATGAGCTCCCCAAACAGTATTTGCCGCTTGCAGGCAAGCCGATGATTTATCATACCCTGAGAACCCTGTGCGGTTCATCACGGATCACCCGTGTGTTCGTCGTGCTTGCGCCAGGCGATGAGGGATGGTTGCGGCATGACTGGTCGGACTTCTCCGGCAAGCTGGTTGTACTTGAATGTGGCGGCGGCACGCGCGCCGAAAGCGTGCTCAATGGCTTGAAAGCGGCACGGGGAGTCTCGTCCATCGGCGATGACGACTGGGTGTTGGTGCATGACGCCGCGCGGCCCTGTCTAGCTGAGGCGCAACTCGACAAGTTGCTGGATGAACTGGCTGATGATGAGGTGGGGGGGTTGCTTGCGGTTCCGGTGGCGGATACGTTAAAACGCAGTGACACCAATAACCGGGTTGCGCATACTGAATCCAGGGAAAATCTATGGCAGGCACAAACGCCGCAGATGTTCCGTTATACGTTGCTTGTGGAAGCCCTGAGCATGGCTGGTGGCGTGACCATGACCGATGATGCCGGAGCGATTGAAGCATTGGGTTTGCACCCCAGGCTGGTCTTGAGCGATACGCGCAATCTGAAAGTGACCTATCCCCAGGACCTTGCTTTGGCGGAGTTGATACTGAGAAACCCCTGAGCAGCATGGATACGGCGCTGTGGTCCGTATCGGCACCCAGCTTCAGCGGGTATGCGGGCCTGATCCATAACCCGCTCCAGACCAGCCGTGGCGTGCTTTGAATGTGACGGGGTGTTACGCCGCAATGTCCATGTTGTTTGTCCCGACCAATAAGAGATGAAAGAGAGGGGAGAGTGAGTACGGTTAGAATCGGGCAAGGTTTTGATGTGCACCAGTTGGCAGAAGGCCGCAAACTTATCATCGGCGGCGTGACCATCCCCCATGAAAAAGGTTTACTTGGACATTCCGACGCGGACGTTCTACTGCACGCGATCTGCGATGCGTTGCTGGGTGCGGCGGCGCTGGGTGATATTGGCAGGCACTTTTCGGATACCGATCCGCGGTACAAGAACATCGATAGCCGCGTGTTATTGCAAAATGTTTCACGCTTGCTGGCTGAGCATCATTACAAAGTGATGAATATAGATGCCACGATCATCGCTCAGGCACCGAAAATGTCGCCGCATATTCCCGCCATGGTGACTCACATCGCACAGGATCTTCGCATGCGCACGGGGGATGTCAACGTCAAGGCAAAAACCGCCGAGCGCCTGGGGCCTGTTGGCAGGGGCGAGGGGATAGAAGCAGAGGCGGTATGCCTGATCACCCGAATGGACGATGCGGATAACTGAAAGAAATCCGGATATCAGGGAAGAAACGCTCCGGGTTTTCTTCGCGATATGGCCGGGTGACGTGGCGCGGGTGCAACTGTCGGGGTTGGCAGAACAGTTACGCGGGAAGTCGTTCTGCAGCGGACGGAAAACCAAGACGGAAAATATTCACCTCACACTGGTGTTCGTGGGGGAAGTGGGTGCGAGCAAACTGGACGCGCTATATCGGGTAGCGGACGAAATCAAGGATTCCGGTATGAGTGCATTTGATTTTGTCGTGGAAAAAATTCGCTACTGGAAGCGAAATCGCATCGTTTACGCGACAACGGGCGGGATTCCTCCGGAACTTACAGGTCTGGTGAGCACCTTAGAGTGTGCGTTATCCACCGCCGGATTCGTATTGGAGCAGCGCACTTACAAACCCCATATAACGTTGATGAGGGATGCTTTGTGCCAAACCCTGCCTGAGTTGGCGGAGCCAATAGCCTGGCAGGTGCGTGAATGGATGCTGGTCAAATCAGAACAAACCAGCGGCGGGTCGGTTTATACGCCAATTGGCCGCTGGCCTTTAGGAATCTGAATAGGCTCTCGCGGGAACCGTCGCTTATGGTTGCTGCAACGCGCTCCACAGAGGACCTATTCAAAGACTCCATATCCCTCGGCATTAGAGATAAATGCAGCTTTCCAGATGCCGGGTCAGATTTTTTTCGCTGGCTCTGGTGTAGTCCTTTTCAAAAGTGTCGCTTACCAGGGTACGCACGTGGCTTCCCAAGCTCCCGTTGACGAGCCCCATGAACGGAGCTGATATCACCAGGATCAGACGCTGGTAGCTATTGGTGGTACGCCCTTGCTCCAGTTCCCTGGCTAACTGAAGGGCAAAGTTCTGGGCCTGGTTTTGTTTTGGATCAGTGGCGGGTACGTATGAGCCACGGCCATTACCGTGACTTTTATTGTGTCCAGGGCGGTCTGACACCAGATCCTGCCCTTTTTCCCTGCTGGCGTCATGCTTGAATTCTTTGAGTTTCTGCAGTCCCTTTTTGGGTCCGCAGTTTGCGTAGAGACAGGCTGCGCTTGCGTTTGCAACAAGTATCCAGGTGATGCTCATGACTCCTCCCTGAGATGATGTTAAAGTAACATTGCCATAATAATGGACAATATATTCTCGACATAAGTTTCCGCCGGAAAGGGTGTTGCTCGTGTCCATTATAATCCTCCTTACTTAGTCGATCAGCCATCTTGAAAATTATCGCCCTTGATACTTCCACCGAGTATTGTTCGATTGCGGTATTGGTGGACTGCGAAATACTCAGTCACGAAGTTCTCGCGAAACAGCGGCATTCCGAGTTGATCTTGCCGATGCTGCGGCAAATGCTGGGTGAAGCCGGGTTGACACTGGCCCAATTGGATGGCATTGCCTTTGGCGCGGGTCCAGGCTCTTTCACGGGTTTGCGCATCGCCTGCGGAGTTGCACAGGGACTGGCCCTTGGCGCCGATCTGCCGGTGGCAGGCATATGTACACTGGAAGCATTGGCGGAAGCGGCGGGGGGTAATAACGTGATTGCCGCGCTCGACGCCCGCATGAATGAGGTTTATCACGCCGCTTATACAAAAATGGTCAATGGGTGGCGGCCGGTAAGCGAGCCAATGCTATGTTTGCCACAACAAGCTCCATTAGTACGCGGTAGCGGCTGGATGGGTTGCGGAAGCGGGTTTTCCATGTATGGTGAAGTGTTGCGCACCCGCTACGATGGATGTATCAATCACACTATCGGTGATCTGCGGCCGCATGCACGCCACATGGTTCGGCTGGCTGAGCCGGTATTTGCGAAGGGTCTGGGTATTGACCCCGCTGATGCTGCACCACTTTATGTCCGTAACAAGGTGGCCCTGAAGGAAAAGGAACGATGAGCGCTCAATTGCAGGAAATGCCCCAGATCAGGCGAATGTTTATGACAGATCTGGATGCGGTCGTGGCAATTGAGCGGGAAGTTTTTCTCTTTCCCTGGACGCGCGGCAATTTCAGCGATTCGATCGATTCCGGCTATCATTGCCTGGTGCTGGAGCAGCATGGGCATATTTTTGGTTACGGTGTAATGATAATTGGACCCGAAGAAGCACATTTACTTACGCTTGGCATCGCTGCCGGATCGCAACGGAAGGGCTGGGGCGAGAGATTGCTGCGGCATTTTATTAGCATTGCCAAGGAGCAGCTCGCGCGCTCGATGTTTCTGGATGTACGAGAGTCCAATCATGTGGCCGCCCGGCTGTATGAACGGATAGGGTTCAGGCAGATCGGCAAACGCAGGGATTACTATCCCGCGATGGGGGGGCGAGAGGACTCCTTAGTCATGGAATTGATATTATGACCGCGGCCGGCCCTTCCAGGCGAGCCAGACGCAACGAAATACTCAAGGAGTTAGGCTTGACCCCATTGTGGCATGTCAGGGCTTCCGGTGAAGATTCTGCTGCTCAGGTCGACTCCAGCGAGCACGTCGTCAGCCACCCTGCCGGCGCGGCGGAAGAGCGGCGTTCGAAAATCCTGCGAATGGGCTGGGATGAGCTTAAAACAAGCGTAGAAGGTTGCGTTGCGTGTCCGCTATGCCAGTCTCGCTCCCGCACCGTATTTGGCGTGGGCGACAAAAATGCCGATTGGCTATGCGTAGGCGAGGGGCCGGGAGCTGAGGAGGATGCCAAGGGAGAGCCCTTCGTCGGACCGTCGGGAAAACTACTGGATAATATGCTGGCAGCAATCAATCTGAGACGCGGCCGGGATGTTTATATCACCAATATTGTGAAATGCCGCCCACCGGGCAATAGAAATCCCAGTCCCGATGAGGCGGGGCAGTGCTCACCTTATCTTGAGCGGCAAATTCAGTTGATCAAGCCCAAACTCATCATTGCGCTGGGAAAAGTCGCTACGCAGAACCTGTTGCATACTGATGCCGCGATTGCCAGCCTGCGCGGAAGGCTGCATGACCATTCCGGTATCCCTGTCATTGTTACCTATCATCCAGCCT
This sequence comes from Nitrosospira lacus, assembly GCF_000355765.4. Classification (NCBI taxonomy): domain Bacteria; kingdom Pseudomonadati; phylum Pseudomonadota; class Betaproteobacteria; order Nitrosomonadales; family Nitrosomonadaceae; genus Nitrosospira; species Nitrosospira lacus. The sequence continues at coordinate 2,978,918 of NZ_CP021106.3, read as the reverse complement.
ATCTCCTTCGCACGCTTGTGGACAAGGCAAAGGTCTGGGAGGATTTGTGTTTTGCTAGAAGCATCATGCAAGGCTTGGGACCTTCCGGGTAAGCCCAACGTGAGCGCATTGCTGACTTTTATGTGCCACCGGGGCATACGCCGTCGCGCCAACAGAGGCTTATGCCGAGTTCCCTTGCAATCTGCTATTTAACCCCCATTTATAATTAATCGATCTCGGAAAAGCCCTATGGATCTTGTTGCTGGAGAAACTCGCTGGAACTTGATCGGAGGTTTCTCAAATCAAATTCTTTCAGGAAGAATGCCATGCATAATTTGCTGTTGTCGCTGACGTTGCTCCTTACCCTTACTTTAAGTGGCTGTGGCTATAATACCCTGCAGTCCACCGATGAACAGATCAAGGCCGGCTGGTCGGAAGTCCTGAATCAGTATCAGCGGCGCGCTGATCTTGTTCCCAACCTTGTAAACGTGGTGAAGGGTTTTGCCGCACAGGAAAAAGACGTGCTGCTGGGTGTGACGAATGCCCGCTCCAAAGTGGGCAGCATCCAGGCCACACCCGAGCTGATCAACAATCCGGAAGCCTTCGCCAGATTTCAAAGCGCCCAGGGAGAATTGTCGAGTGCCCTGTCGCGTTTACTGGTGGTGGCGGAGAACTATCCTCAACTTAAATCGGATGCCAATTTTCGTGAATTACAGGCCCAGCTGGAGGGTACCGAAAACCGCATCACGGTGGCCCGCAATCGTTACATCAAGGCCGTCCAGGAATACAACGTGGTGGTGCGCTCATTTCCCAGCAATCTGACCGCGATGGTATTCGGGTTCCAGGTGAAGCCTGGCTTCACCGTGGAGAACGAGAAAGAAATTTCCTCCGCTCCCAAGGTGGATTTCAGCACACCATCGTCAGCGAAATAATAGAAAACTGCGCCTCAATGGTTCGCTATCAGAACTTGGCGGTTGACCACCCATGATCCATAAGGGATTTAAGGACTTAGGATTATGATTCAAACTTGGGGAAAGGCCCTCGCTTTAGTACTGCTTCTTTCCGCTTCCTTATCAGCGGCGGAAGTGGCGGTTCCGCCGCTCAAGTCCCGTATTACCGATCTGACCGGAACACTCACCGCGAATCAGACCGCGCAGCTGGAGCAGAAACTAGTTGCATTCGAGGCAAAAAAAGGCAGCCAGATAGCGGTGTTGGTCATTCCTACCACGCATCCCGAAACGGTCGAACAGTATTCGATTCGAGTTGCGGAGAACTGGAGACTGGGGCGCAAAGGCGTCGATGACGGCATCCTGCTGGTCATTGCGAAGCATGACAGAGCGTTGCGGATCGAGGTGGGCTATGGATTGGAGGGTGTGCTGCCGGATGCCATGGCGAAGCGTATCATCGAAGAAATAATTGTTCCCAGACTCCGGCAGGGAGATTTCGCGGGCGGTATCAATGTAGGAATCGAAAAAATAATGGGGGTAATCGAAGGAGAATCACTGCCTCCTCCGCAACCCAAGCGGGGCAATGGTGCTCCGGCAGGGATGGATATTATTTTGGACAATGTTTTTCTCATTTTTATTGTACTTATCGTAGCCGGCAGAATACTTCAATCCATGTTTGGGCGTTTCATTGGCGCCGCCGTAATGAGTGTAGCGGGGGGCTTCATGGGTTGGATCGTTTTTTCTTCGATAATTGCTGCCTTGATTATCGCTTTCCTCGCGTTCTTTATGAGCCTATTTGGTAACGGGGGTGGGGGAATTGCCAGAGGAGGGCGGGGTGGCTGGCCTCCCGGCGGGTTTGGTGGGATGGGCGGCAGGAGCGGCGGAGGTGGATTTGGTGGCGGAGGCGGCTTTGGGGGAGGGGGGGGTGGTTTTGGTGGTGGTGGCGCATCAGGGAGATGGTAAATGAATTTTGCGCGCATACTGCGGCATTTCCTTACGGGTCGTGCGGTGGTGCGACGCCTGTTTCCCCCCACGTCCCTGATAGCTATCGAACAAGCCATTAAGCAGTCGGAAATCAGCCATATGGGCGAGGTCTGCTTTGCGGTGGAGGCAGCATTGGATACTTTGCCTCTGCTTAGAGATCAGCCGGCGCGAGAGAGAGCGGTGGAGGTGTTTTCCCGGCTTCGTGTGTGGGACACTGAGTATAATAACGGCGTGCTGGTTTACCTGCTGCTTGCGGACCGTGACGTTGAAATCATTGCGGATCGGGGAATTAACGTCAAAGTCAGCGCTGAGGAGTGGGAAAGAATCTGCCGCGAAATGGAAATGGCTTTTCGTCAGGGCCATTTTGAATCAGGGGTGGTCGCTGGAATCAGCGCTGTAGGTAGTCATCTGCAGAAGCATTTCCGGGCAGAAGAAGAACCCGTAGAGAGCAAGAATGAGCTGCCCGATACACCCATTATTTTGTAGCACAATCCGGATTAATGGCCCTTATGCACCCCGATCAGATGGAGGGAGTCCTCAATGCTCTGGTTGTGCAGATGCCACTGGCGGATCAGCGCCATGATCACTGCCACAAACAGGCCAAACAGAATGATGACGGTGTAAACATGCACGTCGAAACTTACCAGTACCGCATATACCGCCAGCATGGTGAGAATACTCAGGTTCTCGTTGAAATTCTGTACCGCGATGGAGTGGCCTGCGCCCATCAGGATGTGCCCGCGGTGTTGCAGCAGGGCGTTCATTGGCACCACAAAAAATCCGGCCAGCCCGCCTATCAGCATGAGAAGTACGATCGCTATCCACAGGTCGCGCGCCAGAATCATGGCCATCACTACGATACCCATGGCAATGCCAAGCGGGATAACTTTCACGGACTGCCGCAGCGATACGAGCCGTGCCGCGACAACCGCACCTATCGCAATTCCGACGGCGACCACACCCTGCAACTGTGCGGCTTTGTTTAACGGATAGCCGAGTGCCGCATCGGCCCATTTCAATACAATAAATTGAAGCGTTGCACCAGCACCCCAGAACAGCGTGGTGACGGCGAGTGAAATTTGCCCGAGCTTATCCGTCCATAGCAGCTTCATACAGTGGGCAAACTCGTGCACCAGGAATACGGGATTCTTCTTGAGAATACGGTGATCAACTCCGGTATTGGGAATGTATAGGTTGAAAATGGCGGCGGTACTATAGAAAACGGCAATAAGGAGAATGCCCGCTTCCGGTATGGTATCCACGCCAGTGTTGATGAAAGGGAAGTCGAACTCCAGAAATATGGAGGAGATGGCGGGTGTTATCAGCAGCCCGCCCAATACCGTGCCCAGCACAATGGAAGCTACGGTGAGTCCCTCGATCCAGCCATTGGCGATGACCAGTTTTTCTGGAGGAAGCAGTTCGGTAAGTATTCCGTATTTGGCGGGGGAATAGGCGGCAGCTCCAAGCCCGACGACCGCATAGGCGGCGAGGGCGAAATACTGGTGCGAAGCCAGGAAAAGCAGGCTGCAGCCAGCAATCTTGATCGAATTGCTAATGAACATAACCCGCCCCTTGGCCATGGAATCGGCAAATGCGCCGACGAAAGGGGCTAGAATTACATAGAATAAAACGAATACAAACTTGAGCATCGGGGTGAGATATGCGGGCGCATGCAGTTCTATCAGAAGTGCAATGGCAATGACCAGCAGCGCATTATCAGCCAGCGAAGAGAAAAACTGCGCTGCCATAATGGTATAAAATCCACGTTTCACCCTACTCTCTCCCCAAAAACCTTCTCATCGTCAGGCGTGAGATTATACAATGGTCATCCAGGCTTATTCTGGCGAAAAGGTTTATATCATGAAATCATTTAAGCCACCAATGGAAGCCGCTGTTTTCAGGATCAACTATTCCGATCCGGATTTTAGAATGATCAAAACTTCCCCGCATCCTGAACGCTGATGTCACGTCCCATCCAGGCGCTGATTGATCTGTCTGCGCTCGAACATAATCTATCCGTAGTTCGCCATTATGCTCCCCGCTCGCGGGTCATGGCGGTGGTCAAGGCGGATGCGTACGGTCATGGGCTGCTGCGTGCGGCGGATGCGCTGAAGCGAGCGGAGGGTTTTGCCATGCTCGAAATTGACGCTGCCGTTCGCTTGCGGGAAGCTGGTTATCGCCAGACCATTTTACTGCTGGAAGGTTTTTTTTCCATGGCGGAATTGGCATGGATCGAGCAGTACCATTTAAGCACCGTAGTCCATCATCACGAGCAACTGGCGATGTTATCAGCGTACAGAGCGCACGGCAGGCTGGATGTATTTCTGAAGCTTAATACCGGCATGAACCGCCTGGGTTTCACGCCCGAGCAATTTCATGCTGCGCTGGAAACATTGAAAGTCAATTCCTTTGTCGGTCAGATTACGCTCATGACCCATTTGGCCCGCGCCGATGAGTCCGCTGGAAACGAAAGCGTTGCCGCGCAGTTGCAATGCTTCAATGCTGTTGCCGAAGCGCGGAATCTGCCGCGCTCGCTGGCCAACTCCGCCGCTATCCTGCGCTGTCCCGACACGCACGCGGACTGGGTGCGGCCCGGTATCATGCTTTATGGGGCCTCGCCCTTCGCTGACAGAACCGCTAAAGAACTGGATTTGCATCCGGCAATGACCATATCGAGTAAAATTATCGCGGTTCAACAGCTCAAGTCAGGAGACGGAGTGGGATATGGCCATATGTTTCGTGCTGACCGGCCAATGCGTATCGGTATTGTGGCGGGCGGCTATGCCGACGGTTACCCCCCATATCGATAAAATTTACCGCGTTCAACAGCTAAGTCAGGAGACGGAGTGGGATAGGCCATATGTTTCGTGCTGACCGCCAATGCGTATCGGTATTGTGGCGGGCGGCTATGCCGACGGTTACCCCCGCCATGCCCCCGCCGACACTCCGGTGCTGGTGAATGGCAGGCGTACCCGACTTGTCGGGCGCGTATCCATGGATATGCTGCATGTGGATCTGAGTGGAATTGAAGGGGCCGGCGTAGGCAGCCCTGTAACACTCTGGGGGAAGGAGTTGCCCGTGGATGAGGTAGCGCAGTCGGCCGGTACAGTGAGCTATGAGCTGCTCTGTGCTCTGGCACCCCGCATGAGAGTGGTCACGTAAGAAACATAAATCCGGAGGTTGACCGCTTATTTTTTAGTCCGGCACCATAGCTCGTAATGATTTTTGCCTCACCCGGCCTCCCCTTTGGGGTGAGGCTCCCACGGGATGATTGCCCGATTTTTGCGGCACATGGCTGTGTTGCAACGCCTTGGAATGGGACTATTTCGCGTTGTTGCGCTTATTCTGTACTCCAAGAACCGCACACTCCACCCTGCCCGACGACCGGATTCAGGACGAAAAAAGGCGGTCAACCTGACCGCCTTTTTAATCTGGTGAAGTCCAAAATTCCGGGTTATTCGATTTTCGCCTTACCGCGAAGGTCGCCGACAAAGGTCGCAAACTGACGTTGCAATACGCGTTGCGCCAGATTCTGCTTTATTTCCTCGAATGGCGGAATTTTCAAGGGGCGTATGTCATCCAGGCGGATTACGTGCCAGCCAAAGGGAGTTTTCACGGGTTGTTCGGTAAGCTGGCCCTTGGTCATTTTCGTTAATGCTTCGGCAAAGGGTTGGACATAGCTGGCGGCGGGACTCCAGTCGAGTTCGCCACCTTTGCTTTTGCTGCCGGAATCAATGGATTTTTCTTGCGCAATCTTATCCAACTTGCCGCCTTTCTTGATCCGCGCGATGATGTCTTTTGCTTCCGCCTCGGTAGCAACCAGGATGTGATGTGCCTTGTATTCTTTATCGCCCATTTGGGTTTTCAGCGATTCATATTCTTTCTTCAGCTCTTCGTCGCTGACCGGGTGATTCTTCACATAATCAATTTGATATGCCCTTACCAATGCTGTCAGACGGGCAATTTCAAGCTGGGATACGAAATCCGGGTCCTTGTCGAGCCCTTTTTTCAGAGCTTCCTGCGCTATGACTTCCTCGGTTATGAGATCCTCACGCAAGGTCTTCCTGGTTTCAGGGCTATCGGCTTGACCTTGGGCGGCCCGCGCTTTCACTATAAATTCAAGGCGCGATTGGGGGATTGACACTCCATTCACCTTCGCCATGGATGGGCTGGATTGGGCCTGGACAGTCGTTACGGCGATCAGGCCAGAAATACCGAGCACCGTCAATTGAGAGAGTTTCATAAAACGCATGGGTTTTCCTTGTCAGTGGATTGAATCGAATCAAATTTCTTCGGGAGTATACGCTTTTACGCTCAGTGCGTGAATATCCTTATGCATCATCTCTTTTAACGCGGTATAGACTAAGCGGTGCCGGGCCAGAAGGGATTTACCGAAAAATTCGCGTGAGACAATGGTGAGAACGTAATGTCCGCCACCACTTTTAGCGCCCTCATGCCCCGCATGCCTGGCGCTCTCATCCATGATCTGAATCTGCTCCGGATCAAGAATGGCAAGCTTTTGTCTGATCAATTCAATTGTGCTCACCATGCTTTACCTTATGGTAAAACTTTCTTGAACGGTTTGACTGTCAGTCTTGCATATACGCCAGATGTGGCATAGGGATCGGTTTCCGCCCAGTTGCGCGCCGCTTCGAGTGATTCAAATTCTGCGACAATAAGGCTGCCGGAGAACCCGGCGGGGCCGGGGTCGGGACTATCGATCGCCGGGTAGGGTCCCGCCAGAACCAGACGCCCCTCTCGCCGCAATTCGTTAAGGCGCTCCAGGTGTGCGGCGCGGACCGCCAAGCGTTTTTCCAGGCTGTCCGGAATATCTTCGCCGCTGATCGCATAGAGCATCATGCCTCCTTATCCCCTTTGTCTTCCATATATTTTCCCAACATCAGTCCTTGCAATACGACAAATACCAGCATCAGTCCCATGAACCCGAACAGCTTGAAATTGACCCAAGTTTCAGTGGAATAATTAAAGGCTACATAGAGATTGGCGCCACCCATCAATGCGAAAAATGCTGCCCAACTGGCATTGAGGCGAGTCCATATGGGTTCCGGAAGCGCAATCTGCTCTTTCATCATGACACGAATCAAATTCTTTTTGAAAACCGCGTGGGCCAGCAGCAGCGCTCCCGCGAAAAGCCAGTAGAGGACGGATGGTTTCCACTTGATGAAAGTTTCATCTTGCAGTATCAGCGTGGCACTGCCGAAGATGACGATGATAACAAGGCTTACCCAAAGCATGGTTTCAACCTTCCGATGGCGAAACCATACCCAGCCGATTTGCGCAAAAGTTGCGACAATAGCTACAGCGGTGGCAGCGTAGATTCCATAAACCTTGAATGTAATGAAAAACAGAATAACCGGAAAGAGATCAAAAAGAAACTTCATAAATGTCGATACGGTTTACGGTTGATTGAGAAAACGATTATGTCGGCTAATCTGCAAAAGGCTATTCAATTTCATATATAACCGGGATGTAAGCGATTAAAAAAATTGAAATTTTCTATAATTGAGCCGTTTCCCCGGTTCATCCTGACGAAGTGCTTTTTACCCCCTCAGGTTTATAATTCCGCTACCGGTATGGATATTGCTATCCGGAAAGCTGATTAATACGGATTCATACCATGTCAGCACGCGCCTCAATGCAGGTGTACCGGTGCGACTTCTCCTTCGTCTGGAAATTCAGTATGCACCACTTCACCCTCCGGATTTGGAAATAGCGGCGCGCCGCATTCTTCGCAATATTCCAGAAGGAAGTGATTGTCCAGCACTGTGGTATGCGTGATACCGCATTCCCGCAGCGTCGTTTCGATTTGTGTCACAGTGTCGCTGTTTTCATCTTCGTCACCTACCAGCGCCCAGACGATGCCATAGAGGACTTCGTCGCGATCCTTGAGGGTAAAGCTTACCCGGTATTCCTCCAGCCACTGGTCGTAAAAGGGCGCGATGACTGCGCGCAGCCTGTTTGCGGAAATATTCAATGTTGATTGCAGAAAATCGATGGTGGCATGCGTAGAATAGGGCCGGGCAAGGCGATCCGCCATGCGCCATGCCGAAAAGAAGCCATCGGGTATTACCAGTTCGAACGCACAACCTTGAAATAGCGGCCGAAGGGCTTCGGTGCCATGAGTCTGCCATGCAAGCAGTGTATCCTGTTTGGAAAACTTTACGCCGAGCGGATGCGTGCTCTTGTCCGTGCCGGATCCGTCGGCTTCCTGCCATCGGAACATGGATTTTCCCTGCGGAACGGCGATTGCACCGAGGAGATAACGGGTATCGGACAGAAATCGTCCGGTTTCAGCCAGTTGGCGAGGATTTATGTGCAAGTCCCGTTCTCCCGCCACCGCAGCTGTCCACAATTTGTTGGCAAGTTCATGGGTGAGGTGATAGCCACGTGGAAGCTGGTCAGGGCTGAAGAGGCAATCCGCCAGCACGAATTGGACATCTTTCGCCAGCACATGTGCCTGCAACTGTACTCGGAGACTGGCAAGCACCGGCTCGGATATCAGGCCGGAAGGAATTGAGAAACGCGACCAGGTCAATACCGGCGCCGCGAACATCAGCACATCATGACCAATGCCTTCCCGTATGAGTACGCCGCATTCGATCGCCGCTTCAATTGCATAAATGAATTCACCGTAACCCACAGAATCGGTGTCGTAGAGCTGATCCAGCGCCGCTTCAAGGTTTTGATCGTCGCCGGTACGCAACTGCGCATGTATCTTTGCCGCAAGCCGGTTCTCCCAGAATGCATCCTCGATACGGCTGCCGGAAGCAGCAAGTCCCGCAGCCAGCCTGGAAAGCTCCTGAACCACGCGCGGGGATTTGGTGCGATGCTGGACGCGAGGTTTTTTCATGAAAGGTGTGCGTAACAAATTGAAAAGACATTTTAACCCAAATCCAGGAATTGGAAGGGGTAGAGTCCGTTTTGAGGAAGGAAATTCGACGGCTTTGCACGCCAACGCACTCTTGGCTGAACTTATTGTACAACATAAAGTACTCAATGAGAATGCGACCGGGAGAGAACAGATTTGCCGATTTTGAAGATCAGCAGGGGCGAAATATAGGCCGGTCCGACGCTTTTGCAGGCGATTTCCGAAAACCTACCCCCGATCCGGACACGGTCTTTTTTCCGGCAATCTCAGGATGATCACTTTTTCAATCATCCCCGGGTTCGGGAGGATACGATCTGTTGGCCGTTAGCATGCAACCTGTTTTTCCTCGTTTCTTCATTTTTTAGGTGCTTCCTTCATCCAAAGCTTTGCCGGTTCGCCCTTCCGGAGCCCGATAGCTTGAGCTTTTCCGGGTCGGGCTGCCTGTTTTTTTGTCTGCTTGGCGACATCATTACTTTGTCAGGCCGAAAGTGGATATTATAAGTTACTTTTAAAGCCCTCAAAAAACCCGATTTTCATCCGCGCAATAGACTGTCCGGCCTCGCAACCGATAAGTCCCTAGCTGGCGAGCTTTGCGCCCAGTACGTCTACATGCTCGATCTGCGGAGCCTCCGCAAGTAGTTCGGCCGCGTTGGCCATGAGTGCCGCGGCAATGGGGCCCGCCAAATGTGCTGACCGCCCCGCGTCGTCAATGAATGCGTCGAAAATGCCAAAAGTCGAAGGACCCAGCCGTAGCGCGAACCAGACTGGCGTGGTGGTTTCCGCATTTGCCAGTGCAAGTCCCTGTTCGAGAAAATGGATGACATCGGCTTCTTTTCCTGGCTTGGCTTGTAATCGTACAAATAACGCAACTTTTACCATGATAATTTCCTCTCTTTTAAGTTGAATAACGAGAGACAGACTTTAGAGAAGTCATAAAGTTTTGCCAAGTGGCAAGATTGACAAATTTGATATAATTCCTGCCATGCATATCCACATTCTCGCGCTCAATGGAGTTTTTGACACCGGGTTGTCGACCATTCTCGATACCCTGAGTGTTGCGAATGATCTTGCGGGTGCCAATAGCGCTTTTTCAACCCATTTCGAGGTAACCATTGTGGGCACACGCCGCCACGTGCGTACCAGCCAGGGATTATCGGTGCCCGTGGTGCCGGCAACCCGGTGCACATACCCGGATGTTGTATTGATCCCCGCACTCGGGGCAAAGATGCCTGAAACGCTGCGAGCGGCGCTTGAACGCCGCGATGTGGCGGATGCCGTCGAGCTTTTGCGGCAGTGGTCTGACAGCGGTGTTCTGGTGGGGGCCGCATGCACTGGAACATTCGTTCTTGCCAATACTTTGCTCCTCAATGGACAGAACGCTACCACCTCTTGGTGGCTCGCTCCTCTGTTTCGAGAGCGGTATCCCCTTGTGACGCTGGAAGAATCCCGCATGGTAGTGGGCTCGTCGCGTTTTGTCACCGCTGGTGCAGCGCTTGCGCATATCGATCTCGCACTATGGCTTGTGAGGCGCAGCAGTCCGGCACTCGCTGCATTAACAGCCCGTTTTCTTGTCATCGAACCACGCCCATCGCAGGCAATTTTTGCGATTCCCGATCATCTCGCGCATGAGGACCCGCTGGTCGAACGGTTCGAACGCTGGGCCCGGCTAAGACTTGCGGATGGCTTTTCGCTAAGTGGGGCGGCCAGCGCGGCGGGTACAAGCGAAAGGACGCTCTCCCGCCGATTGCGCGCTGTACTGGGCAAAACCCCGCTTTCCTATTTCCAGGATCTTCGTGTCGAGCGCGCACTGCATCTTTTGAGAACGAGCAGTGACAGTATCGACCTGATTGCCGCTCAGGTTGGTTATGCGGATGGGACAACGCTGCGCGCACTTCTTCGCCGCAAGATCGGCCGGGCTGTCAGCGAGCTCCGAATACCCTACTAAATGATTTGAGGGAGGTTCAGGGTGGCTTGCCTGGGTTCAGATCATCCCTTCCATGGACCAGATGGTATAGCACCGGGAGCACGAGCAATGTCAGCAGCGATTGGGAAAGAGTGCTACCCACCATCACCGTTGCCAATGTCCGCTGTACTTCGGCACCGGTCCCCGTGCTCAGCGCCATCGGCAGAAAACCAAGCGTTTCTACCCATGTTGTTATCAGCACCGGACGCAACCTGAGGAGGGATCCGGTACGAATGGCATCGTCCAGAGTCAGACCCTGTGCGCGCAGATCGCGTACAAAGGATATCAGGACCAGTCCGTCCAATACGGCCACCCCGGACATGGCGATGAACCCTACCCCGGCAGAAATGGACAAGGGAATATCGCGTAGCCACAGGGCCAGAATTCCCCCGGTGACAGCCAGGGGGACCGCGGTAAATACCAGCAGGCTGTCGCGAAAACTCCCGAGCATGGTGTAGAGGAGAAGAAGAACCAGACCCAGAGCAAGTGGGGACACAATCTCAAGGCGCTGGGCTGCAAGAATCATTTGCTCGAATTGCCCCCCCCATACTGTCCAGTATCCAGCGGGTATCTGCACGTTCTCCGCGATGAGCGTTTCAGCCTCGCCGACAAAGGAACCCAGGTCCCGGCCGCGCACGTTTGCCGTGACAACTGCTCTCCGTTTGCCATTTTCACGACTTACCTGATTGGGGCCGGGAATCACTTCAAATCTGGCCACTTCCGCCAATGTCACATAGGCCGGCAGGGCGGTCGCCGGAGCATTTGCCGCGGTGCCCAAGGTTGCGGCGGGAAGGCCGATCGGCAAACGCTTGAGCGCCTCGATATCGCCGCGCAGGTGTTCCGGAAGCCGGACTTGTAGCTCGAAGCGGCGATCGCCCTCGAAAATGGTGCCGGCGTTTCGTCCGCCGACAGCAACCGCTACGGCATCCTGCACATCCGCTACGTTCAACCCGTAGCGCGCCAGTCTTGCGCGGTCAGGCTGAATCGTAAGCACCGGCAATCCGGTAAGTTGTTCGATTTTTACATCCGCGGCCCCTGGAACCGTTTCAAGTATCTTCTCAATCTGCTCGGCCACGGTAAATAGCGTGTCCATATTGTCGCCGAATACCTTGACCGCCACATCCGCTCGTACACCCGATATCAATTCGTTAAAACGCATCTGTATGGGTTGGGTGAACTCGTAATTATTACCCGGCACCTTTCGCACCGCCTGCTCCATTGCGGCGATCAATTCCGGCTTGGTGTGATGCGGCCCCGGCCATTCCGCCTTTGGTTTCAAAATGATAAAAATATCAGCAACATTTGGTGGCATGGGATCGGTTGCAATTTCAGCGGTTCCGATCTTGGCGAAAACCCTTTTCACTTCCGGAAATGTCTTGATTGTCTCTTCCAGTTCATTTTGCATTTCGATAGCCGTGGTCAGGCTAGTACCGGGGATGCGGATTGCGTGGAGGGCGATATCCTCTTCATCGAGGCTGGGCAAAAACTCGCTGCCCATGCGCGTAGCCAGCAAGCCGGACAGTACTACAACGACCACGGCAAGTGTTACAGTCAATCCCTTGTTGCGCAATGCAGCGTCCAAGGCAGGCGAATAGATTCCCTTTGCCCATGCTACCGTGGAACTCTCTTTTTCTGTTACCTTGCCTGAAAGAAAGAGTGCGACTGCCGCCGGGACGAACGTCAGGGAGAGAACCACCGCTCCCAGCAACGCTATCACGACTGTGAAAGCCATGGGATGGAACATCTTTCCCTCTACCCCGGACAGTGCAAATACAGGAAGGTAGACGACCATGATGATAAGTTGTCCGAACAGCAGGGCCCGCCGTACTTCGCTGGATGCATCGAATACGATTGAGAAGCGCTCGGCGGGAGTTAATCCCCGGCCCAGCCGCGCCTGTTCATGAGCAAGGCGCCGGATACAATTCTCGACAATAATGACGGCGCCGTCGACAATGATTCCGAAGTCCAAGGCACCCAGACTCAGCAGGTTGGCACTGACCTGGTTCGCGACCATGCCGCTGAGTGTGAACAACAACGAGAGCGGGATAATGAGCGCGGTGATCAGTGCCGCGCGCAGGTTGCCGAGAGACACGAACAGCACCACGATTACCAGGGCGGCACCTTCCAGCAAGTTGTTCGAGACGGTGCGAATGGTTTTTTCCACCAGGGTGGTGCGATCATAGACGGGGGTCGCAACCACACCTGCGGGAAGGCTGCGATTAACCTCTACCAGCTTTTTGGCGGCCGCCTGAGAGACCGTACGGCTATTTTCCCCCATCAGCATATGTACCGTTCCGAGTACCACCTCTTTGCCATTTTGTGTGGCGGCGCCGGTGCGCAACTCTTTGCCTATCAGGATATCGGCAACATCCTTGACGCGTATCGGTATCCCTGCTCGGGAACCGAGCGTGATATTGCCGATCTCGTCCAGATTGGCTACCTGTCCGGGCAATCGAACCAGGTACTGCTCTCCGCTCTTTTCGATGTAACCGGCACCGACGTTGAGATTGTTGCGCCCCAGCGCGGTGATGACATCCTGCAACGTCAATCCGAAAGAGATCAGCTTTTCGGGATAAGGAGCGACATGGAACTGTTTGACGAAACCGCCAACCGTGTTGACTTCCGTGACTCCGGGCACCGTGCGCAACTGTGGCCGGATGATCCAGTCCTGGATCTCGCGCAAATCGGTCGGCGTATATGCCGTGCCGTCCGGCTTTCTTGCACTTTCTTTAGCGGCGACGGTCCACATGAATATTTCACCCAGACCGGTAGAAATAGGTCCCATAGTAGGCTCAACGCCGACGGGCAGCTTGTCTCTTGCCTCCTGTATCCGTTGACTCACTAACTGACGAGCAAGATAGATGTCGGTGCCGTCCTTGAAAATAACGGTGACCTGCGACAGGCCGTAGCGCGAGAGTGAACGGGTATATTGGAGATTGGGGAGGCCCGCCATGATGATCTCGATCGGGAATGTCACGCGCTGTTCCGCCTCGATTGGCGAGAATCCCGCCGCGCGGGTATTGATTTGTACCTGTACGTTAGTGATATCCGGTACCGCATCGATGGGCAGCTTTTGGGAGTTATAAACCCCAAGCATGGCCATCGCCAATACCGCCGTCAGGACCAGGCCACGCTGCTGTATGGATGTTCGCAAAATCCGTTCAATCATGATTTTTCATCCCGGTTCGTTCCTTCGGGATGCCTGGTATGCTTGCTTGCGACTGCTGCACCCTAATGGTCATGACTCGCTCCCGATTTGCCCAGCTCAGCCTTGATGGCGAAGCTGTTACCCGCGGCGTACTGTTCTCCTGCCCGGAGCCCCTTGAGTACTTCGATCATTTTTCCGTCGCCGCGCCCCAGTTCCAGGGGGCGTGCTTCGAAGAATTGGCCGTAGCGGCCGAATACCACCGTCCAGTCACGAATTGTTTGAATGGCATCCGCCGATACCGCGACGGGCACCGGGAGATCTTCTGTCACCAGTTCCGCGTTTACAAACATGCCGGGCCGCCATCTGCCATCCTCGTTCTCAAGCTCCACCCGCGCTGTGGCAGTTCGGGTTTGCCCGCCAATCAGGGTGGTTATGTAAGTGACAGCACCCTCGCCTTCGACGTCAAAAGCGGTCGCCTTGACTGTTACCCTCTGCCCGACCTCGATCACAGCCAGGTCTTTCGGATATACCGTAATGGCCGCCCAGACTGTCGATACGTCGGCTATGGTATAAATGTTCGCGTCGTCCTTAAGCGTCTGACCCTGTGCAATGGCCTTGGCAGTGATGAGGCCCGAGATGGGGGCCTGGATTTCGTAGCGCGCCAGATTTTCTTCTGATGCGCCTGAATCAGGACGCACTCCCAGGGAGCGCAGTTTTACTGATGCGAGATCCACTGCGATTTCGGCTTCGTTTAACAACTCCTGGGCGATGAGATAATCCTGCTTGGCGGTAATCTTCTCTTCCCACAGCCGCTTTTCCCGTTCGAAGGTAGTCTGCGCCAGCGCCAATCGTTTCCGCGCGACCCGATGCTGACTGCGTAACTCGGCCAGCATCTGGCTTTCAATTACTGCAAGCACCTCTCCTTTCTTCACGTGTTGACCATGATGGCGATAGACAGCGGTTACGATGCCGGGCAGCCGCGGCACCACTTGTACGATGGTGTGTTCGTTGAAGATGATTTCGCCCGGCAGCTTGAGTGTAGGTTTGATTGTTGCTGCTTCGGCGGTCAGTATTTCGATACCCATGCTCTTTAGCATTTCGTTCGAGATTTTCACTCGCATCTCGACCTGGCTGTAGTTCCAGCGAAAAGTTTTGCCATCCCATTGAGCGGAAACGACCACATCGAACGAATGAGGCTCCTCGATCGTCTGATCGCCGATCAAATAATCGGCCTCCGGCGTGAATTTAATTACTTGTGCGGGAGTGCCGAGCCGGGTAAGTGTGACGGTGATTTTGGCGGCGGATGGTGATAATGGTTTGTCATTCTTATAGAGATAAAGCCGGAACTGTGGAGGCACCCCTTGTTCAAAGATGGTCACTTCCACCCCGAAATTATCGGTCGTAAGCAGCTTGCCTCCCCTGGGCCCCCTGTCGGACGCCGTGTCGGACTGAACCTTCGCATTGTCGGATGGTTTACTCGCGGTATCAGCGGCGGTGGATGGAGCGCTCTTATCCAAGGTGAGAATCAAGCCACCCACGGCGATTCCTATCGCGATCACGGCAATGATCGGAATGAGTCGATTTTTGTCCTTCATTTTTTACTCCTTATAATCAGGACCAGCGCTGTTACATTAGTCGATTGTTTTGGCGACACCATCGAGGATGCCATCGATCGGTGCCGCAATCAGCCGTTCAATTTCATTGACTAGACGCTGATAGTTCGCCAGCGCACGTATATACAGGATTTGGTTCAGAAATAGGGTACGCTGGGCGTCCAGCACTTCCAGAAAACCAAACCTGCCCAGTTCGTAACCTTTGTTGGTGACTTCGAAGGCGCTTCTGGCAGCGGGTATTATCTCGTCGCGTAGTATGCCGGTTTCCCTCTGTGCGGCCGACAACGCCTCATACGCCTGTGTAAGTTCGGTTCTAAGACGCAGCTCGGTGGCGGCTTGCTCGTCAATGGCCTTATCCACACGTTGATGGGCTTGCAGGATATTGCCCTGGTTGCGATCGAACAATGGCAGCGGCAATATCACGGCAGCGACGGCAGTATTGCCTCCGAGTTGTGCGTGATGAACGACGCCGGCTTGAATAGTAAGGTTTGGAATGCGCCGGGTCTGCTCCAGATCCAGCAGCGCTTTACGCTGATCTATATTTCTCATGGCGCGCAGCGCCATGGGGCCGGCGAGAACATGTTTCGCAAGCACGTCGAAATCCGGCAGAGTAACTGACGATTCAAGGTTTCCAAGTGCTTTATTAAATCGCGGTGAAGCGTTGCCCCATAGCAGAGTCAGCCGTTTGCGCGCGGCGGCCAGCTCGCGTTGCGCCTGCTCTAGTTCAATCCGTGTGGTGGAAAATGTTACCCCGGCCCTGGTTTCCTCAATGGGAGGCACCTTGCCAGCCTGAACGCGCTTTACCACTGCGCTTACTACCCTCTGCGCCAATTGCTGACTCTCTTTTGCGAGTCGCAGACGCTCTTGCGCAGCAAGTACCTCGGTAAACACATTCGCCACTCGAGCGATAAGTTCCACTCGCCTGATTTCATAATCCTGGCCTGCCAGTTCTTCACCCAGCGATGCGGCGCTAACCCGCGCGGCACGTTTTCCACCGAGCTCGATCAACTGATAGATACGAATCGTCGTAATTTGCTGGACAACTTCTTGTGAAACTGCCTTTGTAGAGTTGATGTCGCCTGTAAGCGGCTGAATATTTCCGATATTCTCAACATTCACGGATAACTCAGGGTTTGGCAGTAGGCCAGCCTGAAGGGTGGCTCCTTTCAGGGCACGGATCTCCTTGGCGAAAGCCGCCAATTCAGGATTGCGCTGCAGCGTGAGAAGCGCGGCATCGCGCAAAGTGAGATCTTTTGTCTCCTCGGGTAGAGCGGAGTAGTCCGCGTTTCCAACAGGCAATGCGCCGAAAAATGTATTTTCGGCAATGGCCGCCGATGGGCAACTGAATGCCAGAATGAGCAATCCGGCCGATACTCGGTGTGACACCGTGAACAATGTTTTAAAGTTCATGGAAATATCTCCGCAAGTGTTATGCGCCAACAGTCCGCTGCACAAGCAACCGCGCAATCGACATCGCAATGAGCGAAGCGGTTATCACGCCAATACAAGGCGGCAGGTCCACCCCACGTGGCAGGTGGTTTGACGTGGCTGTCAGACGACTTTCATTGCCGCTGGCTGCCTTTGGTTGTCTAGCTGATTTGAGGCAAACCAGGCAATGTCAGGGATCAGCCGTCGTGCCTGCCGATCTAGCTTGTGAAACCGTGTTTGGGAGGATGAAGAGGGGAATCCGGAATGGATTCGGGGACGATCAGAGAAATAAACGAGGTTAAAACCTCCGCACCGGTGGAGGCGGGTACCCGCGGCGGGGACGTAAAGAAAAACGGCTGATACTGACCGGCCGCATGAAGGCAAAGGTGGGTCGCCGCATCCAGATGACCTTCATCATTGAGAGCGGCATGGTGATGGGCCTCAAGATGCGCCGTCGGATCAAGAGAGAGCACATGGTGCTCATGATCCAACTCATGAGCGAATACCTCGCCGTTAAATGCCCAGCCAAATGCATTCGTCAGCATACTGACGAATAATAAAAGCATGACGGAATAGATACAGCGGCGCTTATTCATGGCGGTCAGATTGTATACCCCTGTAAAGGGTAATGCCAATATTTGTTTCTGCGCATGTCCCGAGCAGCGTGGGCGAGTTACCGGATAAGCGGGACTGGTATTCAAGCGCTTCGCCATATGCGCCCATAACTGGATGGGACGGTCAGCCAGCGCTCCTGCCCCTCATTGACAGAAAAGTTATCCTGCCCGTGCAATTGTTCGGTGTAGTTACCGGCACGCATGAAGATGAATGGCACGGTCTGCTCAATCTCGGTGAAATTCACCGCCACAAGGCTTACCGCAGCGGAGGTCTCTCTCTGGAACAGCAGGATGCCGCGCGATTGATAACGCTCCTCATCATTGTAAAAATAATGACTGCCGCGACGCAACTCGGCGCAACTCTTGCGCAGGCTCACGAGTCTCCGGGTCAGCTTGATCAGGTTTTTTCCGGTCGTGTCGTAGAAATAATCCCAGCGTAGCGGCCGCAGCAGTAATACCCGGCCAAGACCGCTATCGGGTAGAAAATAGTTCTCGCCAAATTCCTGGCCCTGCCATAGCATGGGGATGCCTTTCGCCGTGAGCAACCCGATCAAATAGGGCTGGAGCCGATACCATTGCGCGCGGTCACCTTCCGCAAATAACGAATTCCAGTCGGGACGATGCAGGCCGAACTCACACAGAAAACGGCTGTGGTCGTGGTTCTCGATGTATTGCAGCGGGGCCTTGGCCATTGTTTCGCCGTTTTGAGTAGACTGCTCGATGTATCCAAGCGCACCCAGCCGCTGGCCGAGATTCTCGATTGCGCCTCCCATGCCGTGAGCGCAGGCCACCGCGGCTCCATAAGTGGCGTTCTGCCACGTGGCATTGCTGTAGCTTTGCTGAAGAATCTGTTCCGGGGCTTCCAGTTGCTCGGCAATCTGGATCAGTCGCGAGCCTTCCGGTGCATCGAACCGGGGCAAGCTGGCAATCGAGGCTTTGACGTATTCATAGGTATGGAAAACCAGGTTGGCGTAACCTGCACCCAAAGCGCCATCCCAGTAGTTTGGCACGCAGTCATAGCGAAAACCGTCAACATGGTAGGTATTCAACCAGTGCAGGTTGACACTGAAGAAGAAATCGCGCGTCAGGGCGCGGTTGAAATCAGTGCTGACGCCGAAATAGTTCTGAGCAAACTCTCCCATGAATGGATTTTCGTGGTACTGGAGCCGCCGATAGAGATCGGCGTAAGGAAAGTCCTCCCCGGTATGGCCATAGACCGCATCAACGATCACCGCCAGTCCGCGCTGGTGGGCTGCATCGACGAACCGCTGGAAGTCGTCGCGCCGGCCAAAGCGTTCATCGACTCCAAAATAACCCTGTGGCAGATAGCCCCAATCGACCTCCAGCGAGACATTGTTGACGGGCATCACCGACAGTGCGTTCACACCCAGGTCGACCAGGTAGTCGAGCCGGTCGATCGCACCTTGCAAGCTGGCACTGAACTCGGCAAGGTTCAGCTCGTACAGGATCAGATCAGTTAGGGCGGGTGTTTTCCAACGGGTCTCGCCTGGACTCCAGACATAAGGAATGTAGCCGAGGGTAAAGGCAGAAAGCTTGCCGACAGCATATTCGCGCGCGTAAGGATCGATGATCCAGTCCAGTACTCCAGTATTGGGATTGTGCAGCTCGAAGCGATAGACATGACGGCCCGTCATGCCAAAATGCGAGTTTGGCTGCAAGTCGCGAGTCGTATTGAAATCGAGGGCCGTTGACCAGAGGTCGCCATAATCAGCATTGACATCATGCCGCAATTCGAACGCCAGTGGCTGAATTGCCTGGATGAACTGATCACGCTCATGAATGATTTTTACAAATAGCCGATTGCCGTTTGCCGCCGAAACCCATGGCAACAGTACGCCGAAATTTACCAAACCGGGCATGGATTCGTGAGGGCCGAGCTGATTCAGAGGAAGGTTATTCATAAGTTGATACCCTTCATGATGTTTTTAGCTGCTTGACGGGTTATCCAGCGATGGATGGATCAGGAGCTCTCACTTCTCGCCACCTTTCGGTCCCCAGAATACCACCCATGTTCCGAAATCACTGGAAAAATTCTCGAACCGGTGCTCAACATTAGCCGCCACGAAAAGACAATCCCCTGCCTTGAACGAATGCGAATTTCCGCTGATGACGAGTTCACCCGTTCCCCTGTGGATGAAATAGACTTCATCCTGCTCATGCGGAGTTTGCGGATCATGGCCGGCAGGCGCGTAATACTCAACCGACATGGTTCCATGGGCGAGAGCAACGGCGAATCGCTCGCCCATAGGCCACTCTGCGGTGACGGGACCGGGGATGCGAGAGAGTACTTCTTCGACGGTCGCTTTAGCTTTCAATGGCGGCTCCTAACGGAAAAAATGCCAGCAGGCTGCTAGTCATCGGTAACAGGCTCATTCACGGAGCTGTCCGGTAATTTCTGGAAGCTGCCTGAAAGCGCCGCAAGAAATTGGCTGCGGGCAGTCAGGAACTTATAAAGCGGGAAGGCGAGGACGCCAAAGAACAGTCCCAAGAGCAGGCCGGCAAATGGCGCTAAAAGGAGAACAAGAAGTGCTTTGTTAATCCCGCTGCTCTGAAAGGTATAAAAGGCATTGAAAGGCGAAAACAGCGTATTGGCGCAGCAAAATGCCAATGAATTGAATTTCATGAAGGAAATGAAGTCCAGTTGTACGAGGTATTTGCTCATATAGGTCTCATCCCAGCACTCAATTGGCACTTTTCGCCAAAGCGTGATTGTATGGGCTTGATTGTATGAAATCTGCTTCCGCTACACAATGGTCCGCGTGCGAAGTGTGACCATTGTTCGTCGCTTTGCGAATCGGCACGGTGACCGGCCCCTTTAATCTGAATTGGCGGTTGTGTCGAGAGTGCGCTGAACCAGGAAAACGACTGGCTTGCGTTTCCTGATCCAGAAGCGTCCGTATTGTATTATCCAGGGAAGATCCGTCAAGTTGACGTTTGGGTGACTCGTGCTAGACTGATACGAGGGATGCGGATTTCTATCATTGGGCGTTCCTGAAAGAAAATACCCTTATAGAGCGCGGAGCCGGGCTCATTGATCTACGCAACGGATCCGGGAACTTTTTTTGGCGGAGAGAGGATCGTTATGGAAGAGCTTGCCGCGACCAGATTCGAACTTCCCAATGGCGTGATCGCGCTGGTCCCCATGCGCAACGTCGTATTGTTTCCGCATGTGCTGATGCCTGTCACCGTCGGCCGCGTGAAGTCGATCGCCGCTGTCGAACATGCGCTCCAGTCCAATACCCCGATCGGCATCGTGCTGCAGAAAGATCCCGCTATCGACGACCCGGGCATTGATGCGCTGTGCCCCATCGGTACGGTAGCCAACGTCGTGCGTCACATCACTTCGGCGGATGGGTTACGTCACGCCGTGTGCCAGGGGATCGAGCGTTTCCGCATCAAGGAGTTGGTGGAGGGCTATCCGTTCCTGGCAGTCCGTATACAGCGTATTGATGAGTCGGAACTCATTTCTACCCAGGCCGAAGCGCTTGCCATGCAATTGCGTGAACGCGCCGTCGAGATCCTGTCGTTGCTGCCTGGTGTTCCCGCGGAGCTTGCGCATGCGCTACAGGCAACGCGCGCGCCATCGCATTTGGCGGATATCACGGCCAGCCTGCTTGATACGGAAGTGAATGAGAAACAGATGCTGCTTGAAACCCTGCGTACCGAGGAGAGGCTGCAAAAGGTGTTGGAGATCCTGTCGCGCCGCATCGAGGTACTCAGGCTGTCGCAAGAGATCGGTGAGCGTACGAAGGAACAACTGGAGGATCGCGAACGCAAGTTTCTTTTGCGCGAACAATTGAAGACCATCCAGAAGGAGCTCGGAGAGAGTGATGGCAATGATCAGGAAATTGAGCAGCTTGGCGAGGCGATCACCAATGCCGGCATGCCGGATGAGATCGAGGCGCAGGCACGCAAGGAATTGCAGCGGCTGCAGCGTATGCCAGGCGCGTCGAGTGAGTATTCAATGCTTCACACTTATCTGGAATGGATGACCGAATTGCCTTGGCGGTTGCCAGCCGATCCGCCCATCGACCTGAATACCGCACGTCAGATTCTCGAAGCCGATCACTTCGGGCTTGATCGAGTCAAGCAGCGTATTGTCGAGTTCCTGGCGGTACAAAAGCTCAAGCCTCAGGGGCGGGCGCCAATTCTGTGTTTCGTCGGGCCGCCAGGTGTGGGTAAGACTTCCCTCGGCCAGAGCATCGCGCGCGCATTGCAGCGGCCATTCGTTCGTGTGTCGTTGGGCGGGGTACACGACGAGGCCGAGATGCGCGGCCATCGCCGCACCTATATCGGAGCGATGCCGGGCAACATCGTGCAATGCCTGCGCAAGGCTGGTGCGCGCAACTGTGTGATGATGCTCGATGAGGTTGACAAGATGTCGGCCAGTCTCCACGGCGATCCATCGGCGGCGCTGCTTGAAGTGCTGGATCCAGAACAAAATTCGACTTTTCGCGACAATTACCTCGGTGTACCGTTTGATTTGAGCCGCGTTATCTTCATTGCCACGGCGAATGTCATCGATAATGTGCCGCCCCCGGTACGCGACCGCATGGAGATCATCGATCTGCCGGGCTATACCCGCGAGGAAAAACTTCAGATCGCGCTGCGCTATCTGGTGCACCGTCAACGCGAGGCAAATGGTCTTGCTGAAGCGCAGTGCGAGCTGACAGTCGAGGCGCTGGAAGGCATCATTGCCAATTACACTCATGAGGCCGGAGTGCGTCAGTTCGAACGGGAAATTGGACGCGTAATGCGCCATGCGGCCATGCGCATCGCCGATGATGAGCGGCTCCAGGTACGTGTCGATGCCGCGGACCTCGACGCCATCCTCGGACCGGCGAAATTCGAGCATGAAATCGGGCTGCGTACCAGCCTGCCGGGGGTGGCCACCGGTCTGGCCTGGACGCCGGTGGGCGGCGACATCCTCTTCATCGAAGCAACGCGGGTAAGCGGCAGAGGACAGCTGATTCTGACCGGCCAGTTGGGCGATGTAATGAAGGAGAGCGCTCAGGCGGCGCTCACCCTGCTAAAAGCACATGCAAACGACCTCAATATCCCTGCGGCAATGTTCGACGGCATCGACGTGCATGTGCATGTGCCGGCGGGCGCTATTCCGAAGGATGGCCCCAGCGCAGGGGTTGCCATGTTCGTGGCGCTCACGTCACTTTTTACCGATCGGCCGGTGCATCACGACGTGGCAATGACTGGGGAGATCAGTTTGCGTGGATTGGTACTGCCGGTGGGTGGCATCAAGGAGAAGGTGCTTGCCGCACAACGCGCGGGCTTGCGGAGAGTGCTGTTGCCGGCCCGCAATCAGAAAGATCTGAGAGAGGTGCCCGAAGCGACCCGATCCGAATTACAGTTTGTCTTGCTGGAAACCGTGGCGGATGCGATTCAGGCATCGCTGGGCGAGCGCGGCTCCGGTCGCGCCGGGTCCGAGTTCAAGCTTGTCTGAGCACAGAGCCAGTCAGTCTCAGACTATTCAAATTTCAGATATCGGCGCTCGATTTTCTAAATTGGACCAGAGTGAGGTTCCGTGTACATGAGTCTTGGAGTCCAGTCATCCCCCCGGCATTACGTCAAAACCCTGATCTGATTGATGGAGTGAATCTTGTTAGGAGCCGTGCTCGCAAACTGATGTTGCATGAATGTTACGGCTTGTTGCGATACATCACCACCGTAAAGCGAACCCCATGCTCGTCGCGCGTGGCGTCCAGATCGAAGGGGTACGCATCGTTGGCATCAAGTTTGCTGGCTACCGCGTCAGCCTCAAGGCCGGCGTACCATGCCCATTTGCCGGAGCCCAGTTGCTCAGCGACCGCAGCGAACCGCGGCTGACCCTCTTCGACATAGGTGCGCACACGCCGCA
Source organism: Nitrosospira lacus (assembly GCF_000355765.4). Taxonomy (NCBI): domain Bacteria; kingdom Pseudomonadati; phylum Pseudomonadota; class Betaproteobacteria; order Nitrosomonadales; family Nitrosomonadaceae; genus Nitrosospira; species Nitrosospira lacus. Next base: position 2,955,460 of record NZ_CP021106.3, on the reverse strand, counting down.
AGCTGGCGCCCAGTTCGGTGAGCCTGGAATCAAGCTCGCGTGCGGTGACATTGGTTAAAAACCATGATGATCCGGATCGCTCCTCAAGGATCACGGCATATTTTCGAGCCCCATCCACGGCATACGTGACGAAGTCAGAGATGCAGTGGCGGTCATCGAGAAGTCTGCGTGCACCGGCTTCATCCAGATCGAGATGAACGCTGGACAGCACCGCCGGTTCCTTTTGCAAAACCAGCGAGAAGCGTCGCTGCGACCCGCTGACGTCGACAGTGATGGCGATTGGCCGGGTATCGGCTTCGCGCAGCAGAGCTTCAATCGAGGGGGCGTCGAGATCGAGCACGTAACTGTGATCGGGCCCGGAATCCTTGAAGACGAGTGCGGCAAACCGTCGATGATTGCCTGTGCCATAGCTCGACAAACGCATCAGATGCATGCCCGGCGCAACTATGCTGCCGATTTGATTTGATTCAATGTCGTGTGACCAGTACCAAGCCTCGGGTGGTTTTCCTGCAATCATCATGCCTTCTCCTATAGCCGCTGGAGAGCTGTGGAGCGGCCTTATGGGTGGGATGGGGTGCTGGTCAGCTTATTTCCAGCCCGACATCGAATGATCCAGCATAACCTGTATCATTTTTGATGAGCGTCAATATCAGCTGGTCTCCGCCCTTACGGAAAATACCATCCCCCTCATTTCTCGGTGCGCGCGGGCCCCTTTGGGCATACGGTTGCGTTGTATAAACGTGATCGGTTATCGAGTCGTCGAAGTAGAATTGCGACGTAAACTCATGGGCTCGCATATATTTTGGATCGGTACGAATCTTGAAGTGAATATGGGGGGTTCTGCCCGGATACCAGCCGGGGTAGATAGTCATAAATCGAACGTTGCCGTTTGTATCCGTTACTTGATAGCCGCGCAGAAATTTTTTGCCAACGGTATTAAAACTATTGTCCTTAACGTCTGAATAAACTCCCTGGGCATCGCAGTGCCAGATATCCACAACAGCGCCCGCGAGCGGCTTGCAACCGGTTTTATCTATTGAGGAAACATGAATTTCGAGCGCGAGAGGCAACCCTTCTCTTATCGAATCATCCGAGGGATCGGAGCGGATATCCGCACGATGCAGGCGCTCGTCAACAAAATAGGGGCCCTCGGTCTGCTGGGGGGTAACAATGCAAGAAAGCATCCTTCCATTTATCTCCCTGGTGCCGGAGCCGCGCGACGAGCAGCCGGTGAACATGTTTATCCCCGCCGCTCCCAGCAGGGTCAGCATTTTTCGTCGACTTAACAGCCATTCCCGGTAATCATCAGCGCTCATGCTTTCCCCCGTGGAGTTTAGGGCAGGGGCAAACCAGCAAAGGATGCCATGATCCGGCTTCCAGAGTGAAGGATACCGCTGCAAGTTTTTGGGTGACTGTTTCCCTTGGCGGTGTTCGCGCTGAACTTTGTTCCAAGAACAGATATCTTAGCGTGATCTTATATTTCCGCTTTGGTCCGAAATAACTATTTCCACCCGGCGATTCAATAGCCGTCCCGCCTGGTTGTCGTTACTGGCGATCGGAAAGTTTTTTCCATAACCGCGAGTTGTTATGCGATCCCCACTAATACCCAGATTCAGTAGCGTATCACGGACTGCATTGGCACGTCGTTCGGAAAGCTCCTGGTTATGGCTATCGCTGCCCGTACTGTCAGTAAATCCTTCGATAAAAACCGTGCGTTGCGGGTTCTGTTTCAGAACATCAGCAAGCTTTTGGACTTCCCGAGCCCCGCCCGACTTGAGTTGCGCCTGATCAGTGTCGAATAGCACATCGCCAAGTGTAATGACTAGCCCCCGATCCGTTTGCTTTGCGTTCAGCTCATTGAGTTGTTGTTCAAGTTGCCTGGCCCGCATTTCCGCATCCTGTGCCTGCTGCTGAGACCTGTCCGCTTCTTGCGTTCTGGCGGCAAGACGAACTTTATCGCGTTCCGCCTCGGCTTGGGAAACGTCCGCTTCAGCACTTTTACGCTTCGCGGATTCTTGGGCGATCGCCACGCGCCGTTGCGCCAGATAAGCCAAATGGTCCACTGTAGCCGGATCTTGTCGCTGATTCCACGCATTGTTTGCCTTAGACAACGCGTCGCCCGCCTCCTTCAGTTCCAAGGCAGCCAGATTGACAACCTGTGGATTGCTCTGTGCGTCGTTGTAGCTATTCCGAGCGTCTTCCAGGCGGGCATTTCTGTCTGGCATCGCACAGCCTGTCAGGATGGCGACGGCGACAAGCGAGATGGTTAGTAACTCATTTTTATTCATGAGCGAAAACCTCCTTTGTATGGGTTATTTTGTTGTTCGGTCCATCTCGTCCTGGAGCGCGCGGTTACTATCCTTTAATGCGTCTGCTGCTTTCTGTGCTTTTGCCGCACGCGTTTTGGAGCTGGCTAGTTGGGCATTTATTTGCGCTTTTTCACCTAACCTCACGGCTACTTTATAGTCATGCGCTATTGCTGCTTTTTCCGCAGCATCCAGATTTTCTTGGGCGGTTTTTAATTCCACCGCTGCATATTCACCTGCGCCAGCGCTTACCGCATCCGCAACTGTGGTTCTCGCAACCGCAAGTTGCGCCGCCGTATCTCTCTTTTCTGTGGTTGCGCAAGCCGCTGTGAATATAGCCGCAAAAGCAACTAAACTCATTGTTCGATACCACTTGAACCCAGAAATGTCTTTCATTTTGACCTCTAAGGAATCAGGTTGAAGAGTTAAGGCACCCAATAAAGTCTACCTGCCAAAATTGGATTATTCGGTGTGCTAGCGCACCTACACCCTGAAATGAGGACCTGGAATGCGGAGAAAATGCCGGACCAAGGGTTTCCGGCAACATATAGAAATTAAGCTATTTTCTTTCCATGTTATCTGGGATGTAACGGGAGATGGGTAGCGGTGCAGGCAGTCGCGCGAGTTATGGGTCAGCGAGAGAGGCGTACTCCACTGTCAATTGTTGCCCTGAAAGCGGGAAGCCTTTTGTATCTATTTTCGAGAGGGACAAATTTCGGCTAGGTTGCCAATATTCACGATAGCAATATGCCAGTTGGGGCCGTTATTGAGCACAATACGGGCCCGCTGTGAAATCGGGTTAACTCAAATCAACCTTCAATTCGGCAATGTAACATGAGTCGGGGCGTGATTTATTCAGGAGCGGCGTGACAGTAATTTGCGAGTCTGTTTAACAGGTTGTTTTTCACTGCTGGCCACTCGTGCTGAAGTATTGAATAAACAACCGTATCACGGATTGAGCCATCAGGCATTCTTTGATGGCTGCGTAAAATCCCATCCTGTTTTGCGCCTAGTCTTTCAATCGAAATTCTGGAGACATGATTAAAATAATGGGTTCTGAATTCTACCGCGATAGCATTTCTCTGCTCAAAAACATGTTGAAGCAACAAAAATTTGCTCTCACTATTCACACCTGTTTTACACACTGATTTTGCATACCAGGTATAGCCCAGCATCGGCCTTCGGTTTAACTCATCAACGTTATAAAAACGGGTAGTGCCAACAATCCGGTTTGTTTTATTGAGCCTGACAGCAAATGCAATATTTCCTTTCGCTGCATCTTCAATAGCGTACATCACATAGTTTTTCATTTGCTCCGGTGAGGGCACCTTGGCGAACCAGAGCTTCCAGAACTCTCCATCCTGTACAGCAGCCTTCAACGGTTCGACGTGATCCATCCCGAGAGGTGCAAGTGTTACAATCGCCCCCTTCAACTCCACCGGTTCAAGCCAGCTCATTTCTTCTTGTGCTCATGCTGCTATTTATAAGGGTAGCACTTATCAGGAACTTCATCATTCCAGATTTGGCGTAGAGTCCAGCTCAAATCAATAGTGACGTGCTTTGCACGCCGAATCAATAATCATGTTGCATTGCGACAAGTTTTAAAACATCGGCTTCTTTTTGGCAGAGTTATAACGCTTGACTCCGCTCATGATTTCCACCTTGGCATCTTTGACGCCCGCCCAGCCATTTATCTTGACCCATTTGCCCGTTTCCAGGTCTTTGTAGTGAGCAAAGAAATGTGCAATTTGCGAAAGCACCAGCTCAGGCAAGTCGTCGTAGGATTTTTTCTTGCGGTAGAGGCCACATAGCTTGTCGATGGGTACAGCCAGCACTTTGGCATCCTCACCAGCTTCATCGGTCATTCTCAGCATTCCCAGCGGCCTGCAGCGTACCACCACGCCGGAAATGAGCGGAACCGGCGAAATCACCAGCACATCAACCGGATCACCATCTTTTGACAGCGTGTGGGGGATATAGCCGTAGTTGCACGGGTAGTGCATTGACGTTGACATGAAACGATCCACGAACATCGCGCCGGTCTCCTTATCCACTTCGTATTTGATGGGGTCGGCGTTCATGGGTATTTCTATGATGACGTTGAAATCATTGGGCACGTCACGGCCAGAATTTACCCGGTCGAGATTCATATTAAGTTCCTGTTCGTGATGGCTGAAAAATGTCTATTATAACTATGAGTCTGAGAGATTATCCGATTTTCGCCCATGCGTATGTTGTTCAGTTTATCCATTATGGCTGCAATCGCCTATACTGCGTTGGCAGCATTGATATTTTTTGCTCAATCGAGCCTTATCTATTATCCGGAATCCGGTAGAAACCTCATCGAAACACCCGGTGACCGGGGACTTGGTTACGAGTCTGTGGAAATTCCTACCTCGGATGGCGAAACCCTGCATGGCTGGTTTATTCCTGTCCCTGCCGCAGCGGGCGCAGTATTGTTCTTTCATGGAAACGCCGGCAATATTTCGCATCGCATGGACTACCTGCTGATGTTTCATCGCCTTGGTTACAACACCCTCATTTTCGATTATCGCGGCTATGGTCAGAGCAGCGGCTCGCCTTCCGAGTCCGGTACTTATCTTGACGCCCAGGCGGCATGGCGTTACCTCACCGAAGCAAAAGGTGTCCCGCCTGCCCGCATTGTGCTATTTGGTGAGTCACTCGGTGGCGCGGTGGCGGCATGGCTTGCAATGAGCGAAAAGCCGGGGGCGCTGGTGCTGGCATCGGTGTTTACCTCGGTACCCGACATGGCAGCAAAAATTTATCCTTTTCTGCCGGTGCGTCTGTTGTCCCGTTTCGACTACACCACGATCGAGTATTTGCGGACGGTTACATGCCCGGTGTTTGTCGCACATAGTTCGCAAGACGATATTGTGCCCTTCGCGCATGGCCGGGCTTTATATCAAGCAGCTCCGGAGCCGAAGCAGTTCCTGGAATTGCAAGGCGGCCACAACAGTGGTTTCATTTTCATGCGGGAAGACTGGGTGGAAGCATTGGGGAAGTTTATTGATACACATTTAAATGCATCTTCATAATTTTATTATAAAGAGAGGGGACTATGTCTGACGAATTGAATTTGATTTGGAATAAAATTTGGAATAAATCATGTTAGTGATAGCACACCGTGGCGTCCACACCGCGGTTCCCGAAAATACCTTGGCAGCTTTTGAAGCTGCGGTGGCGCTGGGCGTAAATGGCATCGAAACCGATGTGCGCATCAGTCTTGATGGTTTGCCGGTGTTGATGCATGATCGTGTTATCGCGGGACAGGCCGTGGCCGAGCTTACTCGCAGAGACATCGAACGGGTCGCAGGGCATGAAGTACCAACGCTGGATGAAGCGCTGGAGCAATTTTCCGGCATCCTGTGGAATATCGAGATCAAAACAACGAAAGCATTATCCTCGGTCATCAGGGTAATTGAAAAGCACCAAGCCGGTCATCGCATTGTCGTCACTTCCTTCCGTCACGATCTGATTGCGATCTGCGCGTCATCTCTTCTGGTTAATTGCGGCCTGTTGGTGGCGCATCGGCCAACGACGCTGAATTACCTGCTGGCCGACTTTGATTGTGACGGTAATCCGAGGGTAAATCATATTGTGTGGGATTACGAGGTTCTGGAGGAGAGTCTGTTGAAGCAGGCGGCTAACGACGGTTTTCGTAATTTTGTCTATGGCCCGATGACAAAAATGGAGCACGATTACTGCCGGGAGCTCGGTGTGGATGGCGTGATTACCGACTATCCTCTTTTGGCGCAAAACGCATAGTCTGTATTCAGGAGAAAAAGCGCTTCAGGTGGAAAAGAAACACGAAAAACACATAAGAAAGCTGATACTCATCCTACCGAAAGCGAAGCGTTTATTTGACAATTTTGACTCTTTGACCGGGTACCGGCTCGCCATCAGGATATTGGCCATTAAGCAAGCGCAGGTATTTTTCGGCATTCACACCCAGGGGAGAATTCCTTGCCAGCTCGGCGTAACTCAAGCCTTTCCCGGCAGCGATGGTTTTGATCTCAAGCGGCTTGATGGATTCCCGCTCCGCATCAGTGAGTGCACGGAAACTTTCAATCGTGCTCGAGATCGCCGTGCGGTAACGATCGAATGCGGCGCGCGAGTCACCTCTTCCCGCCAGAAGGTATGCCTTGTTGTCATGGTAAATCACACCTGCCTTGAAAGGCTCTCCATTCTGTGTCGTGGAGGTCACAACTGCGATGGGCAAGCCGTTATTGGTCATTGCCAGAATTTGATCGGCGGATTCAAGGCGAAAGCGTTCGCGGGCAAGATCGGATGGGGAGCCGCGGGGAGTATCGAAAAGGCTCAATATCATCAGTGCATCCCCGCCGGGACTGGTTGCCAAAACTTCATCGGGTTTGTTGCGCACATGCCAACCGGGTGGAAACGACAACATGAAGCCCATCTCCTTGTGTCGAAATGTGTTTCCTCGCACAACCCCCTGGTTGACGGTATCGCCAAAAATCATGCCCTCGGTTTGGCGCAGAAATTCCGCGCGGCGATCATCCTTGGTACCGGGTTCGATGTATTGGCTCGCTTCGCCAACCACCTCCTGCAGGCGTGTGTCATTGTCGGGGTGCGTGGCGAAAATGCCATGATAACGGCGCGGTTCACGGCCTTCCTGCTTGGCGGCTTCAATATCAAATAGCTCCTGATTTTTGAGCACGCCAATGACTTTGATCATTGCCTGCGGATCATAACCGCTGCGCGCGAGATACTCGGCACCCAGGCGATCCGCCTCCAGCTCATGGCTGCGGCCGTAGCCAGAAAGGAGGACGCTGCCCGTAAACCCCAGAAGACTTTGAATGCCTTGTGCCAGCTGTCCGCCCAATTGCGGCATGAATATTCCCGCTACCAGGCCTCCGACAGTGGCGGCGGCATTGGCGGCAGTGGCAGCGCTATATTGGCGTACGCTATGACGTGCCGTGACGTGCCCGATCTCGTGTCCCAGCACGGCGGCCAGTTCGGCTTCGGAGTTAAGGTATGCCAGTATGCCGCGCGTAACATAAATATAACCGCCGGGCAGGGCAAAGGCGTTTACCTGGGGACTGTCGACAACCGTGAAATGATATTCAAGCTGCGGCCGGTGGCTCTTTCTGGCGAGTTTTTGTCCGACTGCATTAACATAATTCTGGAGGGTAGGCAGATCATAATTATCATATTTCTTCTGAATTTCCGCAGCGGCCTCCCGCCCCTTGTTCATCTCGTCGGCTTCCGACATGAGAGTGAAGTTCCGGCTGCCGGTAACCGGATTTACCGCGCAACCCGCAAATAAAAGCATCGTGCTGAACGCAACGATAGATTCAAATGCAGATGAGATCCTCATGGCGTTATTTTAACCTAAACTTGTCAGCCAGCTGCTTAAATAGCATATTAGCATCATGATTCACAAAGATTTTTTGCGTCACTTGATCTTCACCTTTTTGGTGAATTCACTACATATCCAACTGCCAGATTCAGGTTAACGATCGAAATACCAAAAGGTTGCAGGAAATAAAAAAGGGCAGCTTGAAGCTGCCCTTGGTTGGCTGGTGATATTACTGCTGTAGCTGCCATACGAATGGCAGATGAAATATGGCGCTAAGCCGTTATCTGCTTTTCCGTCTTCTTGCCGTATTTCTGGCGGAATTTCTCCACCCGCCCAGCGGTATCAACGATTTTCTGTTTACCGGTATAGAACGGATGGCAGACCGAGCATACTTCTATATGCAAAGGCTTGCCCATGGTGGAGCGGGTCTGGAACGTGTTGCCGCAACTACAGGTCACGGTGATTTCCTGATAATCAGGATGGATTTCTGCTTTCATGGTTCGTGTCCTTGATCTATACCCGTCCGGCAGGCTGCGGAACGGAAAGGCGCATATTATCCTTTAATCCGGAAGGGGTTGCAACAATGCGGTTATTATATGGAGGTGGCGGATCGGACTCAATGTCGCTTGTAACATCAAGCGGGTTTTGCATGACTAAGCGCCGGGATCAGGTACGCAAGACGTAGTTACCTGAGCTATTGTCGCCTATGCCCTGAACCATCGTACTCACACCGAGCCAGAAATCAGTTTCGATACAGCGTACTATACCCGCCGCATCGAATCGAAGAAATCCGCGTTGTTTTTTGTGGCCTTGATCTTGTCGAGCAAAAATTCCATTGCGTCCATGTCATCCATCGGATAGAGCAGCTTGCGCAGTACCCAGATTTTCTGTAACACATCCGGTTTGATGAGCAATTCTTCCTTGCGGGTACCGGAGCGGTTGACATTGATGGCCGGGTAAGTGCGTTTTTCCGCCATACGCCGGTCGAGATGGATTTCCATGTTGCCGGTGCCTTTGAATTCCTCGTAGATCACATCATCCATGCGCGAGCCGGTATCGACCAGCGCGGTGGCGATGATGGTGAGGGAGCCGCCTTCCTCGATGTTGCGCGCGGCGCCAAAAAAACGCTTGGGACGCTGCAATGCATTGGCATCGACCCCGCCCGTCAGCACCTTGCCGGAAGCGGGTACCACCGTATTATAGGCGCGTGCCAGACGCGTGATCGAGTCCAGCAGTATCACCACGTCCTTCTTGTGTTCCACCAGCCGCTTGGCTTTTTCAATGACCATGTCGGCGACTTGCACGTGGCGCACCGCCGGTTCATCAAAAGTGGAAGAAACCACTTCTCCTCTGACCGAACGTATCATCTCGGTCACTTCTTCGGGGCGCTCGTCTATCAGCAATACCATCAGGATAACATCGGGATGGTTGGCGGCGATCGCATGAGCGATATGCTGCAGCATGACGGTTTTTCCCGATTTGGGACTCGCCACCAGCAGGCCGCGCTGTCCCTTGCCGATGGGGGCAATGAGATCAATGATGCGGCTGGTGACATTTTCCTCGGCTTTGATGTCACGTTCGAGTAGCAGCCGTTGGGTAGGAAAAAGCGGCGTGAGGTTTTCAAACAGAATTTTATGCTTGGAATTTTCCGGCGGCTCGTTGTTGACCTTGTCCACCTTTACCAGCGCAAAGTAGCGTTCGCCATCCTTGGGAGTGCGGATTTCGCCTTCTATCGAATCTCCGGTATGCAGATTGAAGCGCCGGATTTGGCTGGGGGAAACATAGATGTCGTCGGGGCCCGCCAGATAGGAAGTGTCCGGCGATCGCAAAAACCCGAAACCATCCTGCAAGACTTCCAGCGTGCCTTCGCCGAAAATACTCTCCCCCTTTCGCGCCTGATTTTTCAATAATGCAAAAATCAGGTCCTGTTTTCGCAAACGGTTGGCGCCGTCTATTTCATTGGCGATGGCCATCTCCACCAGTTCGGTGACATGGAAGTTCTTGAGGTCGGATAAGTGCATGGACGGAATTCGTGGGTGAAAAGGCAGGGGGCTGTAAAGCGTCAGAAAACGTTGGGGGAAGGCGATGGGGTAGAGCAAGAATTAGAAGCGGTGATCCAATCGGATCCCGCTTTTACTTACTTTCGGGAGGCAATGTTATAAGAGTAGCCGGTTTAAATATGACTGTCAATAAAAGCGGTCAATTGAGATTTGGATAGCGCGCCCACCTTGGTTGCCTCAATATTGCCATTCTTGAACAGCATGAGCGTAGGGATACCTCGAATACCGTATTTTGGAGGCGTAGTCTGGTTTTCGTCAATGTTAAGTTTGGCCACCTTGAGCCGCTCCCCATACTCTTTAGCAACTTCGTCCAGAATGGGTGCGATCATCTTGCACGGGCCGCACCATTCCGCCCAATAATCAACTAATACGGGCACGGCGGATTGCAATACTTCAGCTTCAAATGTTCCATCGGAGACGTAATGAATATGCTGGCTCATGGGGCTCTCGTTCAAAGGTTAATATATTCGGCTAATGATGTGCGGCAAGGCGGAGGTATATCGGTGCTATACGTCTGAACCGGTCAGGATAGATCCATACGATAACAGAATACAGAAACTATATACTGGAAAATTGCATATTTTTGTATGTGCCTATGCTAGCGAAAAAATGTGTGAAAGGGAAGTGTCCCGCCATAATCAAATTATGATCAATGATACGCGGAATAAAAAAAATCCCGGCGTGCAGGCCGCTTGCCCCGTTGCTTTACACCGGCTTCCGGCGGGTAAAAGCCTTTCCGTATGGTTTCACCGGATATCAGGCGATTTTGCCCCATGAATCCCGCAATGTTACTGCACGGTTGAACGTCGGTTTGCCCGGTTGTGTATCCTTGCGGTCGGCAATGAAGTAACCGTGACGTTCAAACTGGAAACGATCTTCCGGTCGAGCTTCGCTGAGTGATGGTTCTACGTAAGCGGTGATAATTTTCTTTGAATGCAAGTTGAGAGATGCCTTGTAGTCTCCTCCTGCATCAGGATGGGCTTGTGCAAAAAGACGGTCATAAAGCCGTACTTCAGCTTGCCGCGCGTGTTTTGCCGACAGCCAGTGAATATTACCTTTAACTTTGCGCTTTTCCGCTCCCGCCGTGCCACTTTTGGTATCGGCGTCATAGGTACAGTGAATTTCCATGATTTCTCCGTTGGCATTCTTCACGACATTAATGCATTTTATAATATACGCATAACGCAACCGTACTTCGGCACCGGGAGAAAGACGGAAATAACCCTTGGAGGGAATCTCCATGAAATCGCTGGCTTCGATATAGATGATTTTCGATAATGGCAGCATGCGCTTTCCCCACTCAAGTTTTTGCGGATGATTAGGGGCGAGGCATTCCTCTTCGCCATTTTCCGGATAATTGTCGATAACGACCTTAAGCGGGTCCAGGACGGCGACGCGCCGGGGCGCGCGTTCATTCAGGTCTTCGCGCAAACAGTCTTCCAGCACGCCCATATCTATCCATGAATCAGCTTTGCTGACACCGATGCGCTCGGCAAAAAGACGTATGGACTCCGGTGTGTACCCCCGACGCCGCACGCCGGCCAGAGTATTCATGCGTGGATCGTCCCAGCCATCGACGAAACCATGTTCAACCAGTTCGATTAATTTTCGCTTGCTCATCACGGTATAAGTGAGATTCAGCCGCGCAAACTCAATTTGCTGCGGGTGGCATGGAACAATGTCTTTCAACTGGTCCAGTACCCAGTCGTAGAGAGGGCGGTGATCCTCGAATTCCAGCGTGCAAAGCGAGTGTGTAATTTTCTCCATCGCATCCGAAATGCAATGCGTGTAGTCATACATCGGGTAGATGCACCATTTATCACCGGTACGGTGATGATGAACGCGGCGGATGCGATAGATCACCGGGTCACGCAGGTTTATGTTGGGAGAGGTCATGTCGATCTTGGCGCGCAAAACGTGGGCGCCGTCGGCAAATTCTCCTGCTTTCATGCGGCGGAACAGGTCGAGATTCTCCGCACTGGGGCGTTCACGGTAGGGGCTATTCTGGCCAGCCTCGGTCAAGGTGCCCCGTAGCGCGCGAATCTCCTCGGCATTGAGGCTATCCACATAGGCTTTTCCTTGTCTGATGAGACATTCGGCAAGTTCATAGAGCTTGTCGAAATAGTCGGAAGCGTAGTAGAGGTGTTTTCCCCAGTCGAAGCCGAGCCATCGGACTGAATCGAGTATTGAGTCGACATATTCCTGCTCTTCTTTCTCCGGGTTGGTGTCATCGAAGCGCAGGTGGCAGGCGCCATTATAATCATGTGCGAGACCGAAATTGAGGCATATGCTCTTTGCATGTCCAATGTGGAGATAGCCATTTGGTTCAGGCGGAAAGCGTGTTTCCACTCGTCCATTCCACTTGCCGGTGCGGTTGTCTTCTTCAATGATGTTGCGGATGAAGTTGGAAACGGGCGTCGTGGCAGGGATAGTTGCGGGATTATCTTTCAAGTCAGCCTCTCCGAATATCATTCTTATGCGTCAGACAAACTATTATAGTGGTAATCGTATTCAGGAAATCCCTGAATATGTTTTTGATCGTGATGCGGGGGGGGGTTGGCAAACTTGCTAGAGAGGATGATCCTATAGGCTGCGCTAGCACAGGCGAGGATATTTACACTACACTGATCTCATGAAGCCCCTTACTTTTTCCATTCTGCGTCTATTGGGTGACGGTGCCTTCCATTCTGGCGTGACGATTGCCCGCAGGCTGGATGTCTCGCGCGCAAGCATTTCCAATGCGCTTCGCGACCTGGACGAAGTTGGCCTGACCGTGCATAAGGTGCATGGTCGCGGTTATCGTCTGCCTGACCCGGTGCATTGGTTGGAGCGGGGCACTATTTTGAGACATCTTGGCGAGGAAGCACGCAATTTTAATCTGGAAGTACTGGACACCGTCGAATCCACCAATAGCCTGTTAGCACAAAAAGCTGCGATGGTATCGGAATCCGGTAACGCCAATATTCATGTGATCGCTGCCGAGTTGCAAACGCGCGGGCGCGGGCGGCGCGGGCGGCAATGGCATTCCGGTCTGGGTGATGGCCTTACTTTTTCCCTGCTGTGGCGGTTCCAGCAAGGCGCGAGTTTTCTGTCGGGTTTGAGCCTTGCGGTCGGAGTGGCTATCATACGCGCGCTAAAATCGGCAGGAATTAAAGATGCGGTGCTGAAGTGGCCGAATGACGTGATGGTCAGCCTCTGCAAACTGGCGGGAACACTGATCGAATTGCAGGGAGACATGTTCGGTCCTACCGTTGCGGTGATTGGTGTCGGCATGAACCTGAAATTGCCGGATAACATACAGGCGCGTATAGATCAGGGTGCAACGGATGTGTTTTCCATCACTGGTGAAATGCCTGACCGCAATAAATTGCTGGGTGTACTATTGATTGAGCTCATAACGATGTTACGGGAATTCGAGTATCGGGGCTTTGCCCCGTTTCAAAAAGAATGGGTGGATCACCATGTATGTGAAAATAAATCCGTCACACTCAGCCTTCCCGATGGCTCAAGCCAGGAGGGCGTGGTCCAAGGCATAGCGACTGACGGATCGCTGCTGCTGCGGACCGAGGCAGGAATTCATGGCTACAGCAGTGGTGAGATCATGCTGTGCAGGATGATATAACCATCCTGCCCAACCGCCGGAATTAGGATAATATGACAACCCCTTCACCCCTTCTGCTGATTGTTGATTCGGGCAACACCCATGTCAAGTGGGGGCTGCACGATGGCAGCAGCTGGCTGAAACTGGGAGTGGCGGCACAAACCGAAAAGGCGCTGCTGGAGCGGGAATGGCAAGACCTGCGGGAGCCCGCGCGTATCGTGGTATCCCATGTTGCCGGTACGGGTGCGAAGGCGGATCTATCCGAGCTGTTTTCCCGCTGGAGGATCGAACCACAATGGATTACCGCCGTTGCCTACCAGTGTGGCGTGCGCAACTACTACGCCGATCCTGCACAGCTCGGCAGCGACCGCTGGGCGGCACTGGTTGCGGCGTGGGAATTACAACGGCAGGGCTGTCTGGTGGTGGATGCCGGCACCGCCATGACCGTTGACGCGCTTTCCGATACAGGGGAGTTTCTCGGCGGCGTCATCATCCCAGGTATTGATATGATGCAAAGCGTATTGGTGGAACATACCGCATTGCTACAACCTGGAGAAGGCAGGTTCTGCGACTATCCTGACAGTACCGCCGACGCCATATTCAGCGGTGCGGTGCATGCGCTCGCAGGGGCGGTGGAGCGCATGGCCGCTTTACTCACCGCCACTCTCGGTCATGTGCCTGACTGCATCCTTTGTGGCGGAGCGGCGTGGCAGTTGCAATCCCGACTTAACCTGAATGTCAGCGTGATGGAAAATCTGGTTCTGGAAGGCCTGATATTGATTGCCCGGGATAGCATGGATGCCGCTACCGGCGCTATAAAATGCATCCCTGATTATAAGTGAGGCAGTCAGGCGTTCATTTTTTTGCCATTGCGGCTAATCTGGAGTTATATGTCCGTTTTTCAGCACACAACTTTCTATACCACTGTCAACCAGCTGTGGCAGTTGCCCCCGCCGGATGGAGTGGAGATAGCCTTTGCCGGGCGCTCCAACGCAGGCAAGTCCAGCGCTATCAACTCGCTTACCAATCGCGCCCGCCTTGCTTTCGTCAGCAAAACGCCGGGACGTACGCAGCACATAAATTTTTTTCAATTGGGAAGCGGTCGTTTTCTGGTTGATCTTCCTGGCTACGGCTATGCTAAAGTACCCGCTGAAATTCGCCAGCACTGGGAGCATCTGCTCAGTACTTATCTTCAGACTCGCGAATCCCTCCATGGCATGGTACTGATCATGGACGTGCGGCATCCCTTGACCCCGCTCGACCGGCAAATGCTGAACTGGTTTGCATCAACGGGAAAACCGGTACATGTGCTGCTGACCAAGTCGGACAAGCTGAGCAGGCAGCAGGCTGCGAAAATACTCAAGGATGTATTGTTGTTCTTGCGCGAAACATATCCGCAATGTAGCGTACAATTATTTTCCAGTATGACCCGGGAAGGAGTCGAAGAGGCTGCTGCCTTGCTGGGTACTTGGCTTGGACTGGATACAAATCTGATTCAGGAATTAAATTCTGCGCAAAGCCAGAGAACGAAAATAAAAAGCCCCCGGTTAAAGGGGAATAAAACCGGGGGCAAACTACCTTAATAGGGATTAAGGTACCCGCTCAGGGAGGAAAAGCGGGAGACAATTAAACACCGTCTGCTAATAAGATAGAAAATTTGGGTACAAGTTCCCCATATTTAATTTTTTATCTGATTTATTATTTTTTTAGGTTGATCATGTCAGTATTTAGCCGGTTTCCACAGAAAAGAATGCGCCGCATGCGCCGCGATGAATTCTCCCGCCGTCTGATGCGTGAGAATCACCTGCGCCCGGATGATCTTATTTACCCTGTATTTGTACTGGATGGAGAGAAACAGGAGGAAACCGTAGCTTCAATGCCGGGAGTGGTAAGGCAAAGTCTGGATCTGCTCATGTACCGGGCGGAAAAGTGTCTGCAACTCGGTATACCGGCGATGGCTATTTTTCCCGTGATCGAGCCTGGTCTGAAGAGCCTTACCGCCGCCGAGGCCGTCAATCCAATGGGACTCGTACCCCGCGTTGTAGGTGAGCTGAAGAAACGCTTTCCTGAGCTCGGTATTATCACCGACGTGGCGCTCGATCCTTATACCAGTCATGGCCAGGATGGGTTGATCGATGCCAACGGCTATGTAATGAATGAGGAAACTGTGACCGTATTGGCGCAGCAGGCGCTGACGCATGCCCAAGCCGGTGCGGACATCGTTGCGCCTTCCGACATGATGGATGGCCGCATCGGCGCAATCCGATCCGCGCTTGAAAGCCGTAAGTGCATTCACACCCGCATTCTTGCTTACTCGGCAAAATATGCCTCCAGTTTCTATGGCCCGTTTCGCGATGCGGTGGGCTCGGCCGCCAACCTGGGTACGGGAAATAAATACACTTATCAGATGGACCCGGCCAATTCAGACGAGGCGCTTTGGGAAGTAGGGCTGGATTTGGAAGAAGGGGCCGATATGGTGATGGTAAAACCTGGTTTGCCCTATCTCGATATTGTCCGGCGAGTCAAGGACCAATTCGGCGCGCCCACTTTTGTCTATCAGGTCAGTGGAGAATACGCCATGCTCAAGGCTGCCGCACAAAACGGCTGGCTGGATGAAAAAACCTGCGTTCTGGAATCCCTGCTGGCCTTCAAGCGAGCGGGCGCGGATGGCATACTGACCTACTACGCGATGGATGTGGCGGGATGGCTCAAGCAGAGAGAGTAATTGCGGGAAAACAGGCAACTGGAAGCGTGCCGCAATGCTTAAGTTTAATGAGCGAGGAATTCTTTTATTACGTCCTCGGCAGACTTGATCGCTTCATCCACCACATTCACACTATCCGCTTCCGGTGGTAACTGCTCCTCCAGGAAATACTCCGTCATCGTACCTCCCGCTTCTCTCAAGCCGGTCACGGGATTGATTTTAGCTGTGGCAATGCCTGGCGGAGGCGTATAAGCCGCCATTGGAACACCTTTTAACGCCCTGGCCATATAATTCATCCATATGGGCAAAGCGGCGTGGCTCCCCGTTTCTTTATTACCCAGCGGTCTGGGTGTATCGAAGCCGATCCAGGCGATCGCGACCAGATCGGCCTGATAACCACAAAACCACGCGTCGACGTGATTATTGGTAGTACCTGTTTTCCCTGCGAGGTCGGTGCGGCCCAGCTGTTTTGCTTTGGTCGCGGTGCCTCGCTGGATCACATCCTGCATCATGCTGGTCATAAGAAAAGCGTTGCGTGGATCGATGATCTGTTTTGCTTTTTCCACCGCTAATGCCGGTTCCGATTGTTCCAGTATGTTGCCTTTCACGTCCTCGATGCGTTTAATGAAATAGGGCGCGACGCGGAAACCTCCATTGGCGAATGCTGCGTATCCCACCGCCATTTGCATTGGTGTGACCGATCCGGCACCCAACGCCATCGGCAAATAGGGAGGATGCTGCTTGGGGTCAAAGCCAAAGCGGGCGACGTAATCCTGTGCATACTGGACACCAATCGCCTGGAGAATACGAATCGACACCAGATTCTTGGATTTGGCAAGCCCTTCGCGCATGCGTAATGGACCCTCGAAATTGCCGTCGAAATTTCTCGGTTCCCAGTCCTCGCTTCCTGTTTCCGCGGCGGTAAAGAAGAGCGGCGCATCATTGATGACGGTCGCTGGCGTAAAACCCTTTTCAAGGGAGGCGGAATAGATGAAAGGTTTGAAGCTGGAACCCGGTTGGCGCCACGCCTGTGTGACATGGTTGAATTGATTTCGATTGAAATCAAACCCGCCCACCATGGCGCGAATCGCTCCATCTCGCGAATTTATTGAAACCAGCGAGGCTTCGACCTGGGGAAGTTGCACAATTTGCCACCCACCCTTTTCGTTCTTCCATATGCGGATCAGGGAACCCCTACGGATATTCTGCGGCTTGGAGCCAGCCTTGCCGGTAAGAAATCTCTCTGCAAACTTGAGACCATCACCGGTAATTTCGATGATTTCTCCACCCCTGCGGTATACCTTGACAAATTTTGGGTCAGCAGCCAGAACTACGGCAGCGTGAATATCGCCGCTGTCGGATACCTCCTGGAGCGCGTCTTCCAGTATTTCCTCCCGCTCGGAACCATTTCTGGTTAGGTCAATAACTGCCTCGGGGCCGCGGTAGCCATGGCGCCTGTCATAATCCATCACGCCCTGGCGCACGGCCTTATAGGCGGCTTCCTGATCCAGTTTTTTCAGCGTCGTATAGACTTTGTAACCTTTGGTGTAGGTATCCTCCTGATAGCGTTCGTACATCGCCTGGCGCGCCATTTCCGCCACATAATCGGCGCGCATGGTGAATTCCTGCAAGTCGCGCTTGACATGCATCGGCTGTTTTTCCGCTTCCTTGAATTCCTGATTGGAGATATAGCCCAGATCGTGCATGCGCCGGAGTACGTAAAGCTGCCGTGCTTTTGCGCGCTTGATGTTGACCACCGGGTTGAAGCGAGAGGGTGCTTTGGGAAGACCCGCAAGCATAGCCGCTTCAGCGAGATTGATGTCATTCAGGGTTTTGCCAAAATAGACCTGTGCCGCCGCGCCGAAACCATAGGCACGTTGCCCGAGATAAATCTGGTTGAAGTAAAGTTCAAGAATTTCATCCTTGCTCAAACTGTGTTCGATCTTGAATGCAAGTAAAGCCTCGCTGAATTTCCGGGTCAGGGTTTTTTCCTTGGTCAGGAAAAAATTCCGTGCGACCTGCATGGTAATGGTGCTGGCCCCCTGGCGCACGCCGCCGGAAGCGAAATTGGAATAAGCAGCGCGCAGTATGCCAATGTAATCCACTCCGCCATGCTGGTAGAACCGGTCGTCCTCGGCTGCCAGGATCGCCTGTTTCAGGCGCTCTGGCGCCGCACTGATTTTAATCACCTGGCGGCGCTCTTCGCCAAATTCTCCGATCAGGAGACCTTCGTCACTGTAGACGCGCAAGGGAATTTTGGGACGGTAATCGGTTAATGCTTCAAGTGAAGGAAGTGTGGGAAAAGTGACCAGTGCCGCGAAGCCTACCAGTAGAATGCCAAGCAGACCTACCGCAAAAAATGCGGCGATCAGATAAACCCACCAGCGGGTTAGCATGTGGGCTGAATGTTGAAGGAGAGCGTCAAAATGAATATCCGGAATTATAAGGAGCCAATTTCAATCCTGAGCGGAAAAAGTATAAGGGTCGAAAGCGGCCGGCGGAATTGAAACTCTTCCATTGTGCTTATTTTTGATGTTGCCACAGTGAATGCGTGCAGTTATCCTGAAGCCGGTAGCTGGACAGAGTGAAGCGCAATCTATCCTGTAGCGGACTCATCCAAAAGTTAAAATCAGCTGATACCAAAATTTTCTGCCAATATCATGCTAAACCGGCTAATAAGTGGTCAACTGCCGGATGTGGGATTATAAAGTAATCGCTGAAAATAACACGTTACATATGGTTCTGGTTGCTGGCCCGAATGTTTCATAAATTCACACCTCCTCGCTGGTCTTTTGTTTCGTATGGAAATCCTGTTCAGGCGGGCTATGAAAACGACATCGTTCTTCCATGAAGTCTCCCTGAAAAACAGTATCCAGCGCAATCATCACGCGGATTTATGAACCATCCGTGCTAAAAATCGGGAGTCCGGCCTGGGCTCGCCGCTTATGGCGTAAAGGGAAATACGGCAGGATTTTTAGTCAAGGCGACCAGTACGATATAGAAAAAAACGAGTTGAGCGGCGATCCATGCAAAAATCTTCGCTTTGCGGGTTCTTCCGAATCTCAACGCCATCATGCCGAGTCCGATATAAAGCAGCAGGCCCGTGACTTTGGCGGTCAGCCATGCGTTATTTACCGGATTCTGGTCAATCATGATGGCCAGTGCGATGGCGCTGGTCAGCAGCATGGTGTCCACTATGTGCGGCGTAATTTTTACCCAGCGTTGTTGCAACGCAGCGGATCCCTGCATCATCCACACGCCACGCAAGGAAAACAGCATGTAGCTGATGACTACGCTGGTGACATGAATCATTTTTAATGCCGCGTAGCTCATGTTATCCTGAATATGGCGGTTGATCACTCATTTGTCGGTTTAACACAATGACGTGTAATGATTTTCCGTCTCATTTGATCTTCACTTTTTTGGTGAGTCTGCTACCACGCCGCATTAGGATGACTCCCCGGGCAGCATCCAGCCGTGGCTACCCGCCACTGCTCCGGCGACGGCGATCAGACTCAAGCTTAGCATTATCCAATGCATGCGCCGCATCCGCGCGAAAGTCTTGCCTGCGTCGTGGTCCGCCGTATTATTAATCTGCCGGCGCAACACAAAGGGTTCAACCACGAATAGCATCAAGGTAAACATCACCCATACCAGGACCATGGCATGCATCCACCAGAAGCGCAATTCAGCGAAACGGCTCCATGCATTGAGTATATGCACCATGTAGAAGCCGCTCAAGCCGACGAGTAGTGTGGTGAAGCGCGCCTGGGGCGCGAAGCGGCTTTCGACACGGCTGAAAAATTCCTTGCGTTCAGATGCCGATTTCATTTGTGCCATAGCGGGAATCAATACGGTGGTGACCATCGCCACACCGCCTATCCACAACACCACACCCAGCACATGGAGCACTCTGGCAAATGCGAAATCATCCATAACAGGTAACTCCCCTACGTTGCTCGTTTGTCCCGCGTATCCCGCTTGCAGTGACACACTCCGCCTTGGACTCTGGTTCATCCACGGAATTCAATAGCGGCGATGCATCAACACCGATCCGTCCGGTAATCATCGTGCCGCCTGCTTCATCGCCTTTGTTATACGCATCGTTTCCACGCTCACTGTGGCCGCGTTTGAGCAAATCGATCACCTTTTCCTTGTAATCGGCAAAGCGATAAGTATCGAATTTCTCGCGAATGGTGGGGTCCTTGGATTTTCTTTCCTTGTATTGGTCGAGTACCCATTCCGGTGCGCAACGGTTGCCGAGTTTATAGTTCCAGGCGTCCGCCGGGACGCCACGCAGCATGGTTTCGGAGTCCAGTATGATGATGCATGTGCCGATACGGCCCGATTGCGCCTGATCAAATCAGATCAATCCAGTGCGTCGGCATTGAAGGCGTCACAGGCGGCGAGATCGGATTCGCCACAGGGGGGAAGTTGCGCTGCCAGATCGCGCAAGGCGGTGCGCAGACCTTCTTCCAGAACCGGATGGTAAAACGGCAGCCGCAACATGTCTCGCACCGTCAGTGAACGATCAATAGCCAGCGCCAACAGGTGTGCCATATGCTCGCCGGCGGGCGCACACATCTCGGCGCCGAGTAGCCGGCCGCTTTCCGGTTCCGCATAGAGGCGCATGATGCCCTTGTTGCGCTGACCGATGCGGGCACGGCCCTGGTGTTCGAAGCGCACTTCGCCCGATAGTATCTTTTTGCCATTGAGCGACTGGAAGCCGCTGCCTACTGTCGCAATGCCCGGATCGGCAAAGACTATTGCAAGCGGTGTCCGGCGTGTAAAATAAACTGGAGCGGGGCGAGTGGCGTTGATCCCGGCTATGTGTCCTCCATCGGCCGCCTCGTGCAACAGTGGTATCTGCTGGTTGGCGTCACCGGCCATGAAAACTGGCAGATCGGCCACTTGCATGGTGTGCGGATCAACCGGCGGCAAGCCTTGGCCGTTCAATTCCACACCTAGTGTCTCAAGCCCGATGCCGCTGATATTGGGGCGCCGGCCCAAGGCGACAAGCACACGGTCGACGACAACTTCCGTAGCCCCTGATCTCACCCGCACACCTTCGTCTACGGCATCCAGGTCAGCTTTCTCCCCCAGATACAAAGGAAATTCACGTTCCAAAAGCTCCCGCGCAACAGCATTGATTTGCGGATCGCTTAATCCGGCAATGGTGTTGTTTTCACCAAATGCCATCACTTCCACCCCCAGCCGGGAAAGCGCTTGCGCCATCTCGACGCCGATGGGACCCAAGCCTATCACCGCCATGCGTGAAGGCAAGGATTCCTGTTCGAATAATGTGTCGGTGGTCAGTAATTGTTTGCCCAGTGTGCGCCAGCGGGCGGGTACAACCGGACGCGATCCAGTGGCGATAATGATTTTGCGCGCCCGGAGTTCCCTCCCGTTTACCTCCAGCCTGTCCACGCCAAGCAAGCGCGCACGGCCGGAAATGGCGCGCTTACCCAAGGCATCGGTAGTTTTTAGTGTGCTAGCGACAAAATCGTCACGCAGCCGGCGTACGCGTCGCAACACGGCGGTGATATCGAGGGTAAGGAGGCCGGCGCCCCGGATACCGAATTCCTCGAAGGTGCTGCGATGATGAAAGGCATTGGCCGCCTCGATTAGCAGCTTGGAAGGCATGCAGCCCACTCGGGCGCAGACCGTTCCCCACGGTCCGTCGTTGATGAGGGCAAAATTATGGGTGCGCTTTTTTACTTCACGCAAGGCGGCAAGACCAGCGGTGCCGCCACCGATAATGATGACATCAAATATTTCACTCATGGTGAATTCTCCGATAGTGAGGTTTTGTCAGAAGAATCTGGCCACGGAGCGCTCCGGACCATTATGCAAGGAGCTCCGCGACATTGCACCTTGCTCTGTACCAAGGTTCAAATGCGTGGCTCAGATGGCACTGTCCGCTATTCAGTTTGGCCAGCGGAAACGGTATTCGGGGTATCCGGCTGGACAGCGGGGCCAGGGAAGATTTCATTTCCTATCCCTGGCGCTTCCGGCGCATGTAGTTTGGGCTTGGGTCGTGAGGCGAGCCACTCGCGAGAACTCTTTTGTGCTTGCGCCAGTTGTTTGGTGCTGAGAGATCTCATCACTTCATCCCGGGCCATCACGGCTTGCTGGATGCCGGCAGCGGCGGCAAGATTCAACCACATATAACTCTTTACCTGATCAGTAGCAAAACCCTGGCCGGTACGATAAATCAGCCCCAACTCATACTGTGCAAGCGCATAGCCTTGCTCCGCTGCCAATTTAAGCCATCTGGCGGCTTCGGCGAAATCCTGCAGGGCGCCATTCCCGGTGAGATATAGCAAGCCAAGTTTGTACTGTGCATCACTATCCCCCTTTTCCGCACTCTCCTGATACAACTGCACTCTGAAATGGTGGTCATCCGCGGGCTTTTGCGCCTTGGGCATCGTTGCCTGTGTGCCATTTGCATCGTCCAAGGGCTTGTCTTTGCGGGTATGTTTTTTATCCGGGTATACCTCTGGATCGCGATAAGGCTTAGGTACCTCAGAGACAGTCGACTGCTCCGATTCGGTTTTTGTCGCGATATATCCATCAGACATATTGGCTGATATGACCAGCCAAACCGCGCCAATAAACAATCCGCTTATGGCCAGCGTTGTTCCCGCCACAATGTAGGCATTGGGGTTGCGCACCCAAAAGCGTTCTTTGCATTCGCGGCAGCGCATGGGTTTGAGAAACAACGTTCCCATGGTTCGCTCGCCTGGGCGAATACGAGAGCCGTGCGTTTTCTCACTTCCGCACTTAGTACATTTCGCGTACATAATGTCTCGTATTATTCTGCTGTTCTGCCCGAAATGCCAAGTGTGACCTCCCGCACAGTCTAAGTATTGACCTGCCGGGCGTCAACCCGGTTGTGGACATGGATTTTGAACGATGCCGGAAACGCCCTCCGGAGTTTTTTCGATATCTTTCCGGGAAAAAACCTGGGATGGAACTTTATGATATCAGCGAACAGTACCGGCGCCAGCACCGGCATCGCGACCTCGATTAGATGCCGGCACCGCCGTCAAATACTTCATTGCGTATTTGCGCCTGCGAGATGTTGCTGCCAGGGGGAACGCTGCGCGTAAGCCAGACGTTGCCGCCGATGGTCGAGCCACGGCCAATGGTAATGCGGCCCAGGATGGTGGCGCCAGCATAGATGACTACATCATTTTCGACAATGGGATGCCGTATGTTACCCTTCACCAGTGCACCATGTTCATCTACCGGAAAGCGTTTGGCGCCGAGGGTTACCGCCTGATAGAGGCGTACATGCTCGCCAATGATGGCGGTTTCTCCGATGACGACGCCGGTGCCATGATCAATGAAAAAAAAGCCCCCGATGCGCGCACCGGGGTGAATCTCGATGCCGGTGGCGGAATGAGCGATTTCGGAAATCATGCGAGCAATCAATGGTGCGCCGAGAGAGTGCAATTCATGGGCGAGCCGATAATGCGTGATAGCGGTAAACCCAGGATAGCAGACCAGAATTTCGTCGATACTGCGCGCGGCCGGATCCCCTTCATATGCGGCCTGAATATCGCTCTCCAGTAAACCGCGAATATGCGGCAACCGTTTGGCAAATGCCTGGGTAATGGCGGCGGCCTGCTCGCGATCCGCATTGCTCGTGGCGTCGAGGCCGGATGCAAAGCGCAGTTCACGGCGCACTTGTACCAGCAAATCCCGGAGTGTCACATCCAGCATGTGACCCACATAATAATCGACACTTTGATTGGTGAGTTCCGGTAAACCCAGGCGGTGAGGAAACAGAGCGGCGCTCAATCCATCCGCAATGCCAATCAGTACCTTGCGCGAGGGAAGTTCGGGTGGCCTATCCCGTCTCTGCCGGTTTTCCAGCGATTCCAAACGCAAGGTGCGCAACTCGGCAACAACTGTGTCGATTTCCAAACCTGCTCCTTTCAATGATGAGTGCTCCATTTTTGAACTCTGACGTTATCCCGGATAATCCAATAGGCAGGCGGCTCTGCGAGCCTGCCCGAGTGCTGGCGGTCGGTTTGAGGCCATTTTTGTCGCTGGTTCGGTGTCCATAGACCAGGCAATGGATTTCTCTCAACCGACATGCTGTCTTTCAACCTGCCTCGCCATCATCTCGTGTCCTGATGGATTATCCGGGATTATGCCGTCAACCCGTGCATGTCAAATACGTCTTCGAAGAGAATGGAACTCAGGTAACGTTCGCCGGAATCCGGCAGGATGACGACAATTGTTTTATTCGCATTTCCCGGATACCGGGCGTAACGTGCCGCAACCGCTACAGCGGCACCGCACGAAACCCCGGAAATAATGCCTTCCTCACGTGCAAGGCGGCGCGCGTAGAGTATGGCCTCCTCGTTGCTGACCTGCTCGATTTCATCCACCAGCGAGAGATCCACATTTTCTGGGATAAAGCCCGCTCCAATTCCGGGGATTTTGTGCGGTCCGGGCTTGAGCGGTTCACCAGCGCGTTGCTGGGTGAGCACCGGGCTGGCGGATGGTTCAACCGCTACTGAAATGATTGCTTTTCCCCTCGTCTTTTTCAGATAGCGTGAAACACCGGTTATGGTACCGCCCGTGCCTACACCGGAAACAAAAATGTCGACGGCACCATCGGTATCGTCCCAGATTTCCGGTCCCGTGGTTCGCTCATGGATGGCCGGATTGGCGGGGTTGTTAAATTGCTGGAGCAGCACGAACCGGCCAGGATCGGAGGCGACGATATCCTCCGCTTTTGCTACCGCTCCTTTCATGCCGCGCGCACCCTCCGTCAGAATCAGCTTTGCCCCATAAGCGGCGAGCAGTTTGCGCCGTTCGAGGCTCATGGTTTCGGGCATGGTCAAGGTCAGTGGAAGACCGCGCGCGGCAGCAACGAATGCCAGCGCAATACCGGTGTTGCCACTGGTGGGTTCTACCAGTTCTTTTCCGGGACCGAGTAGTCCGCGAGATTCCGCATCCTCGATCATTGCTGTTCCAATACGGCATTTTACGGAATAAGCAGGATTACGTCCTTCGATCTTGGCCAGCACCGTCGCCGGGGCGCCATCGGTGACGCGGTTGAGGCGGATCAATGGCGTATGTCCGATGGATTGCGAATTATCTTTGAACCAATGTGGCATTTTGAGACTTCCTTCAGTACAAGTTGCCGCGCTGCGTCATTCTCCAACGAGAGATGCGTGGGAAATTAACTGCCCATCAATGTGCCAGAGGCTCCGGATTCCGGAAGAACGCCCGCTCAGATCGGTGGATGGTGATATTCAGACGGATAGCGCTGGAATCGAATCTTATGATAAGAGAACTGCCTCTGGGGTTGAAGCCAGTTAGCGCAGTACGATCATCGAGCTATTTTGCCCGTGCATGATTGAGCGGTCAATATCAGTTATGAATACCTGCTTTTATGAAGACGGAAAAGGGAAAACCGGGGAAACCGTTCAGAGTTGATTATAATAGCGGACTTTTCCGCCAGGTTTCTGCCTGTTTTCAGTAAGTTTTCCGGTCAACGTACGGCTTCTTCAAACCTGGTGCGGATAACGATACAAGGATATCGGAAACCAGGAGCGGGCCCGCATTGTCATGGTATATGCATGGGATCTCAAAGAGAGGTGGCTGGCAAATGTCAAACGCAGAATCTTCTGGCAACGATGATTTTATCCGAGGCCTGATGTGAAGTTTCTTGATCTCCCGGCGATTAAGTCCGTTGAAGGTGTAGTACGCCTGCCTGGCTCCAAGAGCATTTCCAACCGTATTCTATTGCTTGCCGCGCTGGCAAACGGTGTTACCCACATACGTAATCTGCTTGTCTCCGACGATACGGCGCGAATGCTGGATGCGCTTCAGGCCCTGGGTGTGACCATCGTTCAGATCAATGAGAATGATTGTCGCGTCCAGGGTATCGGTGGACAATCCTCCTTGCATTTTCCGGTAAATGAAGCGGATCTATTTCTAGGTAATGCAGGCACGGTTTTCCGTCCATTGACCGCCATATTGGCGCTGGCGCAGGGACGCTACCGGTTGTCGGGCGCATCACGCATGCATGAGCGGCCCATCGGAGATCTGGTAGATGCGCTACGTCAGGTGGGCGCGGATATCACTTATCTCGGCGAAGAGGGTTTCCCGCCACTGCAAATCCAGCCTGCCCGCATCCGGGTCAACGCAATAACCGTTAGGGGGGATGTATCCAGTCAGTTCCTCACCGGGTTGCTGATGGCATTGCCTCTTCTGGCGCCGACTGCGGATGAGACACCGATGATAACGGTGACAGGGGAGCTGATCTCGCGGCCTTATATCGAATTGACCATTGGCCTGATGGGCCGTTTCGGCGTGCATGTCGAACATGAGGGATGGCGCCATTTTATGTTGCCCGGAGGACAGCGTTATCGCAGCCCCGGTGAGATATTTGTTGAAGGGGATGCTTCCTCCGCCTCATATTTTCTCGCCGCAGGTGCTGTCGGTACCGGTCCGGTAAGGGTGGAAGGAATAGGGCATGGAAGTCTTCAGGGCGATGTCCGCTTCGCTGAAGCACTGGAAAAAATGGGGGCCCGTATCACGCGGGGAAACAGCTGGATCGAGGCTGCCGCACCGGAATACGGTAGTCTGCGGGCGATTGACCTTGACTGTAATCATATCCCTGATGCCGCCATGACGCTTGCAGTGGTGGCGTTGTTCGCAAGGGGTATCACCACGCTTCGGAATATCGCCAGTTGGCGGGTGAAGGAAACCGACCGTCTTGCGGCAATGGCGCGGGAGTTGCGCAAGTTCGGTGCCGCGGTGGAGGAGGGGCCGGATTTCCTGCGCATCACCCCCCCGCCAGACGGGAATCTTGCTGCGCATGCGGTCGTTGATACGTATGACGATCACCGTATGGCCATGTGCTTCTCTCTGGTGTCATTAGGTGTCCCGCTGCGGATAAACGACCCGGGCTGCGTAACCAAGACGTTTCCCGATTATTTCGAAAAATTTGCGACGATAATCAGAGCCTGGCATGGATAGTGATGAAAATGGAAGTTTTATTGAGGTTTTTTCATGAATATAACGGATATTCCGGTTATCGCGATTGACGGTCCTTCCGCGTCCGGCAAGGGCACGGTTGCGCAACGCGTGGCGGAGAAGCTGGGGTTCCATTACCTTGACAGCGGCGCGCTTTATCGTTTGGTGGCGTTCTCAGCAATGCGATCCAACATCGACCTGGCGGAGGAGCGCGCTCTGAGTGACATTGCCACTCGGCTCGATGTTGTCTTTGAAGATGCGGAAATCTGGCTGGGGGGCGAAAATGTCGCCGACGCTATCCGCGCGGAAGCATGCAGCAACGCGGCGTCCAGGATTGCCGCTTATCCGCGGGTCAGAGTGGCGCTTTTGGAACGGCAGCGCGCATTTCGCCAGCTTCCCGGCCTGGTGGCGGATGGCCGCGACATGGGCTCGGTGGTGTTTCCTGGTGCCGCCCTCAAGATATTTCTTACCGCGAGTGCGGAAACACGCGCGCAGCGGCGGTATAAACAGTTGATGGAAAAAGGGATAGATGCTAATATCTCCACCCTTTTACAGGATCTGAGGGAGCGCGACGCGCGTGACAGTGGTCGAAGCGTGGCGCCCTTGCAGCAGGGTGAGGGTACAAGTTTACTGGATACAACTTCGCTCGATATCGGCCAGGCAGTGGATTGCATACTCAGGCAATACGCTGAGACTTGCGCAAAGAAGCGTCTCTAGAAATCCCGGGATCTCAGGAAAGCTCGAAGCTGGAGTGAACCGGCAAATAAGACACCAACAAAAAAATTGTATCAAAGAAAAGATAGTTCTCGATAGTTGATTACCCAGTGCTGCCGCATCGCCCTCTTCAACAAACGTCAAGAGAGTGGATTTTGCATTAAGGCAGTTATTATTAACCTACTTACCCCGTCAAGTTCTTGTTTGGCGGGATTTCAAATCAGGTATTTTTTATAATGACCATCGCTTCCTCCGCTACAGATTCCCCCGAAAGTTTTGCGGCGCTATTTGAAGAAAGTCTTTCCCGCCAGGAGATGCGGGTCGGTGAAGTCATCACCGCCGAAGTCGTCCGGGTGGATTACAACATCGTTGTCGTGAATGCCGGACTTAAATCGGAAAGCTTTATTCCCGTTGAAGAATTCAAGAATGACAAAGGCGAAATAGAAGTCAAGCCGGGTGATTTCGTCAGTGTTGCAATCGAGGCGCTGGAAGACGGATATGGGGAGACCCGCCTGTCGCGCGACAAGGCCAAGCGCCTGACGGCCTGGCATGACCTGGAAGCCGCCATGGAAAGTGGCGCTATTGTATGTGGCCTGGTAAGCGGTAAAGTCAAAGGCGGTCTGACCGCCATGATTAACGGCATCCGCGCCTTCCTGCCGGGATCACTGGTGGATATCCGGCCGGTCAAAGACACCACGCCGTACGAAAACAAGGAGATGGAGTTCAAGGTTATCAAACTTGACCGCAAGCGGAACAACGTGGTGGTATCGCGTCGCGCGGTTCTGGAAGAAAGCCAGGGTGCAGATCGTCAGTCGTTGCTCGCAAATCTGGCGGAAGGTGCTGTGGTCAAGGGCGTTGTGAAGAATATTACTGATTACGGCGCGTTTGTGGACCTGGGCGGTATAGATGGTCTGTTGCACATCACGGATCTTGCCTGGCGGCGGGTGAAGCATCCCTCCGAGGTCATCAATGTTGGCGACGAGGTGACCGCCAAGGTACTCAAATTTGATCAGGAGAAAAACCGCGTTTCGCTGGGTATGAAGCAGTTGAGCGAAGATCCATGGGTAGGACTCTCCCGCCGTTATCCGCAAAATACCCGTCTATTCGGTAAAGTCAGCAATCTCACGGATTATGGCGCATTTGTTGAAATCGAGCAGGGAATTGAAGGGCTGGTGCACGTGTCCGAAATGGATTGGACCAACAAGAATGTGTATCCGTCCAAGGTAGTGCAACTGGGTGACGAAGTCGAAGTGATGATTCTTGAGATTGACGAGGAACGCAGACGGATATCGCTTGGTATGAAGCAATGCAAGGTTAACCCCTGGGATGACTTTGCCATGAATCATCAAAAAGGCGATAAGGTGCGCGGGCAAATCAAATCCATTACCGATTTCGGCGTGTTCATCGGGTTGCAGGGCGGCATAGACGGATTAGTGCATTTATCCGACCTGTCGTGGAGTCAGCCGGGTGAAGAAGCCGTACGTAATTACAAGAAAGGCGATGAAGTTGAGGCGATGGTATTGTCCATTGATGTCGAGCGCGAACGCATTTCACTGGGTATCAAGCAGATGGAAGGTGATCCATTCAACAGCTTTGTCTCGGTGAACGACAAGAACAGCATCGTCAAAGGCACGGTCAAGTCAATTGATGCCAAGGGTGCGGTGATTGCCCTGGAGAATGATGTGGAAGGTTATCTGCGCGCATCGGAAGTATCACGTGACCGGGTTGAAGATATTCGCACGCACCTGAAAGAAGGTGATACGGTCGAGGCGATGATTATTAATGTCGATCGCAAGAACCGGGGTATTAATCTTTCCATCAAAGCCAAGGACATGTCGGAGGAATCCGATGCCATGCAGAAAGTTACGAGTGACAGCGCCGCCAATGCCGGAACCACCAGTCTGGGCGCACTGCTTAAAGCCAAGATGGATGTCAAAAATACTGAACAGTAGGGATTGCCGATGACAAAGTCTGAATTGATCTCAAGGCTTGCAGCCCGTTATCCGCAGTTAGTGGCGAAGGATGCCGAGCTTGCAGTCAAGGTGATACTTGATGCCATGGCCAAGAGTCTGTCACAGGGGCAGCGTATTGAAATTCGCGGGTTTGGCAGCTTCGATCTGAACTACCGCCCGCCGCGTATCGGGCGCAACCCGAAATCCGGAGAAAAAGTGCGAGTTCCCGAGAAGTATGTTCCTCATTTTAAAGCAGGGAAGGAAATGCGTGAGCGGGTCGATCACAAGAACTAAAAATCGTAACATGTAGACACGTTCGTTAAGGGCGGCAGGTCGCAAGATCCTGCCGCTTTTTTTAATCTGAATCCAATAATCGGATGGGTGAGCGTGCGGTTTTTGGGAGCGTAGGGCCAAGGGCCGTGCGCCATAAAACCGTGCAATCTGCCCTGTAGCGAACTCCCAAGGGATGAATCTCGAATGACATCGAAAAACTTCGTGAATCATGGAGCCAAACTCATAAATGAGCGGTCAACTATCAGATTCAGGTTTAAGCTTGCGGCGAGGGATTTAGGATTGTGCGTTATCTGATATGGTTCCTGCGCGTCGTTCTGTTTCTATTGCTGCTCGGCTTTGCCGTGAGGAATGCTGAAACGGTAACGCTGCACTATTATTTTGGCTACGAATGGCAGGCCTCGCTTGTGCTGGTGATACTACTATTTTTTGCTCTCGGGGTAGC
Source organism: Nitrosospira lacus (assembly GCF_000355765.4). NCBI lineage: Bacteria > Pseudomonadati > Pseudomonadota > Betaproteobacteria > Nitrosomonadales > Nitrosomonadaceae > Nitrosospira > Nitrosospira lacus. Next base: position 2,925,042 of record NZ_CP021106.3, on the reverse strand, counting down.
GATCGGTATTCTGTCCTGCCTGGGTAAAATATCCAGACAAAGACGGGAAATTGCCACATTCAGGAAAAAATATCCCACTGTGGATGAACACAGATAAACATGGTTTCCAATTCGTTGAGTAACAGGGCCGATCGCGTGAGCGATCCTCGCATTATCGTTGCGCTGGATTTTCCTGACGCAAAACAGGCGCTAGCCCTTACGGACCGGCTTGAACCGGGATCGTGCAGGGTAAAGGTAGGCAAGGAGCTTTTTACCGCAGCCGGACCCCATGTGGTGAATGAAATAATGGCTAAAGGTTTCGAAGTTTTCCTGGATTTGAAGTTTCACGATATTCCAAGCACTGTGTCCAATGCGTGCAAGGCTGCAGCGGGGCTGGGGGTATGGATGATGAACATCCATGCTCTGGGTGGAAGAAGAATGCTATCTGCCGCCCGGCAGGCAATACCAGCAGGGACGGCCAAACTGATTGCTGTAACTTTGCTCACCAGCATGGAGCGCAGTGATCTGAACGAGATCGGCCTGAATGGAGATCCACAGGAAGTCGTGCAGCGACTGGCACTGCTGGCAAATGACTGCGGACTGGACGGAGTCGTATGCTCTGCCCGGGAAGCGCCGCGGCTCAGGCAAATCATGGGTAAGGGTTTTTGCCTGGTCACACCGGGAATCCGCCCTGTCGATGCTTCCATGGACGAGCAGAAACGGGTAACAACACCGCGTCAGGCAATCGAAAACGGTGCAGATTACCTGGTTATCGGCAGGCCCATCACGCAGGCGGCAGATCCGGTATCAATGTTAAAGCAATTGAACAACGAAATCGAGGAAGGGATGGGGTTCAAAATCTAGCAGTTTGCAGGGCTTATCGGAAAAATTAGGAGGTTTCAACGGGACTCTTTTTTCTTCGGGGAGGGTCTCAGGTTTGCCGGCACCAATGGCTTTAATTTCCCATAGTATCGGGTAATTAGCGTCCACATACAGCATATTGACCCATCATTCCGTTGAGCGTAGAGTTAACAAGGGATGTTTGAAATTCAATCTTTTTAATTTCGAGCGTATCCCGTTTAACCACGCCGGAGGACAATACCATGCCCGATTATCACGTCCTTCCCGCACAGCGCCTGACGGGCGCCGTACGGGTAGCCCGACCCGTTCCGCCTGAATCCGTAACGCTAAAATCACCTGCTCTTGATGTGATGACCGATCTGAGGAATATTCATGCCGCGGTAATCGAATTGCATAAGACGATGGAATCAGCAAACGCATACATGATACAACGCGGGATACGTTCCCTGCTCGTATTGAATCAGGATCAGATCCTTACTGGCTTGATCACCGCAACCGATATTCTGGGTGAGAAGCCGCTCCGTTTTATTCAGGAGCGGAGCATGAAGCATAATGAGATCCTGGTTTCCGATATCATGACTCCGCTTGATCGGCTGGAAGCTATTCCCATTGAGGAAATTCACCATGCCAGGGTCGGCGATGTTATTGCCAGCCTGCTTGATACCGGCCGGCAACATACCTTGGTAATGGAGAACGATGCGGATGGCAAGCCGGTGGTGTGTGGTATTTTTTCGCTGACACAAATCGAGAAGCAGCTGGGTACTACCATTCCATCCACGGAAGTCGCTAAAACGTTTACAGAAATTGAAACCACGCTAATGCATTGATGGCAGGTGAGCGTGGCATTACGGCGCCGACGGTGCGGGTATGCGGTCAAGCAGGAATTTTGAGTGAGACTCGATGCTTGCGCCTGCCTGGATTTAGTTTCGGATTTCGATAATTGCCGGGAACCTCTGAATAAATTCCACAGGGTTCCATGCGGAGGTTTCCGGGGCGTCAGGCTCGCTCTATCCCGGAAACCAAGTATCTCGTTCTTGTTGTCTTTTACCAGCAAATTCCGGGCTGTTCAACCAATTCTGTTCAAATAGATGAGTTCGCCTCCAGCCGGCGCTCGATGCATACCCCCAATTTTTTTACGCCGCGTATTGCACTGAGTTTCGCCACGCTGACCTTGACCCACGGCGATTTAAATTCTTTCAGGATAATTTGTGCGATGTGCTCAGCCAGCGCTTCCAGAAGAGAGAAATGTTTTTGTGACAGGGTTTCGTTGATGCGTTGGACAATAAAGGCATAATCCAGCGCGTCCTCGAAATTGTCTGTTTGGCAGGCCTTGCTCGCAGGCATCGCAACTTCCAGATCGAGCTGGATGGTCTGCGCGATAGTGCGTTCCCATGGATAAATGCCAATCAATGTTTTGACCTTGAGTTCTTGCAGGAAAATGATGTCCATTATGGTTCCTTCGGAATTAAAGCGTTTCCGGGATATGTCGTGGCAGCTGATTTTTCACGTAAAATCAGCGGGGGATTTTATTCTATTTGCAACAATGGTGCGAATAACATGATGTTGACGGTTCTCATACTGCTGGGTTATTTGCTTGGGTCCATTTCCTTTGGAGTGTTGGCGAGCCGGGTGTTCCGGTTGCCCGACCCCCGCATGTATGGTTCAAAGAATCCCGGAGCAACCAATGTACTGCGCAGCGGAAAGAAAGCAGCTGCGGTATTCACGCTGCTGGGCGATGCCGGTAAAGGCTGGGTAGCGGTGGTTTTGGCGCAGCATTTCATACCTGCCCTGGATGGGGACGATACGGCGATCGCCGCGGTAGCATTGGCGGTATTCCTGGGCCATATATTCCCTATATTTCTACGCTTCAAGGGGGGGAAAGGCGTGGCGACGGCCGTTGGCGTGTTACTGGGACTCAATCCATGGATGGGGTTATTGGCCATTGCCATCTGGATTCTGGTCGCGGCAATCTGGCGCATGTCGTCGCTGGCCGCCTTGGCGGCGGCGGGGCTTGCGCCAATTTATGCGCTATTTTTTCTTGGCTTCAAAGCAAGTGCTCTCGCCGTTCTTGTCATGTCCCTGGTAATCATCTGGCGGCACAAATCGAATATCGCCAGCTTGCTGGCGGGCAAGGAAACACGTATCGGCAAGCGCAGCATGCCTTGACCACACGTCCGGTTTAAGCCCCCGGTGACATTTCCTGAATTTCCAGATCCCACCGCGCCTTTATGGTAAAGGTGTCATCCGGCTTCCGATCCAAGGCACCTGGTGATTGCAACCGCATTGCCCCCGCGAATGCGATCATGGCACCGTTATCGGTGCAAAATTCGAGTTCCGGAAAAAAAACCGTGGCGCCTATTTTCTCGGCGTTGTGGCAAAGACTTCTGCGCAATTGACGGTTGGCGCCTACTCCACCTGCGACCACCAATTGAGTCAAACCGGTTTCTGCCAGCGCCGCTAATGATTTCTCCGTCAGTACATCTACCACGGCCTCCTGAAAAGCCAGAGCGATGCTTCCCCTGGTCTTCTCAGTAATTTCGTGCTTGTTTATCAGGGTCAGCACGGCGGTTTTCAAACCGCTGAAACTGAAATTGAGGTCGCCGCTGTGGAGCATGGGACGGGGGAGTCTGAAGCGCTCCTGTTGACCCGAGCTGGAGAATTCATCGGCGAGTTTGGACAGTGCCGGTCCGCCGGGATAACCCAGTCCCAGCAGTTTAGCGGTCTTGTCAAAAGCCTCTCCCGCCGCGTCATCCACCGTTTCGCCCAGTAGCGTGTATTGTCCCAGGCCGCTTACTTCCATCAATTGGGTATGGCCGCCCGACACCAGCAGCGCCACAAACGGAAAAACAGGCGCGGGGGTGGATAAAAGCGGAGACAGGAGATGTCCCTCAAGGTGATGAATGCCCAGCACCGGGATCCGCAGCGCAAAGCCTAGGGCAGCGGCAATACTCGCTCCCACCAGCAGCGCTCCGGCCAGTCCCGGCCCACGGGTATAGGCGATTGCATCGAGATCCCGCAGATCGAGACCGGCCGCCGCAAAGGTTTGTCTGATGAGCGGTAATACGCGCCGGATATGGTCGCGCGAGGCAAGTTCCGGTACAACGCCGCCATACTCACCGTGCATTTCCGTTTGCGAATAAAGCGCGTGACTCAGTAGACCGCGCTTGGTGTGATAGAGCGCAATGCCGGTTTCGTCGCAGGATGTTTCAATGCCAAGTACGAGCAATGGAGTTTGGAGAAAATTAGTCTTTTACAACAAAATTACGTACTGCTATATAATGGCGAGCTTTCTACACGTTGTACCATTCATACACGCCATTTATCCAACTATTTACATATTAAGGAAGGGGACCCCATCTTCATGACCACTATTAAAGTCAAGGAAAACGAGCCATTTGAAGTCGCCATGCGTCGTTTCAAGCGTACCATAGAAAAAACCGGTCTGCTCACTGAATTACGTGCCAGGGAATTTTACGAAAAGCCCACCGCTGAACGCAAGCGCAAACTGGCCGCCGCGGTTAAGCGTACTTACAAGCGCCTGCGCAGTCAGTTACTCCCACCGAAACTTTATTAGCTAAAGCTAGTCATAAATCCATCCATGAATCTCGCACGCCGTCACGGATTGATTGCGGAAAGAGATATCAGTTTCAAAAACTCATAGTTTTTGCTGGGCAGATGATTAACTGGCCATACGTGGTGTGATGCGATTTAATCGACCGGTTTCGGGGCAATAACTAAAGCAGATAATCTCCATTGTGAATCTGAAGCAACAAATCACTGAGGATATGAAAGCCGCCATGCGCGCGGGAGATACCCGGCGGCGTGATGCTATCCGGTTGCTGCAGGCCGCGATCAAGCAGCGCGAAGTGGATGAGCGCATTGTGCTGGATGATGCCGCGGTCGTGGCGGTGATAGAGAAGATGCTCAAACAACGCAACGATTCCATTACGCAATACGAGGCTGCAGATCGTCATGATCTGGCCGATGCGGAGAAGTACGAAGTTAGCGTGCTGCGAGTTTATATGCCTGCGGCATTAAGCGACACCGAAGTGGAAAGTGCCGTAACCGACGCGATTTTGGCTATTGGAGCAAAAGGACAGCAGGACATGGGACGTGTGATGGCGGCGCTCAAACCCAAGCTTGCCGGACGGGCTGACATGGGTAAGGTATCCGCGCTGGTCAGGACAAAGCTCCTTAGCTGATATTCCGGCGTGTGGTCAATTGGCGGATAGCCGCATCGTCATGGTTGCGGCTGGGCGGGCTGGGCTGTGTAGTATGGGAACAAGTTTCCTTGCATTTTCAGAAAACATCCTATAATGAAACCGCGTGATCAGCATTTGTACCCTGTCTGAGATATTATTGGTTTATCCGCTATAAATGATCTCACAATCATTCATTCAGGATTTGCTCAACCGCGTAGATATCGTAGATGTCATCGAACGTGACGTGCCACTCAGGAAGGCCGGCACAAATTACACTGCCTGCTGCCCATTTCACAGCGAAAAAACGCCTTCATTCACAGTAACGCCCACCAAGCAGTTTTATCATTGTTTTGGTTGTGGTGCACACGGTAGCGCCATCGGCTTCATGATGGAATACGGTGGCATGAATTTTGTCGAGGCAGTAAGCGAACTCGCGGCACGCGTCGGCATGCAAGTTCCTGTTCAGGAATCGGAATCCTTTCGACCAGCACGAGAAGCCGGATCTTTGTCCAGTGCGGCGACGCCAGACAAAACCCAGGGGACAGAAAGTTCTTTCCAGGATTTGCTTGAGGTAATGAATATTGCCGCGCGGTTTTACCGGGAACAGCTCAAGCATTCAAAAAGCGCCATTGCCTATCTGAAAAAGCGCGGTTTGACGGGGGAGGCGGCGGCCCGTTTTGCCGTTGGGTATGCTCCGGCCGGCTGGCAAAATCTGGATGCGGCATTTCCTGATTACGCCGCGAAAGCGCGAACAAATCTGCTGGTTGAGGCAGGGCTGATCATCGAGAGCGATGATGGCAAACACTATGACCGGTTCCGTGACCGCATCATGTTTCCCATTCTTGATCTCAAGGGGAGGATTGTGGGTTTCGGCGGACGAGTGCTGGAACAGGGGGAGCCCAAATATCTCAATTCTCCCGAAACGCCTCTATTTCAGAAGGGCCGCGAGCTTTACAATCTGTTCGCTGCGCGCAGGCCGATTCGCGAAGCAGGGCGGGTAGTCATGGTAGAGGGGTATATGGACGTGGTGGCGCTTTCGCAGCATGGCATCGAATATGCCGTGGCCGCCCTGGGTACCGCCACTACGCCGTTTCATATCCAAAAGCTTTTGCGCCAGACCGACAATGTGGTGTTTTGTTTCGATGGAGATAAGGCGGGCAGGAAAGCGGCATGGCGCGCACTGGAGGATAGTCTTGCCCAGCTTGTGGATGGCAAGAACATCGGTTTTCTCTTTCTGCCCGAGGGTGAGGATCCCGACAGCTATGTCCGCAATTTCGGCAAGGAAGCGTTTGAGGGATTGCTCAAGCAAGCATTACCTCTGTCCGTTTTTTTGTTCAGGGAATTGTCGGCGCGTGTCGACCTGACAACCAGCGAAGGCCGCGCCAAACTGGTGCAGGATACAAAGCCTCTGCTGGCGCGGGTTACGGCCCCGGGGTTGGCGCTGATGTTATTAAAGCAGCTGGCGGAAATCAGTGGCGCCACCCAAAGGGAGTTGGAGGATATATTAAAGATCAGGCGTGCTTCTTCGTCCCCTCCGTCTCGTAAAAGAGCGCCGCGGCCACAGCCTGCCTCGCCCTACCGTTGGCTGATACAGGTACTGTTGTACGATCCTGGCTATGTCCGGAACCTGGATAGAACACTGCTCATGGACAGCCAGGAATATGCCGAAGAAATGACAGCGCTGGCGGCACTGGTTGAATTTATCGATACTCACCCCCATCTTGGAAAAGACACGGCAATACCTTCAGCCATTACATATTTTCACGATAGTCCTCATCGTGCGCTGCTGCAAAAGGCCGAGAGCGAAACGCTTGCGTGGGACAACAATATCGATCTGGAAGCGGAGTTTGCCGGCGCACTGGCGCGCTTGCGGGAAATGCAACGTAAACAACGCATGACAAGGCTGCATAACAAACCCCTGAGCATGCTTACCTCCGAGGAGAAGCAGGAACTTCAGCGATTGGCGGTACCTTGAAAGCGATAAGCCGAACAGCATTAACAAAATTTTGATATAATCGAAAAATTTTTAGGTCTCAACCAGCCGTACGTATTATTTCTGGGAATCGACATGGTAAAAGCGAAAACGCAAACCAAGGTGGCGGCAAGAGCAAAATCGAAGGGTGCAGCCTCAGAAGCCACAGCCGTAGGTGGTCCGGACGACAAAGTCAAGGTGGCGAGAAAAAAGGAAACAAGCCCGTTCATTACGAAGGCGGAATCGGCAAAATCGCCGGTGAAAGCGAGTGCGGAAGCGTTGGAGGAAAAAATTACGACCGTCGCGAAATTATCCACTAAAGCATCAGGCCGCGTGACAGAAATCGAAAAAGCGGTGCTGGCAGCTACGGAACCCAGTTTGCTTACCGCGAAAATAGCCAGAGCCAAGGCGATAAAGGAAGGCAAGAATCAGGCGAAAGACGTTGAGAAATCCCCGCTCGCGCCACAAGACATCGAGGCGCGGCGCATGCGCTTGAAGAATCTCATCGTGCAGGGCAAGGAGCGCGGCTATCTGACTTATGCCGAGATCAATGATCATCTTCCCGATGACATGCTGGATGCCGAGCAGATCGAAAACATCATCAGCATGATCAATGATGTAGGAATTTCTGTTTATGATGAGGCGCCCGACGCGGAAACACTGCTGATGTCCGAAACCGCGCCGACGGTAGCCGATGAGGACGTAGTGGAAGAAGCCGAGGCGGCGCTTTCCACCGTGGATTCCGAATTTGGACGTACCACCGATCCGGTGCGCATGTATATGCGGGAAATGGGTTCGGTGGAACTGCTCACGCGCGAGAGCGAAATCGAAATTGCAAAGCGTATCGAGGATGGATTGAAGCATATGATCCAGGCAATTTCCGCCTGTCCGACCACCATAGCTGGAATACTCGATCTCGCCGACAAGGTGGCGCGGGACGAGATGCGTATTGATGAATTGGTGGATGGATTGCTGGACCCGAATGACCAGGAAATGGTCAGCGAGGAAATCTCCGATGAAACGCTGGAACAGGAATTGGGTGCGGAAAATACGGAAGATGAAGATATCGCCGCGATAGCAAGCGCTAATTTACTCAAGCTGAAAAATGATGCGCTGGAGCGCTTTGCGGTGATTCAGCAGGCCTATGTGGAGATGCAGAAAGCGCTGGAAAAAAAGGGTTCCACCAATAAGGCGTACAAGGACATACAGGAGAGTATCTCAGCCGAACTTATGGCCATTCGCTTCTCCGCGAAAATGGTGGAGAGGCTCTGCGACACTCAGCGTGGCCTGGTGGATGAGATGCGCGGCTACGAGCGCAAGATCATGGAGCTATGTGTAACCAAGGCGGGTATGCCGCGTAATCACTTTATCAAAGGCTTTCCAGGTAACGAGAGCAATTTTGACTGGGTGGCACAGGAACTGGCGGTGGGCAAGCCGTATAGCCAGACCCTGGGACGCTACCAGCCGGCTATCCTCGAACAGCAGGAGAATCTGCTGGCGCTGCAGAAGCGCGTGGGTATTCCGCTCAAAGACCTCAAGGAAATCAACCGGCGCATGTCCACCGGCGAGGCCAAGGCGCGCCGTGCCAAACGCGAGATGACAGAAGCCAATTTGCGGCTGGTGATTTCCATCGCCAAAAAATATACCAATCGCGGGCTGCAATTCCTTGACCTCATCCAGGAAGGCAATATCGGGCTCATGAAAGCGGTGGACAAGTTTGAATATCGGCGGGGTTACAAGTTTTCGACTTATGCCACCTGGTGGATTCGTCAGGCCATTACCCGCTCCATCGCCGATCAGGCGCGCACCATCCGTATTCCGGTGCACATGATCGAAACCATCAACAAGATGAATCGCATTTCGCGCCAGATTCTGCAGGAAACCGGACAGGAGCCGGAACCGGCGCTGCTGGCGCAGAAAATGGAAATGCCGGAAGAGAAAATCCGCAAAATCCTCAAGATTTCCAAGGAGCCGATCTCCATGGAGACACCCATCGGCGACGACGAGGATTCCCACCTGGGTGATTTTATCGAGGACTCGGCCACCATGGCGCCGGCGGACGCCGCGGTCTACGCCAGCCTGCGGGATGTCACCAAGGACATACTGGATTCCCTGACGCCGCGTGAAGCAAAAGTACTGCGCATGCGTTTCGGCATCGAAATGAATACCGATCACACGCTGGAGGAGGTCGGAAAACAATTTGATGTGACCCGTGAGCGCATTCGGCAGATAGAAGCCAAGGCGCTACGCAAATTGCGCCATCCTTCACGTTCCGAGCGCCTGCGCAGTTTTCTGGATACCGAAGGCTGATCGGCTTTCAGCGGTTCCATTTTAGTGTCTGAATAGGGTCTGTAGCTCAGTTGGTTAGAGCAGGGGACTCATAATCCCTTGGTCGCTGGTTCGAGTCCAGCCAGACCCACCATTAAAACAAGCACTTAGCGCATTACCGGCTAGGTGCTTTTCTTTTGTGGGACACTGGTGGGACACTTGGCTGTCGCTCTTTCATGCCCAAAGTCTGTTAACGGTGTGTCAACGGCGTACCGATGGATACCTTAGTGGCTACCCCTAGCTGCCGACAAAGCCCCCGCCCCCCTTTCCCTGTAGGAAAAGCCTTTGCCCCCTCAGCCACTAATATTTTTACGAGGCAATCTTCAGCAACAAGTCGTTATTCTTTTCTTTTCGTGAGGAACATTATTGGTCTTCTTTATCAGTGATAAGATTAATTTTTTCAGTTGAGGATTGTGATTGATGAGCGAAAACATTTTGCGGAAAATAGATGGGCCATACGTTTCGCAGGCGTTGAAGACCTTGCCGGATGCTAATAAAGGGAAGGAAGATTTTATGGAAACAGTAATTGAGGTGCCGGTACTGGGGCTGGTGCGTTTCAAATGCAAGCGGATGACTGGCAGGCAGGGAAAATACCGCTACAGATTTTGGACGGCTATTGAGGCGTTTAAAGTGGAGCCATAATAACCCGGCGCGCACGAACTGGTGACGCATTGCGTATGCATTGCTACCCTTAACGTGAGTATTGCCCCATATTTGCCCCGTAATTGTCCCATTAGTGTCCCACCATCTAATAATGACTTTATAAGTACCTGTTAATCCATGATATAAAGATACGAAACGGGGGAATAATAATCACATGTTGCTTTTTAAACCGTATTTGTGTAAGCTGTTTCCCATACCACAGCAAGGAAAACGAATATGGCAATCGTTGAGAAGCGCGTAAAAGAGGACGGCAAAGTGTCCTATCGAGCTAAGGTGCGTATTAAAGGTTTCCCGGCGCAGACTGCTACCTTTGAGCGTAAGACCGATGCAAACAAGTGGGCACAGGATACCGAGTCGGCAATTAGGAATAACCGCCATTTCAAGACTTCAGAAGCTAAACGCCATACGTTAGCCGAATTGATCGAGCGTTATGTAAAGGATGTGCTTCCAACCAAGCCAAAGAGCCAGGAAAAGCAAACGGCACAGCTTGGCTGGTGGAAAGCGGAAATAGGCTGTTATGCCCTTGCTGATGTAACCCCTTCATTGATAGCTAAATACCGTGATAAGCTGGCTAATGGTGTTACCCATCATGGCAAGCGCCGTTCCCCTGCTACCGTTAACCGTTACATGGCCGCGTTATCTGTTGCGTTTACTACAGCCGTGAAAGAGTGGGGCTGGATAGAGAATAACCCCATGCTTAAAGTTACCAAACCTAGAGAGTCGAGGGGGCGCGTACGCTTCCTGTCTGATGAAGAGCGCCAAGCCCTTTTGAAAGAATGCAAAGAATCGGGTAATCCGTATCTTTATCCTGTAGTTGTCCTAGCTCTCTCTACCGGCATGAGACAAGGCGAAATCATGGGGCTAACGTGGGATGTAGTGGACTTGCCCAAAGGCCGTGCGGTACTTCACGATACAAAGAACGGCGAACGACGCCCTGTAGCGATAACAGGCCACGCTTTGGATTTGATTAAGGAACTTAGCAAGGTTCGCCGGATAGACAGCAAATTACTGTTCCCTTCCAAGGATAAGGCGATTCAGAAGCCTATGGATTTACGTTCGCCGTGGGAAACAGCAGTGAAAAGGGCGGGGCTAGATAACTTCCACTTTCACGATTTGCGCCATACAGCCGCTTCATACTTTGCTATGAACGGTGCAAGCCTTGCAGAGATAGCTGAGATACTAGGACATAAAACATTGCAGATGGTACGGCGTTACGCACACTTCAGTGTGGGGCACACAGCGCGAGTTGTGGAGTCAATGAACAGTAAAATTTTCGGATAGATGTGAAAATATAGAAATAATTTCACTTTCCCCTTGACAATTCAGAAAATATCAGATTTTTATTGACTTTTCATCTGAGGTGTGCTATTCTATTTTGACTTGTTGGTACTGAGTGCTTGGTGCTTAGGGAGACCTAGGTATTTTTTTGCGCGTCTGTATTTTTGTGTGTCCATGAACGATAGGAATCAATCCTAGCTAAATATACCTCTTGTGCGGGTAATTTTTGGTCATGGATTCCGAAATCGTGTGTTCCGGTAGTATGTGTAGCGAGGTTGGGATATCCAACATATCGCTATTTTTTGCGTCTCTAACTTTTAGAAAGGTCACAAATGCTCGATGTTAACAGCAGTTTATCAGTTCACCATTCATCTGTAAACCCCCTTCAACAACTTTGCCCTCCCGTTTTACTTACCGTCCGTCAATTTGCTGAAAAACACAAGGCGTTCACAAACGGCTCTCTACGTAGCCTGATTTTTAACGCTCGAAGCCGCGAAAGCAGCAATGGGCTAATACTAGGAAACGGCCTCGAAAGCTCGCTAATAAGAATAGGAAAAAGACTTTTAATTGATGAGGCCATGTTCTTTACGTGGGTACGGAGCCAATCAAATGGTTGATTCTTTCACTGAAACAGAGTGGGTCACGGCTTGGGACGCAGCTACAGCAAAAGAGCGCTGCACATCCCGGCGCTGGCAGAACGGAGACAAGTACCGCTCAGGGCTTCGTGGTGACAGAAATCAGTGCGTTAAATGCGGCCACCTATTCAATTCTTCCACAGCATTTGATAGACACCGCACAGGAGCGATAGGCGTTAATCGAAGGTGTATGACAATTCCAGAAATGCTCGGCAAGGGATTTTCCAGAAACGATGCCTTCTACTGGATAACTTCAACAATGCAGGGTTACAGGGTGCCAGAATAATCGGAAGTACTGCGTTACCGTTAACGCTGGCTGCGATATTAACTGATAGGTAAGGGGGTAGTAGGTAGGGTAATAGAAAAGGATCGCTGAAAACACGGCTATTCGTATCTTTTTCTTATAACCTCCTTCCTGTCATAATACCACATTAAAACGCCGTGCGCTAGTTATGCGGCAAACAAAAGGAAAATATGGAAAGCATTAATAAGGGAGAAGCATGGACAGAACGATTACAGGAGCTATGCATTCGATATTCTCACATGGGGGTTTGTGATGATCTTGCCGACTTGTCCAAAACGGATGCGTGGGGCTTATATTGCTATATCTCAAGACTTGATGGTTAAGCGATGGGACGAAGCGTACAGAAACGGCCCTTGGAGGCTATGGACAGCCAGTATGTTGGGATTCCTATTTGTGTACTTGATAGCGCGGCCTGGATGGAAGCAAGCCACACTGCTAAGGCACTATTATTCGAGCTAATGCGCCAACATAACGGGAGGAATAACGGACACCTGCAATTATCATCCGCTTGGCTAGAGAGACGGGGCTGGACTTCGCGGAGCGTGGTACAGAGGGCAAGGGCTACTTTGATAGACCGCAAATTGATAATTCTTACCAAGACCGGTGGACTAAATGCTGGAGCTTCACAATATGCGGTAACTTGGCTACCAATATCAAACTTCATAGGACTGGACATTCAAAGCAAGAATTACCATAAGGGAGCATATACACACATGAACCCCATACCGCCTCCTAAAATTGCAAAGTCTGTACCCTTAGAAGGTACAGTCAGTACCGTTAGCGGGTACAGTACAGTACCGTTTAAAGGTACAGCAGAGATTGTCACAGTACCGTGAGAAGGTACGATAAAGGCACTTTTTGACACTTTCACTGTACCGCCAGAAGGTAACAATGAATATATGCCACTGTGTACCCTACGTTTAATCACGCCCCCCTTATTGCTTAGCTAATGTTAAAGAGGAAGCGGATAACCAGCAAAATATATTTGATTAACCCTCTTGCCTTACATGTAATAATGACGTATTGTGATCCGTGTAGCGCATATCTTTTATCACGTAAGCAATCTAACCGATAGGGGGTTTTATGGCACGGCAAAGTTTGGAATTCATACGCAAAGAGTTTGGCAGACTTGAAAAGCAAGGGATACCAATGACCGACTTACAGATGGCGGCGGCGCGGGAGCGTATAGTATTCCTCACAGCCAGGCGCATCGCCCAACATGAGAAAGAAGACACAATGGAAGCTCTGACTGCTCAAGGCGTGACCAATGACTGATGACCTCGTAGAGCAGATAGCCGCTGCGGTAGCGGATAGACTCAACCCAAGGGACGGGCTATGGAGTGCGAAGACGATAGCTGCTTACATGGATATAGAAGGCAAGAATCCGGGAAGGCAAGTTTTAGAAAGGTTCGCTCCGCATCCGGGATTCCCGAAGGCAATACGTGTGCCGGTAGCGGGAGGAGGTAGGGGGCATCCTAGGTGGAAAGAAAGCGAAATACGGAAGTGGTGGGAAAGGTACAAAGACGTCAATTAATTAAAGAAATTACGGAGTGCCTACCTTATAATGAGTGTTTTAGCCATAAAGCATCGCACTAGTGACTGTCATAAAAGCAGGGGAGCATCCGCCCCCAATAGAAATAAAATCTGCACGTGAAGCGGTGGGGCTAACTCAGGCCGCTGCCGCTTCCCTTGTTTATTGCAACGTCAACACATGGCAGAAATGGGAATCCGGGTATAGCAAGATGCATCCCGGCTTTTGGGAACTGTTCAAAATTAAAACACGTCGATCTAAACGCTAGTGCGTAGACGGTTGTCAACCGTCCCCTGGAAGCAGTCTATTTGTGGCGGTATGAATGCCTCCTAGGCATTATTTCTTCATAGTAAGGGGGTTTAGCCTACCCTTTCAGAAATAATCGTTAGAAAGCGCTCTTGGACGGCAATCCCTGTTTACTTGGAGTAACCAAACAATGAAGGATACAGGTAAGCATGGCTAATACCGTTAAACCGCTTTTCAAATGGCGCAAGGCTATGATTAACTCCGATCTGCCAGCAACCACAAAGCATGTCTTGTTGACTCTCTCATGTCACATGAATGAGTTCGGCACAAGTTGCTTCCCATCAATCGATACGTTGAATAAGGAAACCAGCTTAAGTCGTCAATCCATCATTACGCACTTGCAGAAATCGAGCGAATCAAAATGGCTGAATATCAAGAAACGTGGGCTTGGAGGTCAACAATGGAAACGAAATGATTATTCTATCTCATGGCCTCAAGGTGTTGATGCAGTCAAAGAGGTTGATGTCCTTCCGAACATTCAAGTTACTGATTTGAGCGAAGGCGGTCAATCTTATAAACTAAAGGCGGTCAAAGAGATTGACTCTAGTAGTTCAAAGTATAGATCAGTAAATCAAGCTAAGAAACATAACGTGAAAAGCCATATCCCTGAGTGGCTACCCTCCTATCTGTGGGATGCTTTTAAAGAACACAGAGAGAAACTTAAAAAACCTCTAACCGAACATGCAGAGGAATTAACCATTAGAAATTTACTTTCTTTCAAGGAAAAAGGTTTCAATCCTGTAACGCTGCTTGAGGAAGCTATAGTAAAGGGATGGCCAACGGTGTACGAACCAAAGAATGCAATCATTACACAAACTAAAACCCAGTACGTTGACGATCTAGGAAATTAACAGGGACGTAATAGACATAGCCTTCACGTCTATAGAGATGTAACCCAACTGTAAGAACGCTAGCACGCGTGTGCGCGAGGGACAACTAAGTCATTACGTAAAGATTCAATAACCGTGCCCAAGCGTGAACACAACCACACTTAGGAATCCATTTCCTGTCCCCACTGTAGACGTACGACGCGTTATCTTTTCACGGTAAGGGGGTTTAAGCCTACCCTGCAACAAATAAATGGCTAGAACGTACGCTACGGACTTAGCTCTAGCAATCCATTCCAGATTTAAACCGCATTCCCTGAAACGTGCTGTTTCAGTTTAAAACCAAATAGTTACGTCATCTCTCACGTACGCATGTGCGCGAAGCGCAGTTACGCCTTTCGGTGCCTAACGTTAACATCTGTTGCGCGCGCGTGTGCGCGAGATCAAGTAAGGGTTGATTTACCGTGGCGCCAATTTTCCGCTGATTAATTCGTATTACACACTAGCTGATTGCCGAGATATTGACATCGCGTAGTAGAGGTATTGGGTATTTGTATCGGCCGCATCTGGTAAAGCGGTATCTGAACCGGCGTGACTGGTCTTTGATTACTCATGTAATTTATAATATTCTGCCTCTGGCTGTTCAAATCTTGCTGAGCCTGAAATTCCTCTTGAAGTCGTAACTGTTTTTCTTGGTACGCCTGTTGCTGATTTTGCCGAGCTTGCTCATGAGATGCCTCTTGCGCTTTCTGGTTTTTTAACTCAGCTTGCTCCGTCTGTTTACTCAATAATGCCTGAACGATTTCTGTAGAATCATTTTGAAAAACCGCTGTGATGGCTGCGCGTTTACGTGCGAACTCCCCATAACTGAGCTCATCTCCATATAAGCTGGCCGCTAAGGATTTAAAATCCATAACGAAAGTATTTATCCGGGCATTCAGTTGCGCAGGATAATTTAGTTCCCGCCATTGCTCACCGTCTTGCATACACTTTTCCGCCTCAACGATCCATAGCGAAATTCCTTTCTTTTCTTTGAGGAGAGGTTTCTTTCGATTCGAAAGCATTTCGAGTGTTTGCTCACGAATGTCAGATAGTGCAATTTTGTCTTTAAGGATTGATAGATCGGGAGCAGAAGCTAGATTTTTAATGCACTCGGTAGAAGGATCATCATCCGACGCATAGACTTGGCTTGAAAGGGCAAGCGCAATAAGAATCTTGAATAAGCTACTACTGTTTTTCGATTTCACGATAGCCCCTATATTGTTGTTTTTTAGCTTTACACGCTTTCCGCAATGGCTATCTAGAAACGTTGAAGAATCACTCGTTATTAGCACCTGCCACTACTTACCCAATGCGTAGGGGAACTATTGACGGCAAGGGGAATTATTTTACAGAATTTTTTTTGCAAATTACAGAAAGGAAAGACGGGGAGGTACCTATTTAAGCCGGGGGGGTGTTTCGCTAGACGGGGTTATACCCCCACTATCCCCATCCCCTCTGTGGGACACTAGCGGGACACTTACCAATAAAACACGGCAACAAAGCGCGATTAACCGGAATAAATAAAAAGTAATAAGTTACTGATTCAATTGCTTTGATGTATTGTGGTTTGTTATGACATATTGATTGGAAAGGACTCATAATCCCTTGGTTGTTGGTTCGAGTCCAACCACACCCACCCATTTAAAAAGGTTAGCTCTGCAGCTAACCTTTTTTTGTTGTGTTGGGTTACGATCGGGTGATATTGGGTCCAAGAAAGGGATTATTATTTGATCTGACTAAAAGGGTGGGATCGATCGACTCTTTTAGCGGCATAATAAGTCACTTTTTTTACGCTGACAAACCTTGTTCTATCAGCGCAACCTGAATCTGGTCAGAGTCTTAATCGCATGCGCTACATCCTCGCCCTCGATGCCGGCACGACCAGCGTACGCGCCATCGTCTTCGATCATGAAGGCCAGATTTGTGCCGTCGCACAGGAGGAAATACGTCAGATTTTTCCCCAACCCGGCTGGGTCGAGCATGACCCGCAGGAGATCTGGCTTACTCAGGTAGTGGTAGCCGTAGAAGCGCTTGATCGCGCGCACATTCGGCCGTACGACGTTGTTGGCGCAGGTATCGCCAATCAGCGCGAGACGACCATCGTGTGGGATCGGGAGACCGGTAATCCCGTATATAACGCCATCGTCTGGCAGGATCGCCGCACCGCCGGTATGTGCGATGAATTGCGTGCAGCGGGCCACGATGGAACGATCCAGAAACTCACCGGATTGATTCTCGACCCGTATTTTTCCGCGACGAAGATCGCCTGGATTCTTGATCATATCCCCGGTGCGCGGGCTAGAGCGGAAGCAGGTAAACTCATATGCGGCACGGTGGAGACGTGGCTCATCTGGAAACTAACCGGCGGCAAGAAGGTGCATGTCACCGATGTGAGCAACGCCTCGCGGACGATGCTGTTCAATCTCCACACCGGCGTGTGGGACAAGGATCTGCTCAAACTTTTCCGTATTCCGGAGAACATGCTGCCGACGGTACGCTCCTCGAGCGAAGTATATGGGGAAATCGCTACGCCCGGTCTCGCGCATATCGCTTTGGCTGGCGCGGCAGGTGACCAGCAGGCGGCCCTTTTCGGACAATTATGCGTGCAGCCCGGGCTGGCGAAGAACACCTATGGCACTGGCTGTTTCCTGTTACAGAATATCGGCACCAAGCCCGTCGCGTCAACGCAGCGCCTGCTTACCACGGTGGCATGGAAAATCGGCAAGAAGCAGGAATTTGCGCTGGAAGGCAGTGTCTTCGTTGGTGGTGCGATCATGCAGTGGCTGCGGGATGGACTGCAACTCGTGCGGTCTGCGCAGGAGGCGGACATGCTGGCAGCATCGGTACCGGATAGTGGCGGTGTAGTCTTCGTACCGGCCTTCACCGGACTCGGCGCGCCGCATTGGGATCCCTACGCGCGCGGGTTGATAATCGGCCTCACGCGTGATACCCGCGCCGCACATATTGCGCGGGCCGCGCTTGAAGGGGTTGCCTTCCAGGTCGCGGATCTGATCGATGCGATGCATGCGGATACCGGCAAGCACCTCAAGGAACTGCGCGTCGATGGAGGTGCGGCGCGCAGTGAACCCATGATGCAATTTCAGGCCGATCTGCTCGGTGTGCCCGTGGTGCGCCCCGCGGTGGTCGAGACGACCGCGCTGGGTGCCGCCTATTTCGCGGGACTCGCTGTCGGTTTCTGGCAAAACACTGCTGCGATCGCCACCCAATGGCAAATCGAGAAAGTCTTTGAACCAACGATGTCGCGCACCCGCGTGGCCGAGCTACGTGGGCGCTGGAACGAAGCTCTGGGCCGTACGAAAAATTGGGAGCCGAAAGAAAAGAAGACCATTCGACCAAAGAAACGCAAAAAATGATCGTCATAACGAAAGTACAGAAAGAGCCAAATATAGTTATCCGGCGATTGACCACTTACATTTCATTTCAGTGTTATGATTCACAAGGATTTTCTTCGTTGCATCCGGGATGGAATAGTCGGTCCGCGCTGTTACGATTTGTCTGTACCCTAAAAACTTCATAGCTCCACTCTGTCCAACCGCCGGATTTAGGATTATTGTTTTAGAATTTCCAATTTGAACTATCTATTTGATAGAAATAGTTCGGCCTGTCCAATTTATGCGTACTACTGTAACCATTCAAGCATCCCTGTTTTTCCTGTTGTCAATGTTGCCCGCCCTCCTCTTTGCTCAACAGGTTACGACATGCACAAACCCCGTTGGCCATGCATATTTTGCGCATAAAGGCGTGTTGGCAAAGGAAGACAGTGAATGGAAGATAGATACGGTGCCGAAAGGGGCTTTTACCCTGCGAAAGTTTGGAAAGGACGATTTCGACATTATTTTCATTGATTCCACAAAGCGGAATCATTCGACGGCTCAGGATGGCGCAAAGGTATTTCCACTTCGCCGAAACGAAACAGAGGCAGCCTTTCTGGTTCATTACCATGATTCAGAAGAATCCCAGATCTATTCGTTTTTTAAGGAAAACAGCGGTGCAGCCAGATTTTCGGTTCTTGTCAGCAAAGGTGGTCCGTCAATATATAAAAGCAGTGTAATGGTAGGGGATTGCACGCCTATAAACTTTAAACTTATAAATGAAGGTGATAGCCAGTGAATTAACGATTCTGTTGTATTCCGCACGCGATGTATTCGAGGCCGGGCGCGCATGCTATTAACGGCATTCCCGGTCGAGGTTGACTGGTGATGATGGGCGATGAACTCGATACGACGCGAGTCTTTGCCCACTTTCAGTGTCAAGTCCTAGCAATACGGCCCACCGGGGAGGCCATTTCTCCTGTCCATAACGCCGTAAAGTTATTACGCTATACTTCATTTTCCGAATTGCCGGAGGGGTCGATGAAAATCCACGAATATCAGGCTAAAAAGATTTTGCGCGAGTTCGGCATCACCACGCCCGAAGGCATCGCCTGCTTCAGCGTGGAGGAGGCGATGGATGCCGCCGGAAAGCTGGGTGGCGCTGTATGGGTGGTCAAGGCGCAGATCCATGCCGGTGGGCGCGGCAAGGGTGGCGGGGTGAAAGTGGCAAGGTCACTTGGTGAAGTGAAGCAGTTTGCCGGGAAGATACTGGGAATGACGCTTGTTACGCATCAGACCGGCGCGCAAGGTCAGGTTGTGCGGCGGCTTTTAATAGAACAGGGTGCCGAGATCAAAAAGGAGTTTTATGTTGGCCTAGTGGTGGATCGTGGCACCCGTCGCGTGTGTCTGATGGCAAGTTCGGAAGGGGGCGTGGATATCGAGGAAGTTGCCGCCAGGACACCTGAAAAAATTCACAAGGTGTTTATCGACCCCGTGAGCGGGCTAAGGGCGCATGATGCTGAGGACATCGTCCGCAAGGTTGATTTTCCGGAGTTCGCCGCCGCGGAAGCACAGGCTCTTTTGCAAGGGTTATACCGAGCCTTTGACAGTACCGATGCGTCATTGGTCGAAATAAATCCGCTGATACTCACTACGGATGATCATGTAGTTGCGCTCGACGCAAAAATGAATTTTGACGACAACGCCCTGTTCCGTCATCCTGAGATTACCGCCCTGCGTGACCTTGACGAGGAAGACCCGGCGGAGATCGAGGCGTCCAAACATGATCTCTCCTATATTTCACTGGATGGCAATATCGGCTGCCTGGTAAATGGCGCAGGTCTGGCAATGGCAACCATGGATATCATCAAGCTCTATGGCGGAAGCCCCGCCAACTTTCTCGATGTGGGCGGGGGCGCCACCGCCGAGAAGGTAACAGAGGCGTTCAAGCTGATGCTGCGTAACCCGCAATTGAAGGCCATATTGGTCAATATATTTGGCGGCATCATGAAATGTGACGTGATCGCCGAGGGTGTGGTCGCAGCGGCGCGGGAAGTGAAGCTGAATGTCCCGCTGGTGGTGCGCCTTGAAGGCACCAATCAGGATCTGGGAAAAAAGATCCTCGCCGAATCCGGCCTGCCGATCATTTCGGCGGGCAATATGGCGGATGCGGCGGAGCAGGCCGTGAGGGCAGCGGCTTCAGCATCGGAAGTGACGGCCCCATCGACAAAGCCGACCATGGCGCCGGCGGAAGGGAGCGTGTAGTCATGGCGATCCTGATTAACCGGAACACCCGGGTCATGACGCAGGGCATTACAGGCAAGACCGGGCAATTCCACACCCGCATGTGCCGCGATTACGCCGACGGAAAGAACTGCTTTGTCGCCGGGGTGAATCCTAAGAAAGCGGGTGAGGATTTCGAGGGTATCCCGGTTTACGCCACCGTGAGGGAAGCGAAACAGGCGACCGGCGCAACCGTCTCGGTGATCTATGTGCCGCCGCCATTTGCCGCCGCCGCGATTGACGAAGCGGTGGATGCGGAACTGGATCTAGTGGTTTGTATTACCGAAGGCATTCCGGTTCGCGACATGCTGCGCACCTGCTACAGGATGCAAGGGCGAAAAACCCGGTTGATCGGCCCCAATTGTCCCGGCATCATTACACCCGGCGAAATCAAGATCGGTATCATGCCGGGTTACATTCATAAGAAGGGACGTATCGGCGTGGTGTCGCGCTCCGGCACACTGACGTATGAAGCGGTGGCTCAATTGATGGAGCAGGGACTGGGACAATCCACCTGTATCGGCATTGGCGGTGATCCGGTGAACGGATTGAAGCACCTGGACGTAATGAAGCTATTCAACGACGATGATGAAACGGATGCGGTTTTAATGGTGGGTGAGATCGGGGGTTCCGATGAGGAGGATTGCGCCCGTTGGGTCAGGGACAATATGAAGAAGCCGGTGGCGGGTTTCATCGCAGGTGTCACCGCGCCGCCGGGCAGGCGCATGGGACACGCGGGAGCCGTCATCTCTGGCGGCAAGGGCACGGCGCAGGAAAAACTCGCTGTACTGGAAGCGTGCGGGATCAGGACGACCCGCAATCCGGCGGAAATGGGCAAGCTGCTGAAATTATTGTTAAAATCGGGATGAAAAAGATAAACATGGTCCTTTTGCAATGACCTTATTTTCGCTCATTTTTGCTCTCCTGCTGGAACAATGGCGTCCCAGCGGGGATCGAAACCGCATCATTTTGCTGTTTCTCTCCTATGCCGATGCGCTGGAGCGCTACTTCAACACCGGTGTGCGCCGTCATGGCGTTGCCGCCTGGATCGTCGCAGTGGTTCCGGTGCTGATATTCACTGGGTGGATCTATTATCTTTTATATAACCTCAGCCCGTTGCTAGGGTGGGCATGGAACGTGGTTATACTTTATCTCACCATGGGATTTCGCTATTTCAGTGACTCGTTCGCTGCGATCAAGGATGCGCTCAGGAATGGGGATCTACTTATGGCCCGCAGGTTATTGAGGGAATGGCGCGGTGTACCGGCAGATGAATCCGGCAGCGCGGAAATTGCACGGAATACCATCGAATTGGGATTGATTCATTCGCATCGTTATGTCTTCGCTATAATCATCTGCTTTGTTGTTCTGCCGGGGCCACTGGGCCCCGTGCTGTATCGTCTCGCGGAATTATTGAGTGAGCGTTGGGCAAACCAGGCGGAGCAAGCACCGGATGCATTTGGCCATTTTGCGGCCAAAGCGTTCGAGGTCATAGACTGGATACCGGCAAGGTCAACCGCCGTGAGTTTCGCGATTGCCGGTAATTTTGAGGATGCAGTGTATTGCTGGCGCGCACAAGCCGCTTCGTGGATGGATCATGCCGAAGGCATTATTCTCGCCAGCGGCGCCGGTGCATTGGGAGTTCGCCTGGGAGATTCGCTGCGTGAGCCCGACGGGCAGTACCATCGCCCGGAATTAGGCGTGGGCGAGGATGCCGACATGGACTTTCTGCAAAGTACCGTCGGCCTGATCTGGCGTACGCTGGTGCTGTGGCTTCTGCTGCTCCTCTTGCTGGAGATTGCGAGCTGGGCAGGGTGAAGGAGGAAGTAAAGTATTAGATCTGAATCCGGTGGTTAACCGCTTATTTATCCGTTTAACGATTTGATTTTAAATAATTTTTATATTCCACGGCCTTCATCTGGATGGTGAATTCGAATGAATTCGGTCAACCCAGCCATACCGACGTGATTATGAAGCTTCATTAACCTCCCCGACCTATGGAATTTTTATGTCAGAACCATTATTGATCGCAACTTCCGGTCATCCAATCGGATTGCTGCCCGGTCTTGCCAATCGACATGGACTCATCACCGGTGCGACCGGTACCGGCAAGACCGTTACGCTACAGGTATTGGCTGAACAATTCTCCTCAATCGGTGTGCCGGTATTTCTGGCAGATATCAAGGGCGACTTGTCGGGGCTCGCCGCTCCGGGCAAGAGTTCCCCGAAAATGGGGGAGCGGTTGGCGCAACTCAAACTCGACGAGCCGCGGTGGACGGCGTGTCCGGTCACCTTCTGGGATATATACGGAAAATCCGGACATCCGGTACGCGCAACAATATCTGATATGGGGCCATTGCTGCTCGGGCGGCTCTTCAATCTGAACGACACGCAACAGGGTGTGCTGGCACTGGTATTCCGGATCGCGGACGATAACGGCCTCTTGCTGCTTGATATGAAAGATCTCCGCGCGATGTTGCAGTTTGTCGGCGACAACGCCAAGAATTTAACCGTTGAGTATGGCAACATCTCCGCTGCCTCGATCGGCGCGATCCAGCGCTCGCTGCTTGAAATCGAGCAGCAGGGAGGCAGTTACTTCTTCGGCGAATCGATGCTCGACATCAGCGATTTGATGCAGACTGATAGTCAGGGCCGAGGAATGATCAATATTCTTGCCGCTGACAAGCTCATGAATTCACCAAAGCTATACTCGACATTCCTGCTGTGGATATTGTCCGAACTATTCGAGCACCTGCCGGAAATTGGCGATCCCGAGAAGCCAAAACTGGTGTTCTTTTTTGATGAAGCCCATCTGCTATTCAACGAAGCGCCCCGTCCACTGCTGGAGAAAATCGAGCAAGTAGTGCGATTGATACGCTCCAAAGGGGTCGGGGTGTATTTTGTGACACAGAATCCGCTTGATGTTCCCGAGAGTGTTTTGGGTCAGCTTGGCAATCGTGTACAACATGCTTTGCGCGCATTTACGCCGCGTGACCAGAAAGCGGTCAGGTCGGCGGCGCAAACCATGCGCGCCAATCCTGAGTTCGACACCGAGAAGGCCATTACAGAACTCTCGGTTGGCGAGGCACTTGTATCGTTATTGGATGAGAAGGGCCGCCCCTGTATTGTGGAACGGGCATTCATTTACCCGCCGGCCTCGCGAATAGGCCCGCTTACCGATACGGAACGCGCGGCCATCATCAAGTCATCTGTTATTTTCGGACATTACGAACAGATAGTGGATCGCGAATCGGCTTATGAAATAATCAAAAGCCGCACCGTAACCAGGCAGGATACCGGGAGTGAAGCGGCGCAACAGGCAAGTAGCGAAACACAGACTACGCAGGGTGGCGGCATGATGGACATGCTGGGCGGCATGCTTCTCGGCAAAACCGGTCCTCGCGGGGGGCATCATCCAGGTATTCTCGATGCGGCAGCCAAAAGCGCGGCGCGTTCGATCGGCTCGCAGGTTGGCCGCGAGATCTTCCGGGGGGTTTTAGGGGGCATCTTCGGCAGTGGGCGCCGGCGTTGACCGGCTTCAACAAGCAATAACCTGTTTCACGGACACCTTTGATTGAGATGGACCGGTTGGTGGCTTATTATGGTAAACCGCAAGCGAATTCTGGACAGGCGGGGGAGGGGGTGATGCGTTTAACCGCGGCAATCTTTTTGGTTTTTACAATGATGGGCTGCGCGGCGACGGGACAAGGGCAGCGTGCTTCCGGCCCGTTGCCGCCAAGCACCCGGCCCGCCTATAATCTTACCGGCTATTCGCCCGCCTTCAAGGACGGTTATATCGATGGTTGCGAAACCGCCAAGAAAACTTCCTACGGATTCAAGGACGAACGCCGTTTCTCCGCCGAGAGTCAGTATCGAATGGGCTGGAATGACGGGTTTGGCGTGTGCCGTGGCAAACGATAACGCAGATAGCTGTTTCGGCCGGTACGTGTTCCACGTGGCTGGGATATAATAACGTTTTTTGCAGTTTGCCATGAAACGCTTATTCTCGTTACTGCTGTGCTTTGTAGCGCTTCCCGTGGCCGCCCAGCAAACCAAGTATGACGTGGTGCCGCCACCCTCTTTATCGGTAGCCGCCAAATCCTATATTCTCACCGACTTTCAGAGCGGGCAGACTTTAGCCGGCCTGAATGTGCGTGAACGCGTGGAACCCGCGTCGCTCACCAAGCTGATGACAGCGCATGTCGTCTTTTCAGCCCTCCAGCAGAAGCGCATCACGTTGACGCAAGCCGTGCCGGTATCCGACCGCGCCTGGCGCGCGCAAGGTTCGCGCATGTTCATTGAGCCCAACCGGTCGGTAACGGTTGACGAATTAATGCGCGGCATGATCGTGCAGTCAGGTAATGATGCCTGCATAGCACTGGCGGAAGCTGTTGCCGGTTCAGAGAGTGCTTTCGTGCAAATGATGAACAAGGAGGCGGCGCGTCTGGGCATGAAGAACACGCGCTTTGCCAATTCCACCGGGCTGACGCATCCTGATCATTACACCACCGTTCAAGATCTTGCCTTGCTGGCGGCGGCCATGATCCGTGATTTTCCGGAATACTACCCGCTTTATTCGTTGCGGGAGTATACGTACAACAAGATCACACAGCCCAATCGCAATCGCCTGCTATGGCTCGACCCTAACGTCGACGGCCTCAAGACAGGCCATACCGAAGCCGCCGGCTATTGCCTCATTACCTCTGCCAAACGCGGCGACAGGCGATTGATTTCCATAGTGATGGGAACCGCCTCCGATAACATGCGTACCATGGAAAGTCAGCGCCTGTTGAACTACGGCTTCCAGTTTTACGATACCGTTCACCTTTATCAAAAAGAACGTGAAGTAACAGCCATCCAGCTGTGGAAGGGTGCACAGAATAGTCTTAAGACAGGGTTTGGTTATGATGTTTATTTCTCGCTCCCGAAGGGCCAGGCCGATAAACTGAAAGCCAGGATGGAATATAAGCAGCCTTTGATTGCTCCCATCAGTGCGGGACAGAAAGTAGGGATGGTGAAATTCACACTCAATGGCAAGCCTATGGCGGAACATCCACTGGTGGCATTGGAAACCGTGAGTGCGGCAAATTTTTTTGGCCGCGCCTGGGACAGCGTGCAGCTATTATTCAATTAGCACGAATCTGTGCGTATGCATTTCATTACCGATTTTATTTACAAGGATCATCATGATTTATCTCAACGGTGATTTCATGCCTATCGAGGAAGCCCGCATCCCGGTGCTGGATAGGGGCTTCATTTTTGGTGACGGCGTGTATGAAGTGATCCCTGTGTATTCCCGCAAGCCCTTTCGTCTGGCCGAGCACCTGCTCCGGTTGCAGCACAGCCTTGACGGGATTCGCCTGGCAAACCCACATTCCGACAAGGAATGGAGTAATTTATTGGAACAAATCATCGCCAGCAATGAGAGTGATGATCAATATCTATACTTGCATGTTACTCGTGGTGTGGCCAAACGCGATCATGCTTTTCCAAAGGGCGTCATGCCTACGGTATTCATCATGAGCAACCCGCTGCTGACACCGCCGGGAGAGTTGCTCGCTACCGGTGTTGCCGCTATCACAGCCAGCGACAACAGATGGCTACGCTGCGATATCAAGGCAATTTCGTTGTTACCCAATGTGCTATTGCGACAAATGGCGATTGACGCGGGCGCGATCGAAACAGTGCTGCTGCGGGAAGGCTTTATGACTGAGGGTGCGGCCAGCAATATTTTTGTGATAAAAGACGGGGTGCTGCTGGCGCCGCCAAAAAATCATTTGATGCTGCCCGGAATCACCTATGATGTCGTGCTTGAACTTGCGGCCGCCAATGAAATCCCGTACGAAGTGAGAGAGGTGTCCGAGTACGAAGTGCGTACTGCCCAGGAAATCCTGCTGACATCGTCAACCAAAGAAATCATGCCCATTACCCGTCTCGATGGCAAACCAGTGGGCGAGGGTAGACCGGGAGCGATGTTTGCCCTGCTGCACCAGCTCTATCAGAATTACAAGAGCACCGTAATGCGGGGCGGTACTTCAACATTCCAAGGGAGCCACTAGCGTTCTCCGCTATGAGTAGTTCCGTGCAACCCTCGTTAATCGAATATCCCTGCGATTTTCCTGTCAAGATCATGGGGCGCGTGGATGGTTTACCAGTGAAGCCGAGTGTTTCCCAGAAAAGCGATGCCATCCTGTCCGCGGCGGATGATTCCATTGCCGCCGTCCTGGCGGAGCATGGCGGGCAGGAATTTACCCGGGCGGTACTGATGATCGTAAAACGTCACGCTCCGGATTTCGATGAGTCAAACCTGGAGGTCAAATTCAGCAGAAAGAACAGGTATCTGAGTCTAACCTGCACGGTTCGCGCCGTTTCCCGTGAACAGCTGGACGCGTTATATCAGGAATTGTGCGATCACCCAATGGTGGTCATGGCGCTTTGAACATCCCCAGATCGGACTCTGAGTAATTTCGGGATATGCTTTTGGAACAGGGATATCTTATGCCTGGAACCGGGTCCGTGGAACCAAGTCCCGGCTCAGAATTGAGAATTCGAAGGTATACCGGCTTGGCGGACTATCTTTCCATCTGGCAGGCGATGAAAGATTTCACCGCATCCCGCACGGAGAATACGCCTGATGAAATCTGGTTGTTGCAACATCCGCCGGTTTACACACAGGGCATTGCGGGCAAACCCGAGCATCTGCTCCATAACAACGGCATTATCGTGATCCGGACAGATCGCGGCGGACAGATTACGTATCACGGTCCCGGACAAATTGTCGCGTATCTGTTGCTCGATATGCGCCGCCTTAAACTCGGTGTCCGCGAGCTGGTCAGAAGAATGGAGGGTGCCGTGGTAGACTTGCTGCGGGATTATCACATCGGCGCAGAAGGCCGCGTGGATGCACCGGGTGTGTATGTGAATGGTGCGAAGATCGCGGCGTTGGGATTGAAAATAAAAAACGGCCATTGTTATCATGGCTTGGCTCTCAATGTGGACATGGATCTGAGACCGTTTGCCGCAATCAATCCTTGCGGTTATTCGGGCTTGCAGGTAACGCAAACCAGGGATCTCGGCGTAGTCGACGGATGGGAGAAACTGAGTGGCGAACTTGCCGACAAGTTAAAAATCAGGCTCCTCACGATTTGAGAGATCGATGGAAATTTCTGATCGTGCCAGCATTGCGATTGAAAGACTAGGTGGCGTAATTTCCAAGGCTTGACGCTCGCCAAATACGGATTTTTAGCTGTATCCCCTATCGAAGAATGAGATTATTTTGACATGACCATTGAAACCCGTCAGAAAGGCGCGGCTAAAACCGCACGCAACCCTATCAAAATCGCGCCGCAAACCCAAAGCGAGTTGCTGCGTAAACCGTCTTGGATCCGGGTGCGCTCGTCCAACAGTCAGGGATTCCACGAAGTCAAGCGGATTCTGCGGGAGCAGAAATTGCATACCGTATGCGAAGAAGCATCCTGTCCCAATATCGGCGAATGTTTTGGCAAAGGCACCGCCACCTTCATGATTCTGGGTGATCTTTGCACACGCCGTTGTCCTTTCTGCGATGTGGCGCATGGCAAGCCTTCGCCGCCGGATGCCGAGGAACCCTTGCACCTGGCTCAATCCATCGCCGCCATGAAGCTAAAGTATGTCGTCATAACCAGTGTTGATCGCGATGATCTGCGTGATGGCGGCGCACAGCATTTCGTGGACTGCATACGTGAAGTCCGCACCTATTCGCCACGAACAAAAATAGAGATTCTTGTACCGGATTTCCGTGGAAGGCTGGAAGTAGCGCTGGATAAATTATTCGCCTGCCCTCCTGACGTGTTGAATCATAATCTTGAAACAGTGCCACGCCTCTACAAGCAGTGCCGTCCCGGCGCTGATTATGCGCATTCGCTCAAATTGCTGAAAGACTTCAAGGCACGTTTCCCGGAAATTCCCACTAAATCCGGATTAATGCTGGGTCTGGGAGAAACTGACGAGGAAATTCTTGAAGTGATGCGTGATTTGCGCAAACATGATGTCGAGATGCTCACAATCGGCCAATACCTCCAACCCAGCATGGGACATCTACCCGTGCTGCGCTATGTGCCACCGGAAGGATTCAAGGAATTCGAGCGTGCGGCGCTCGAAATGGGGTATAGCAACGCTGCCTGTGGCCCGATGGTGCGCTCCAGTTATCATGCCGATCAACAAGCGCACGAAGCAGGTATAGCGTAGAGATTCATTCAACGAGTGTTTCGGCTCAACATAGAAAGGCGAGGATTCTCATGGGTAATCAATCAAAGGCACTCAATGGGAGTTGTACCATGCGTACCGTCACGATCTTTTTTGTCTGGATTCTGGTTTCCATGCCTACCCTCGCTGCGGAAATCGACGCGCTATCCGAGGAGGACGCGGCTGCCGGCCTGAAGCAAGCGCTTACTCAAGGTGTCAACGCGGCGGTAGACAGGGTGGGCGTCGCAAACGGATTTCTTGAGAATCCCAAAGTCAAAATTCCCTTACCTGGCACGCTACAAAAAATAGAAGGGGTGATGCGAACTTTAGGTGCGGGCAAGCATGTTGATGGTTTGATCGTGTCCATGAATCGTGTAGCTGAAGTGGCAGCAGCCGAAGCCAGGACGCTGATGGTGGACACAGTGGAGAAGATGCCGGTGGAGAATGCCAAGAAAATTCTTGCCGGTGGTGACGATTCGGCTACCCAGTACTTTCGCGCTACCACTTCGGAGGAACTTGCTCAAGAATTCCTGCCTATAGTGAAGAACGCTACCGGTCAAGTGGATTTGGCCAAGAGATACAATGACTTTGCCCGCAAAGGCGGAAAATTTGGTGCGGTAGCGGAAAAATATGCAAATATCGAAGGCTACGTCACACAAAAAACGTTGGACGGTCTGTATCTGATGATGGCGGAAGAGGAACGCCTCATTCGTAACGATCCCCTGGGTCAGGATAGTAAATTGTTGCAGAAGGTGTTTGGTGCATATAAATAGCGCCGATGTATTATTGAACTTGGACCGGCGGTTGGATGGTTGGGGTGTATGGTTTTTGCGTACATGGCCATGTTGCAGCTCTGTGGAGTAACCCCTCCATGTCGTTGCGTTTTGCCCCCTGCACCCCAGGATCTCGGCACTCTACTCTGCAGAAACCTTACCCAGGTGGCGAAGATTGAGTTAGACAGCAAATTATGCGAGTCGTGATGCTCAACAAAAAAATGAGCGGCAACTGCAGGATTCTGGATTAAGGTGGCGGCTCCTTCTTTTCCGGGAGCTCGCCGGCAAGCCAAGAAATCAATTGCTCGACCAACGTGTCGCTTGCTTCAGTCAAGGCGTGTACCGCGCCGGCGGCATTGGGTGAAGGGGCCATCTCCTCGATACTGAAACTGCGTTGAGCAATCAACGAGCGTGTGCCGCCTTCAAGGAGACTGGCGCGCAATCTGATTACTGCGCGGCTTTGATGGGGCGTATCGAATACCTGGGCGAATTCTTCCAGTTCAAGACGCAATGCATAGTCCGCCCGCACACCATCACCGGCGCCTATCACCCCATCATTATTGACACCGGCAATGCGACCCTTAATCCGCTGTGTGAGCAGACTCGCGGGCGCCGCCGCCCAGCGGCTGCTTGCATAGGCATATGACCGCGCGGGATCGTGATAGACCAGACGATATTGGATCGTGGGGTTATCCAGCCATGCCGGGGAGGCCGACGTCACCAGCAGACTTGCTGATAGGCGCGGCTGCCTGGAGGATGTATCGGCGACACCGGTTGCAGTAAATGGACGCTCCAACCCGAAGTCATATATCGCCGTAGAGGTTTGGGTTCGGGGAATTGCACATCCGGCAAGCAGCATAACCGAAAAAATTAGAAATTTTCTCATTTGGAGATTCCCTGGGGTGATACCTGAGGTGCTACAAAACCATCTTCTCCCGGACCCGGCAGTGGCGGCGATCTGCCGAACAGTAAGCTTCGGGGTTGCTCTTCCAGTTGCATAAGAAAGCGATCCACGCCCCGGGAGTTACGCGTGATGCCTTCCGTAGCTTCCCGCAATTTATGCATGGTGTCGGTCAGCTCTCCAGCCGTATGAGACAGGCTGTCGACAGGTCCTCCCTGCTGACCTATTTTCGCGGTGATCTGGTTAAGGTCGATTATCAGCTGATCGGTGTGCTTCAGTACTGAATTTGCGTCAGCTGCCAGGCCAGGCAGTGATTTGAGTCCGGGTTCCAGTTGACGGGCCGCGCCGTGCAGGCTGCCGGTCAGACCCTCGGTATTTCGCAGGATATGCGAGAATCGTGCCTGGTTCTGATCGTTAAGCAGCACATTCAATCGCTCGACCAACCCGTTTGCGTTACCGAGCAGGCGTTGCCCGGACTCGGCTATGCTATCCAGGGCAGATGGACGAAAGGGAATCTGCGCGGGATTATCCGGGTCGGTCTTTAGTCGTTCAGCTTGCTTGCCGTCGTCATTCAATTGCACGAATGCAAGACCTGTCAAACCCTGGTAGCCAAGCTGCGCGTATACATTTTTGGTCAATGCCAGCTCTCGATCCACCGCAATGCGGATTAAAATCAAATGCGGGTTTTCCGGATCCAGACGAATATTCTCTACCTTGCCGACACTTACCCCACGATAGCGCACTACCGCCTGGGGATTGAGTCCGTTAACCGGGAACTCCGATACCAGCAGATATTTGTCACGTGTGGCGGTTCCTCCGCTGAACCACATGGCAACCGCTGCGACGGCCGCGCTCAGAAAAATTACGAACAAACCCGCCGCAAGGGCATGGGCACGGTTTTCCATAATGACTCCCTATAAAACATCGCCGTTATTTCCCAGTGCTTTCCGGCCACGCTCCCCGCGGAAAAAATTTGTGATGAATGGATGGGTCTTACCCACAACTTCGCGCAGACCACCCAGCGCCACGATGCGCTGGTCCGCCAGGACGGCGACGCGATCGGAAAGAGCCACCAGTGTATCCAGGTCGTGCGTCGCCATGACAATGGTAAGCGTCAACTCAGTACGCATGGTCCGGATCAGTTCGACGAACCCCTCGCTCAGTTCCGGATCCAGCCCCGCGGTGGGTTCGTCCAGGAACAGCAGTTCCGGATCCAGCGCTATGGCTCGCGCCAATGCAATACGTTTGATCATGCCCCCGGAGAGCTCCGCGGGCATCTTGCTCGCATGTCGTGTCTCGATATCCACCATTTTGAGTTTGAGCATGACCAGATCGCGTATCATGCCCTCGTCCAGTATATGCAACTCGCGCATTGGCAGCGCGATATTGTCATATACCGATAGTGCGCTGAATAATGCGCCTTTTTGAAACAACACTCCACAGCGATTGCGCATGGATTGCAATTTCTTGCGGTCGTGGCCATCCAAGGGTTCGCCAAAAATCCGGACGGCACCTTCCGCCGGCATTTCCAGGCCCAGCATCTGCCGCATCAATGCGGTCTTGCCGCTGCCGGAACCCCCTACCAGCGCGAGTACTTCTCCGCGATGCACGCAAAGATTAATATCTTCATGCACCACATGGCTGCCGAAGCGGGTATGCAATCCTTCGATCTCAATAAGGCATTCGCTGTTCATCATTAGCGGCCTTATCTTAATCCGACGTTGGAAAAAACGATGGCGAAAATCGCATCAATAATAATCACCACGGTGATCGCGGTAACCACCGAGTTGGTGGTACCCGCACCCAGGCTCTCGGTGTTGGATTTGATCCTCAAGCCAAAATGGCAAGAAATCAGCGCGATCACCATACCGCACACTGCGCCCTTTCCTAATCCCAGCCACAAATTGGCGACCGGGACCACATCCGGCAGTTTATTCAGAAAAAACTGATAGCTCAGCCCCAGCTGAATTTCGGCAACAACCATTCCTCCCACCAGTGCGACGGTGCTGGTCCATAACACCACCAGTGGCATCGCGATACCGAGCGCCACGACTTTCGGCAGGATCAGCCGCAGACTGTGAGGTATTCCCATCACAGTCAACGCATCCAGTTCTTCAGTTACCCGCATCACACCCAGTTGCGCGGTCATGGAAGAACCGGAGCGTCCAGCCACCAGTATCGCGGCAAGCATGGGGCCGAGTTCGCGAATTATGCTGACGCCAAGAATATTGATGATGAATATGTCGGCGCCAAACGTCTGCAACTGCCTGGCGGAGAGAAAACTCAGCACGACCCCAATGAGAAATCCCACCAGTGCGGTGATACCCAGCGCTTGTGCACCGGTACGGTACAGGTTGGCGGAAATTTCACGCCACGGAATACGTGGGGGGTGACCGGCCAGATATTTTGTGTCCAACAGCATTTGACCAATCAGTACAACGAGACCGGTCAGATGTTCCCACAGCAAAAAGACGGCCTTCCCGAGAATGGTAATGGGCCACAGCAAATCGCGTGGAACGGGTGCGGGCGGAGCCGGCGCCTCCTTCATGCGATTGAACAACCTCTCCTGCTCCGGCCGCAACAGTAAATGGGAAGGACGGCGCGAGCCCCAGGCTCGCCACAGCAGTATCGCTCCGGCATCATCCATTTGCTCGATTCCCGTTAAATCCCACTGTAATTCAGGGTCGGCTGTATACGCGGCCAATTCGGCGGGCAGCGTGTGCAGCCGCTGCCCGAGAGCCGCAAGGGTATATTTGCCGGCAAGTATCAACCGGGGCGTGCCATCTTCGCCAGTCGCACGATGCAGCACCGTCGATGAATCGCCTTGGTTCTCCGGCATCATGGTTGGGTCTGGTCAATATTAACGATAATAATACGGTAATGCGGCTTTCATAGTTTGATCTGATCGATTTTCCATCTCGCTCCATCGCGAAAGCGCTTTATTCGCTCGAACAGATTTAGAAATTCCAAGAGTACTGAATTGCGATCCGGGCAATCATCATAGTAGAACTCATTCAAGGTTTTCGGGGCAAGTATTGCGCCCTTTACGGACTGATTATAAAAATCAGATTACACCCCGCCCCCGATTTGACCGCAATTCAATGCATCAAATTCCGCCGCAATTTCATCCATGCATTGATTTTACGCCACGCCATCGCCATTTTTCGTCCGTGATGTCTTCTTGAATTCCTGCATGATAGAACCGCACAGGGGTGTCGAGAATTCTTACACGGCTATCTTTCTCATGTCCGAATATATAGGCAAGTTACTGTTATATCTTAGTTTCTAGAAGCTGGCATAAGATTTGCTTAAAAGAGAGAGGCTTAATAGTATATAAGCCTCACCATATCTTATGATGAAGAAAAAAAGGATTCAACGCACGCTATTGACTCAGATTTTCAGGCTCAGGGAAAAAGAAACAGGGGGTGGAAGGGGCAACAACAATAATAATAATAGTGCAGGAAAAAAAATAATAACAATAGAAAAATCAGGATCGGGGTAATTTCTTCAGACATGAAATGTTACTCTGACCCTGATTACTTTTTTGTATAGGCTTGAATCGCGCCTGTTGAGCAGTTCTGACCTGCTGGCAACCGTTTTATCTTCTTCTCCCGCTCTGTCAAATACCTGCTAGTGTCTGCATTGCTAATGCAGATGATGGTCATGGGAGGGGTGCGTTCCCGATTGAGTGGATGGCTTCTCGACGCGAATCTGATAGCCAGCGTGACAGGCATTGCATTTTTTCATGGATTCATTCAATTGCCGCAGCGTATGCTTGGGATCCTTCAAGGATTCCGCGTCAATTGCGATCTGGTCGAAATCCTTATGCACCGACATGCCAAGCTGCATGAACTCCTTCGGCAGCACCGCTTTGAGATGGTCTTCGGCTTTGTGCGTCATTCCCATGCCTAGCGGTCGCGCGTAACGCGCGACCGCTACCATATCTTCCCTTAAAAGCGCATCCAGAATATTCTGTGTCCCGGATAGCAGCGCTCGCATCTCGGTAAGCACGTGATCCCGCTGCATTTCGTTAATGGAGAGGACCCGGCGCTTATCAATCTCATTCGCTGCCCCCGTTGTCGTGAAGGCAATAAAGCTCAGCGCAATAACAAGAATCTTTTTCAAATCAATCTCCTTTGTCATTAATGGGTCTGATTTTCTTGTTCGGTATTCAAATAAGTCAGCCCGCATAGGTATTAGGAAGCAGAGGCAAGATAAGCATGCGGTGAGATTGTTATGGCATATTCATGCCTGAATAGAGAGATTGACATCCGGCGTAATGAGTTTCGTTTATTGCACCCTACCTCGCTGTCTCGCGCGGGTTACGCGATATCCAGCTAACCCGTCACACTTTTTGCAAATAAATCATGCGCATCAGAACCGGTAATTTCGACCTCGATAAATTCGCCGGGTTTCATTGTTTTTGCGTGATCGATGTATACCACGCCGTCGATCTCGGGTGCGTCGGCGCTGCTGCGAGCGATGGCTTTATTTTTCTGAATTTCATCCACCAGCACAGTCATGCGTTTGCCGATTTTCCGGGTAAGTCGCGCGGTGCTGATTTCTTCCTGCGCCGCCATGAAGCGGGCGTGGCGTTCCTTCTTTATCTCTTCGGGAATGTGATCGGGCAGCGCGTTTGCAGTGGCACCCTCCACCGGCGAATAGGCGAAGCAGCCGACGCGGTCCAGCTGCGCTTCCCGCAGAAATTCCAGAAGCTCTTCAAATTCCGCTTCCGTTTCACCGGGGAAACCGACGATGAAAGTGCTGCGCAGTGTAATGTCGGGGCAAACCTCGCGCCATTGCCTGATGCGTGCCAGATTGTTCTCGGAACTGGCGGGGCGTTTCATTGCTTTCAAAATACGTGGACTGGCATGCTGAAACGGTACATCGAGATAGGGCAGAATTTTTCGCTCGGCCATCAGCGGGATGACTTCATCCACGTGAGGATAGGGGTAGACGTAGTGCAGACGAACCCAAACTCCGAATTCACCCAGGGCGCGCACCAGCTCCGTCATGCGGGTTTTGAGCGGCCTGCCTTGCCAGAACCCCGTGCGATATTTCACGTCGACGCCGTAGGCGCTCGTATCCTGAGAAATGATGAGCAACTCCTTGACACCGGCGTTAACCAGATTCTCTGCCTCCTGCATGACCTGATTAACGGGACGGCTGACCAGATCACCACGCATGGAGGGGATGATGCAGAATGTGCAACGATGGTTGCAGCCTTCTGAAATCTTGACATAGGCATAATGCCTGGGGGTGAGACGTATTCCCTGCGGAGGGATCAGGCTGGTATAAGGGTCGTGCGGCTGAGGCAGATGCATGTGTATCGCCGCCATGACCTCCGGCAACGCATGCGGGCCGGTGACAGCCAGGACCTGTGGATGAGCTTGTTTGACCACCTCGCCGTCGCCTTTGGCGCCGAGGCACCCGGTGACGATGACTTTGCCGTTCTCCGCCAGTGCCTCGCCGATAGCATCCAATGATTCTTCCACCGCGCTGTCGATGAAGCCGCAGGTGTTGATCACCACCAGGTCCGCGTCCTCGTAGGTGGATGAGATGTCATAACCTTCGGCACGAAGCTGAGTGAGAATTTGCTCGGAATCCACCAGCGCCTTGGGGCAACCGAGCGAGACAAAACCGACTTTGGGAGATAAGGGTTTGGGAGAGGGCATGGATACTGAAGTATTGATTCTGGAAAAATTAAAATATCGAAACGAGGGTTACTCAGCCTATGAGATCTTCGATTGATTCGACCGGTTAACTGATCTCGCGATTCGATGGCTCAGGCATGATGAGAAAAAAGGCTGCCGGCCAGCCAGATGGAACTGATGCCCAGCGTGATAAGTGCCACCTGCTGTATGGTCGCATCGATTTCAGGTCGTTTGTGCAGGCCGGGAATCAAGTCGGACATTGCCACATAGATCATACTGGCCGCGGCCAATCCCAGTAGCGATGGGAGAAGATGATTCATGTCCTGCAACATGAAGTAGGTCAACATGGCGCCGATTAGCGTTGCAAAGCTGGATAACAGGTTAAAAAGCAGCGCCTGCCGTCGAGTATAGCCGGAATTGAGCAGAATCAGAAAATCGCCTGCTTCCTGCGGAATCTCATGAGCGATGATGGCGATGGCCGTAATGATGCCCAGTTGTATGTCCGCCATGAATGCTGCTGCAATGAGTATGCCATCGACAAAATTATGAAATGTGTCACCCAGCATGATCAGCATGCCGCTGCGCCCATGATCGTGATCGTTCGCAGGTGCGGCTACAATATCCGCAGTTCCATGCAGCGGATCGTGTACCTCGCATTCTTCCAGGTGGCAGTGGCGCCACAACACGAGTTTTTCCAGAATGAAGAATAACAGGATGCCAAACAGCACCGTACCCGTCATTTGGGCGGGATCTTTTGATAATTCGAGTGCTTCCGGCAATGCATTGAGAAATGCGGCTCCCAGCAGCGCCCCTATCGCATATGAAACCAGCATTTGTACCCACGAGACGCGGGTATTGAGTGTGAGCGCGGCGGCGAACAATACGCTTAATGCGCCGCCAAACAAAGTGGTGATAATGATCCAGGCAAGAACAGACATTAATCTAAATCCGGCAGTTGTAGCGGATTCATCAGGAAAATGAAGATGGAGTGACGCGGTACATTATTACAGGTCATGGCAAATAACTGGAAATAAGCTGAAAAATGAGCGATCAACCGCTGGATTCAGGTTGAAGGTGATTTTTGGGAAATGCGGGATTATACGCTTTTGCAGGATGCAGAATTGAGGCAATGGTAACAGAGTTCATCCGCCCCATATTCACCTATCCAGCCAGATCAATGCCGCCATTCGTCCGGTACCGCCGTCCCGGCGATATGAAAAAAATCTTTCCGGATTGCTAAAGGTACACTCGCTCCCGCCGTAAACCTCGGTGATGCCGGCTTCCGTCAATCGCTGTCTTGCCAGCAGAAAAAGATCAGCGAACCATTTGCCGTCGTGAGCGTGGTGCGGCAGGAAAGCGATAGCAGATCTCTTGTCGTACTCGATAAATGCCTGGCGTACTTCCTCGCCCACCTCAAAATGACGGGGACCGATTGCGGGCCCGAGCCATGCCATGACCCGGGTGTCTATTTCGTCTGCCCGTCTTATTTCCGATAGCGTGCGTTCAATGACTCCATCAACCATTCCTCGCCAGCCTGCGTGAATTACGCCGGCAATCGTGCCCCCATGGTTGCACAATAGTACTGGCAGGCAATCAGCGACAAGTACCGCGCAGATGTTTCCGGGGCATCGGGTGAACGCGGCGTCGCCAGCGCATGGGGCTGAGCAGTCATAATTGTCGATTCCGACAGGCGTCGTGCCGTGCACCTGTTTTAGCCACCGGGGTTCACCCGGCAAAATTTGGCGCAGCAGAGCGCGGTTCTGTTCAACGCTTGCGGGATCATCGCCAACATGATCTCCCAGGTTAAGACTGGCATAAGGTCCGCTGCTGATTCCCCCATTCCGCGTAGTAAAAAGTGCCTTGACATTGCCGGGTGCAGGCCAGTCCGGGGTGATCCAGTCGTTCATGCAGGGGGATTCATGGGCGCGGAATTCATTCGCGATATTGCCGCAGCATCCGCAGCAGTCTATTCATATCTTCGGGTAAGGCTGCCTCCCACGTCATTTTCCCTCCATGTTGCGGATGGGATAATTCCAGTTTCTGGGCATGCAGGGCTTGTCTTGGAAAACCGGCAATCAGTTGCCCCGTTTCCGGTGAAATTTTTTTCGGCTTGCCGCCATAAACCGGATCGCCTGCCAACGGATGACCAATGGAGTGCATGTGCACACGAATCTGATGTGTGCGGCCCGTTTCCAGGCTGCATTGAAGCAGGGTGCAGCCGTCGAATTTTTCCACCACCCGATAGTGGGTACGTGCCTCTTTTCCACTTGCGGTTACAGTCATTTTCGTACGCTGCACCGGGTGCCGTCCCACCGGCGCGTCAATCCACCCTTCGGCGGAAACTTGACCCAGCACCAACGCCAGGTAATCACGCTTCACGGTATGTTTTTGCAGTTGCCGTACCAGACTGGTTTGTGCTTCCAGGGTTTTCGCCACTACCAGCAGACCGCTGGTTTCCTTATCCAGCCGGTGAACGATGCCCGCACGCGGGACGGCGCTCAATTGCGCCGCATGATGGAGCAGTGCGTTCAGTAGGGTGCCCCGCCAGTTGCCGCTGCCGGGGTGTACAACCAATCCGGCCGGCTTGTTGATAACCACGAGTACATCATCTTCGTAAACAACATCGAGGGGGATGGCTTCGGCCGCATACGCGGTTTCGATGTGACCGCTTACGGGTTGTTTGACCTGTATCTTCTCTCCACCCCATAATTTTTGTTTGGGAAGGGCTTCCCTCTCATCCACACTAATCCGTTTTTCCAGTATCCATGCCTGCAGCCGGCTACGGGACCAATCGGGCAGCAGGCGCGCCAGCGTCTGGTCGAGCCGCATTCCCGCGTAATCCTGAGGGATGGTCAATTCGGTGACACTCTCAGCCGATTCAGACAACATGGGCTTTACGCTATAATGATTACATTCGTCCTTACTTTCCGGTGAATTTGCCATGTCGCGTAGTGTAGCTTTATTTCTGGTATTACTGCTATCAGCGTGTGGTCTGCTGCCGAAACAGAGCAGCCTGGAGGATTCCAAGAATTGGTCTGCCAGCAAGTTCTATTCCGAGGCGAAATCGGAAATGTCCAGTGGAAATTACTCGGCTGCCATTAAATTATTCGAGCAGCTGGAAGCCCGTTATCCCTATGGACGCTATGCACAGCAGGCGCAGCTTGAAATCGGCTACGCCCATTACAAAGACGGCGAGCAGGCCACGGCTATCGCCGCAGCCGACCGTTTCATCAAGCTGCACCCGAATCATGCAAATGTGGATTATGCTTATTATCTCAAAGGGCTGGCGAATTTTAATGATGATTTGGGGCTGATGGGTATCGTATCGGAAAAGATTCTCGGCCAGGATATGAGCGAGCGCGATCCGAAGGCGTCACGTGAGTCATTTGAGAATTTCAGGGAGTTGGTTACCCGCTTTCCCGATAGCAAGTACACGCCCGATGCGGTGCAGCGCATGAAGCACCTGGTTAATGTGGTGGCGCTGAATGAGGTGCAGGTAGCGCGCTATTACATGAGACGAGGCGGTTACGTCGCGGCGCTCAATCGTGCGCAGTTTACCCTCAAGGAATATCCGCAGACTCCAGCCACGGAAGAAGCGCTATTTATTATGATAAAAGCCTACGATGCACTGGGAATGACCGATTTGCGGGACGATGCCGCGCGCGTGATGACAAAAAATTTCCCTAACAGCCGATTTTTTCCCGATTCGACCGCTGCGAGCGGCGACTCCTGGTGGAAATTCTGGTAAGTGGGGTCTGAGCTGAAACCTCCACCAGGATCGATTCCGGAATTATTGCAAGCGACACAACAAGGATTCGGATCGATTCTTCAGGACTGGCCAGGTGCCGGCAGTCAAGCGGTCTTGGGGTTCAATGTGATCGAATGTACGCTGCCTTCCGCGGCAGATTGTTTGTGTGTGGTTTCATCCTGCAAACGGATTGCCATGACATCGCACATGGCATGATGCAGGACGCTGTTTGCCGTTGATCCCAGCAACAAAGCAAGGCCATGACGCCCATGTGAGCCGACAATGATTAAATCCACCTGTTCCTGTTCCGCAATCCGCGCGATTTCCTCCCCGGGCACCCCCCAGACCATCCAGCGGCAGGCCGGGTCGACATTCAACCGGTCACCGAGCTGCATTAACCTGGACTTCTCTGCTTCCAGCAATTCATATGACGAGTCCTTGTGCAGCGGAATAATTGTTCCGTAGGCTGTATCCGGCATCGGAATGTTATCCAATACATGGATAATGCTCAATTTTGCATAAAAAACGTTTGTTAAATGTCTTGCTTTCCGAACGACATAATCGTCGTGTGCGGAAAGGTCCACCGCAAGTAAGATATGCTGATAGCTGTCCATATTTTTTGAATCCGTTTTGCTAATTACAGGTACTCGATGGCGGTGCCGGTCGGGTCACACCAGGACGAGAAGAGAAGTGTTCACATCAACAATGCGAGCCTGCGAGTAGGCTGGTCGCCTGAACATCGGTAGCGGCAGAGCAATTCCGGCTATATCGAAGCATCGAGGATTCAATTCTTGCGCGGATTGGAGAGATTTTAAAGAGATGGAATTATAAATCACGCCTGATCAATACGTTTAACGTGATCTACGTCAAACTTATCCTGTTCCACTTTTTAATTTCTTGCAATAAACTTGATCACAACAATTTAAAAATAGAAACTGCAAGGAGCCCCCCGATTATAGGGCCGACCACCGGAATATAGGCGTAGCCCCAATCGCTGTCCCTTTTATTGGGTATTGGCAGAATGGCATGCATAATCCGCGGGCCCAGGTCACGAGCCGGGTTAATCGCAAAACCCGTTGTTCCGCCCAGTGATAAACCGATGCCGAATACCAGCAAGGCCGCTGGCAGGGCGTCCAATGATCCAAGACTGCTCTGCGGCGCAACCATATGCAGAATGCCAAAAACCAATATAAATGTTCCGACGATTTCGGAAACGAGATTATTGAAAGGATTTCTTATCGCAGGTCCGGTACAAAATGCGGAAAGTTTCGCATTCGCATCGCTTGTCTGTTCAAAATGTTGACGATAGGTTACCCATACGATCAGCGCGCCGATCATCGCACCCAGCATTTGTCCCGCAATGTAAGTAGGCACGTCGCCCCACGCGAATTTACCCGCCGCAGCCAGAGCAATGGAGGCTGCCGGATTGATATGCGCGCCACTTACGGAAGATACTGCATACACACCGACGAATACGGCAATTCCCCATCCCAAGGTAATGGCAATCCAGCCGCTGTTATTGCCCTTTGTTCTACTCAATACGACATTGGCTACCACACCGTTCCCGAGGACGACCAGCAGGCAGGTGCCTATCAATTCGCCGAAAAAAGGAGTCATCTCTTTAAATGAAGCGCTAAATTGCGATCAGGGAATAAAAACCACATTCGTATCAGTATAGCTGAACAGCAGACCGGATCAATGTGAAATTTGCGGGCGTCCATCAGCAATGCTCGGTTGCGATTTAAGCATTGTTCGTAGTACTTTCCACACATTCTCCACGATTTTTTGTTGTGCAGGCCCATTCGGATGTATTCCATCCGCCTGAAAGAATTCACGTTTATCGCCGAAGCCGTCCAAGAGAAAGGGTACCAGTTTGAGCCGATGGCGTTTCGCCAGTTGGGCGTAAATATCCTGAAACTTTTGCGTGTATGCTATGCCATAATTGGGCGGCAGTTGCATTCCCGCCAGCAGCACAGTGGCGTTATTTCGCTGGCAGACCTCAATGATGGCTTCCAGGTTATCACGAATGGATTCGATGGATGCGCCGCGCAATCCGTCGTTGCCGCCGAGTTCGAGAATGACGATGTCCGGGCGGTGGATCTTAAGCGCCTGTCCGATGCGATTGCGTCCACCCATCGCGGTTTCGCCACTGATGCTGTTGTTGAT
This sequence comes from Nitrosospira lacus, assembly GCF_000355765.4. Classification (NCBI taxonomy): domain Bacteria; kingdom Pseudomonadati; phylum Pseudomonadota; class Betaproteobacteria; order Nitrosomonadales; family Nitrosomonadaceae; genus Nitrosospira; species Nitrosospira lacus. The sequence goes on along the minus strand of NZ_CP021106.3, from coordinate 2,883,034 downwards.
CAGGTGAGCCTGCGATTGTGTTTGGAGCCGTTTCTTCAGCAGACTGACCCATCCAGCCTCCTGTGGCAGGCCGTAGCCGGCTGACAAGCTGTCGCCGAACACCATAATGGTCGTGGCAACTGGGGTGGCTGCGGCTCCTGGCACGGCTGCGGCGCCCGAATAGGTGCAGATAAAAGTAAATAGCGTACAAAGGATAATCAGGAAATATTTCATGACAGATAACCTTGTTGAAAAGCCCATCGTGCAGGCAATCGCTTTGACCAAACGAGTCAGTACCGGCGACGAACAGCTCACCATTCTGGAGGACATTAACCTTAAAGTAAATGCGGGTGATTCCGTCGCCGTGGTGGGTGCGTCGGGTTCGGGTAAATCAACGTTGCTGGGGCTCCTGGCAGGATTAGATACTCCCTCGAGTGGCAAGGTTCATCTTGATGGAGAAGATATTTTTTTGCTGAATGAAGATGCGCGGGCGGCGTTGCGCGGACGCATGCTGGGTTTCGTATTCCAGTCATTTCAGTTGCTGCCCGCGTTAACCGCGGTTGAAAACGTAATGCTACCACTGGAACTTGCCGGCGCTAACAATGCCAACATTGCCGCATTGGAGTTGCTTGAGCGCGTCGGGCTGGGAATGCGTCTGAAGCATTATCCCAGGCAACTGTCCGGGGGCGAGCAACAGCGCGTTGCCATCGCGCGAGCATTTGTCACGCAACCGCAATTATTGCTGGCGGACGAGCCTACCGGTAATCTGGATTCCGCCACAGGCGCGCAAATCATAGAACTCATGTTTGAGCTGAACCGCGAACGGGGAACGACATTGGTTCTGGTTACGCATGACGAAGCCATTTCCAGCCGCTGCGCATGGCGGATACGGCTGGCTGGGGGCAGGGTAGTAAATTGACCGGCTTGATGGAAGGCATGTCCCAAATAAAACCGGTGGCAGGTGGCAGGCGGCGCACATGGATCACGCTGGCGGGTATTTTGTTCGTTGCGTTGATTGCCGCCACCTGGATCTGGCGTAACCAAAATAGTATGGCAGATGCGAAGAGCAAGGGTGACAGGGGTGACAGGATGATTCATGTCGTTACCGCTTTGGCTACCCGAAGCAATGTGGCAGTCAGGCTTACGGCCAACGGCACCGTGTCCGCACAGCAGATGGTTGCGGTGCGGCCACAGCTCAGCGCCATGATCAGAGCCGTGCACATCAAGGAAGGACAATTTGTGCAAAAGGGCGAGAAGATATTCACGCTCGACGCGCGTACCGAGGACGCCAATCTCAGCCGGACCGAAGGACAATTGGCTAAATCGCGGGCTGATCTGACGAATGCCGAGCGTAATCTTGAGCGTCAACGCGAATTGTTTCGGCAAAACTTTATTTCACAGGCTGCGCTCGAGGTGGCGGAGAGTCAGGTAGAGGGGCTCCGTGCCCAACTTTCGGTGGATCAGGCGACAGTGCAGGCAAATCGCGTTGCTCGCGGTTTCAGTGAGATCACCGCGCCTATTGCCGGGCGCACAGGCACCATTCCGGTATACCAAGGCAGCCTGGTACAGCCGAATGATGCCTTGGTAAGCATCACGCAGATTGATCCGATCAATGTCAGCTTTACCTTGCCGGAGCGCGAGTTTGTACCTTTGCAGCAAGCGCTTGCCAAGGGTGAGGTATCCGTTGACGTAGTGCTGGATGCGGTCGGAAAGCAGACGCGTACGGGCCGGTTGATATTTATCGATAACGTGGTAGACACGGCAAGTGGCACCATTGGTCTCAAAGCGGAATTTTCCAATGCAGACAGGCATCTATGGCCGGGCATGTTTGTCACCGTGGCGCTTGCGCCACGCACGTTGGCTGGCGCCCTCATGGTTCCAGTACAGGCAGTGCAGCATGGTCCGGAAAGAAAATTCGTTTACGTAATCGGGAAAGATGGCAAAGCAAATCCTCTGGCTGTTGAGGTACGTTTGATTCAGGATGGGCTCGCGGTAATAGAGGGAGAAGGCGTCGTACCGGGTATGCGTGTCGTAGTTGAAGGGGCGCAGAATCTCAGGCCGGGCAGCGTGGTAACAGAGATCAAGCCCCGGGGCGGCGGGGCTGGAGTTGACAGCTCGATGAGCGAATCAACGGACCGGCGATGAATCTTTCCGAATTGTGCATCCGCCGCCCGGTGATGACGGTGCTGCTATCAGCCTCCGCTGTCATTGCCGGAATCATTGCCTACGGCGACTTACCGATTGCGGCGCTGCCAAGCTACGATTCGCCCACCATTACGGTAACCGCGGTGCTACCCGGCGCAAGTCCGGAAACGATGGCTTCATCGGTGGCGACACAACTGGAGCGGCAATTTTCTACTATCTCCGGCCTTGCTGTCATCAGTTCGACCAGCATGCTGGGCAATACCACGATTACACTGGAATTTGACCAGGATCGTGATATCGATAGTGCTTCCATTGATGTGCAGGCGGCATTGTTGCGTGCCCAGCGATCATTGCCAATCGAAATGACCGCACCCCCGTCCTATCGCAAGATCAATCCCGCCGATGCTCCCATTATTCATCTTGCCTTGACGTCGCCCTCGATGTCGCTATCGGATCTGAACAGTTTCGCCGAAGACCTTATCTCCCCAACGCTATCGACAATTACCGGCGTGGCACAGGTACAAATCAATGGCCAGAAGAAATACGCAGTGCGTGTGCGTGTGAACGCGGAGGCGCTTGCGATCCGTGATTTGACGCTTGATGACGTCGCTGACGCGCTGCGCACCGCAAACGCCAATTCACCCATTGGCACACTCGAGGGTCCGCGCCAGAGCCTTACCATCGAGGCCAATCGTCAGCTCAACAATGCCGCCGAGTTTGCGAAACTGATCATCGCTACCTCCCCCAGCGGCAATCCGGTACGGCTCTCGGAAGTGGCGGAGGTTGAAGACAGCGTGGAATCTGTTAAAACCGCGAGCTGGCTTAATGGCGAACGCGCCATCACGCTGTCGGTGCAGCGTCAGCCGGGCGCAAATACCGTTGCCACGGTGGATGCCATCAAGGCGGTCATTCCGGAGCTGGTTGAGCAGATGCCATCCTCTGTTCAGCTCAAATTGACCAGCGATCGTTCAGTTTCAATCCGCGAATCCATCCACGATGTGCAAGTCACGCTGGGGATAACCATAGTCCTCGTTTTGCTGGTGATTTTTCTGTTTCTGCGCAAGGCCTCCGCGACACTGATTCCTGCACTGTCATTACCGATTTCGCTGTTGGGAACAGTGGCACTGATGCGCGTTTTTGATTACAGCCTGGACAATATTTCCTTGCTTGCCATCACCCTTGCGGTCGGTTTGGTGGTGGATGATGCCATCGTGATGCTCGAGAATATCGTACGTCACATCGAGAAGGGTATGCCGCCCCTGCAGGCAGCCTTGCAGGGATCGAAGGAAGTAAGTTTTACCATCATCTCGATTTCGCTCTCGCTGGTTGCCGTTTTCATTCCGATCTTTTTCATGCCCGGGGTGATCGGGCTGCTTTTTCACGAATTTGCCGCCGTCGTGGGGATCGCAGTCCTGATGTCGGCTGTCGTATCGCTCACGTTGGTTCCCGTGATGACTAGCCGCTATATCACCGGGCATGAAACCGAAGGGCGCAGCCTGAGATGGACCGAATGGTTCGAGCGCGGGTTTACTAAACTATTGGGCGCCTATGAACGCATGCTCGATCTGGCGCTCCATCATCACAGGGTGGTTTTAGGTATTGCCGTTGGCACCTTCGTTGCCACAGGTCTGTTGTTCGTGGCCCTGCCCAAAGGTTTTTTCCCTACCGAGGATATCGGTCAGGCCCTGATCACAGTGGAGGCTGTGGAGGATATTTCGTTTCCCGCAATGTCTGGGTTGTTGCTGCGCACCGGCGATGTCATTCGCGCCCATCCCGCGGTCGATACATTAATTGTCAACGCTACCGATAGCAATAGCGCCCGGCTATTCATGACCCTCAAGCCGCGCGGGGAGCGAGCGTCCCTTGATAAGATTATCGAGGACCTGCGCCGGGACGTGAGCGCTGTCCCTGGTGTGAATGTCTTCATAAATCCCATTCAGAATCTCAGGCTTGGCGGCCGCACCAGCAAGAGTCGCTATCAATATGTCATGCGCAGCGTGCGTGCCGGTGAGTTGCGCGCCGCGGCGGATGGTCTCATGTCACGCATGCGCGAAGACGCCATCTTTCGAGATGTTACCAGCGACTCTCAACTGAAAGGGTTGCAAGCGACGCTCGATATCGATCGCGACAAGGTCAGCCTGTTAGGCGTGCAAATGGCCGATATCCGTTCCGCGCTCTATAGCGCCTTCGGTGAACGCCAGGTTTCAACAATCTATACTTCAACCGACAAGTATCAGGTTATTCTGCAGGTTTCCGCCGAAGATCGTGCCGACGAAAGTGCTTTCAACAAAATCTATTTGCGTGCCAGGAATGGCGTGCTGGTTCCGTTATCGAGCGTTGCGTCGGTCAAACGCGAGGTAGGACCGGTCGCGATCAACCATGCGGGACAACTGGAGGCCTTGACCATCTCGTTCAACCTTGCTCCCGGTGCGGCCCTGGGTGATGCCTCCGTCCGTATCGATCAGTTCAAGCGCGAGCTGAATCTGCCGGCGAGTGTGCTGACCAGTTATGCGGGCGACGCCGCGGCGTTCCAGTCTTCGCAAGCGAGCCAGGTGGTGTTGATTATTGCCGCATTGCTGGTAATCTACGTGCTGCTTGGCGTGCTGTATGAGAGCTATATCCATCCGCTCACGATTCTTTCGGGGCTGCCTTCCGCAGCGGTGGGTGCGCTGGCGATGCTGTGGTTATTCAATATGGAATTGTCCATCATCGCCATGATCGGCATCCTGATGCTGATCGGTATCGTCAAGAAGAATGCCATCATGATGATCGACTTCGCGCTCGATGCGCAGCGCAACGCTGGCATGTCGCAGCGTGAAGCGATCCGGACCGCCTGCCTGCTGCGTTTTCGACCTATCATGATGACCACGCTGGCGGCCTTGATGGGAGCGCTTCCCATTGCGCTCGGACTCGGTGCTGGCGCCGAGCTGCGTCAGCCGCTGGGTCTCGCCGTGGTCGGAGGGCTGTTGTTCTCGCAGATCATCACGCTTTTCATTACGCCCGTGATCTATCTTTATCTGGATCGTTTTTCCGGCAAGGGCCCGCTCAAACTGGAAACGGATCAGCAGCAAACAGCATAGTTGATGGAGAAACGGGAATATAAGGACGCATCATTATGAAAATTGAATTTATAGTATTGCCTTTATGAATCTCATCAAGCTTTCCTTCCGAATGCTTCGCCGCGATTGGCGCGCGGGTGAGTTGCGCGTGCTGGCCTTTGCGCTGGTAATCGCCGTGGGTGGCATGACCACGGTGGGGTTTTTCGCCGACCGGGTGCAACTGGCGCTTTCGCGCCAGGGCAATCAGTTGCTGGGCGCGGACTTGATAATTTTTGCGGATCATCCACTGCCCCCTCATTATGCGGATGAAGCGCAACGGCGGGGGCTGGCCGTTTCCATCGCAATCAAATTTCCGAGCATGGCCGCGAAGGGAGAGATGAGCCTCCTGACCGAGATCAAGGCGGTTACCGCCGGTTATCCGCTGCGAGGTGAACTGCGCATCAGTGAGGATTTTAGCGACGTGTCATCTCCCCGGCCTACGCATATTGCCGAGGCAATTCCAGCACCCGGATCGGCATGGGTGGATGAAAAACTCATGATTCGACTTGGTCTCAATCGGGGCGACACGATTGAGCTGGGCGCGGCGCACTTCACCGTCGCCGCACTGATAACGCAGGAGCCGGACTATTCGATTGGTTTCATTAATCTGCGGCCACGTGTATTGATCAACAAGGTCGATCTGCCCGCGACCGGCCTGGTGCAGCAGGGGAGCCGGGTTGGCTATCGTCTTCTGGTTTCGGGGGAAGACGGGGTAGTGGAAAATTTCCGGAGTTGGGCTCAATCGCATTTGACACTGGGCGAAAGAATCGAAGGCATCCGTGATGCTCGCCCTGAAATCAAGGCGGCGTTGGAGCGGGCGGAAAAATTTCTCAGTCTTGCTGCCCTCGCAAGCGTGGTGCTGGCGGCGGCGGCGGCGGCGCTTGCGGTGCGTCGCTTCACGCAGCGCCATCTCGACGGCTGTGCCGTCATGCGTTGTCTGGGTGCCAGCCAGGCGGCGATGCTACGTCTCTATCTCTGGCATTTCGCCGCACTGGGATTGATCGCCAGCGGGGCCGGTTGTCTACTCGGTTTCTTCGCACAGGAAGCATTGACTTTTTGGCTCTCTGGATTGGTGAAGGCGGAATTGCCCTATCCCAGCGTGTGGCCCGGTGTGCATGGATTGCTGACCGGCATGGTGTTATTGCTTGGCTTTGCGCTGCCGCCTTTACTCAATTTGCGTAGTGTGCCCGCGTTGCGCGTATTGCGCCGGGATATCGGGATGACGAACACTCACAGTTTGACGGGTTACGCCTTGGGACTGATAGCGCTGGCGGTACTATTCATGTGGAAGGCTGGTGACGTCCGTCTGGGCGCTTCTGTCATGGGCGGATTCGCCGCGGCGATAGCGGTTTTCGGTTCCCTTGGATTCCTGCTGGTCAAAGCCCTGGCGCACATGCGGGGCCAGACAGGCGGGGCGCTGCGCTATGGATTGGCAAGTATCCGGCGGCGTGCCACCGCCAGCGTGGTGCAGGCAGTGGCGCTGGGGCTGGGATTGATGGCGCTGCTGGCGCTGACCCTGATTCGGGATGATCTGCTGCAGAACTGGCGCACCAGCTTGCCCCCGGACGCACCCGATCATTTTCTGGTGAATATCCAGGACGACCAGTTGGAGCCGCTGGCCGCATTCTTTGACCAGCACGGCCTCAAGCGGCCGCCGGTTTTTCCCATGGTCCGGGGGCGACTGACCGCAATCAACGGCAAGGCCATTGCAGCCGGAGATTATGCCGACATCCGCGCAAGACGGCTGATTGAGCGCGAATTCAATCTTTCGTGGGCAGAGGAGATGCAAAGTGATAACCAGATTATCGAGGGCCATTGGTGGAAAAGGGAGGACAAGGGAAAAGCGATGATGTCCCTGGAGGAAAGTATCGCAAAAACGGTAGGGGTTGGTCTCGGTGACACGCTGACTTACGACGTGGCGGGCAGCACATTTTCCGCCAAGATCACCAGCTTGAGAAAGGTGGACTGGGATACGTTTCACGTTAATTTTTTCGTGGTTACGCCACCGGGCGTACTGGAAAAATATCCGGCGACCTACATTACCAGTTTTCACCTGCCGCCGGAGCGTATGGAAGTGACAAACAAACTGATCAAGGCCTTTCCCAATCTGCTTGTGATCGATGTGGCGACTATCATCAGTCAAGTCCACAAGGTGATTGAACAAGTGACCAAAGCGGTCGAATTTGTTTTCCTGTTTACGCTGCTGGCGGGATTGGCGGTGCTATACGCCGCGATTGCTTCCACCCAGGACGAACGCATTCACGAAGCCGCCATATTTCGCACGCTGGGGGCCAGGCGCAGCCAATTGGCACGCGCCTGGGCAGCGGAATTCGCCATACTCGGCGGACTGGCCGGTCTTTTCGCTGCGGCGGGAGCCAGTGCGCTGGGCTATATCATCGGTGAGTATGCGTTGAATCTGACCTATACTTTCAACCCATCCATTTGGCTGACTGGCTTGCTTTCGGGAATGATAGGCGTCACCGTGGCGGGGCTGATGGGGACTCGCTCTGCGCTTTCAACCCCACCCCTCATGACGCTACGCAAAATTTGATGAGGCTGAATCCGTCCTATAGCAAACCACAGAATTGAAGGCCCAGTCGCGCCAAGGGCCTTTGTGGGCAGGATGCTTAATTGAAAAATGCGTGGTCAACTGCCGGATTTGGGTTAAACGTTTTCAGGAATTTATCGTTTACGTTTTGAGCAGGTAGATGGGTAAAATAGTTCGGCGCATTGCACATCTTGACATGGATGCTTTCTACGCATCGGTTGAATTGCTGCGCTACCCCGAGTTGTGCGGATCCCCTGTCGTGATCGGCGGACAGAGTGATCGGCAACCGGCGCTTCTCGAGAACGGCAGCCGGCTTTTCACGCGGCTGCGCGATTACGCTGGACGCGGCGTGGTGACCACGGCTACTTACGAAGCCCGTGTTTTCGGCATCTTCTCCGGCATGGGTCTCATGAAAGCCGCGCAGCTGGCACCGGATGCGATCCTGCTGCCGGCAGACTTTCACGCCTACCGCCATTATTCACGGCTTTTTAAATCCGCTGTGGCCGGGATCGCCCCCTGGATCGAAGATCATGGCATTGACGAGATCTACATCGATCTGAGCGATCTGCCAGGCGACACAATGACGCTCGCCCGGCGCATCAAACAGGCGGTATATGAGGCTACAGGACTCTCTTGTTCCATTGGCGTGACACCCAACAAACTGTTATCGAAAATCGCCTCGGATCTCGAAAAACCGGATGGTCTCACCATTCTGGGCTTGCCGGATATCCCAAGCCGGATCTGGCTTTTACCGGTCAAGAAAATCAATGGTATCGGCCCCAAGGCGACTGCAAAGCTCGCGGCGCTTGGCATCACCACGATCGCCGAGCTGGCGGCAGCCGAGCCCTCATTTCTGCGGATGCACTTCAGCCCCTCCTATGCCCGCTGGCTGCAAGAGGTTTCTCACGGGATCGACGACCGTCCGGTGATCACGCATGCGGAGCCCAAGTCGATGAGCCGGGAGACTACTTTCGAACGGGATCTCCATGCCCGCCAGGATCGTTCCATTCTCACGGAAATTTTCACGGCGCTATGCACCGATGTGGCACATGACCTGCAGCGCAAGGGTTACCTTGGCCGTACGATCGGCATCAAGTTGCGGTATGCCGACTTCCACACCGTAACCCGCGACCTTACGCTATCCCTTCCTACCGCCGATCCCGTTACCATTCGCCGGGCGGCCGAGGAATGCCTGCGGCGCGCGCCGCTGAATCAGAAGTTGCGGTTGCTGGGCGTGCGAGCCAGCGCCTTATCCTCGGGGAGAGCTGCGCAGCAGAGTGCCGGCATGTCCTGGCAGAGTGAACTGCCATTGACCGCACCCATAGAAAAGCAACAGGGATAAGCGGGACATTCAATCGGGTCCGGTGGTTTTTAGCAAGCTTGCCAGGAAAGTGAAAGGCGAAAGATACAATAAATTATCATGGGCAACTGCCGATTCAGGTTTCAGGTTGCCGGTCTTTGCGCAGCCAGCGAAAAAAGAATACGTAAATAAAGGCTGGCACGAAAGGAAGAATCCACGGAAACATCTGCGCAAGCCATGCGGCATAAAAACTGTTCATATAGCGGCCCTTGGCGGAAATGCAGGCCTCCGCCGCGGGCAGGCGGCAGGCAAGCTCAATCTCCAGGGACACTTGGCCATGGGCGCGCCAGAGCCAATACGCCATGGATGCCGTGAAAATGATCAGCAGCAGTGCAAATAGCGTTACACCACCTTTTTGTCGCGATACTGGCTGCATTTCTTCCTGCTCCCCTGGGGGAGGGCTTGATTTGAAGAACCGGAAATTCAATGGCTTTGTTCGGGCCAGGCGTCAGATGGGTGGAAAGCCCGATGGAGCTTGTATTTTCTTTTCTGGGAGCCCCAACCCTCGCTCCGCCAAATGATGTACTCCGGGTGAAATGTTGTCAAGTAATGAGGGAACCGAAGCAGTCATTCCTAATAGCACGCTTGCATTTTACATATGAACTCGCATGCGCTCTTTGCGGCCAAGGCGTGCATCGATCATGGCAGCGGACGCCCTTATGATTCTGTAATAGTCGGGATAACCGATTTCAGGCGTTGCGGAAGCGCGTTCGTTTGACGAGAAAGATGGCCAGTAGCGGCAGCGCAAAGCTGATGGCGGTCACGGTGATGAGGAGCAGGCCCAGCTCACTGTAATCGGCGGGTAGCGTGATCTCGCCGGTGGCGGGGTCCTTCACCTCGCGGGCGACCACGAAGATTTGATTCATATACTTGGTTGCAAGCTGTGAAGCGGACAGGGCAAGGTTGGTGAATGAAGCCATCACCGCAAAAAAAGTCGCCTTGAGCTTTTCAGGTGCCGAGTTGGCGATCCATGCCAGCATCGGGATCATGGCGATCTGGCCCAGAGGTGATTCCAGCGCGGTATCGATGACGGCGATAAACCGGGCGTCCACGACACCGCCGGTAACGGAAGCGGTCCATTCATGCAAGCCAAAATACATACCGATTATCGGCAATGACAGGAAAGTCCCCGCGATGGTAAGAGCGCCTATGATATAGGCAATCGAGCGCTCCGCCATGAAGCGGCGAAAAATGAACATTCCTGCGAGCGTGAGCGTTGCGCCAATCAGCGACAAGGTGGCGAGAAACTGCTGGTCGAAACCCAAGTCGTCGATCATCCACCAAGTCGAACCGGCACCCGGCCCCGGCATGGCGCGGAATACAAATATCAGAATCGCGGTACCCACCAGCACGTTGCGTGCCTGGGGCTCGAGTTCTCCGGTTAGCCGCCACATCAGAAATAGCACGATCGCCATGGAGACGCAGAAGACGATTTCTTCCCCGCCGGCAACGCGGTTGAGACCGACGCTCAGGGAGATCAGGGTAAAGGCCACGCCGCCGCCGAGAATCCACCAGTTGACCGGAGGCGGCTCGCTGTCGACGCCAAGCAATGCCTCGCATTCTTCACGGCTATGCCCTAGTGCCGCAAACCGCGCCATATCCCGCCGCCGCAGCCAAGTGGCGAATAAAACACCAAAAACCGAAACCAGCGGAATTATCAAGGCGAGTTCATAGACGAAAAGATAAGTGGCCGCCTTCTCTGCTTCGGGTAGTTCACCGACACCCCGCAGCAGGAAGACGTTCATCACCGAAACCAGAACTCCGCCACTGATAATGGCAACACGCCCCAACGTTTGCATGGTGACGTGCATGGATTTGCGATTTTCCGGCGCCAGCGGCTGCCCAAATTCGTCCGTGCGCGGGACGGCTTCGACCGTCATGGCATCCGCAACCACGTCCTGGAGCACGTAGCCGATGGGTGCGAGCAATGCCGCGGTAACGTACCAGGCTTCCACTGAGGCTATGGCACGCATTGCATCCGTGTGGCCAAGCAGTCCGATCATGATCAGCAGACTCAGCGTGATAAGACTTGCACCCAGATACACGAGCACACCCTTCCAGCGCCATACCAGGTCGACCAGGTGGCCCAGTGGCATCTTCAACGCCCACGGCAGCATCATCCAGAAACCGAGTGCCGCCAGAAACTCGGCGGAAAGACCCAGTCGTTCCTTGACATAGAATGTGCCCACGATCCCTGTCAGGCCGGAAATACCGGCGGCGGCATAAACCATGAGCGGCGGTAGGTATGACAGACGCATTTCCCGTCCCAATGCGAAAATATTGGCGTCGAGCCAGCGGCCCACGGCAGCAACGAATCCGATGGAAGGGGGTGCGGTTGTCATAAGAGCGTCTTTTCTTGATTATTATCGGGGTGCGGGGCGCTTAAATTTTCCTTACGTACATTGCTTCAGGGATTGCGCACACCACCATGCGCTGGACTAGCGTTACGCCAACCGGCTTACAGGGGCTACGGTTCAGACAATGTGTTCCCTGACACGGTTCCAGCAGGCGGTTGCCACGGATTCGTTAGCGCCGGTCAGAATCGTTATCGCCATTACACGATACACAGTACTCCGAGGTGCCTTCACATTGACGGCCGGATTAAGTAAGCCAGGCGCTATGGCGACGCGTTTCAACGTTTCCCCGGCCAATAATATTGGCCACATGCAGGCCAATCGCTGGCGAATCTCGGAGGCAGGAATCGCCATGGTATATTTCCAGCCTTCGTTTAGATGCTCCACGGCAAGCCGGATGAGCCGATTCAAGACGGGTCTGAATTTCGGCAGACTGTCTTCGTTCAGCAAATCGGCAGGCTGTAATCCAGCTTCCTGCAGGAGTGGCTCCGGCACATAGCAGCGGCCATTACGCAGGTCGCGGGCAATGTCCTTCACAATATTGGTAAGCTGAAGTCCTTTTCCGAATCGCACGCCCATGACGGACATTTCCGTGACATCCCACCGGGCCATTTCCGGGCTGTGCGCGCAAACCATTCTGGTCCAGAATTCTCCGACACAGCCCGCGACATAGTAAGTGTACTGATCCAGTTCGTCCAGAGTGGATAATGCGGTAAGCTGCCCGGCTGACTCGCCGGGAAACCGGGTCAGATCCATTTCCATTCCGTTGGGCAGCACGTCCATCAGCCATTGGATACGCTCTTGGTCGCCAGTAGAATATGTCTTATATAACTTCAAGCAGTCTTCCAGCCGCTGGAGAAGGATGCTTTCGGCGGAGTCTTTCTGATGAGGAATGAGCGCGGCTTGGATCTCCTGGATGGCCTGCCAATCAATTTCAGCGCTTCGAAACTGCGCACGAAACTGATTCAGGTATTTCAGGCGCTGCCCGCGGTCGATAAGATCCGTATCGGCGATGGTGTCGGCTGCGCGGGCAAACAGATACGATAATCCCATCTGATCGCGTACCCCCGCCGGCAACACGTTAAGCGTGAGATAAAACGACCGGGAAACCTGCTTGAGAATGCCATGCAGAAGCTCGTGTGTGGTGGGATCGCTGCTCAAAGATAGGAATTCCAAGACGCTCAATCAGGGCCGAACATTACATGGTGCCGAACCTGAACGTCAAGATATTGTGTTCTTCAAGCGGGTATTAGAAAGAGAAACTTCAGATTTTGAGTGGAGGTGTTAATGAAGCCGCAATAAAAACGATAATTTGGAGCTCAAGTAAAATGAGGTCAGATTCATCGTTTATGTTTCTCGCGTAGGATGGATGGAGCGTAGCGTAACCCAAGATCTTACGCAAGTAGCGCCCAGCTGATTGGTCGGGCGAGGATTGAAACCATCGCATAGCGAAAGAACGGGAAATAATTTTGATGTAGCGCTTATGCAAATTTTTTGCAAGATGGGCGCGCCGGCAAAGAAAAATTAAATTGCTATACTAAATTTTTTAATTGTCCCCATTACTGGGAGGCTGCGTGATTCATGAAGTGAGGGGCGATATTCTATTGAGTCATGCTCAGGTCATTGCTCACGGGATTGCTCCCGATGATCATTTCAATCAAGGACTGGCATTGAGCCTGGGTGAGCAATGGCCGGCGATGGTCAAGGATTTTCGGCACTACTGCCATACTGCGCAGCCGAAATCCGGGGAGGCATGGGTGTGGGCTGGTGCGATGAGTAAGCGCATTATCAACCTGCTCACCCACGAAGCGCGTAGTCAAGGCAACGGATCAGGGCGTGCCAGGATCGAGTACGTCGATGAGGCATTGCATGAATTGCGTTATTTGCTGGAATATGACCGGGTCACGAGCCTGGCGTTGCCGCGCCTTGCCACCGGCGCGGGTGGATTGGATTGGGACGTGGTACAACCACTGGTTGCGCATCACCTGGGCGAATTGGCGCTGCCCATCTACATCTATACCCGTTACGAGAAGGGAATCCAGGCTGCCGAGCCGAGCCCGGGATAAGCGTCTGCAATAAGGAAAGAGATGATATTGGCTTCTTGTCCAATAAGAATTCACCTCATGCGGACCCTTGCCCGGATCTCAATAATTACGGTGTCCTCGCAACAGGATGTGCGACAGGGCGCAGGTGCAGTGTCTGCCGGGCTGGACCCGGCAGGAACGGCGTGGGTTTGCCGGCAACCCAGTCCGTGTGACCGCTACCATAATAGGGGGAGAGCGGGTGTCCGCTCTGTCCGCCAGGCATTTCGAAATAACCATGCTCTTCGTCACCCGGTGCGACCGCGAAACGCTGTGAAGCGCCGAAATCAGGCGCTTGTACGCGTGGCATGTGGATATCACCAGGCAGTGCGTCTTTCCGCATGTCCAGCCAGTTCGCGACAAATTCAGGCAGGGCGCGGCTAAGCGGATGCCGGATGCGCGCGGTGTTACGTTCACCCCAGCTGCGTTCGGCAATCCCCCCCGGCTGACTTTGCATGTGCTTGGCAACACGTTCAGCACAACTGACGAATAGCTCATCCCAGTCGGCATAAACCGGCGGCAACAGGTGTTGCGGACGGTGCTCGATCAATCTCCACACCGCATGTTCGGCCTGATTCAGCTTTGGCAGCTCAAAGTTTGGATCGATGCGCCGGATGGCGGTGGCAAAGCCGCCGAGTACACTCTTAGTGACTTCCTGGCGGAATGCGCGTACCACGCGATAGGCCACGGAGTCCGTGGAAGCATGCCCATTCCAATCGAGGAGCGCGTGCTGCATCTCCACGCGCCAGGGCGCTGGTTCCATTCGTTTCAAGGTCAGTTCGAGAAATTCTTTCCAGCGCGCCAGGAACAATGCGCGATCATCAAGCTGGATCGCCAGCATGCCGGGTGGAGAGAAGCGCTCATATTCGCGCAACCTGTCGCGGATCTGCATTGCGCGAGCGCCAAGGTCATAGCCGCCATCGCCAATCCGATCGAGCAGCAAACCGTCAACGGCACGTGCATTGGCGGTCCAAAGACGCCGCTCCGGGGGGTCGACAATCAGCGGGTATTGTGCAGGCATGAGCCAGCCGTTCCACCCCGTATCCGGTTTGCTCCAGTCCGCGGGAAGGGTTGGATCATAGCCGCTGGTCCGCGCGGGGATGCGGCCTGCGATGGTCCATCCGATTCTGCCGTCCCGATCGCCGACGATAAAATTCTGGGCTGGAATGCCCGCATTCTGTGCAATCGCGATTGCCTCGTTCACGGTTTCCGCTTGCTCCAGCAGGGTCAGCTCCATATTTACCGCGCCAGCCCGGTGCGCGGCCCAAGCCAGTGCGAGCGGCGTACCGTCGTGGTCGGTAGCCAGGACAGGGCCCCACTCCGTCTCGTGCACATCCAGCGTCTCATCCTGTCCACCCCGTACATGCAGGATTTCGCGGTGAATGGTGATGGAGCTCCATCCCTTTGCGCTGCGATAACGGGTAGCATCCTCCGGATGAAGGATGACGCGAATCCAGTCGGCGGAATCGCCATAACTGTTGGTAAAGCTCCAGGCAATCTTTCGATTTGAGCCGACGGCGATGGCAGGTGTACCGGGCAGACTGGCACCGGCGATGTCGTTCATGAGCCCGGTTTGGCGCGGATCAGGATAGATCAGGCGCGTGCGGAACCAGATATTCGGGACACGAAGATCCAGATGCATGTCGTTGGCGACTAGTGCCGCGCCAGCAGCCAGCGAACCAGCGACGGCAAAGCTGTTACTGCCGGGCAGGTTGTCGCTGTGCTCCTCGGTGTCGCGCACAAGACCGGGCTCAAGCTTGTGCAGATCCAGCTCGCTCGCGGAGGGAAGCCGTGGCCAATCAAATGCCGTGCCGATGAGAGGCGCATCCCACGCGCCGCCGCCAGCGGTGAGAAACCGATAGGCAGCTTCCGGGAGAGCTGCGCGCATAGTGGAGAATGCAAGCTCGCGATGATTATCGCCACCATTCAGCATGAAATACATTGCCTTGACAACCAGTATGCTGTCCTCGCTGCGCCACGCGAGCGGGCGGGTGCGCGTCAGCAGATACGGAAATGGACGCACCATCAGGGCAGCGAGACCTTCATTCACGCCATCGCGATAGACATCGAGCAACTCGCGCTGTTTGGCCGGCAACTCTTCCAGTATTGCCGATGCACGCGCACGCATGCGATGCATCCGTACTTTGCGGTCTGCTGGCAAGGCGACAGGCCCAAACAATTCGGCCAGTTCTCCGGCGGCCTTGCGCCGCATCAGATCCATCTCGAAAAAGCGCTCCTGCGCATGGACATAACCGAGTGCCCGAATCAGATCGTGACGATTCTGCGCTTGCAGCGTCACGCTGCCCAGCGCATCCCGCTCGACGATTACCGGCGCAGCCAGCGCCGTCATGCCCATTGTTCCATCGTACTGGGGCAGGCTGCCGCGTAGCACCAGCCATGCGCTGCCTATCAGCAGCAATACCAGTATAAGCAGTCCAAGCAGGAGCCGGTAGATTGGGCGCAGCGCGGCGGTCATATGGGAAGAGTAAAACGGTTGTGCCGCTGCCGGCCTAGCTTGGTGCATCCGATTTCCAGGAGCCAGGCTTGCGGCCAGCCGAGGCATTCATGCTAATCAAGCCAACTCAGGAAGACTCCAGTTTTTGCCGGATGAACTCGATGCGTTCGCGGTTTACGCCTAAATCGCTGCTACCCAAGCGCGAGGACGAGCGCACTTGAATTACGCCCGCAGCCGGGTCAAACCAGAACTCTGCATCGTCCACATACTTCATGATCCGGGTAGTAAACTGCGCATAAAGATAATCAGGGTCCATTTTGACTATTTGTGCGCCATTCATAGCCTTGATGATGCCCGCGATGCGGGCCAGCGTGGCGGGACCGTCATCCTTCACCGGTAGTGGCGGGATGCTGGCATACGCATGCTGGGGATGATCCGGGTAGAGCGATGCCTGACTTGAGACACTGTTGGGGGTTTTTGAGGGGGGTTTGAGTCTGCCCTCATGCACACCCAGATCGGCGGGCGGCGTGCCCTTCAGCAGCCCGAGTTGACCCGCGAGCACCCCCGTGATGACCACGAGGGCCATGACAATAAGCAGCCACTTGATAATGACCATATCGAGACTCGTAAAACTGAAGCGTTAGAGGACGTTGTGCAGCCCGCCGGTTTTTTCAATTCTTCGCTCCGATTTTTCAGATACGGCAGGAAGCTCTCGGATACAGAAATGCCATCATTTTATGCTCATCCATTCCGGATACCATTCATTCCCGGCTGCCACTTGCCATCCCCTTGTTCATGGGGTCATATAATGCTTTTCCGATCAACGAGCTACTTGGTTTTGCTGTTTGAGAGTATAAATTCGGCCAGACGTTGTGCAGGTTCACCTTTAATATTGGGGAATGCGGGCATGGACATGCTTCCTTTATGTATTTTCTGGATAATGGCATCCTTGTTCGCGACGGAGGAAGTCAATGTCATCACATTGCCGGCAGCTTCCGGCTTGTGGCATTTGGTGCAGTTTGCGTAAAATATATCTTCCCCGCTTGCACTCTCGGGGGGCGTGTAATTATCAATCTTCGAACAGCCAATCAAACTCACCGATGTGCAGACAGCCAACAACAAAGTCATTTTCTTCATTTTTAATGCTCCAATTTATTATCAGTGTAGGAATTCTGGAATGAATTTCAAGGACGGCATTATATCTCGTCTATCTGATGGTTCAGGTATTGTATTGCTCGGTTCCGGTTTTTAGTGCGGCCTGAAAACGTGGTATGTTGCGCTGTGTGAGTGAGATTCCCTCTGACCTCTGACTAAACTATTCCGAGCTTCCCAAGTGACCGAGTAGCCGTAGGGCCAGCAACACAGTGAGCGGAAGATAAATGAGAAGGCCCGTCATGCCGAGAAGAGACTCACCGATCCAGAAGGTTACTGTGAGATTGAAGATCAATACGCCATAATAAAGACCGCAACCCAGGAGCACATGCCCAGTCACCGATCCGTCAGGCGAAAGACAGGTCTGGAGAAGCCTGCGATCCAAAGGAAGATAGGCGCGCAGCGAGAGCAGGCCGACAATAGCCCAGCCGATATAATTAGCCACAGGTACGCCAAAATGAGTGCCGGGATCGGGATAGTAATAAATCTGGCCGAGGAACCAGTGTTCCCCGCGAAGCGCGACCGGATCAATGATCATGTCAACGAAACTGAAAAAAAGAACGGTCAGTAGAATGACAGGCCAGCCCGTTCTTGTAGCGAGAGGGAATTGCATCCGGATTATGCCGATACCGGACACGGTACTCAATGTGCGGGTGGCAGGCAAAAGAAAAGCCAGGGCCATGCAGTAACTTGCATAAAGAAGGAAGGGAAACGAGAGAGAATCCATGAATGGAATATCGGCGATATACAATTCCTGCCCGACGGTTGAACCGGTATAGTAATACCAGCCGAACGGAATACCGGTACGAGTGGAAGAAAATTCGCACAAAAGTGCCACAAGCCACGTAATTCCCATGAAATACCATGTCCTTCGCCAGCCGATCAGGCGCGCCGCAGAAAATAGAAAAGCGGTAAGAAACACGAAAACATAAGGGCGAAGGGCAATTGTCTTAAGGAGGAGGCTGAAAAATTCCATCGGGATTCCATTGGTTCAGTGAGCTAGACAGCCCACAATTCTGAGATGCCGTTGCAGACTCCCATCCATGTTTATTATGTGGCTCAAAATTCTCTTGTTGCAGAGCATTATCAGCCGCGATATATGAGATTATCGGGCATTTAGAGTATCGGATGCGGAGAAAATCAACGATATCAATAATTGCTGTGATATCTCGCGCTTACTCAATCAACCATGCAGTTCGTAAAACTGAATCCATGTATCACGGATTTTCAATAACTTATATAGAGATCAAAATACGGTTTTGATAACTCCATCGTGAGGCGTGCGCTCAAGCTTCTTGCCCTTGTTGTCCTGATCCTGCTTCTCGTTGCGCTGACCATTGCCGCTTTCCTGCTTTACTGGGAAGCGGAAACTTCCACATACCAGGCACGCCGTCTTGGAAAATTGGCCGATGAGCTGAGCTGGGAAGTAAAAAGCGGACCGAACGAGGATTCCTATTTTCCGCAGTCAGGACCCTATGACATACGTCTGGGCTATAGCCGCTTGCCGGAACTGATTCACAATCTCGTCATACAAGGCTTCCGCGTGCAGGCGCAGGCACGACCTTCCGCGCGCATGAAAGAACTTGTTGCGGAGGGTTTGTTTGTCCCCTATCACGAGAAATCCCAAGCTGGTCTGGAGATTTCTGCTAGCGGGGGAAGGCCATTGTATCGCGCCGTATTTCCGAGCCGTGCTTACGAAAACTTTGAAGCGGTTCCCCCATTAGTGGCGAACAGCCTGTTGTTCATTGAAAATCGCGAGTTGCTGGATCCAACCCATCCAAAAAAGAATCCCGCTATTGAATGGGACCGGTTGGGCAGGGCCATCCTGGACAAGATAATCCAGGTCTTCCATCCCGAACATGGCGTGGTAGGGGGCAGCACGTTGGCGACACAGATTGAGAAATACCGCCATTCTCCCAACGGAATGACGATCACGCCACAAGACAAGCTGCAGCAGGTTGCATCCGCCTCCGTGCGTGCTTACCTGGACGGAGAGGAAACGTTGCCCGCCCGTAAGCGTATCGTAGTCGATTATCTCAATACGGTTCCCCTTGCCGGGGCCGCGGGTTTCGGCGAAGCGAATGGATTGGGGGATGGTCTATGGGTATGGTACGGCCTGGATTTTGATGAGACCAATCGCATCCTCAGTTCTCGATTGGTCGAAGGTGATGCCCTTGTCGAGGCGGCCCGCCTCTACAAACATGTGCTGAGTCTGATCATTGCCCAGCGCAGACCCTCATATTATCTGCTCGCTGGACGCAAAGCGCTCGAAGAACTTACTGACAGTCATCTGCGGGTGCTTACGCAGGTTGGCGTGATTCCTCCCGCTCTGAGGGACGCAGCGCTGGAAATTCCGTTACGCTTCCGTGATACCGCCACAGCCGCACCCGAAGAAATCAGGAATTTTTCCGCTCAAAAGGCCGTCAATGCGGTGCGCATGCGCCTTGCGTCCCTGCTCGGATTAAAGCGCATGTATGATCTGGACCGGCTGGATTTATCAGTGCAAAGCACTCTCGACGAAGACCTTCAACAGAAAACCACCGATATACTGCGCCGGCTCAAGAACCCGGAATACGCAAACGTGGCGGGACTTTATGGACCCCGCATGCTGGAGACGGAGGATCCGGGCAAGATTGTCTACAGCTTCATGCTCTCCGAGCTAACCCCGGAAGGAGCCAAGTTCCGGATTCAGGCTGACAATTTCGACCAGCCCCTGGATATCAACAAGGGGACCAAGCTTGATTTGGGTTCCACCGCGAAATTAAGAACATTGGTAACCTACCTTGAAATTGTCGAAGCCCTTCACAAAAAATATGCAGCATTGTCCAAAAAAGATCTTCTTAAACAACAAGTTGATCCAAGTGATATGCTTAGCCGCTGGGCGATCGGGTATCTACTGCAAAGCGCGGACAAGAGTCTGGCAGCCATGCTGGATGCCGCCTTGGAGCGTAACTATTCGGCCAATCCCGATGAGCGGTTTTTTACGGGTGGCGGAGCGCATTTCTTTCACAATTTCAAGCGAGAGGATGACCGCAAGTTTCTGAGTGTCCGCGAGGCAACGCTGAAATCAGTCAATCTCGTATACATCCGTCTGATGCGAGATATCGTGCGCCACTATATGTTCCACGTCGCGGGCTCGTCCGCCAGGATACTTAAAGATGCCGGAGATCCTGACCGGAAAGGGTATCTCAGACGATTCGCGGACAAGGAAGGCAAGCAGTTTATGAACCGGTTTTATCTTAAATACGAGGGTAAAACGGCGACGCCGGCTATGATTCGTAACATATTCTTTTCCAGTTTCCGGCACACGCCGCGCCGTCTGGCAGCCGCATACCGTTATATTTACCCTGAATCGACATTCATGGAATTCGAGAAATTCATGCGGCCTTATCGGTCCGTTTTCAAGCGTATGACCCCGGATTTCCTTCAAGATCTTTATGAGGGTTATGGCCCCGGCAAATACTCACTGGCCGACCGGGGCTATATTGTTACCGTTCATCCTTTGGAATTATGGCTGGTACGCTACTTGATGACTCATCCGGCCGCACGATACACGGACGTGATCGAGGCCAGCGCGGATGAGCGGGTGGCTGTCTACGACTGGTTGTTCAAGACGAAATACAAGAACTCGCAGGACACCCGGATTCGCGGACTTCTGGAGCTTGAAGCATTTCTTGAAATTCATCGCAGCTGGAAACGGCTCGGCTATCCTTTCGATTCACTGGTGCCGTCTCTCGCCACCGCTATCGGGAGTTCGGCGGATCATCCCGCTGCACTTGCCGGACTGATGGGTATTATTCTCAATGATGGAGTGCGGGTTCCGGCCGTGCTGATCGAACGCCTGCACTTTGGAGCTGGCACGCCTTTTGAAACCATTGTCGAACGGACACCGATCCAGGGCGAAAGGGTATTTTCTCCCGAATTGGCGGCAGCAGTTCGTGGGGTATTAACCGATGTGGTGGCGACGGGAACCGCTTCGCGGCTCGCACGCGCCATGGTGGAAGAGGATGGCAATGAGATTTTGATTGGAGGAAAGACAGGGACCGGAGATCATCGCTACATTACCTTCTCGTCTCCTGGCGTCGTCAAGGAGTCCCGCGCAGTAAACCGTTCAGCCACTTTTGTGTTCTTCATCGGCGATCGATTCTTCGGAACGATGACGGCGTTTGTCCCGGGTGCGGATGCCGCGGATTATAAATTTACGTCAGCACTCTCCACGCAAGTTGTGAAGCATCTCCTGCCTGTCCTGAAACCTCTCACCGACACGGCCCAGCCCCTGCCGGAGCAAGTTTCGGAGAAAAGGGCGGCCAAACACGACTTGCCCAAAGTAAAGAAAAAGTCCAGAGTAAACTCAAGTTAAAACCTTAAAACCGGGGGAATGATGCGAGACTCGCACATGGCTCAATCATCACTGCTGATCCAGCGTAAGAAGACGATTAATCCTAGGATAAATCCAAGACCCAGAACGGCCTTTAGAAATTCCTTGACGAACCAGAATACCATCGATTCATAAAGATCCAATTATTTATCCTTTCAAAAGAATGGTTATTTTCGGGACCACCACCACAGCAGCAGCGACAGGAAAAGGGACACAAGCAGGCCCGTGGTCAGAGGAAAGTAAAGCTTGAAATTCTCTCGCTCGATAATAATGTCTCCCGGCAGCCGCCCGAAGGGCAGTTTCGACAGCCACGGCCAGGCAAGACCCGCAAACAGCAGCAGTATTCCGAATATGATGAGTAGACGTTGCATAATGATTTTTGGATGGCCCCCAGCGCCTACCGGGATGCGCTTCGCTTCCTGATGCTAATGTAAACAGTTTTTCCTGAAAAGATCAATTTGCGTCCCTCACATTCTCTCTCACGGCTTATAAGGCTCCCCGGCATGACTTCGATAGCCCGGTTTTCTGTTCGCTCCATTCCTGGGTAAGTATGGCTATAAAGCGACGTTTAATCCTATCCTTTTTGATCCAGCCATACAGCACCGCAGATGGGGAGGTTTTTATTAACAGCGGAAGATTCCGTGACTATGTAGGCTAACGAACGGAACACATCGGAATCAGGATCTAGAGTTGCTAAGGTGCGAGGGTCCGTTTATGGTTTCAACACGATTCGTATCCGTGTTGCAACATAGGCTTTATTTGATTTTTTAAGGAGCATGATATGGATATCCTGGTAGCGAATTTCCGTAGAACCCTGGTAGCCGCTGTGATGATGTTCGGCGGATTCGTCTTGACTGGCGTCGCCCATGCGCAGCAGTCCACGACAGGGAAAAAGGACGGAAAAGTGATCGTTGAAGTACCGATCATCGTGATGGTTCCCGTCCAGGTTTCGAGTGATCTTATAAAGGATAAAGGATGCTGGGTGAAGCTATACGATAAAAAAGACTATAAAGGGGACAGCCTGCTATTGGTGGGCCCGGTCAATCTGGCGCAGATGATGGGTCCCTTTGGTTTCAATTGGGAAAATAAGATTCGCAGCCTCGAAACCGGTCCCAGAGCCAATGTCACCATTTACGACAATCGCAATTTCCGTGATCAGGACAAATTTGTCGACCCTAATGCAAAAATTCCGGATATGTCAAAGAAAATGGGATTTTTTGATGATATCCGGTCAATGATGCTTAGCTGCATATGACGCCCTTTCAGCTCGCACCAAGGATTTCAAGCTGTCCTTGCGAACTCTCCAGTTTGATGGCACTCAGGGTCGGCACGAATCTTGAACAACGCGTTTGAGAATGTGCAGCCGGCCATGAAAAAAATGTTCGGCGCCCGGAATGACGACTACCGGCAATTCCTGCGGAGCGGCCCAGTCCAGAACAGTGTGGAGAGGAACCACGTCGTCCTGGTCACCCTGAATGATGAGAATGTCCCTGATGGATTCATTGTCGTGTTGGGCGCCGGGACGAGCAAGAGGAGGAACCTTCAATCGTTCCACCGACGGCGCCACCATGATCAATTTTTGTGGCCTGAGTTGTTGGGCGGCATACCCCTGGATGGCTCCGCCGAAGGAAAATCCAGCCAGCACCAATGGCGCGGACCCATTGAACGGGGAAGTAGATTGATTCCGGGTGGTTTCGACTACCGCCAGCACATCTTGAATTTCGCCTGTCCCATCGCCGTTACCGGAGTAACGATTACCTTCGCTTTGTTCCACGCCGCGAAAATTGAATTTAACCGCAATGAATCCCAACTCGAGCAAAGCCTTGAAGAGGGTATAAACCACCTTGTTGTTCATCGTTCCGCCATACAGCGGATGAGGATGCGCAATGACAGCTATCCCACGCGGATGATCGATATCCGGCTCGGCCAGAACTGTTTCCAGCTTTCCCGCAGGGCCATCAACAAAAAACCTTTTGGGACGTGAATTCGACAATGATAGCGGTCCTGTAATTTGCACGGCGTCAGATTCTCAGTCGTTCGACCACGCGGCCGTTTCTCAGATGTTCCTCGATGATTTCGTCGATGTCTTCCTTATCCACATACGTATACCAGACATCTTCAGGATAGACCACAATAACCGGCCCCTCATTGCAACGGTCAAGACATCCCGCATTGTTGATCCGCACTCTTCTGCTCTTGCCGTCGAGCCTGAGCGTCTTGACACGCTCCTTGGCGTAATCGCGCATTGCCTGGGCGCCATGATTGTTACAGCATACCGCTCCTGCGTCGCGCTGGTTGACGCAGAAAAATACGTGCCGTTGATAGTAGCTCATAAAAAAATATTTTTTAGCAATGGATGAGTAAGGATTATACCGGAATGAACGAGTATTTCCATGGCAGCCCGTCATATCCGCCAAGCGTGACGGACAGGCTTCTTACAGCCTGTCGGGGCCAGGGGAAATTGGCTGAAAAAGCATCCGGCCGGTTCCATATTTCATGGCTTTTTCAGCCCAAGGCAACGGCTATTGGCCTTCAAAACCGTCAAATCCGTCCCCGCCCAATCAGTTTCCCGTTTCAGGTTAAGTCCCATGGGTTGCCAGCTATCTCAACTTTATTTCGGTCCATAACCGGCTTAGCAGGCGGCGTTGCCTGCGGTCGAGATCCCGAAGCATTTCCAGCCGGCTGAGTAATTCAGGGTCTGGAAATATGGCCTTATTGCTCCCGATTTCGGGCCGGACATACTGCATCGCGTTCGTATTGGGGTTGCCGGATCCTATGAGATTGGTGAGATCGGCGGAGTTCTTCCCGTCCAGCATGAAATTAATGAATTGATGGGCGAGATCGGGGCGGTTCCCGCTTCGATGCAGCACCATGCTGTCGAGTGCCAGAACCGCGCCCTCCTTTGGGCTTGAGTAGGTGATCGTGAATTCCCGCGCCGTCTTTCTGGCGTCAAGCGCCGCCTGAAACATGTCATTAGAATATCCTTGCGCTACCCACAGATTGCCTATTGCGAGTTCTTTGACATAGCTGGTGTTGCTGAAAGCCGCCCAGTAAGGCTTCGCGCGCACGATCAGGTCTGCTGCTTCCTTCCAATGCGCCTCATCAGTATCGTTGACCGAATAGCCTAAATATTTTAGCGCTGCCGCCATCAATTCTCGCTGGCTATCGAGTACGGTTACGCGACCCTTGATTCTTTCGAGGTATTCCGGCTCAAAAATGATTGCCCAAGTGTCGGTGGGCAGACCGAGCTCCTTTATTTTTTCCTGATTGAAGCCAAGCAGGGTAATCGTATAAGCATACGGAACGGAATACTTGTTGCCGGGATCGAAAGCTGTGTCGAGATATGCGGGATTGATATTCTTGAGATTGGGCAGTAGCGATTTGTCCAGCGGCTTGAGCGCGCCCTGCCGAATAAGCGTATCCATCGCGTTGCCGGTGGGGACGATAAGGTCATAGCCGGTTGCACCAGCTGCAAGCTTGGCCAGCATTTCCTCGTTATCAGAATAATAATCCTGTGCGAGCTTGCAGTTGCATAGTTCCTGGAAGCGTTCAATTGTTTGCGACGCAATATAATTATTCCAATTGAATAGATGAAGAACATTTCCCGCCGTGCTGGGTGTATTTTGATCCTGTCTCGCGCAGCTCGCGGTGGATAGGACCAGCCACGCGAGCAGTAAAAGCGATATCAGCGGTAGTGTGAGCAAATGCCGCAAATTCATTGTTTTCCCGCTTCGCGTGGCATTTTGACTCCGCCCGACGAGGCGCGTGATTCCAGCCGGGCCGCGATGATGATCATGAATAGTGTGAGCAATATCAGCAGTGTGGAAATGGCGTTCACTTCCGGCGTCACCGCGACCTTTATCATGGTATAGATCTGGATGGGGAGTATCGGTTCACCAACGCCTTTGGTAAAGAAAGTGATGACGAAATCATCAATGGACAATGTAAATGACATCAAGGCTCCTGCCACCACCGCCGGCATGATAAGCGGCAATGTTACCAAGCGAAAAGTCTGCCAGCGGGAGGCGCCGAGATCGCGTGCCGCCTCAAAGATGCTTTCATCCATGCCCTGAAGCCGTGCCCGTACGATTATGGCGACGAAGCCGATACAAAACGTGGTGTGCGCGATGATGATGGAAATCATGCCGAGCGTTATATTCAGGACTTGCAAAAAGAAGAGCAGCAGCGACACGCCCAGCAGGATCTCGGGCATTGCCACCGGGGTGAATACCAATACCGGCAATACCTTGAGTTTGTACCGATGTATCGCCAGGCCGGCCATCGTGCCGAGCACGGTGGCGCTGAAACTCGCGCTGAGCGCGATGATGAGCGAATTGCGCGCGGCGGTAAGCATTTCCGTGTTGTTGAACAGCGCTTGATACCAGGACAGTGTAAAGCCTACCCACTCGGCATTCAGCCTGGAATCGTTGAATGAATATATCACCACGATCGCGAGCGGAATATAAAGAAAGGCGTAGATCACCACCGCCACGAACCACAGCCAGATATTGCCCCGGTTCATGCTAGGCTCGCTGTCCGGTCGCAGCGCGCGCGAACCATGTCGCCAGTCCCGCGACGGATAGCACCGCCA
Organism: Nitrosospira lacus; assembly: GCF_000355765.4. NCBI lineage: Bacteria > Pseudomonadati > Pseudomonadota > Betaproteobacteria > Nitrosomonadales > Nitrosomonadaceae > Nitrosospira > Nitrosospira lacus. Next base: position 2,856,893 of record NZ_CP021106.3, on the reverse strand, counting down.
GTGTCAGCATGATTGAAAGCGCAGAACCGAAAGGCCAGTCCCGGGTGCCGAGGAATTGATCCTTGATCAGATTGCCAATGAGGATGTCTCCCGTACCACCGAGTATATCGGGTACCGCGAACATGCCCAGCACCGGAATGAATACCAACGCGGAACCCGAAAATACACCCGGCAGGGATAGCGGCCATGTAACACGCCAAAAGCGTTGCCATCCGGTGGCGCCAAGGTCTTGCGCCGCATCCAGGAGGGAGGCGTCGTGTTTCTCGAGATTGGTGTAGAGGGGCAATATCATGAATGGCAGGTGTACATAAACCATACCTACCAATACTGCGAATGGGGAGAACAATAATGTTACTGGAGGGATACCGAATGCGCCGAGGAAGGCATTAACGAAATGGCTGAACGCGGATTCCGGTCCGAGAATGATCATCCAGGCATAAATGCGAATGAGGAAATTGCTGGCAAATGGTAGTACCACCAGCAGGACCATCAGATTGCGGAACCGCTTTTCGCTGCGTGCGATCAGCAGTGCCAGCGGATAGGCCATGATGAGGCAAATCAGCGTGGTGGCAAGCGCAACACCGAAGGATTTGAGAAAAATTCTGGCATACAGGATATCACTGAAAAAGAACTGATAAGCCTCGGACGTGAGGCCATATTCGCCGGAAATTTTTTCCGCAGGCGCGGCAATGGGCGCCAGGCCTCCAAACTCGCCCGGAAAGCGGAACGAGGTGAGAATCATGATCAGGCTCGGCGCGACAAAAAAAACCACAAGGAACAATAGCGGCGGTCCGCTCACCAGAAATCTGGCGGTGCGGCTTTCTCGCGGGGTTTCCTTAGTCATTAAGGAAAATACCCGCATCATGGCGCCATGAGACGCCTACTTCATCCCCAACTTCGAAAAATGTGGCGCGCCCCGGTGACGAATTGGGCAGCAACGCCTCGATATAGGTGCCATTGGAGAGTTCCACGATATAGGTTGTGACATCCCCGATATACAGAAAATCATGTACTTTGCCGAGGAAATGGTTCTTCAACCGGGGTTCTTCCGAAGGATGGGAAATTCGAACCTGTTCGGGACGAATCGCCATCACGCCATCATCGCCCGCTTTTACACCTTCCTTAGCGGCAGTTATCACTTCCCCCAATTCCCCTGCATTAAGCCTCAGGTGTGACGGCGTGGCTTCCACAATCCGTGCATTCATCATGCTGATCTTGCCGATGAAATCCGCCACGAAACGGTTTCTTGGGAAACCATAGATTTTTGAGGGCTCGTCAGTTTGTTCAACATTGCCACGATTCATCACCGCGATGCGATGCGACAATGCCAGGGCTTCATTCTGGGCGTGGGTAACGAAAACGAAGGTCACTCCCACCTCCTTCTGCAGGTTGATGAGTTCGATCTGCATCTCCTCGCGCAATTTCGCATCCAGTGCGCCCAACGGTTCGTCCAGCAACAGTAGCCGGGGACGATTGACCAGTCCTCTGGCGAATGCCACGCGCTGTTTCTGCCCGCCCGATAATTCGTGTGGAAAACGGCCGCCGAAATTCGATAAACGCACGCTATCCAGTGCGTCCGCAACTCTGGTTTTTATTTCTTGCGGTGTTTTTCCCGCCATCTTGAGCGGAAATGCGATATTGTCTACTACCGTCATATGCGGAAACAACGCATAGGTTTGGAATACGGTATGGACAGGGCGTTTTTCCGGCGGCGTGCCAACCATATCCTTGCCATCCAGAAGAATTTGACCGGAATCGGGAAGATCGAATCCGGCGATCATTCGCAAGAGCGTGGTTTTACCGCAACCCGATGGCCCCAGCAGCGTGAAGAACTCACCTGTTTCAACGCTAATGCTGACATTATCGACAGCGGTGTAGTTACCAAAGCGCCGGGTTACATTACGGATTTCCAGGAGCGACATAGTCGTGCCAATGAAAAATCGGGAATTTTACCAAAATTCTTTCAGATCGCCGCATTTGAGACTGCCGCCGTACATACGTGGCACTTACAGGAGCGCCTCGTTGAGCTGAAAGGAAGCGGGGCGGACTTGCCTGCGGCGGGACGACGGGACCTGCTGACTGAGTTTCTGCCTCCTCCATAGGGGGAGAAAACGGTGGTCGAAGACTTATAATCTTATTGCCATATGTGCCACAGCATTGCTACCGCAAGTAACATTACAAGAAAGGAAAGCAAGCGATTCTGGCGTTTCTTTTCCAATACGAGCTCGCTCATTTTCTGTTCGAGCTCCTTTGTGCGGATTTCGCTCAAGGCATGATGAAGCAGACGAGGGAACTGCGGCAGCATTACTGCCCAGCTTGATGCCTCTTTGCCCAAGCGGCGGGTGAGTCCGCGCCAACCGAGTTGCTCGGCCATCCAGTTTTCCAGGTATGGCTTTGCGGTAGTCCAAAGATCAAGATCGGGATCGAGGTCGCGTCCCAACCCTTCGATATTCAGTAGGGTTTTTTGTAACATCACCAGTTGCGGCTGGATTTCAACGTTGAACTGGCGTGAGGTCTGAAACAGCCGCAGCAACACACGGCTAAAGGAAATCTCTTTCAGTGGTTTGTCAAAAATCGGCTCGCATACGGCGCGGATCGCGGTTTCAAAATCATCCACCCGCGTGTCTTTTGGCGCCCATCCCGCCTCGACATGCGCCTCCGCCACGCGTTTATAGTCGCGACGAAAAAATGCCAGGAAATTTTGTGCAAGATAATTCTTGTCCTCATCGGTGAGCGTTCCCATTATGCCGAAATCCACCGCAATGTAACGGCCGTCGCTGCCAACGAAAATATTGCCGGGATGCATGTCCGCATGGAAATAACCATCACGGAACACCTGCGTAAAAAAGATTTCCACACCTACACGGGCGAGCCTCGGAATATCCACTCCCTGCTCGCGCAACTTGGTCACATGGCTAATGGGCGTACCTTTTACGCGCTGCATCACCATGACGCCAGAATAGCAGTAGTCCCAATAAACTTCCGGCACCAGAAGCAGAGGAGAATCAAGAAAATTGCGCCGCAACTGACTGCAGTTGGAGGCTTCGCGCATGAGATCGAGCTCGTCTTCCAGGTGCCGGGAAAATTCGCTTACCACTTCGCGCGGTTTCAATCGCTTGCCGTCGGGCCACAGTGCTTCAACCAGCCACGCACCGGTTTCCATCAACGCCACATCGTGGGCGATTATCGGGGCGATACCGGGGCGCAGCACCTTTACTGCGACTTCCGTGCCATCTTGCAGCACAGCCAGATGAACCTGGGCGATCGACGCGCTGGCTACCGGCTCCGCGTCAAATAGCAGGAAGACTTCGTTGACGGGCTTTCCATAGATCTGTTCCAGTGTCGCAAGGGCGAGGCTGGAAGGAAACGGTGGAACCTGATCTTGCAGCTTGGCCAGTTCATCGGCAATATCCTGCGGCAGGAGATCGCGCCGGGTGGAAAGCATTTGGCCGAATTTGACAAAAATGGGTCCCAGCGCTTCCAGCGCCAGACGAAGGCGTTCGCCACGAGCCCTATCTAGCCGTCGCCAGAATGTGGCCACCCTGACAACGGGTCGCAGGAAACGCAGCCGCTCATGGCCGAGAAAAAATTCATCAAGGCCGAAACGAAATGCTACCGCGAGTATTTTGAGAAGACGAAAGAAACGCATTTATTCCAGAAACGCCAGTTCATCCGCAGGTAGAACCTCTGAGTAAGCGACCTGCGTTTGTCCGCAACGCGCTTTACGAAGTGGTTCCTTAATAATCTTCTCAGGTTTATAGAGGTGTTCTGTTACCCGATAGCCTGTCGGCCGTCAGTACTTTTACCCGCTCTTCCAATTGTGACGCATCGTCCCACAATGCATTTATTTCCTGACTAAGTTCTTGCATATCGAGGGGTTTAGCCAATAGTGGCTGCTCTTCCGTCAAGTATTCCACGAGCGTCTGAGACAGATTGCGAAGGGTCTCGGTGTGCCAATGCATTAGATGATTGCCTGCCTGCACTACGCGGTGCGCGACGATATCACCCACTACCCCGCTTAAATCCTGTTCCATGTCCCAATGCAGATTTTTTCCGATATGGAGAATTTCTTCGGCGAATGCGCTATCGCCGGAAATCCGGATTTCACGGTAGGCATCCTCGTCATGGGCAAGCAGGCGAGGCAGCAAACGGGGTGTAACGGTGAAGACAGTATCGTCCAATGTCCCGCTCGAGGCGGTGGATACCTCGCCGCTGGCTTGCACGGTCAGGGCGAGGTTAAGGAAAGGCGGAAGGCGAAAACGCGCAGTCTTGCCCGCGCAGGGCTGCAACCGTTTGCGCGCCCAGCTTTCCCCACGCAGCAAGTGGTTGAGCGGGACTATCGCGACGGATGCCAGCATGGCCGCTAGAATCTACGAAACCTGTTGAATTCCCGCCAGCAGCCAGACGGATTCAGGGTCCTTGAGGTTCTTCTGAACGTGCCAGATTTCATCAAACGTTTCCGGTGACCCTCCGGGAGCTTCACGCAGTTGTCCATTGAAGCGGACGCTGGCGATAGCCTGGTCTTTCTCGGTAACGACTTCAAGTAATTCGGCGTTGATGGCCATGACCTCGGTTCTTTGGGGTTCATCGCCGCGCTCATTGATCTGCATGCTTATTTCGGCAAACATTTCGGGAGTGGTGTATTCCCGGATATCACTTACGTCACGCGCATCATTGGCCGCTTGCAGGCGAATGAACGAAGTTTTGGCATTGCGTAGAAACGGTTCCACCTGAAAATCAGCCGGAATGTTTGCTGTGCCGCCGTGCGCAGGCGCGGTTGCATCTGCCGTGGAGACTGCTGGCACTGCGGTAGCCGGAGGAACAGGGGTGTTTCCGGCGTTCGCTCCCATACCCGAATACTGCATCGGACGCGTAGACGGTTCTTGCCGGGGCTTGCGCAGCATGCGCACGACAAAGAACACCGCGGCCATTAGCGCGGCCAGCATCAGCACGTCCATCATGTTGATACCTTCAAATGCGCCGCCCATGAAAAGTGCCGCCAGCAATCCGCCTGCGGCCAAACCCGCCAGGGGCCCCATCCATTTATTGCCGCCTGCGGCTGCAGCGGGGGCGGCGGTTGGCGCCTGTCCCGGCTTGGGTGCAGCTTGCGGACTCACCGCTTCGCGTTGCTTGCCGATACTTTTACCCCCGCCAAAGCGTCTTGCTTCAGCGTCAAAGGCGGCCAATCCGAAGCTAAGAATGGCCAAGGTGAGCAGGGTCAATATTTTCTTCATGAAGGTCTCCTGGAATAGGGTTGAAGCGGAGAGTATAGCACTATCGATTCATTCGAATGGCAGACTGTATTATGAAAATAACCGATATACGGCTTGTGGGCAATTTGTAATGTGCGCACGTCTGCCTGACGTGGCGAGTTAACGGGATGATATCGTTTTGTTCGCCGGCCAGGCTTGCTGCTCAAAGGGAATATTCACCATCATCGCCACCGAAGGAGCCATCCTTGACGAATTCGATGCGTATCATAAGAGTTTCCTTGCTTTCGTATATATTGCATAATCAGTTGTAATTCGTCAGGGTGACGCTGAGAGCAATGGACGTTTTTGTTTGGAATATGCCATGACTACCGTGAGGAACCTGTACAGTGGAAAAAATTCAACGCATTCTCGCCGCCACGGATTTTTCTTCCCGGGCAGATCAGGCAGTGCGGCGCGCCGCCAAGCTGGCAGTTGAGCACAAGGCGGTATTGTATTTATTGCGTGTGCTTCCATCGCTTCCACTTGAAGCCTTCAAGCATTTAATGACAGACACTCCGCTGGAAACGGAGCAGCGACTTTACAATGAAGCCACGGCAATACTGCATAAGAAGGCTGAAATACTGGCCGGTGAGGGCATAGACGTCAGGTATCACGTTGCGATCGGGAGAGCCCATGTTGAAATCAATCACTATGCTGAATCCCATCAAGTCGACCTGGTCGTGATCGGCGATCAGGGCGAAAGCTTTCTTCAGGAATTTTTTCTGGGTACGACCGCATCAAAAACCCTTACCAAGGGTCATCATCCATTACTGATAGTAAAACAGGAGGCCGGGGAGCGATACCATCGCGTACTGGTACCGGTGGACTTCTCGTATCCTTCACGGCTGGCACTACAGATGGCATTGAAAGTTATTCCCGCCGGAATAGCGCCGATAGAGGCCTCAATTCACGTGCTGCATGCCGTGGATGCGCCGCTTGAACGAAAAATGCAGCAAAATGGCTTGAAAACGGAAACGATTGAACTCTATCGTGCCGATGTTCTTAACCGGGCCCGCTGCGCCATGGAAAATATTATCGTCGACTGCGCATCTGGCGATGCCCGCGTCAATTCCATTATCGAGTATGGTGCTCCACCTGACATGATTCGGGCCAAGGCACAATCTCTCGGTGCCGACCTGATCGTCATCGGCAAGCGCGGAGAAACGGAGCTGGACGAAACGCTATTCGGGTCCGTCACCAAACATGTGCTCTATGAAACGCCATGCGACGTACTGGTGGTTAGTCCGTAGATAAACGCGGTAAGCAAACTCAACTTTGCTGGCAACACGCATTACAGAGGACTTGTTCCAGCTCGCCATTGGTTCGATGGGGTTACCCATGATCATATTGACCGTTAATACCGGTAGTTCATCTGTTCGCCTGGCGGCATTCGTCAATGACGATAATGAGTTAACAGAGCTGGCGAATGCAAGGCATGATCTTGCAGCTGGCGAACCCGGGAATATACTGAAAGAATTCGTGCGGGCACTGGGGGCCGGCCGGATAGATGTGTCAGCGCATCGCGTGGTGCACGGAGGCACGAAATTCACGGCATCCCGTTTGCTCGACCAGGAAGCGGAACGCGAGATCGAACGCCTGGCGCCTCTCGCGCCATTGCACAACCCGGTCGCGTTGCGCTGGATATGCGAAACGCGGAAGGCGCTGGATACGAGCATTGCCCAGGTCGCGGTGTTTGATACCGCTTTTTTTTCATCCCTGCCGGAAACCGCGCGGACTTATGCAATTGATCATGCGCTTGCCCGGAAGCATGGGCTGCGCCGCTATGGCTTTCACGGACTGGCGCATCAGGACATGTGGCGCAGATGGCGCCAGCTCAAACCAGGTGTTCCGGATGGAGGAAGGGTGATTTCCATGCAGCTCGGCGCGGGCTGCTCGATCACGGCGATTGATAAGGGATTGCCATGCGACACTTCGATGGGGTTTTCTCCGCTGGAAGGCTTGGTGATGGCGACCCGTTCGGGCGATATCGATCCTGCTCTGGTCGCATTCCTGCAGCGCCAGGAGGGTTTTACCTTAGGGCAGGTGGATCGGCTTCTGAATGAGCAGTCAGGGCTGCTGGGCGTGTCCGGCATCAGCGCCGACATACGCCAGTTACTCTCATCACAGGATGAGCATGCCCGCCTGGCCGTGGATTTATACTGTTACCGCGCGCGTAAATACCTGGGTGCTTATCTGGCGGTATTGGGGGGTGCCGAAGCAATTATTTTTGGCGGAGGGGTGGGCGAGAATGTGCCGGCAGTGCGAGCAAGAATTCTCGCCGGCATGACGTGGTGTGGAATCGAAATCGATTCGGAAAAAAACAATGATGCCCGTGAAGTATCGTGCATCAGCACACGGACAAGCCGGATAGAAGTATGGATTATTCCGGTGAACGAGGCAGCTGTCCTGGCGCAGGAAGCAGCGACGGTGATGGCGGCGAAAGAGAATCAATCGCTGGAGGAGAATCCACATGAATGAGTCTGGCCAGCCGGTCAAATCCGGCAGCACACCGCTCTCCGCTGAAGAATTGCGCAAGATGAATGCGTATTGGCGCGCGGCAAATTACCTCTCCGTCGGACAAATCTATCTCCTCGACAATCCCTTGCTCAAGGAGCCGCTCGCGCCCACTCATGTCAAGCCCAGGTTGCTTGGCCACTGGGGCACCACACCGGGGCTCAATTTTGCCTATGTGCACCTAAACCGCATTATCAAAAAATACGATTTGAATATGTTCTACATTGCCGGCCCGGGCCATGGTGGACCGGCAATGGTCGCCAATACCTGGCTTGAGGGAAGCTACAGCGAGTTCTATCCTCACATTTCCCGGGATGCGACGGGCATGCAGCGGCTGTTCAAACAGTTTTCATTTCCCGGCGGCATCCCCAGTCACGTTGCGCCGGAGACCCCCGGCTCGATTCACGAAGGTGGAGAGCTGGGTTATGCCTTGTCTCACGCTTTTGGGGCAGCTTTCGATAATCCCGATCTGATCGTGGCTTGTGTGGTGGGTGATGGCGAAGCTGAAACCGGGCCGCTTGCCGCCTCCTGGCATTCGAACAAATTTCTCAATCCTGTCCACGACGGCGCGGTGTTGCCGATCCTGCATCTTAACGGCTACAAGATAGCGAATCCTGCGCTGCTCGCGCGCATCAGTCATGATGAACTGGAAAGCCTGTTCCTGGGCTATGGTTATCAGCCTTATTTTGTCGAGGGATCGGATCCCGAACTTATGCATCAGGCGATGGCGGCCGTCCTGGATATTGCGATTGGCAAGATCCGGACGATCCAGCATGAAGCGCGTGTCAGCGGCTCAGCTGCTGGAGCAACCCAATACCCGCGCTGGCCCATGATCATCCTGCGCAGTCCCAAGGGATGGAGCGGTCCGAAAGAAGTCGATGGCAAGAAAACAGAAAATTTCTGGCGGTCGCATCAGGTGCCGCTTGCTGAGATCGGCTCAAAGCCGGGGCATCTGAAACTTCTGGAAAACTGGATGAAGCACTACAGGCCGGAAGAACTATTCGATGAAAAAGGCACTCTTATGCCAGAGCTTGCGGCACTTGCACCCACGGGCAAGCGTCGTATGGGGGCTAACCCTCATGCCAACGGGGGTCAGTTGCTCAGGGATCTGGAAATGCCTGACTTCCGTAGCTATGCTGTCGCGGTGCCTGCGCCGGGCACAGTAATAGCTGAATCCACGCGCGAGATAGGCAAATTCCTGCGTGATGTCATGAAGCTCAATCTGGACAACCGCAATTTCCGCGTAATGGGTCCCGACGAAACCGCGTCGAATCGTCTGGACGCCCTGTTTGAGGTGACGGACAGAACCTGGGTCGCGCCAATCCTGCCCGAGGATGAACATCTTTCACCCGATGGAAGGGTGCTGGAGATCCTTTCCGAACATACCTGCCAAGGCTGGCTTGAAGGTTACCTGTTGACCGGCCGGCATGGTCTATTTTCCTGCTACGAGGCATTCATTCACATTGTTGATTCCATGTTCAATCAACACGCCAAGTGGCTCAAGGTAACCAGCAAGGAGATTCCCTGGCGCAGGCCGATAGCCTCGCTCAATTATCTGCTGACATCGCATGTATGGCGCCAAGATCACAACGGCTTCTCACACCAGGACCCTGGCTTTATCGATCACGTGGTGAACAAAAAGGCCGACATCATTCGCGTTTATCTGCCACCCGACGCCAACACGCTGTTGTTTATTACCGACAAGTGTCTGCGTTCGCGTAATTTCATCAACGTTATCGTAGCGGGAAAGCAACCGGCGCTACAGTGGCTCGACCTGGATGCGGCTGTCAAGCACGGGACCGCCGGCATCGGTATCTGGGATTGGGCAAGCAACGATCAAGGCGGCGAGCCGGATGTGGTGCTTGCATGTGCGGGCGACGTGCCGACTCTCGAAACACTGGCTGCGGTGGATCTGTTGCGGCGCCACATGCCGGAACTCAAGATGCGGGTGGTCAATGTGGTGGATCTGATGACAATACAACCGAAAGAAGAGCATCCGCATGGGCTATCCGATCGTGACTTTGATACGCTCTTCACCACCTGCCAGCCAGTTATTTTTGCTTATCACGGCTATCCCTGGCTCATTCATCGCCTGACTTACCGCCGCACCAATCATGAGAATCTGCATGTGCGTGGCTATAAGGAAGAAGGTACTACCACCACACCGTTCGACATGACGGTGCTCAACGACCTGGATCGCTTTCATCTGGTAATGGACGTGATCGACCGCGTGCCGAAACTGGGCTCAAAAGGGGCTTACCTCAAGCAATTGATGCGCGATAAGCTGATCGAGCACAAGCAATACATCACGCGCCACGGTGAGGATATGCCGGAGATTCGCGACTGGCATTGGCCTTCATGACCATTGATTTCCGATAAGCTCCAAATTAGCCGGCAATACGCTCCCGTATGGATTTACTTACGTCACGTCCATTACCTAGCCTTGGAGCCGTGTGTACGCCGGGATTGGGTACATAAATCATGATTTTCATCATCAATATCATTGCAATTTGTGCTTCATTTTCCCTGAATCACATGAACGCGATTTATTGGGGCGCTGTCCTGCCAGTGCTATACGCGATCGTGGTTGCGCCGCATGCGTTGATCGGAAGGCCCGATATGCCCCGGGTGGTAATAAAAAAAACACTTAATGACAAATGGAATAATGCCGAGGAGTTGGCCGGTTATATTATTAAATATTGGATGGCCTTCGCCTATCCGGTCACTTCCTGGAAAAAGCAGCGCAACAGCGTAATTTTGTATCTGACATCATTTTTCCTGGGCGCGGTTTATGTTTCCAAGGAATTATTCATGGCGGGCATGATATTATTTATGATCGGGTACATCCTCTATCACATGAGTCTGAGAGTGGACAGACCCAGATCGGTATATGCCAGCCCGGAATTCAGGGAGGGTAGCGACAATGAGTCTGCGAGGCGGGAATGGGAATTGGCGGCGATGTCAATCGTTGCATTTTCTGATTTATACCCCGATGATAAGCCCCTGAAGGATTCATCCAATCAGGTTTCAGAAGATGGCGATGTGAAATTGCTGCTGGCAAAGCACCGCTATGACAATGGAGCGAGTTGGCTTTAACCCGCATATTTCACCGGAGCCGCAATGGCCGTTGGGTCATGCGGCGCTTGCCGGGCCTGTCAGCACCTGTTCAGGGGCTTTCTAACCGCCGTTAGGTCGCCGGAGGCTTGATTCTGCGCAAGTTGGGTACCGCCATCAGCGACGCCGCATCACGTTCGTCCACCTGCAGCTGCATTCCGGGATGCGCAAAGCGGTAACGCCGGCCGGTTATCGGGCCAAATGCGGTGAGGCCTGTCTTCCCGACGTACTCGAAATACTGCGCGCTGGACGTTTGGGGCGTGTGCGTGATGCGTGCAGGAATGCTTACGTCTGTTCTCTTGAACTGTGGCGCAGATCTGTTCCTTCCGCAGCATCCCATCATCCTGAATCCGGCGGCTGTAGCGAACTTACCAAAAGGGTGATGGTCAAGTTTCGAAAAAAGTATTTGTGGATCATGGCGTTAAATTAAGAGCGCTCACCCGCCGGACTTGGGATCATCGTTCTCCGGGTCTTCAATATAGGTTGCAAGCGGAGCCTCATTGCGCCGGGTTGTCGCTCGCTCCAGGAGAATGGCGGCGGCGGAGAGCGCAAACCACAGCAATATCCATTCTTTCCAGTCTTCGCCGATCAGCCACGCCACTGGTGCCGCAATCCATAGACTCAAGCAGTAGAAACAATCGAGCAGTTCAGCGAAGAATCCTTTATCCACTCGCCGCCGAAGGTCGGCCAGCGACTGCCAGGGACCATCCTCAGCGGCGAGCAGGTGCGTAATTCTCCAAACTGCCAGTATCCCGACAATCAACCAGTAGAAACGCACCTCACTGCTGGATGCCAAGCAGGTACTGTACCGGTCCGAACGAATCCTCAGCCGAATTGTACCCATTGGTTCGGCGCATCGTTGCACCGACATTTACTGAGAATGTGCAAAACGGCTGGTCCGGTGACAGCCAATTGCCGCTGTCCGGAATGATATACGCGGTGACATAATCGGCTGCATCAGCCAGCGGCTCGTCCGGCGGCCGGGTTCCAAACAGCTGGCCGCAATTGACGGCGCTTCCGTGAGTGTAAGTGCCGGAGAGCCTCCCGCTCGTTTCACCCATCGGTCCCGTGGTGCTCGTGATGGGAAATCCGCCAATGTTGCCTTTACGCACGGTCAGGCTGTACGAGCCCAGGAACCCCCGGTTCTGGACCGCCTTGAAAAGCACGGTGAGCACCGCGGGATCGGGCTCGCCAGCGAGGCTGAACAACGCACAGTCTCCTCCTGTTTGCGCTCCCATTTGTACCGAGGGCAGATCAAGGTCGGGTATCGTGTTATCGATATACATCGTAACCGTATCCGTGGCGCCCACGATAAAGTTTCCCGCGGCATCATATCCCTGTATCTGGAACTGGACGGTGCCGGGTGAGGGCGCGTAGGCTGGCGAGCCGCCGGCAGTGTTGATGACCGCTTTCAGGAACCAGTCCGAGGCTGCCCAGGCCAGGTTCTGTTCGATATTGTCATAGGCCTTCGCCGCGATCATGCCTCCACCATTCACGACCTCGAGATTGCGATCGAATGGTCCGATCTGTTGCGGCTGCACGAAACCAATTTTCTGCAGAAACATGCCCTCCTGATAGAATTCCCACGCGCTGAATCCCATTCCCACCTTGCGCCGGTGGCGAATCGTGTATTGCGTGACCGCTGCTTCACTGCCGATGAAGCAGCCGAAGAGGCGAACCTTGCCGGCCCACGCGGCACAGCGGGCTTGTGGCACGTCAGACAGCGACATGTCGGTGCAGGTGATGCGTCCATCGCTATCAAAAACCGTATCCGAGATTCCCAGGCGGATGGCGCCCAAGGATTGGATGTTGCGGCCTCCCTGGCACCCCATTCGTGCCGGTTTCGGGAAGCAGAGGTCGATGCGTTTAAACACTGGCACGTTCCAGTAGGGTGCGCTTTCGAAAGCGACACCACCAGGCGCCATGGCATCCAGGACTTTTGCAATGAGGTCTGGCATTGACTGTACGACTTCATTTTCACCGGGACCGACATCAATGCTGCTTTCTTCAATGAACTGGGCAATTGATCGCGTGAAGCGGAAAATATAGTTGCCATTTCGATCCGTAACCGTCTGCCCGAGATTCTCTCTGTTGCCGGTGCCGGAGTATGCGCCTCCCCCGAGTTCGGTACCCGTGCGGTCGTATTCTTCAAAGCTGATGGGAAATCCGGCAAGCGTCTGGGTGGTGCAAATCGGAATGACTCTGTCGAGTATGGAGCCGATAGCAACACGATCGATCGCGAGGGCGGCGCTTGCCCTGATATCCGTGATGGCCGCAGTCCGTACGCGGAATCGCTGCTCCGCCGCTTCCGCCGCCCTGGCACGTTCGCGGCCCATGTTTTCGCTGGGCAGGCGTATGACTTGTACTCGCCTTGGAGGAATCGGCCTGTTCTCGTCCAGGGGGATCATCATTGGAACGAATGGCGGTGGATCGGGCTGTGGAATCGGTTTGACCCGTACCCGCTCGGGATACAGGGTCTCGATTGCCTTGCGTATCGGCGGGTAGGCGAGTGCGCGAGCCAGGGCGGCCCAGGAGTCAATGATAAGCCAGTCGCGCCTGCATGGGAAGAAGCAAAGTCCGCTATAGGATGTTGCGCTGCCGTAGACGATAAAGTCCGTTGCGGTGATGGGAGTGGAACACGTGAGTATCAGATCATTGAAGTCCTCATCAGCCCCCGCATCGTTGCTTTCGATATCAAATTCGTATTGTCCGCCGGAAGCTGTCGGGAACTTGATCTGGTCCGCTGAATCGATGAATCCTCCTCCGGGATTATTTTGAATCTGTATGCGCCAATTGTCTCCAGTAACGAAAACAGCAGGGGTGGTCACATCACCAGCGTAAGTACCATTTCCGGAATCCGCTCCGGCAATGACGAAGCGTTGCGCAAATGCGGCGTTCTTTGATTTGACCGATACGGTCCACGCACCCTGCATAGGTATAGCCATGGTCCATTCTCCTTATAAAATTAGGAAATTAAATTTCCGGTTAATTTTCAATTTAGACCAGGATCCGCTTATGTCAAGGTGAATGGCGGGCGCGAATGCGTCAGATTAAATTTTGGAGGCGGGGTAGTTCGTATTTGCGGCGAGCCCTTTACATTCCAATATATTCAGCTGGGCCACATGCTATTGATATTTCGCACTAATAAATCTTCCGTTCCAATTTGGCCTCATGCAGCACAGCCGTTGCCAGCTCCTCGATGGACTTGCTGGTTGCATCCAGGTAGGGGATTCCCTCCTGGCGCATCAGCGCTTCAGCTTCCCGCACTTCATATTCGCAATTCTTGAGAGATGCATACTCGCTGCCCGGTTTGCGTTCATTGCGTATCTGGTGCAGCCTTACGGGATCGGCGGTGAAGCCAAACAGTTTCTCACGCAGATTCTGGAGCTCTACTGGCAGCCGCCGGTAGCGAAAATCCTCGGGAACAAGAGGATAATTGGCGGCACAGATACCGTATTGCAGTGCGAGATACAGGCAGGTAGGGGTCTTGCCGCTGCGGGAGACCCCGATCAGAATAATGCCGGCCTGCTGCCAATTTCTGTGCGAGACGCCATCGTCGTGTTCCAGGGTATACCTTATTGCCTCGATACGCTGGCCGTAATCCATCCTGTCATCCACCCGATGGGAGCGCCCCACGGTGTGCGACGAACGTACACCCAGCTCGGTTTCCAGCGGGTTAATGAAAATATTGAAGCAATCCATATGAAGAGCATTGGCGGAATCGAGAAGGGATCGGATTTCGGCATTCACGAACGTACTGAATACCAGGGGGCGCACACCATCCAAGGCGGCGTACTCATTGATCTGTGCCACAATGGCTTTGGCTTTTTCCGTGGTATCCAGGTAGGGCAGGACGATTTCAGTGAAAGTCAGGTTTTCAAATTGCCTGAGCAGGCTGTGCCCCAGCATCTCGATGGTGATGCCGGTGCGATCGGAAAGGAAGAATGCGCTGCGCCGGGGCAGCTTCGCCATGGTTGACATTTGTTGTAATGCGCCAATAATGTTGACTGCGATTAAAATATCGTGTTTTGGCGTGTAACACAATCCGGCTTGGACACGCTGCTGCGTGTGCGTGAACGGGAGTGAAAATGAACGATTCAAGATATATAGTCTGGTTCGACGAGCTGTCCATGGCCGACGTGAGCAGCGTGGGCGGCAAGAATGCCTCGCTGGGAGAGATGATCAACCAATTGTCTCATGCGGGAGTTCGGGTTCCCACCGGTTTTGCGACGACCGCCAACGCTTATCGCGATTTTCTTGCTCACCTCGGTCTCGCACAGCGTATCGAAAACACCCTGGCGACCCTGGACATCGGAGATGTCGGGGCGTTGGCAGCGGCCGGCGCGCAAATCCGCGCATGGATAGTGGGGACGCCATTGCCGGCGAGACTGGAGAAGGAAATATCCATTGCTTACGAGAAGATGTTGCGGGAAGCGGAGACCGGCGATATCTCCGTGGCGGTGCGTTCCTCCGCCACCGCCGAGGATCTGGCAAATGCTTCCTTCGCGGGGCAGCAGGAAACTTTTCTCAATATCCAAGGACTGGACAAATTACTGCAAGCGGTCAAAAACGTATTTGCTTCGCTCTACAATGATCGTGCTATTTCCTATCGCGTCCACCAGGGATTCGCCCATTCCGAAGTAGCGCTATCCGCGGGAGTGCAGCGGATGGTGCGCAGTGACATAGGCGCTTCCGGCGTAATATTTACACTGGATACCGAGTCGGGTTTTGACCAGGTGGTACTCATCACAGCGGCCTATGGCTTGGGCGAAACCGTCGTGCAGGGTGCGGTTAATCCCGACGAGTTCTATGTCTACAAGCCCGCGCTGGAGCAGGGAAAACCCGCGATCCTACGGCGGAATCTCGGTTCCAAACTCATCAAGATGCAATTTGCCGCAGGTCACGAAACCGGCTGCCCGGTGGAGACACTGGACGTGGATGAAGCGGAGCGCAGGCGGTTTTCCATCACCGATACGGATGTGGAGGAACTGGCGCGCCACGCACTCGTCATCGAGCGGCATTATCAAAGACCGATGGATATCGAGTGGGGCAAGGACGGCATAGACGGGAAACTCTATATCCTGCAAGCGCGGCCCGAGACGGTGCAGGCCCGGGCCGGGGGGGAGATATTGCGGCGCTATCGCTTGAAAGGCAAATCAGAAGTGTTGATATCGGGGCGCGCCATTGGTCAGAAAATAGGCATCGGCCCGGTGCGTCTGATCCTGGATGCCCGAGAAATGTCGCGAGTGCAAGCCGGCGACGTATTGGTAACCGACATGACCGACCCCGACTGGGAGCCGGTAATGAAACGCGCTGCCGCTATTGTCACCAATCGCGGTGGCCGCACCTGCCATGCCGCAATCATTGCGCGTGAGTTGGGTATCCCGGCAGTGGTCGGCTGTGGCGACGCCACACGTGTATTGGGTGAAAATCAGATGGTCACGGTATCCTGCACCGAAGGCGATACCGGCAACATTTACCGGGGTGCTCTGGAGACTGAAGTGATTGATCTTGCGCTGGAAAAGATGCCAAAGCCCCCGGTCAGGATTACCATGAACGTGGGCAACCCGGAGCTGGCGTTCGATTTCCAGCGCATACCCAACGATGGTGTAGGGCTGGCGCGATTGGAGTTCATCATTACACGCATGATCGGGGTACACCCTAAAGCTATACTGGATTATCCCGATATCCCGTCGGATTTGAAAAAGGAGGTGGAAAACCGATGCGCGGGTTATCGTGATCCGGTCAGCTTCTACGTGGAGAAGCTGACCGAGGGTATTGCTACCCTGGGCGCCGCATTTTTTCCCAAACCGGTGATCGTGCGCATGTCGGATTTCAAGTCCAATGAGTACTCCAGTCTCATTGGCGGGCAGCAATACGAACCCAAGGAAGAAAACCCGATGCTGGGCTTTCGCGGCGCTTCGCGCTATATCGCGGAAAGTTTCCGGGATTGTTTCGAGCTGGAATGCCGGGCCTTGAAAGAAACGCGTGACAAAATGGGACTCACCAATGTGGAGATCATGATCCCGTTTGTGCGAACCGTGACCGAGGCGAGGCGAGTGGTAGAGTTACTGGCGGTGAACGGCCTGAAACGAGGCGAGAATGGTTTGCGCCTGATCATGATGTGTGAGATTCCGTCCAACGCATTGCTGGCGAATCAATTCCTGGAATACTTCGATGGTTTTTCCATCGGATCCAATGACCTGACCCAACTTACCCTTGGACTGGATCGCGATTCCAGCCTGGTTGCCGAATCCTTCGACGAACGTGACCCGGCGGTGAAGGCCCTGTTGCGTATGGCAATTCAGGCGTGCCTGAAAGCGGGCAAGTACGTCGGGATTTGTGGGCAGGGACCCTCTGATCATCCCGATCTGGCACAATGGCTTATGAGGGAAGGTATCGAAAGCCTCTCGCTTAATCCTGATACGGTGGTGGAAACATGGCTGTATCTGGCGGAAGAAGCAAAAGAAGCGGTGTTGTCTCAGAGCGAAGCCGTGTAACTCCAGATCAAGTTATTGAGGACCCTCATGGCAAGAAATAGCACCCCGCGTCATATCGGTTTCATTCCCGACGGAAATCGCCGCTGGGCCCTGGACCAGGGTTTGCCTAAAGAGCAGGGGTATGCTCATGGAATTGATCCGGGATTGTCATTGTACGAAATATGCAAGGAACGCGGGATCACCGAGGCTTCCATTTACTGCTTTACGCAGGATAATACCAAGCGGCCTCCTGCCCAGAAGCTTGCATTTACCGATGCATCCGTGGCGTTTGCGTTCGAGATTGCGCGCCGCGGTGCTGCGCTGCTGGTTGTTGGCGATGAGACTTCAGCACAATTTCCCAAGGTGCTGGAGGTATTCAGGCAGCGGCAGGGTACCGGGATGAAGGTGAATCTGCTCATCAACTATGGCTGGGAATGGGACCTGGGTGGCCTCAAGAATGGCTGTCTGCGTTCAAACGAAGTTTCCCGTCTGGATCTTATAGTACGATGGGGCGGAGGGCGCCGCTTGAGCGGTTTTCTTCCGGTGCAATCGGTTTATGCAGATTTTTATGTTAGAGATGAATATTGGCCGGATTTTGATCCACAGCATTTCGAGCACGCGCTCTCCTGGTTCAAGAGGCAGGATCGGACATTTGGCGGGTGATTCAATCAACCATCTCGCGGCATCCGCTGCCCGCATGTCAGGCAGCCGGGAATTTCGCCAGGGACGCTCGGGCTCCGGTATCAGTACTTCCTCTCTGCATCGAAAATAAAGGTTATTTTTCTGATCCGTTAATCGGCTAATCCGCTTTCCATTGCGATCGCTGGGTCATACCATTTGCCCCCGGTCAAGGCATTTTCCATTTTCCGCTTTTGTCACCACGTGATTCCGCGTTCTACATGCAGGATCATGCTCTTAGAATTACAGGCCTCCTCTGCTTCATGGCTGCAATTCTCCTTATCAGTCCTAAGTCGTGGACTCACATTTCACAAATAAATCACATCTATGTGACATCTTCTTAACATATGGTGTGGCAGTCTGTTCATCATGAAATATACATAGCAGAAGCAGTTGTTCTATGCGTTTCATAAAGCGGAGAAAGTGATTTATGAGTTTGTCTGCCCTACCAGGCTGTTCTTTAAGCAACTACCAGGTGCTTATCTCATGTTGGTTAAAAGGAGAGATACCATGAAGCAATTACTTTTTCATGTTTCGATGCTTTGCCTTTTTCTCCCCATCCTGTGGATGATTGGTATTTCATTAAATGAGTATGGTTTTCCTTTAATGGAGAAATACCACGATAAGTCCATAAAATTTTTTGTTGCCCTTCCTTATTGCCTTCTCATTGCGGCATCGTTATATGGATCTGCCTGGATGGCGGAGCGCTTATCCGGCTCTCTGGTAAGAAAGTTCGGAAAACCTGGTGAAAATCACCAGCTTGAAGCCGGATGGCCGGATAAAGTATTTGACCCGGCTTCCATGGAGAAGAACCGTTCCGTTTTCATGAGAAATGTCGACGGCTGGTTAAAAGATAATGTATTGGCAAGAGTTATTTTTGGCCTTATTATTGGCCTCGTAATAGTCATGTAACGACGCTGAAGCTGGTTATAATTTCTCTGGGGTTTTATACCCATGCGTCGGTATATAAAGAGAAAATTCTGTAAAATGTTGATGGACTGTCATAAATCCTGCATGTTGGCATGATAAGATCAGTCCAGGTGTTTACATTCACCCCTTTTGTAAACATCCTGGGTCGCTATCTCCTCCAATAGTGATCACCCCGCCCGGCCACGATAACTTCCGTTCCGGGCTTTTTTTTGGCCGGAAACGGCATCGCTCGCGCAGCGGGTCGGTGATTCAGGTTCAATATTCTTGTTTTTACATGACCGGACAAGGTATCGGGCTTTCTGATTATTCTTTCTGAAAATCCAGTTCAATGTCGTGTTTCTCCCGATCCGTTGCAAACGTTCAACAGGACGCCTATCAGGTTCACCATGCCATCTACGAGCAAATCCAAATGCTCCTCGTTGGGCTCGAATGTACGTAATAACGCTAACGTTTGATCTACCGGCACTTCCCCATGCTTTATCTGGTGATGTGCAAGATTCAAAGCGAGCACTCGCGCGCATTCGGCAAGCTGCTCTTTTGTCGCGTTCTCCATCAGTATATCCGCCAGTTCATATGTCTGGTCAAAAGTTGACATCTCAGCCATCATGTTTGCCTGTTATGAGGTTATGGGATATTAAATTCAATTGCATACCGGCCAGGGCTGTCTATCCGAGAAAACGTCAGATTCATTGTTCTGCTCGTGTATGCAGGGGTGAAAAATAGTCAACCAGCGGGTAAAATCATTCCCTTACATGTTAAACGCATCAACAGGTTTTACTATTGGACTGAAGTACGCCTGTCTGAAGGACAGGCAAGGAAGAAGCCCGGATTAAGGAGGTCGCTCTTATGGGCGCATGGAAGTATATCGGAAGAGTGGCGCATGAGAAATTCTGGTAATCCTGGGTCACTCACGGCATATCGATGAATTCACTTGTGGATGATTTATCGTATTCTTATTTCTGCCGCCTCTCACGTTGCCGTCTTTCACCCATTTCTCGCCTATATGCCTCGCCCTCAGCTCCATGAAGGGAATTGGGCTTGCAAATATCGGACACAATCTGCATCGCCCTTTGATGAGCGTGATCAATGGCCGCCTGGGGTTCGCCACCCTTGGCAAGAGTTTGCAGCAGATCAACAAGCTCACTTTTAGTGTGAGGAGGCAGCGTCGACATAAGAGCCTCAACGATGTAATGAGATCGCTGAAGTTCCTCAAGCGACGGACCTGAGACTTGCTGGTTTAATTCAATAATTTCTTTATTTGATCCAGTTTTTGCGTGTTTCATGGCCAACATCTCCTTAAGAGGCTATGAGCATGATGCCATTCTCAGTCCCTGGAATTGGACTATTCAGTGGCGTCGACCATGCCGACGCCGGTCGGGCAGCTCTCTCTCACCGGCGCCTTGCTGATTATTCGGATCGGGCCGCCTTCTGCTATATTGCCGCCTTTCCGGTCCCCTTCGTTTATATTCCCGCTTTGGATTCAAGTCTGCGGAAGGGGAGGAGCGGAATAGGGGGATAACATTGGGCGGCAGCGATGAGTCGTCCTTTTTCATAATCCTCTCATTGATCAATCAAATTTGAATTCAAATAAAGCCTGGATGGCAGGGGTCACCTGCGTCTTCAGGTTTAGTACGCCCTGTCTACAGTGTGTTTCCGTCAAGAAATCCAATCTTAGCATCCCCTTTATGAAATAACAAAATCCCTTGGGATGCCATGAGTTTTCAAGAAAGCGATGGATAGATAGGGGGTTTTGAGTCAAGCGCGCTTGGCTGTATGACAGGTGGCACGGCGGGGCGTTCACATTACCCTGTTGTGATACGCATTCATCCGTGCGATCCTTCTGATGTTTAACAGTGAGATCTATCAACCATTTTTAAGGAGTCCAACATGTCAGCAGCCGCGGATGCAAAGCGAATGTTCGTTGAAAATCTCAATTCATTTGGCAATGAACAAAGCCAGCCAGAAAAATATAATCTTTACCTTGGCCTGATCTATCTGGTTGCATCGGTGGAGCAGATCCAGCAGGACTTGGACCAGATTAAGCAGCTATTAGCCAAACGGCATTGAATTTCTATATCAAGATGCGGAAAGGTTGGCGATTCGGGTTTAAAAAGCTTTGCGGTTTGGAAAGAAATTGGAACAGACCCAATGTTGTTCCTTTCGCTGTTTGAAGTGAAAGGAATCGTTTTTCTGTTTGCACAGCGTTACAGTGGTAAGAAGAAATGGATGCCCCCCCATTTGCTGGATGCATACTGATTCACCGTAAGTCGAGAGCAAGCACCAGGCAAAGGCGCTTTATGAAAGCAAAGCCGCTGGGGCCGGGAAATGGGCTCAATCGCACCACGTCCACGACACCTTATTGGATATTCTGGCCACCGTAGATTACTTCGGCGGTTATCAATTACCAAAGTTGGAAAATCGATCAGGTATGTCAGCGTCCGGGCATTTTGTATACATTTGGAATTCCGGCCGGGTTTTGCTTGATATAGTACCGATTGCCTGCGTCAAGACCATAATTCACATGAGTGTTAGCGGTGTAAATGTGAATGTTAAACCATGCATCCGCAGCTGCTCCGCTAAACGTCGCTCCAAATCCGGGAGGGAGACGATGCTTTGTTCGAATTGTGTTTGCCGACTCCAAATAGAAGATAATCTCTTCGTTTGTGCGGTTTGCAATGTAAACATGGCCGGTCTCGGCATGAATAGGTGGAATGTCCGTCGATTCATCATGTGAAAATGAAGTAGATGGGATAAGCAGCATCGTTAACCATAACGAAGCAATGATAATCATAGGTTTCATTCTTGTGCCTCTCTCTTGATTTATCACCGGCTCTTCCGAGGATGCATCCAGCGATCGTTTCAACTACACGACATTCGCAGAATAGCAGGCGGAAGAATTAATACAAGTCAGGCTGATTAAAAACCGGTCGGTGCACAACCAACTGCGCGAGCGCATCCACTCCAACAGCCTCAAGCACTGCACTTCCTTTTCCTACTCATCAGCAGGAAAGCATCATCAAATTCCGCGTGCAGAGCTTCGGGTTGGTTTCGAAGAAGCGGAGGCCCGTTTTCTCCTGACTATTTCATTCCGCATTTCATAGAATTGCTCCCGAATTTCGTGCTCGATGAAAGTCTTTCCCACTATTGGAGGAATCCAATATTCTTGGATGGTATCGGTATGATAGATAATCTGAGTTTGCCCACCTTCATCGATCAGCTGCGTCGTACCTTCCATCTTGCGCATGTTGCCACTGATCATGTGCGACCAGATTTTATCGAAGGGGATCAACCGTATTTCCCGTGTTGACTCAAATGGAAAACTGATCGGGCCATACGTTGCAGAGCCGCGCTGGAAAATCTTTAGCGTGTCTCCCGAAATACTGACCACTTTGCTCTCCTTCAGGTTGGAGACAAAATCAGCCATGTGTTCAAAGTCAGTCAGCACGACCCAGACCTCCTGCCGGGTGGCCGGAACAGAGAGGATTACGTCAACAATAACGTTTTCCCCCGCGACTTGCACCTTAACTTTAATATCCTTATCCTGCCGTGGATCTGCAAGTGCCGCCGCCATAAATAGCATCGGCCACATGAGTAGCAAGAAGGAAGTTTTTCTCATTGGTAGACAGAAGAGTGAGGCTCTCTCGGTTTTTCGTCTTCAAACGGGTGAGTTTCATGCTACCAGTTTTTCATCTTGTTGAGTGATGAGCCAGTTGCCAAGGAGCTGCATCAGCGAATTGCAACCAAGTGTCGAGTGCAACTGCTTCCGGTCGAAGAACAGCTTTGATTTTCTTTGGGGTCCCTCCACCCCCTTACCCGAATGACCGGAATTGGCACGGAACTGCTGCTCGCGATGGGCTCTTCCCGACACGTTTCAGCCGGTCATGGACTGCTCGCTGAACGAGCGGCAAGAAGCAGTGCATGACACTCAGCATTTCCATGTTGCGCGAGACTTTTTCTACAGCTTCAACGAATTAAGCTGAAGGGCGCCGCGCTTTCGCGGCGTTCCTCTCCAGCATCTCGTCAGACGTATATTGGAATGTAAGGCCACCCACTTTAATGCTGTATGACCTATGGACAAAACATGTCAGTTGTCTGAACGTTATCGCATGTTCTGAATATCCACCATCCCGAGCAAACGGTCGACCTTTTGAAGTCGCAGCTCTGTCCGTCTGTGCAAGTCAGGACTTGGCCGAGTTCTTTATTGCCACAGATTTCACCCGACGCAACGCCGCAGGTCGGTAATTGCGGGGCATACTGCACTGTAATTGGTGCAGAAGTTGCTTCCAATCCCTTCCCATTACGGGCTACCAACGTGATGGTAACCGTGAGCGAGCCAGAATCATTGGTACATGGGCAAACTAGGCGTGAGGGATTGCCCTCAAAAGGGTCAATGGTGAAATGAACGCTTCGCAGCAGCGGATTTCCCGGTGTGCTGGTGTTATTTTTTTCCTCGTCAGACTGCGCACCCAGCGTCCCTTGTCTATTGGCGCCGATATTCTCAAGACGCGCTGTGCAACTCCAGCTTATTCCACCTTGCAGACGTATGTTGGCAATGCCGCTCTCGTTGTCGCCTGCAGAAGCTGCTATTACAAGCCGTCGATCTCTGGCCAGTGACGATTTTGTCAATCCGGCGGGCGGTATGATCTCTGACCCGACCTGAAGATTGTCAGAGACACGTACAAACGTAATTGTGTTCTGAATAAAACTGGGCGGTGAAGTGTCGTTTTGCAATGGATTAGCGCATTGCGGATCTCGTCGGGCATTTGCCTGAGAATTATCTAAAGTCGCTTGGGTGCGTGTGCTTCCAAGCACACAGACATGGTCGGTAGGGGACGCCTCGCGCCAGACGAAACCCGGTTTGCATGCGTCAGTACCCGGTACTTTTCTTTGCGATCCAATCGAATTGTCATTGGCGGCTTGAGTGCGAGTAGCCCCTGTTACGCAAACGTGATCTCCATTAAACGCTTCCCGCCACACGAATCCTGGCAAGCAGGTGTCGGGGCCGAAGTCGCAAACGGCGTACGATTGTGTAGAGGCAAGACTCAATGCAAGGAGTGTTAACAGGGTGCTAGCGAGTTTTGATTTCATTTTGTTCTTCCTCCTTCTAGGATCAGGAAACGAGTGCCTAGCGTTTGGCATGAGCGGGACAGATCCCATAGTCGGTTGGCTGTCCCGCAATCTTCCCATGGATTTAATATAGCAAATGCTAGGAGGTTTGAAGCGGTATTTCGAGCTCCCGGCAGCTTTTGGCACGTTTCTGTCTGTGGCGAAAGTCTAAGACATTTAATTCGAACCTTAGCCTTGGTAGTAAAGATTTGGCGATCGCTTTCTTGAGCTCTGCACCGGTTGGTAGACCTACTTCTTTGCTGGCTCCTGCGCCAATAATAAAGACCGTATTCATGAATATTGGTGAGGGATGGATGTAGCGTGCAACTGCTTTGTAACCGGATTAGCGCCCATTCCACAATCCCGTTTCTTTATCAAAGAAGCGAGAACCATCCAACCCTACTGCATTCCACAACGCATCAAACGCTGGTTTAACTGCGCGGTGGTAGTCCGCATCGCTGCCGAAGTCTTCAATATAGCACTCCGGCAAAGCTACCACAGGTCGGTCAAAGGGTATTTGTTCGTCACGGAACTGATCGATTACGTGGTAGTAAGCTCCTTCCACACCTTCCAGCGTGAACATAAGGATTAGCGGTGGCTCGATACCAACTGTGTTTAAGCCATTGATGTATCCTGAAAGTAGGCTAAAAATATTTTTTTCTAGACGTAAACCAGCTATCCCATTTCTTCCGTTGGAAGCGTGGACGAGATTGCAAATCACCGCTTCTATAACGCCGTTGCGAAATAATTGCGTATAACCAAGACCCACCACACCCCCACATTCGCTTATAACACCATCCAAATTGTATCGTGGGGAAAAGCCGCTGCTAGCTAGAGGCCTAAATGCGTCCACGTGAGGGTATATCTGTTTCGCATCTAAAGTGGCAGTAGAAGCCACAGCTGACAGCGGTATGATATGGAGTATAAAACGGCCATTGCCGGTTAAGGGCACGGCGCCCGCACCACTCGTAATATGTCCCATGCGTTCAGCGCGGAATGCCCTCGCGCGGTCAATCGCTGATGCTGATAACGTAAAAAGATGCCTAAGTTCGTCCATGCTTGCCTCGTGAGCACCCGCCGAATTGCGAATCCAGAACCTATTGGAATTTTGTGCGCAGACTCGATGGGGTAGGCGCCAGCTACGCGGAACCCGAACAACTATCGCGTGGGATTGAGACTCTAAAGGGATGGCACGTACTCGGATACCGGGAATGCGGGGTTCGAGACCAGTCCTGACAATCTGGTCTAGGCGAGATACTTCAACATCAATATCCGCAGTCTTAATTCCGTAAAGCTGAGATGCAACGCCTTCCGTTTCATCAAGGCCGATAACAATATGCCCGCCGTTTGCATTTGCAAAAGCTGATACATCCTTAAGCAGTTCTCTTTTATCCTCGTCACGAGGTCCGTAGGAATCGCGTTTGTAATCGAGATGCAAGCCTTCGGGTACTTGACCCGCAACCAGCTCCGCCAGATCTGCTTCGCAAATCGCGTCGAAATCTGTGCGAGTAATGGACACGTTGGAATTTTACTATGATTTACTTAAAATTGGAGGGGTCAACATACAATACCCTCCAATTAATACTTAACTAGCTGTTTTTATTGGTGCCGACACCAAGAGTCGAACTCGGGACCTTCTGATTACAAATCAGCTGCTCTACCAACTGAGCTATGCCGGCGCGGGTGTAATTATAGAGACTGGGAAGCGAGGGAGCAAACTTGTGAGGAGGCGCTGCAGAAACAAGCGGGAATTATTTGATAACCTGGAAACGGCGCTTTTTACCAGCAGGTGCGGGCGAGATTTGAGTTGATGACGGTGGCTTATCCGGATTCTCAATGCCATTCTCGGGTTGTACCGCATCTGCCTCACCCTCCGGCGGGAAAAGAATACCCTGTGTGGTTTCCTTGGCAAAAATTCCCTGAACCGCATTAACCGGTATTGAGATTTCTTGCGATAAGCCGCCGAAGCGGGCAGAAAACTGGATTAAATCGTTACCCAACGTAAGATGATGTGCCGCATCAAAACTGATGTTGAGTATGATCTCACCGTTTTTCACAAATTCGGTGGGTACACGAGTCTGGGCATCCACCTTGACCGATAGATAAGGGGTGTAACCGCTATCGGAGCACCATTCGTAAATAGCGCGAATCAGATAGGGTTTGGTGGAACGCTCTTTCATTTGCGCATCGCCTTCTCGGAAGCGGTGAGCGCGTCAATGAACGCCGGTCTGCTGAACAGGCGCTCGGCAAATTTCAATAGCGGCGCGGCTTGCTTGGGCAGCTGAATGCCATAATGATCGAGTCGCCAGAGAAGTGGCGCAATCGCTACATCGAGCATGGAAAACTCGTCTCCCAGCATGTATTTCTGTTTGACAAATACCGGTGCAATCACCGTCAGATTATCGCGGATCGTCGCGCGCGCCTTATCCGCTGTTTTCTGATTGCTGCTCTCGACAGAGTCGATATGGCAAAAAAGTTCCTGCTCGAAGCGATGCAGAAACAGCCGTGCGCGGGCACGCATTACCGGATCAGCGGGCATGAGCTGCGGATGTGGGAAGCGGTCATCAATATATTCGTTGATGATATTGGATTCATACAAAATGAGATCGCGTTCCACCAGTACCGGAACCCGGCTATAGGGGGTCATGACCGCCAGATCTTCGGGCTTGTTGTGAAGATCGACATCAATAATCTGGAAATCCATTCCCTTTTCATACAGCACGATACGGCAGCGATGGCTGAATGGGCAAGTGGTGGCTGAGTACAGCGTCATCATGACTTATTACTTTCCCGCATAATTGGACTAGGCACTTTCGATGGAAGTGAAATGATCAATGGATATCTCTCCAGTACTCTTGTTTCAGGGCATAAGTCAGTCCCAGCATGGCAAACAGGAAGAGCATGACGATAATTCCCAATTGTACCCGTTTTGTGGCTGCGGGTTCCCCTACGTAAACCAGATAGTTCACCAGATCTGCGATATACATGTCATATTCGGTTTTCGAAAGCGTACCCGGTGCGTCCTGTTTCAATTCCTTGACTTCATGTTTTCCACCGTGGCCGTCATCAACGGTTTTAACCGCAACCGATTGTATTCCTTGCAACTGATAGAGTGCATGGGGCATGGCAACCTTATCAAATAAAAGGTTATTCCAGCCCGTGGCTGTGGACTCATCACGATAAAACTTGCGAAGATAGGTGTAGAGCCAGTCTGCGCCACGCGAGCGGGCAATTACAGACAGATCGGGTGGAGCTACACCGAACCACTGTTTGGCTTCTTTTTTCCTCATGGCAACCGTCATGAGCTCGCCTACTTTCTGCCCGGTAAATATGAGGTTATCGCTGATCTGATTCTCGCTGAGATCGAGGTCTCTTAGCCGGTTGTAGCGCATGTATTCGGTGCTGTGACAGGTCAGGCAATAGTTGGCAAAAGCCTGTGCGCCGCGTTGCAGCGATAGCTTGTCGGCTGGATGAATGGGTGCCTTATCCAGTTTCATTTCAGGACCGCTGGCAAATGCGACAAGGGGAGCCAGGCAAAAAATAAATAAGATCTGTGTTATTTTTCTCATTCTTTCACTCTTGTCGGCTCAGGCTTGGTTTTGTCTATCTTGCTGTACCACGGCATAAGAACGAAGAAGGCGAAGTAGATGACCGTGAATATTTGTGCCAGCAGCGTATAGAGCGGGGTGGGCGATTTCGTGCCGAGCCAGCCGAGCACAAAAACGCTAATGACAAAAAGCGTGAGGGCGATCTTGAAATAAGGCCCCTTATAGCGGATCGACTTTACGGGACTGCGGTCCAGCCAGGGCAGCAGGGCAAAGATTGCGACCGAAGCGCCCATCAGCACGATGCCCCAGAGTTTTGCGTCTATCCAGAGAAAGTTGACGGTAACCGCCCGCAGCATCGAGTAGTATGGGGTGAAATACCATACCGGCGCGATGTGATCGGGGGTTTGGAGCGTATTGGCTGGAATGAAGTTATTGTATTCAAGGAAATAACCGCCCATCTCCGGTGCAAAAAATATGATGCCGCAGAACACAATTAAAAATCCGACCACTCCGAAAATATCCTTCACCGTGTAATACGGATGAAAGGGGATTCCATCCACCGGAATATGGGTGACCGGATCCTTGTTCGCCTTGATTTCAATGCCGTCCGGATTATTCGAACCGACTTCATGCAATGCGACGACATGGACGAATACCAGCGTCACAAGCAGGACTGGCAGGGTCACCACATGATAGGCGAAGAAACGGTTGAGCGCGGCGTCCGACAGCATGAAATCGCCCAGGATCCAGTTGGAAAGGGTTTGTCCAATCACCGGGATTGCGCCAATCATGCTGATGATCACCTGGGCGCCCCAGTAGGACATCTGGCCCCACGGCAGAATGTATCCCGTGAACGCCAGCATCATCAAGATGAAGAAAATGCCCATGCCGATCAACCAGAGGAGCTCGCGCGGCTTGCGGTAGGAACCATACATCATTCCGCGAAACATATGCAGGTAGACCACCACGAAGAACATGGATGCGCCGGTGGAGTGCATGTAGCGGATCAGCCAGCCGAAGTCCACGTCTCGCATGATGTATTCGACCGAGGCGAATGCCATGCTGGCGTCCGGCTTGTAGTTCATGGTGAGAAAAATGCCGGTGAGAAGCTGATTCACCAGCACGAGGAAGGCAAGCGAACCGAAGTAGTACCAGAAATTGAAGTTTTTCGGTGCGTAATATTCGGCGAGATGGTACTTCCAGGTCTCGGTCAAAGGAAAACGTGCATCCAGCCATTCCACCATTGAATCCAGTCGCTTGCTCATTATGCGGACTCCTTACGATCAGACCCGATCAACAGGAGATTGTCGCTCAAATATGTATGGGGGGGGACAACCAGGTTGGTCGGCGCGGGAACACTTTTGTAGACGCGGCCCGCCAGGTCGAATTTGGAACCATGGCAGGGACAGAAAAAACCACCCAGCCAGTCGGCTCCGAGATCCGCGGGAGCAATGTCCTTGCGATAAACGGGGGAACATCCCAGATGGGTGCAGACACCTTCCACGACCAGAATTGCCGGCTTGATGGAGCGGGTTTCATTCTGTGCGTAAGCAGGCTGCTGGGGCTTTTCCGATTTAGGGTCGGCGACCTGACCGTCAAGCTGCTTCAGGCTGGCCAGCATGTCGGGGGTGCGGTCCAATATCCACACAACCTTGCCACGCCATTCCACCATCAATAGCATGCCCGGCTCGAGCTTGCTGAGATCCACCTCAACCGGTGCCCCTGCCGCCTTGGCGCGTTCACTGGGCATCATGCTCATCACGAAGGGTGTTGCGACAGCGGCGGTTGCGATCGTGCCTGCCACCGAAGTTGCGGCGATAAGGAAACGCCGCCGACTATTCATTTCCTGTTTTTTTTCAAAATCTGCCATATTTTGCAGTCCCGTTTTCCGGTTTGTAAGTTTTAAAGAAAACTTGTAAAAAACTTAACCATTTTAGCATAGTATGTATTGGAAAATAAATATTGATAAGAAAACATATTGATTGCACGGCGGAAATCGTGAGGGTCTTGACTCATTTTTTCTGGCCTATACTCGCTCTGGTCATCTGTACAAGGCGAATCTTCGCGGATTCCCCATTTTAATCTATAATATTTTTAGGATCTCCGAGCGGATTCCACGGCATTGGATAGCGTTGCCTGGTGGAGTCATGAATGCTTTCACAGACAGAAGTTTCTCTGCCGGATTCAGGTTAAATGAAGCAACCCGTCGTCAATTGCCCCCGGTGCGGCAGGATCGTTATCTGGACTAACGCCAATCGTTATCGCCCGTTTTGCTCGGAGCGCTGCAAGATGATCGACCTGGGGGAGTGGGCCGCAGAATCCTACCGCATTCCAGAAGCGGAGAAACAAGAGGGTGAGGCATTGAAGGATGAGGAATAGAGAGGGGTTCAAGGTTGGCATATTTACGCAGCTTTCCCTTCATTAAAAATAATATCTACCCAATAGCCCGCATCATGGCGATGCCATGGCCGCCATGCTCCCATGCCGTGGTTAAATCGTCCTGGCGCAAGCCACCCAACGCGTATACTGGAAGCGAGCATCCCCGAACGAGGGTGGCGAATTTTCGCCACCCCAGCGTTTGCGCTTCGGGATGACTCTGTGTTGGCAGCACTGGCGCGAGTACAGCAAAACTCATCCCTAATCGCTCGGCTTGAGAAAGCTCTTCCGCATTGTGACAGGACGCCCCGCACAAGTCGATGCCGGGCAGTTCCGTAATATTCATCAATTGTGCTGACGGGAAATGGATTCCATCCGCGCCAGCTTCGCGGCACAAGCCAATATCACCGTTTATTAAAACCTTGGCGCCGTAACGATGAGCCAATGCAACTACTTCACCGGCAAAAACATGCAACGACTCGTGCGTCATCTCCTTTTCACGCACTTGCACCAGGCGCGCCCCCCCTTCCACCGCGTGCCTTATCTGTTGCAAAGAAAGGTTCGTACCCACTTCCATCGCGTTGGTAATTGCGTAAACCGGTGGCAGATCAAGCGCTCGCAATACGGGTGCATTAGCAGGCAGCATGGGTTCAACCGCGACATTGTTTGAAAACTGCCACGACAGCTCCTGGTTCTCATGAGGGTACGGTTCGCCATGCCATTGCACCACGCGATAAAAATGCAGGCGCACGGTGGCATGAGGATAGGTAAAGGTGCGGGTGATCCAGGGATAGGCGTGTTCGACATATATGCCCAGTTCTTCCATCAGCTCGCGCTTGAGGGCATGCAACAGCGGTTCATCGGGCTTCACCTTGCCGCCGGGAAATTCCCAGTAGCCGGCATAGGGCTTGCCCGCGGGCCTGCGGGCAAGAAGGAAGCCGCCATCAAGCCGGGTAATGACCGCAGCGGCTACCTCAACGATATCAGAAGGATGAAACATGCCGGAAGGAATTTCTTACCGCTCCCCGCCGAATTCCGTTTTCCGTTTCCCTGTCCAGTCACGCGCGAACTGCCATGCGACGCGCCCACTCCGCGAACCACGCCCCAGCGCCCATTGCAGCGCCGCTTCACGTGCATGAGGAGTCATTTCCCTGATTCCAAAATAGGCGAGCCACTGGCTAGCAATATCCAGGTACTCGTCCTGATCGAAAGGATAGAATGATAACCATAGACCGAAGCGTTCCGACAACGAAATTTTCTCCTCGACCGATTCACTGGGATGGATTTCTCCCTCGATATGCCGCGTATCCAGATTGTCCCTCATGGATTCCGGCATCAGGTGACGGCGATTGGAAGTGGCGTAGACCAGAACATTCTCGGAAGCGGTGGCGATGGAACCGTCCAGCACCACCTTCAACGTCTTGTAGCCAGGCTCATCCGACTCGAACGACAGGTCGTCGCAATACAGAATGAAGCGCTCGGGGCGCTGGCATATCTTTTCGACGATATCGTGCAAACCGGTGAGGTCATGCTTTTCCACTTCAATTAGACGTAATCCCGCAGGGGCATACTTATTAAGCATTGCCTTCACCAGCGACGACTTGCCCGTACCCCGCGCGCCCGTGAGCAGCGCATTATTCGCGGGATAGCCCTGCACGAACTGACGAGTGTTCCGGTCCAAAAGTTCTTTTTGCCGCTCGACGCCCCGCAATGCATCAAGCGTAACGTGATGAGGGTGGGCGACTGGCTGTATGAATCCGATATGACCGTATTTTCGCCAGCGGAATGCAACCGCCGTATCCCAGCCAGGGTCAGGCTGCTCAATGGATAGCAGTCCCTCCAGCCGGGAGAGCAGTATTTCGGCGCGGCCGTATAGCGTGTCCCAGTTATTCATGTGATCAATAGTGAATGGATATCTGAAGGGCGGGATTCTGGAGCCTGGTGCTGCACTCCAGTATTTGCCTTATGTGCGTTATCGTACTGAACAGTATCTCGGAAAACAAGACAATTTAGTATGTTACGGCAGCATCCGCAAGGGTAGCGGTTTATAGAAGCGTAACAGATTGCTCATGTGCGGATCTTTAAAAAAGGATCTTGCTAATGAGTTACCACAAAACGGCAAGCGGGTCGGTAAGCGCATGCTGTTTCAAAAGCTTGTTATCCAAACCAAGTACCACCTACAGGAGAAAATACCATGAATAATATGCCCAGCAAAAAATCAATCAGCTCTCTCGCTCTTGGAACCGCTATTGCCGCCGTGCTTGGCGCTGCACCCATCGCCTCCGCGGGGGAGAGCCCTTTCGCCGTGCAATCTCTAGGTAAAGGCTACATGGTGGCGGAGTATCATGAGGGCAGTAAAAAGGAAGGATATGGTGAAAAGAAGTCCGGTGAAGGCCGGTGTGGAATGTCCATGGCGGATACTGATAAAGATGGCCGGGTCAGCAAGGAAGAACATGCTCGTCATAGTCAGTTGATGTTTGAAAGAATGGATACCAACGGAGATGGGTATATCGACAAGGATGAGGCGAATAAAATGAGAATGAAGCATAGGCGCGATCATTCGAGCCGATCCGGGCAGGGCTACGGGTCCGGTGATCAATCTCCGCTGGCCGGTGAATACGAGGCGGGATGGGGTGGGAAAAACTTGCAGCACATGAAACCCATGGGCGAATAGAAATAGCCCGATGCTGGCCGCTTTGTCCGGCCAGCATCGATGATAAGACTCGAGGGCGCGGGTAAGCCGTTGAAAGGGCAGGGCCGTTGCGCGCCTTGTCGGCGCACAGCGGCCCTGTTTATGCGATTGGCTTTCGGCCCCGCCTTGCTCCGCTGATTATTGCTTACGGGTGTTACGGGTGTATCGCTAGCTTCGATAATCCGCATTGATCTTTACATAATCATAAGACAGATCGCAGGTCCATATCGTGGTAGATGCCGATCCCCGATCAAGCACAACCCGTACGGTGATTTCCGATTGTTTCATCACTCGCTGGCCGTCCTGTTCCCGGTAGCCGGATGCCCTCCCTCCATTCTCTGCAACCAATACATCATCCAGATAGAGCTGCAACCTGTTCACGTCAAGTCCGTTTATGCCCGCATAACCAATGGCCGCGAGTATTCGGCCCAGATTGGGATCAGATGCAAAGAAAGCGGTTTTAACGAGTGGTGAGCGAGCAATGGCGTATGCGGCTTGGTTGCATTCGTCCGGTGTCCTGCCTCCTTCAATCCGTATGGTAATGAACTTGGTGGCCCCCTCGCCATCACGCACGATCGCTTGCGCAAGCCACGCCGCAACTTCTGTTACCGCATCTTGCAGTGCGGTGAATCCGGGGCTTGCTTTATCCACGATGGCTTGATTGCCCGCACGACCCGTGCCAATCAGAATGAAAGCGTCATTAGTGGATGTATCGCCGTCCACGGTGATGCGGTTAAATGACTTGGCTGCCGCATGCCGCACGATTTCCTCCAACAGCGGTTGAGTCAAGGCCGCATCGGTGGCTATATAACTCAGCATCGTCGCCATGTTGGGATGGATCATCCCGGAGCCTTTTGCAATGCCGGTAACAGTCACGGTCATGCCGTCGAGTGAAATCTGTTTCGAGACCGCCTTGGGGACGATATCGGTTGTCATGATTGCCTGGGAGGCAGCGAACCAGTTGTCCGGCTTGAGATCGGCTACCGCCGCGGGCAAACCCGTGATAATTTTTTCCAGCGGCAGGGGCTCCATGATCACCCCGGTGGAAAAGGGCAGCACTTGATGACTGGCACAGCTCAGCAATCGGGCGAGCTCGGCACAAGTTGCGCGGGCGTGCGCAATTCCTTCCTTGCCCGTGCCTGCATTGGCATTTCCGGTATTGATGGCTAATGCGCGGATCGAGGATCTGGAATCCGGATTCGAAAGATGCTCTTTGGCAACGGCCACCGGTGCAGCGCAAAAAGCGTTTTGCGTAAAAATACCGGCAACGTTTGCACCGTCATCCAGTGCGATCACGAGCAAATCCTTACGGCCGGATTTGCGGATTCCGGCTTCTGTAATGCCGAGAGACACACCTTTTACCGGAAGTAATTGCTCGGGGAGGGAGGGGATGAAGTTAACAGGCATAATGAAGCGGCCGGGAATGAGATGAGCGGTTCAAGGAGTTGCGGATATCAATCGCTAATACGTTTATTTCTTTTTCAGGTAAAACATGAATTCTCCGGCGGTTTCCGAGGAGGATAACAGTTCATTGCCCGTCTGATCAGCGAAGACCTGGAAATCAATCACCGCGCCAGGATCGGTTGCCAGGATTTTTAGTACTTGCCCGGTAGTCATTTCCGCCAGGGATTTCTTTGTTCGCAGAATGGGCAAGGGGCAGTGCAGGCCGCGCACATCCAGTTCACTATCGCAATTCATGCGTGTTCTCCTCGATGACTTGTCAACGGCTGGCCCATGCGACCCGGTTCAGGGGCCAGCTTCAGAGTGCCGCAAGCGCGTCGGCAGCCATGGCAAACTTGCCATATCGTGCCAGCCACGATAGTGGAACAGGGAATCCGGAGCTATTGTGTATCGCCGCATGTGCCGCAACCAGGGCGCCTAGCACGATTGAGCGCCCGCAACTATCGCCGCCGGCACGAATGTTGGATTCGATTGCATTACGATAGCCTGACGCATGCTGCGCAATATGGAAAATTACCGGCAAGCCTTCCGCGACATGGCAGGACATGCCGAAGCGCCGGGCAGCTGCAACGCAATCCAGGGTGGGCAGAGCAAGCGCCTCTTCAAGCAGGGGCGTGAGCGTATTCCCCGCAAATGGCAGGGCATGCGTCAATGCCATGCCCATCGGAGCACCTTGCAACACTTCAAACAAAGCTGCCGCTGAACACCGCGCCGCGGCGACCGCCAGTTCATTGTTATTGGTTACGCGCACGGCTTCGTCGATCCGGTCAAGCAGTTCGTCCAGCGTTCCGATGTGAGTTGCAACCAGCGCTGGAAGCGCTGCCAGGGCAGGATGCTGATCATCATCAGCACCGGATGCCGCCGGAAACTCAGGGGACTCCGTTGATAACAGCGTGCGCAAAGTCTGACGGGTCGGGGAATCGACATAACCCACGAATGCGCCACCGGGCCCGAAGTGTGCGCGGTATTCGGTCTGATACCCGACACGATCGAATTTTCCATGTTTTGCCAGATGCCTCAGCATCAACAGGCACGTCTCGCCGTAGCTGGTCGAGTCTCCGGGAGATTTGCCACCATGGGCGAAGTACCCTTTCGCGCCCGCATAATTGTCGGCATCAGGGCGCAGGAATGCTAATCCCCGGGCCGCTTCAATTTCCGCAATGCGCACCGGATCGTAAAGCCAATGCAGACCAAGCGCGGCGGAATCCGCCACAAGGGCGCCAAGAATGGCGGTGCTATTGGGATTCTTCATGATATCCGGGATCTCAGGTTCTTCGGAATGAATTTGCCCGGATTTTTTTGATTATCCGGCCGCACTCTAAACTTCTTCTTCGGGAGGCAGTTTGCGTGCCTCGTCTTCCAGCATCACCGGTATGCCATCCTTAATGGGGAAAACCAGCCGATCCGCCTTGCAGATCAGCTCATTCTCCGATTTTCTGTAAAGTAGCGGTCCCTTGCACAATGGACATACCAGAATATCCAGCAATTTTGCATCCATAAATTACCTCAATTTTATAAGACTACACGGAATCAACCTGTACATTCAGCCAGCCACATGATTTGAATCCGGCAGTTGACAGGCGTATTTCATTTCAGTGTTATGATTCAAAAAGACTTCTTGCGTCATTTGAGCCTTAATTCCGGGTAGTTTGCTCAGGGCCAATTGGATGATTTTTCGCAAAGGTTGTACTGCAACCATTTAAAATGGAATGATCATTATGCGGCGTTATGCGCTACCCTGCACCCGAAAAGCGCTTACCTCACCCTCTCCAACTGACGGATTCAGGACGATCCAGATTTATCATTTGCAAAAGCTATACATTTTAACGCTCGTTCCATGACTGCGGGAGTGTTATCGAGGGTTTTCTGTCGTGAAAGTAATGCGACCGTATCCCGCCAGA
Organism: Nitrosospira lacus; assembly: GCF_000355765.4. NCBI lineage: Bacteria > Pseudomonadati > Pseudomonadota > Betaproteobacteria > Nitrosomonadales > Nitrosomonadaceae > Nitrosospira > Nitrosospira lacus. The sequence continues at coordinate 2,820,842 of NZ_CP021106.3, read as the reverse complement.
CGGGCTGCCTCCATGACCGCTATAACCGACTGATGCGCGGCGTGTGCATCCGCGTTGATAACGATCACCGGATCAGGGCGATTCGCCGCCGCGGCGCGTAATTCACTGCTGAGTCCTTCAGTGCTTGGGTTTTTAACGGGTGTACGGTTGACCGTATAGCTCCCGGTAGCGCTGATCGAGATGTCGATGACATTGGGGCGGTCAGCAGGTTCGCCGGACGTTGCCTGCGGCAGATTGATTTCGAGTTCGGAAAATCTCGAGTATGTAGTGGTAATCATCAGGAAAATCAGAATTACCAGTAATACATCGATCATTGGCACCAGATTAATTTCAGGCTCTTCTTTTTGTCGGCCGCGCTGGAAATTCATGGGATTGGCAGTGTCATGGCAAATAACGGCAAGTGATCAGTCCCGCCGCTCGCCGTGAATGATTTCCACCAGCTTTAACGCTTGTAATTCCATTTCCACCACCAGTGCATCCACCTTGGCGCGGAAGTGACGATAAAAAATCATGCTGGGAATAGCTACCAGGATGCCGAATGCCGCATTATAAAGCGCCACGGAAATACCATGAGCGAGTTGTGCCGGATTGCCGCTCCCGGTAGAAGACGTATTCGCGCCAAAAATTTCGATCATGCCCACCAGGGTTCCGAACAGACCCATCAGCGGACTCAGGGAAGCGATGGTTCCCAGCGTGGTGAGATAACGCTCAAGGTCATGAGCTACTGAACGCCCCGCTTCTTCGATGGACTCCTTCATGATCTCGCGCGTGCTCTTGTCATTTCTCAAACCCGCCGCAAAAATCTGCCCAAGGGGAGAATGATTCTGGAGACGGGTAAGCATATCTTCACTGACACCGCTTTTCCGGTACTCGTGCACCACTTCCGGCAGGAGGTCTCTCGGCGTTACCACGCCCAGGCGCAAAGTCCATAAGCGCTCACCAATAATGCCGGCAGCAACGACGGAGGCCAGAATAATCGGCCAGATTGGCCAGCCGGCAGCTTGAATCAAAGCGAACACGCGATGGTCTCCTTGGTAATCCGGTTTATAAAATCCGAGCCATAATCGTAAATGCAGCCCACAAATGCCTTACATTTCACCGGCTCGTTCAATTACCGAATTTGGGATAATGTATCTTGCTCATGTAATTTCGGCAAGGATAAGGGGTAAGAGGCATTATTTTCTTGTCCACAATTGCTGTGGATAAGTTTGTGGATAGCTTGCAGATAAGAAGATTAAGTAGGCTTCCCATAACAATATTTTTTGGATAGGTCAATTTTTGAACTTCTATATAATCGTTGTAAAACAGTAAGTTATCCATATGTATAGGATCCATGCGGGTTTGACCGGGACAATTATGCAATTTTTGTGACGAATGTGGATTACTGTAGAATGTCAAGATGAATTTTCTTATGGAAATGGAGATTGCTCGCACTGTCTTGAGTGTGAGTGAATTAAACCGTGGCGCTAAGGACTTGCTTGAGCAGGCATTTCCATTGTTATGGGTGAGCGGCGAAATTTCGAATATCAAATGCTACGGTTCGGGGCACTGGTATTTTTCCCTTAAGGATTCGAGCGCTCAAGTACGTTGCGTCATGTTCCGGGATAAAAACCAGTATCTGGGCTGGGAGCCCAGGGACGGCATGCAGGTGGAAGTGCGTGCGCTTGTGACGTTGTACCAGGCGCGCGGAGATTTTCAGTTGAACGTCGAGACCATCCGGCGGCTAGGGTTAGGTACGTTATTCGAGGCTTTTGAGCAACTCAGGGGCCGATTGGGAAAAGAGGGACTGTTTGAGCCTGACCGGAAAAAACCACTGCCATTATTCCCAAAACAGCTTGGCGTCATTACTTCCCCGGCCGCTGCCGCATTGCATGATGTTCTAGCGACATTGCGGCGGCGCATGCCTTCCCTGCCGGTAGTCGTATACCCCACGCCGGTGCAGGGAGCTGGAGCGGCCGTAAAAATAGCCGCAGCTATTCAGAAGGCTGCGAGCCGTGCGGAGTGTGATGTGCTGATCGTATGCCGGGGGGGTGGCAGCATCGAGGATCTGTGGCCGTTTAACGAAGAAATCGTGGCGCGGGCGATTGCCGCATGCCCCCTTCCTATTATTAGTGGCGTGGGTCACGAGACCGATTTTACCATTGCTGATTTTGTCGCCGACATTCGCGCACCCACGCCGACGGGCGCATCCCAGCTCGTCTGTCCGGATCGGGAAGAAATATGGCATCGTGCGAAAATTCTGTATGGCCGTATACAACGGGATATGCAGCGGAGTATCGAAGGCCGTATGCAAAATACCGATTTGCTCGCCGGCCGGCTGATACATCCCGGCGAGCGGATCGAGAATCAGCTGATACACCTTCAGCGTTTGCGTGAACGCCTCGCCGCTTCGTGGCAACGGAATTTGGAGATCCGATACTGGCGCCTGCGCGACCTGGATCAGCGCATTACCGTTACCCGGCCTGACGTTTCCCGCCTGATCGAGCGGCAGCATGAACTCGGTCTGCGGCTGAACCGGGCGGGTGCCCGCCGCATTGAAATGCTCATGATGAGTTTGCGGCGTCAGGAGGCCAACCTTGCGCATCTTCACCCTGCGTCGGTATTGGAGCGCGGCTACAGTATCGCTTATACCGCCGATGGCACGATACTGAGAAATAGTGATCAGATTGGCGTCGGCGATCTCATACGGGTGGAATTTGCCAAAGGGTGGAGCAAGGCAAACGTGTCGGAGAAGGGCGAGTAGCCAACAGGGGGGAGGGGGCGTATCCGACGCATCGCCACGCTGATACCCATGGCGATTGTAAAAAAATCACGATCATTGTGGACATTTAGGGTGCGGTAATGCAGACTTGGGATGTGTCTGACACCCGCCTCAGTCCCCGGTACGAGGTACTGTTTTTCCGCATTAATTCATGCGACTCTCCAGCTACCGTATTTTGTTTAGCCTTCTTCACCAGGAAATTATCTCCCATGCCAAGAACCTTCCTCATGCTCGGCGCTATCAACGCATTTCTGTGCGTAGCTCTCGGCGCTTTCGGCGCGCATGGTCTGAAACAGCGGCTTTCCACCGACATGCTTGCGGTGTATCAAACCGGGGTACAGTATCATTTTTATCATGCGCTGGGTCTGCTCGCGGTGGGTCTGATACTGCTGCACTTTCCCAAATCCAGACTGATCGTGTTCTCCGGTTGGTCGATGGTTGCGGGAATCATTTTGTTCTCAGTCAGCCTGTATGCACTAAGTTTGACAGGGGTACGCGGACTCGGCGCGATAACGCCGCTGGGCGGGGTAGCGTTTCTAAGCGCATGGGCGATGCTTGCGTATGGTGTATGGTCGGCCAAATGAGACGATGATTGCATCTATGATTTCATTGCATCGGTGACGCATCACTATTTTTTTGCTCCTTGTCCGCGCGGACTGGAGCCCGTACTTGTCTCCGAGCTGGAACAACTGGGTGCGTTGTCTGTGCGCGGACACGATGGCGGAGTACAATTTCAGGGCGACTGGCGCATCTGCTATCGGGCTAATCTGGAAAGCCGCGTTGCCAGCCGCATTCTTTGGCAGGTTGCAAGTCAATCCTATGCGAACGAGGGCGACATATATAAAATTGCCCGCGCCTTGCCGTGGAATGAATGGTTTGTTCCTGCGCTCACTATTCGTGTCAACGTGGCTGCAATCAAATGCCCGCTGCGCAGTCTCGATTTTGTCACTCTCAGAATCAAGGATGCGGTCTGCGACAAATTTCGCGAGATTACCGGCAGTCGTCCCAGTGTGGATACGGTGCAGCCGGATATGCGCATTCACGGTTTTCTTGATGCGCGGCAGTTTTCCTTATATCTGGATACCTCCGGTGATGCGCTATTCAAGCGCGGTCTAAGAAAAAGTAGCGGAGAAGCTCCGATACGGGAGAATCTGGCTGCCGGAATTTTAAGCTTGACGGGCTGGCAACCGGGTGTTCCACTGCTTGACCCGATGTGTGGCAGCGGTACATTTTTGCTGGAAGCAGCACAAATTTCATTAAACATTGCCCCTGGATCGGGACGTGGTTTTGCTTTTGAAAAGCTGAAGAAATTTGATAAAAGGCTCTGGATCCGGCTTAAGGATGCAGCCCTGGCACGGCAAAAGCCGTTGGTCCGCCAGCCCCTATTCGGCAGCGACTTGTATGGTGACATTTTGGCGGATGCTCATGCAAACTTGTCCGCCGCGGGATTTTCCGAGATCGTCACCCTGAAGCAGGCGAATGTGCTGGAAATCTCCGCACCCGCTCCTTTTGGCTTTCTTGTTACCAATCCTCCCTATGGTGTCCGCATAGGAGAATCTGAGAAACTTCTGGAATTTTATCCAAAGCTGGGAGATATGTTGAAGAAAAAATTTAGCGGCTGGAAGGCTTATATTTTTACCGCTGATCCGCTTCTGCCAAAATGTATACGCTTGACCGCTTCGCGTCGTACGCCCCTGTTCAACGGTGCGCTGGAATGCCGTTTACTGGAATACAAAATGGTGGCGGGTGGTATGCGGAGGATTCGGGAAATCGACATTACGTGCCAGTCAGACCAGCAACCTGTGGACTTCAAGAATTGAGGGTTTGTAGCCGATTTCCTTTAAGTCCAGGAGGCCGTCCGATCTTAACAGTCATTTTAATTAGCCGATGAAGCCGGGAACAAGAGCGATTTTTCTACTAATATTTCTGAGCTGCGCCAGCCTGATCGGTTACGCTCTTTATCTCCAGCTGATAAAAAACCTTTTGCCGTGCCCATTATGCGTCGTGCAGCGCGTAGCCTATTGGCTAGTGGGTTTAATTGCGCTATCGGCGTTTCTCCATAATCCCCGGGTAACGGGCCGGCGGATATACAGCGGTACGATGGGGGTCCTCGCAGTCGCCGGAGCGGTGGTTGCGCTGCGTCAGGCGTGGCTGGTGCGTTACCCCGAGGCATTCGAATGCGGTATCAGCCCCGAAGAGGAATTCTTGAATGCTCTGCCCATTGCCCGATGGTGGCCCACCATGTTCGAAGCAAACGGAGATTGCGCGGATGCGATCTGGAAATTTGCATTGCTCAATCTTCCGGACTGGTCGGCGATTTTTTTCTTGGTCTTGGCCGGCTTGGCGATTTATATTTTTTTTGCTGGACATAATAGCGATGGAGAGTATTTTCGCACTTGAAAACTGAATTTTCAGCGCCATCTACACTCTGTCTTTTACATGATAAAACGAATCTACTTCTATGAAACGAATTTTCCTGTTTGTAATTACCAATCTGGCAATTCTGTTGGTGCTAAGCATTACCCTGCGCCTGTTAGGCGTGGACCGCATTCTCGATGCGGAGGGTGGCGGCATCGATTTCAATTCCCTGCTTATCATGGCGGGAGTAATTGGATTTGGCGGATCCCTGATTTCACTTGCCATGTCCAAGTGGACTGCAAAGCGCATGACCGGCGCGGTGGTGATCGAACAGCCTTCCGATCCAACCGAGCGTTGGCTGGTGGAGACTGTCAGGCGTCAGGCCGATCGTGCAGGAATTGGCATGCCGGAAGTGGCGATTTATGATGCGCCCGATGTGAATGCCTTTGCCACGGGCATGAACCGCAATGATGCGCTGGTGGCTGTGAGCACCGGCCTGCTGCATACCATGCAGAAAGATGAAATCGAAGGGGTGCTTGCGCATGAAATAAGCCACGTCGCAAATGGCGACATGGTAACGCTTGCGTTGATTCAGGGGGTGGTCAATACTTTCGTTATTTTCCTGTCGAGAGTGATCGGCCATTTTGTGGATCGGGTTGTGTTTAAAACGGAGCGCGATCATGGCCCGGCTTTTCTGATCACAACCCTGGTGGCCCAAATGGTATTGGGAATACTTGCCAGCATGATCGTCATGTGGTTCAGTCGCCAGCGCGAGTTCCGCGCCGATGCGGGGGGAGCGCAGCTGGCAGGCCGGAACAAAATGATTGCGGCGCTGGAACGCCTTAGACAACAGCATGAACCATCGCAGTTGCCGGAAAGGCTGGCGGCGTTCGGCATCTCCGGCGGCGGTGAGGGTCTCAAGGGCTTGTTCATGTCGCACCCGCCACTCGAAACACGTATCGAGGCATTACGTGCAATGCCTTGATTTAGGTTAACCTCTAATATTAAGTGGCGAAGTCTCTTAGTAACTCGCCGTTTTTGAGATAGAATTGATTCAGAAAGGCGTTTGATTCGAGAGCTTGCTCGGAAGTATTTGGGATTCCGTGTATTTTCTTCTCCCCAAGCAAGTAATATTGCTCAGGGGAGATCAACGTAGCATAATTGGAAACGGAGTTGTCGCACAGCGACAACTCCGTATTGCATTGCAGGGTCTGCTTCTTGTCCGGAACGAGATGCTGTGGTTCCTGAGTTCTCAGGACAACTCAATCTTCTTCGATTTCTTTGCTCTTGGGGGGATTGCCGTCATATACCAAGCTGCGCCTCCGCTGGAGGTAGGCGTCGCGCACGAACTCATATTTATCCAATGCGGCTTCATCCAGTGTCTTCTCGGATTTAAGCAATCCGGCACGCGTATCGGTAGCCCGGGTTCCGCCAACTACGGGACCTATAAAAGGCGCTACAAAGAAACTGCCTATGAAAACAGGATCGGAGGCTATATCAAGCACACGGCCGCCAACGTCTCGAGCCGAGCTGGGTCCAAGAAAAGGTATTACCACATAAGGCCCGCTCGCGATGCCATGATAACCCATGGTTTGTCCGAAGTCCTCGTCGTGTTTCTCCAAGCCAATATCGCTAGCCACGTCAACCAGACCTGCAAGGCCGAAGGTGCTGTTGACAACAAACCGCATGCTGCTTGTCAATGCATTGTTGAATTTGAGTTGTAGAAGGTTATTAACCGTTACGGGAATATCGTTCAAATTGGAGAAAACATTCCCCACCGCCATTTCGATGGGATCGGGCACTATCCACTTGTAGCCCCTCGCCACCGGCTTGAAGACATAATCATCAACCGACTCATTAAACGTGAACACCTTGCGGTTCACGGGTTCCCATGGGTCTTTTTTGTCCCTATATTTCGGATAGGCGGTCGGCGCGCCATTCTTGAATACCGGACCGCTCGCTGATTCCGGTGAGCTCTTTCCATTATTGGCTGCGGCACTCTTATCGGTCGAAGCGCCTTTGCTTGTGTCAGCCGAAGTAATCGTATCGGCGCTCTTGGTGCCTGTGGCAGACGTGCTCGTGTCGTCAACCGGAGCGCTCGTAGCGGGCGCACTGGCATGGGCCGAAGCGCTCTCGCTAGTCGTTGTGCTCTTGTTGGTTGTAGCACAGCCGTTAAGAAGAAATCCCAGGAGTAATATTAGGGTGGAAGATCTGACGAGGTGAGCCATGTTTAAAATATATAAATTATGTGCAGCCAGCACGAAGTAACCGCCGACATTATAGGGCTAATTCGAGTTGAAAATGAATTTTTTTCTGATGTGCGGCGCAGCTTTTGTTCTTGCTTGCCGCTGCCAGTAAGTTACTCTTTTTAAAAGAGGTCACTTATCCAGATCCTGGATGCTAATGACAAATATGTAATGGGTTGTATAAGATAATGATTGCAGGATTTATATTATCTCCCATCAAGATTCCGGATGGGGGTTCCGTGAAGAGAATTAGGGGCGTGAGCGCTGAGGGGAAAGTGGTTTGGGCATGCTGTGATTGCGACTGAGGGGTGCGATGGGCGAGGGAGGAAATGACACGGCGGTAATTAATGATTGCGGGTATTGGCAGGCGCATGCAGGCGGATTTTATTCCAGTTATTTGTTACGCTCCGAGACTCTTGCTCATGTCGCGTCGCGTCGCGTGAAATTCCTGAGACGGAAACCAAGAAGCCATAACATGGCGAAATAACTTAGGGCGCCGGCTATGACTACCCATGCCAGCCGGGTAGCGCGCTCCAGGGCGGAGATCAACAACCACGATGCATCGCTGCCTGAAGCAAACCACAATATACCCCCCATTGCCGTGAGCGCCACCAATACCTTGGTCATAAAAATTGCCCATCCCGGTTGAGGTTGATAGATCTGTTGGCTGCGCAGTTTGTAGTAGAGCAATCCGGCGTTGAGGCACGCGCCCAGACCGATGGACAGTGCCAGCCCGGTATGGCGCAATGGTATGATGAACGCGAGATTCATTAATTGGGTCGCGATAAGGGTGATGATGGCGATTTTCACGGGTGTTTTGATATTTTGCCGTGCGTAGAATCCAGGAGCGAGCACCTTTACCAGGATGAGTCCCAGCAGTCCCAGGCTGTAAGCCACTAACGCATTGCGCGTCATCCACACATCGTTGACCGAAAACTCGCCGTGATAAAACAGCGTGGTGATAAGCGGAGTGGCGAGCAGCGCCAGCGCCAGCGCCGCAGGCAGCGTTAACAGCATGGTCAGGCGCAGGCCCCAGTCCAGCAGGCGGGAATATTCTTCAGTGCTGTTGTCGGCGTAGTGGCGGGACAATGAGGGCAGCAATATCGTTCCCAGGGCGACACCCAGCAGGCCGGCCGGGAATTCCATCAACCGGTCGGCGTAGTAGAGCCATGACACGCTGCCGGTAATCAGGAATGAGGCAAATATTGTGTTGATGAGCAAGCTTAGCTGCCCGATGGAGACGCCAAATACTGCGGGACCCATCTGCTTAAGTACGCGCCACGCGCCGGTATCAGGGGATTTCAGCCGTAGACGCGGCATCAGCTTGAGGCGTATTAGAAATGGCGCCTGGAAGGCAAGTTGCAGCATGCCACCGATAAATACCGCCCAGGCGAGTGCAAGTACCGGCGGATTCATGAAGGGGGCAAGCCACAGGGCGCAGCCGATGAACGACAGGTTCAACAGTGCCGGAGTGAGCGCCGGCACCGAAAATTTGCCGTGGGTGTTGAGTATTCCTCCCGCCAGGGCGACCAATGAGATGAACAGGATGTAAGGGAAGGTGATTTGCAGGAGTGCCACCGTCAGCTCGAATTTCTGCGGGCTGGCCGCAAATCCCGGCGCGCTTACGTATATTATGAAGGGTGCGGCGATTATCCCTATCAATGTAACCAGGAACAGCGCAATCGACAGCAGCGTCGTGACATGATTGATCAGTTCATGGGTTTCCTCCGAGGTGCGACGGTTTTTATATTCAGCAAGTATAGGAACGAATGCCTGCGAAAACGCACCCTCGGCAAACAGCCGGCGCAACAGATTGGGAATGCGAAAGGCAACGAAGAAAGCATCGGTCGCGATTCCGGCACCGAAAATACGAGCAATCAGTACATCGCGTATGAACCCCAAAATACGGGATATCAGCGTCATCCCGCTAACGGTGGCAAGGGTTTTGAGCAGATTCATGGGGGAGTATGTTAACCTGAATGCCTCTGTTGTGGCCGCGTATCGCTGATTTGCTTCGGAACAACCGTGGATTCAGATGGATTTTCGCTGGATTTTTGCGCCGCCAGTTCAATTGACGAGGCCGGGCCGCGCGGTTTTTCCTTGCAATATGGTAAGAATATCCGTAATATTCAAAGATTTTAAGCAATCGTCAATTCGAGGAATTTATATGGCCAATAGTGCACAAGCGAGAAAACGTGCGAGACAAAATGTTAAGCAACGTGACCACAACACCAGTCTGCGTTCCCAATTGCGCACCGCGATCAAGCACGTGAGGAAGGCTGTTGGGGCCACCGACAAAACTGTCGCACAAGCTGCGTTCGCGGCATCCATTGGCACCATTGATTCGATTGCCGACAAGGGAATCATTCACAAGAACAAAGCTGCTCGTCACAAGAGCCGCTTGTCTGCCGCCATCAAGGCGATGGCCTGATAGGTTAATCGCATTCAAAGAAAGAAGTCCAGGAACCCACCGGACTTCTTCGTTCTCTCTATTCTTTTCGTTTACCCTTCGTTTGTGCAGTGCCAGTGTCACTATTTTCCGAAAACCTTGGGAATGATAGAATATACCCTTGGTTTGTCAGCGGCACGCCGCAGAGGATTTATTCAGAGGTTTTCTTGGGATTGCGGTTGAGCGAGTCCGTTAGCGCCGATACCAAGTCCATGGGTATTGGAAAAATGATGGTATTGGATTTGTCCGTAGCGATGTTGGTGAGGGTCTGTAGATAGCGCAGTTGCATCGCACCTGTTTGCTGGGAAAGAACTTGTGCCGCTTGCATCAATTTGTCCGATGCCTGTAATTCACCTTCGGCATGAATTACCTTGGCGCGCCGCTCGCGCTCTGCCTCCGCCTGGCGGGCAATGGCCCGTATCATGGATTCGTCGATATCCACATGCTTGATCTCGACGTTGGAGACCTTGATGCCCCAGGCGTCGGTCTGAATGTCAAGCGCCTTCTGGATGTCCATGTTGAGTTTCTCGCGTTCCGCCAGCATCTCATCGAGCTCGTGCTTGCCTAGCACGGAGCGCAGAGTCGTTTGCGCGAACTGACTGGTGGCGGCCAGGAAATTCTCCACCTGAATGATCGCTCTTTGCGGATCAACTACACGAAAATACACCACCGCACTGACTTTCACCGAGACATTGTCGCGTGAGATCACGTCCTGACTGGGTACATCCATCACGACGGTGCGCAGGTCAACTCGTACCATTTTCTGGATACCGGGAATTATCAAGATCAAGCCCGGACCTTTTACCTTGTGGAAGCGGCCGAGCATGAATACGACGCCGCGTTCATATTCCCGCAAGATGCGAAATGCGGTAAATAGCACCATGAGAATGATGACAAGGGTACCAAACCCGAAGTTGGCAACCATGGAATGCCTCCTTTGATTATCCTAATCCAACAGTTGATCACTTATTCTTCAGTTTAGAGCAATGATCCACAGAGACTTTCTGCGCCGTCTCACCTTTACCCTTTTGGGGAAGTTTGCTGCAAGTGCCAGATTGAGGATTACTGCTCTGCTGAAGTTACCTGTAAAACCAGACCGTCCATGCCTGTTACGCGCACCTTCTGTCCCTGGATTAGAGGTTGCGCGCAACGTACATTCCATATTTCGCCATGAATGCGCGCCATACCCTCTCTCGAGGCATCTTCCAGCATTTCTCCCACTGCGCCTATCAACTCCTCACGGCCGCTGACGATGGGGCTGCGCCTCGACTTCAGCGCCATGCCGATGATGGAGACCAGGAATAATCCGCTGGCTAGGGTGATTCCCGCAATCACGGGCCAGGAAATGCCATAACCGGGCATATCGGTGTCAATCAGCATCAATGAGCCGACGACAAAAGCAATAATGCCACCCATGCCAAATGCACCAAAGCCCGACAGATAGAGTTCCGCTGCTATAAATGCGATACCGAGCAGGATCAAGGCGAGGCCGGCGTAGTTCACCGGTAGCAGCTGGAATGCATACATGGCAAGCAGCAGGCAGATAGCACCTGCCACGCCGGGCAATACAAACCCGGGATTGGAAAATTCGAAGAACAGTCCGTAAATGCCGATAAGCATCAGTATATATGCCACGCTGGGATTGGTTATTACCGCCAGTAATTGCGTGCGCCAATCCGGTTCGACGACTTCCATTGTCGCTGGAGCCGTGTCTAGGGCAAGATTCCGGCCAAGTATGGTGACTTGTTTGCCATTTACTTGCTTCAATAGATCCGGCACGTCAGTTGCAACATAATCGATGACTTTGAGATCCAGGGCTTCAGTCGCCGACAGGCTTACCGCTTCGCGCACAGCCCGCTCTGCCCATTCCGCATTGCGCCCGCGCATCTGCGCAAGCCCGCGGATGTATGCGGCGGCGTCATGGATCATTTTACGCGACATCTTATCCCGCGCCGGCAAGCTGTCATCCCGTGCATTCTGATCTGGGCTCTCATTCGGCCCTGTGGCGGGTGAATCCGGTGACGGCATCGGCTTGGTTTTGGGCCTGGTTGGCGGTTCGGGCGAGTCCGGCAAACCGCCGATCTGAACCGGCGTGGCCGCGCCCAAATTGGTGCCGGGAGCCATCGCGGCGATATGACTGGCATAAAGAATATAGGTTCCGGCACTGGCTGCCCGTGCTCCGCCCGGCGCCACAAAAACCGCCACCGGGACGGATGACGCCAAAATGTCGCGCACGATCTGACGCATCGAGCTATCGAGACCGCCGGGTGTGTCCAGTTGCAATACGATGAGTAACGCCTTTTCGTTGCTGGCACGTTGAAGGCCGCGTTCGATAAAGTCAGCACTGGCCGGTGCGATCGGTCCCTGTACTTTCAGTATCATCACTGGCGCGGCCAGAACGAGAGCCGGCAGCAGAAGCAGTATCGCCGCCACACCATGATACGAAACAGAAATGATCGGTTTCATGGTTCTTAATATAGACCGTTTCATTCTTGACTGCATTCAGTCACACCCATGCGAAGGGTGCAACGCAATGTCGTTGCAGCGCCCCCGGCTTGAATCGGGATAATTCATCAGGCGGCTCTCCGAGCCTATCCGAGTGCTGGCGGTCAATTTGCGGCCATTCTAGCCAGGCTATGGATTTCTCCCAACTGGCAGCACTGTCTGGCAACCCGCGTTGCTATGATCTCGCGTCCACAGGGACTATCCGGATTGAAATCTCTTCCCGGGCTTGCAATCAATGTGGTTTTAGCGCATAAAGCGGTTTTTATATTGAAAGCAGTAGTTCATGAAGAGACCCATCAGCCGAATTCTCGTCATCAACGATGAGAAACTGATATTAAAGGAACTTATCAAGGGGCTGAATGCGGCCGCCAAGTCCCTGGAAAACCCGTTAGGCATCACTTTTGCAGGAGTTACCACCGCACGCGAAGCACTGCAGGCAATCGAGGAAGACGGCGATATTCAGTCGGTAGTGGTGGACGACACGCTCTATACCCTGAAAAATGGTGAAAAGGGCTCTCGTAATTTGCAAATGACGGCATTGACGCTGGTACAGAAAATCACCCGGTTTCGCCCGGAACTGGATATCTACATCCTGATTGCACAGGAAAAAGAGGATGAAGTAGTAGATGCGCTTTTTTCCGAAACGGTGGACGGTTATTTCTACCGTGAGGAACGTGATTATCGGGGGATGTACCGCATTCTCAATGCTCAGCTTCAGGAAAAAGCGCGCACCCCGTTTTATGACCAGCTCAAGAATTATGTGCTGATGGCGAAGGATGCCTGGCACACTCCCGGGCATTCTTCCGGTGATTCGCTCCGTGACAGTCCCTGGGCCAGCGATTTTTACCAGTTCATCGGTGAGCATATTTTTCGTGCAGACTTGTCGGTGTCGGTACCGATGCTTGATTCGCTGATGGAACCCTCCGGCGTAATCGCGGAGGCACAGAAGATTGCGGCAAAGGCATTCGGGGCGCGGCGCACTTTTTTTGCCACTAACGGCACCTCCACCGCGAACAAGGTGATATTCCAGACATTGCTCGCTCCCGGCGAGAAGCTGCTGCTGGACCGGAATTGCCACAAATCCGTGCATCACGGTGTCGTGTTATCCGGCGCTCATCCAATTTATCTTGACTCGTCGGTCAACAAGAAATTCAGTGTTTATGGACCGGTGCCCAAGCAGACCTTGTTCAGTGCCATTGAAGAACACCCGGATGCACAGGCGCTCATACTCACCAGTTGTACGTATGATGGTCTGCGTTACGACTTGCCGCCTATCATTGAGGCGGCACACGCCAAGGGAATCAAAGTTATCATTGATGAAGCCTGGTACGGGTTTGCCCGCTTTCATCCGGCTTTTCGTCCCACCGCGATGGAGGCGGGCGCAGACTATGCTACCCAGAGTACGCACAAGGTACTGTCGGCTTTTTCTCAATCCAGCATGATTCATGTCAACGACCCAAGCTTCAAGGAGCACCTGTTTCGTGAGAACTTCAACATGCATACATCCACCAGCCCGCAATACAGCATGATTGCAAGCCTCGATGTGGCACGCAAGCAGGCGATGATGGAAGGGTACAAGCTGCTTTCACGCACACTGGAGCTGGCGAAGGAAGTGCGCACGCAAATCAATTCCACCGGGGTGTTCCGGGTACTGGAGCTTGCTGATTTGCTGCCTGACGAAGTCAAGCATGACAATATTCAACTTGATTCCACCAAGGTCACCGTTGACATTTCCCGTTGCGGCTTCACGGTTGAGGATTTAATTCAGGAATTATTCGAGCGTTATAATATTCAGGTGGAAAAATCCACATTCAATACCCTGACGCTCCTGCTTACCATTGGTACCACCCGCAGCAAGGTTTCACGGCTCTATGATGCGCTGATGCGCATTGCGCGCGAAGGCCGCGCGCCCCGCCGGCTCTATCAGACTCCGGAAATTCCCGGTTTTACCGATCTGAAATATCTGCCGCGTGATGCGTTCTACTGTGGCGGTGAACTGATGCCGCTGCTCGACGAGCAGGAAAAAGTAAACAACAATCTGGATGGAAGGATATGCGCGGATCAAATCACTCCTTATCCGCCTGGCATACCAGTGCTGGTGCCCGGACAAACCATCACGCAAGCGGTCGTGCAATATCTAGTAAGCATGCTGCGTTCACAGAAACGTGTTGAAGTACACGGGATCGTTTATGATGGGTATCTGCCGTGTTTGCGGTTACTGACGGCCGCTGAGGAAAAAGGCTTGAAAAAGCTGGTTAAATAGGTAAAGATACAGATTGTGTAAAAAACAAACAGTTCACGGCGGCTCATGCCGCCGTGCTGCATTCTGGCTTTGGGAAAATGTGTTCGTTGATGGGTGCTCTTCCGGGATGATGAGCACCTTTTTAATCAGAAGATCCCAGCCGCTCATTGCCAACGCGGTGCCGGGCGAAAGTGCGCAAGAAATTTTTGTGCGGCATATATGCTTGCTGATCTGTAATTGGCAGATTTCTTGAGTAACGTAGTATCACAATAAAATTTGGATTGATAGAGACGTGCTTATGTCGAATTTGATGAACACCTACCTGCAGCTACCTGTCACTTTTGCCCGGGGGGAGGGCGTATGGCTGTGGGACGAAACGGGGAAGCGTTATCTCGACGCGCTTGCCGGCGTCGCGGTATGCGGTCTGGGACATTGTCATCCAAGGCTTGTCGCGGCGATTTGTAAACAGGCCGGGACGCTTATCCACACCTCCAATCTTTATCATATAGGTAAACAGGAGCAGCTGGCCAGCAAGCTGGCGGCATTGTCAGGAATGGACAATGCGTTTTTCTGCAACTCGGGCGCCGAAGCAAATGAAGCGGCAATCAAGCTGGCAAGGCTTTATGGGCATGGCCGCAGCATCGATCTGCCCACCATTATCGTAATGGAAAAATCCTTTCACGGTCGTACCATGGCAACGCTGACTGCAAGCGGAAATCGCAAGGTGCAGGCGGGTTTTGAGCCATTACTCACTGGTTTTGCACGGGTTCCCTACAATGATTTGGAAGCCGTGGCGCAGGTGGGCGTACACAACAAGAGTGTTGTCGCAATACTGGTTGAGCCCTATCAGGGCGAGGGTGGGGTCAATGTGCCCCAGGCGAATTATCTGCAAGGTTTGCGCCATCTGTGTGATCAGAACGGCTGGCTGCTGATGCTGGACGAGGTGCAATGCGGGATTGGCCGTAGCGGAAAATGGTTTGCCTTTCAACACAGCGGCATTATGCCCGATGTGATAACGCTGGCTAAAGGCTTGGGTTCGGGTGTTGCCATTGGCGCCTGTCTTGCGAAAGGCACCGCGGCGGAAGTATTCAAACCTGGTAATCATGCTTCCACTTTTGGCGGTAATCCCTTAGCCTGTACCGCAGCGCTCACGACCCTCGAGGTGATCGGGGAAGATGATTTGCTAAAAAATGCACTGGAAGTGGGTGATTTCATGCGCAGCATGTTTAAAGCGCGATTGGCGGGTCTCCCGGATGTCAAGCAAATTCGTGGACAGGGACTGATGATTGGTATCGAGCTCTCCAAGCCCTGCGGCGAACTCGTGAAAGAAGCGTTAAAACGAGGACTGCTGATCAACGTGACCTCGGATAAGGTGATACGCCTGTTACCGCCGCTCGTGATGCAACGGAGCGAGGCTGAGCAGGTGGTGGATACCTTGTCCGCACTGGTGAAGGAATTCCTGATGGCATGACGGAGAATCGAGGATCGTGAAAAGTGAAACGCGAAGTATCCTCAGCTCATGTTTCCGGCTTCGAAGCTCACCTTCCATGATTCAAGAATAATTATGCAGATTAATCATTTTTTACAGTTCAACGATTTTTCCCGGGAAGAGTTCGAGTATCTGTTTGAAAGGGCGCGCTGGATCAAGCATGAGTTCAAGCAATACCGCCGCTACTGGCCGCTCGAAGATCGTACCATGGCGATGATTTTCGATAAGCACTCGACTCGCACCCGCCTATCATTCGAGGCGGGTATGCATCAGCTGGGCGGCGCTGCGATCTATCTCTCCACACGAGATACCCAGCTGGGGCGCGGTGAGCCGGTGGAAGATGCGGCGCGTGTCATTTCACGGATGGTAGATATCGTCATGATTCGTACCTATGAGCACGATATCATCAGGCGTTTCGCCGCGCATTCGCGGGTACCCGTAATCAATGGGCTGACTGACGAGTATCACCCCTGTCAGATCATGGGTGATATTTTTACTTTCATCGAGCAATGTGGAAGCATCTCGGGCAAGACCGTGGCGTGGATCGGGGATTCCAATAATGTTTGTAATACCTGGCTTCAGGCGGCGGAGGTGTTCGATTTCAATGTACATGTCTCGACTCCTCCTGGTTACGAGGTCGAGCCGGAACGGGCCGGGCTTTATGGCACCGGCCACTACGAGGAATTCGCTGATCCACATGACGCTGTGAAGGATGCCGACCTTGTTACCACGGACGTTTGGACCAGTATGGGTTTCGAGGCGGAAACCGAAGAGCGGAAAAAGGATTTTGCCAATTTTCGCGTGGACACTGAAATGATGTCTTGTGCAAAGAAAGATACTTTGTTCATGCACTGCCTGCCGGCCCATCGAGGAGAAGAAGTGGCGGCGGAGGTTATTGACGGTCCCCAATCAATTGTCTGGGAAGAAGCCGAGAACCGGTTGCATACCCAAAAGGCGCTGATGGAATATTTGCTATTGGGAAGATTAAGCGGTGCTTCCGTTAGTGCCAAATATTAACCCGCGATTCACATGGCGGAATCCTCATCGCCCTATTTTTTTGTCAGCTGCCGGAGCGCGCGGAGTGTGGAGTATTGTGAGCAGTTTCAAGAGTTTTTATCCATGAGTCAAACATGAAAAAAATGAAGAAAGGCGGCACGTCTAAAGTTAACAAGGTCGTTTTGGCCTTTTCCGGCGGACTCGATACGTCGGTGATTTTGAAATGGCTGCAAGATACATACCAGTGCGAGATTGTTACTTTCACCGCGGATATAGGTCAAGGAGGAGAGGTAGAGCCTGCGCGTGCAAAGGCCAGACAACTTGGAGTAAAGGAAATCTTCATTGACGATCTGCGCGAGGAATTTGTGCGTGATTTCGTTTTTCCCATGTTTCGCGCCAATACGGTATACGAAGGAGAATACCTGCTCGGTACCAGTATCGCGCGCCCGTTGATTGCCAAGCGTCAAATTGAAATTGCGCGTAAAACCGGAGCGGATGCGGTCTCGCACGGTGCAACGGGAAAGGGTAATGATCAGGTGCGCTTCGAACTTGGCTATTACGCGCTTCAACCCGATATTCGTGTGATCGCGCCATGGCGGGAGTGGGATCTCACATCCCGGGAAAAACTTCTGTCTTATGCGGAACAGCATGGCATTCCGGTGGAAATGAAGAAAAAGGGCGGCTCCCCTTACAGCATGGACGCCAATCTACTGCATATCTCCTATGAGGGCCGTATCCTGGAAGATCCCGCACAGGAGCCGGAAGAATCGATGTGGCGTTGGAGTGTTTCGCCGGAAAAGGCACCCGGCGAGGCGCAATACCTTGATCTGGAGTTCAAGCACGGCGATATCATCGCCTTGAATGGTAAGAAGCTTTCTCCCGCGCGCATACTCGCCAAACTCAACCAATTAGGCGGCAAGCATGGGATCGGACGTCTGGATCTGGTCGAGAATCGTTACGTGGGCATGAAATCCCGTGGCTGTTACGAGACCCCCGGCGGCACTATAATGTTGCGCGCTCATCGTGCCATTGAATCCATCACTCTCGACCGGGAGGTGGCGCATTTGAAAGATGAGTTGATGCCACGTTACGCCGCCCTCATCTACAACGGCTACTGGTGGAGTCCGGAACGCAAGATGATGCAAACCATGATTGATGCATCTCAAAGTCATGTAAACGGCTGGGTGCGTGTAAAGCTCTACAAAGGCAATGTGATCGTGGTTGGACGAGACTCCAAAACGGACTCGTTGTTTGATCCGCGCATCGCTACTTTCGAGGAAGACAAGGGCGCCTATAACCAGGCCGATGCGGAGGGATTCATCAAGTTGAGTGCGCTGCGCATGCGTATTGCGGAAAATTTGAAAAGTAGAAAATAATTGCGGGATTACGACTCGGCTTTATCTTCCGGGGCCAGGCGCGCTGTCACCGCTAACTGAAGGAATGGGTCTATGCCATCATTCGATATTGTTTCCGAAGTGGATAAGCAGGAAATCAGAAATGCGATCGACCAGGTGAATAAGGAGGTCGGCACACGTTTTGATTTCAAGGGGTCCGATGCGCGTGTGGAGCAGACAGATTACGTGCTTACTATTTATGCTGATGACGAATTCAAACTTGGCCAAGTATTGGATATTCTGATGGCCAAGCTTACGAAACGCAATGTTGACGTACGTTGTCTGGACAAAGGGCAGGTAGAAAAAGTCAGCGGCAATAAAGTCAAACAGCAGGTCACGGTTAAAACCGGAGTGGAAAGCGATCTGGCAAAAAAGATTATCAGGCTTGTCAAAGACAGCAAACTCAAGGTACAGGGCTCTATTCAGGGGGAGGCCGTGCGTATTTCAGGTGCGAAGCGCGATACCCTGCAAGAAGCAATACAACTGGTAAAGAAATCCATCACGGAATTTCCGCTGCAATTCCAGAATTTCCGGGAATAACCCGCAAGTTTATTCTGCTGTAGCAACCATTGCTATGGCAGACCGGAAATCCATTTTCCATATAAATGGTGGGCGATCTGATTAAGGGCCGATACCCGATCGACCAGATCCGTTTGCATGTCTGCAGCCGATTGTACCGCTGGTCCGGAACTGCCGGCGATTTCGTCAGTGCCTGCCTGGCACCAGGTTTTTACCATGTCTTCAGTCATTTCGACATGGCATTGCATTCCCAAATGCATATTCAATGTGAAGGCCTGATTTTTGCAATAAGGGCTGGAAAGCAGGCGAGTCGCGCCATCCGGGAGGGTAAAGGTTTCGCCGTGCCAGTGGAATGACTCGAATCTGGACGTTTCCCCGAACCATTCGCGGGCAACAGCGTTATCCGCGACTCTGACCTCGCCCCAGCCTATTTCCTTGACCGGACTTTTGCTTACCGTACCGCCCAGCGCCTTTGACATCAATTGGCCGCCAAGACAATGGCCCAACACCGGGATATCGTTCGCTACCGCTTGCCGGATGAGTGCAAGTACCGGTGCAATCCAGGGTAGGTCGTCGTTCACGCTCATGGGGCCGCCCATGAATACCAATCCACTGAATTGACCTGCACTCACCGGGAGCTTTTCATTGGCGTCGATCTTCACGAGCCGCCATGGAATGGAATGTGAATCAAGAAACGTAGTGAAGTACCCCGGACCCTCAGTGGGGAATTGCCTGAAGATTGCGACAGGGTTCATGGAAATGCGCTCGTTTGTTATCCGCCGTGATACATGTGTAAAGAAAGTAATGGCCGAGCCGCCGCGAAAGAAATATGGTGACAGGGGGCCGCTGGTTTTCTGGCCGGCAACGCAGCCGCATACCCGCTAGCGGCGAGGACGCCACGGTGCTATCTCCGCCTCGGCAATAACCCTCTGCCCGGTAACGGTCGTGTTATTGAAATCCGCGCGTTCATGAGATCCAACCAGGTACTTTCCCGTCTCAACCTGGATCTCGATCTGTCCGCTCGCTACGGCGACGCTGCCCCCATTCGTCTGCTTGCTCACACTAAAACGCGTACCGATATCTCTTATATAGGTGGTACCTACCTTTACCTGCAGTTTGCCAGCGTCATTACCCTTGACATCGAAATAAGCATTGCCACGCAGCAGTTCGATACGAGGAGGTTGAGTGTTAGTGATTGTGACGCTGCTGTCGGCATCCAGACTGACATCAATATCTGGCGTCGCGGCGAAGGTCATGCGCTCTCCCGATACGGTTTCATGCAAGCGCGTGGCCGTGGGTTTGGCGATAAACCATGACATGAGGCCCAGAAATAGGGCTGCGGCGACAATGGAGAAATTTATCAGAAAACGGCGCCAACCGCGAAATCGTATTACGGCAGACATAGAATCATAGCCATCAGGACTGTAAATTGCCTGCCGGGAATCAGGTACACAACGGTCAAATTTCCAGCAAGTGACGTTTTGATTCGGACCATACCCAGGGCAGGTGCTACTGTAGAGATGGATCGGTAACAAATCCGATTCTTACCAGCCCGGCTTTCGCAGCGATAGACATTACCCGCGCCACGTACTCGTAATGAACATGTTTGTCTGCACGGATATGGAGTTCGACATTGGGATCCTGTTTTGCCGTGGCGGTGAAACGCGGCGCGAGTTGATCCATAGTGACGGGTTCACCATTCCAGTAGAGGCTTGCATCGTCGCGAAGGCCAAATTCGATATGCTCCGGTTTGGTAATATTCGGACTACTCGATGCCTTGGGCAGATCCACTTTGACCGAATGCGTAAGCAATGGTGCGGTAATGATGAAGATTACCAGCAGTACCAGCATCACGTCCACCAGTGGCACTACATTAATCTCGGTCATGGGTGTCTGGCGAGTACCGCTATTCATGCTGCCAAATGCCATTATGACCTCCTTTCATTAGGAGTAACCAAGGGAGCAACTACGCGCAGTTGACGCTCATCCCCTGCAGAGCTGTTCGTTTTGGCTCCGACAGCGATCAATACAAACAGATCATGCGCGAAAGCATCAAGGCGCCCCAGCCATATGCGATTGCGCCGCACAAAAGTATTGTAGGCCAATACCGCCGGAATCGCCACAGCCAATCCCAGCGCTGTCATGATTAATGCTTCACCCACCGGACCTGCTACTTTGTCCAGGGTGCCCTGACCGGAAAGCCCGATTTGTACCAACGCATGGTAAATGCCCCACACCGTGCCGAATAAACCAATATAAGGAGCCGCGGAACCGGCCGAGGCTATTACCGTGAGGCCGTTCTCGACGCGGGTCGCTTCCTGGTCAAGGCCATTGCGCAGTACCCGGGTAATGAACTCGCTTGCCCCGCCCGCGGCAGCCAGTTTCTGCAAGCCATGTTTTTCTGAGTCGACTGCGGCATCCATCGCCAGCTGGGCCAGCTGGGCAAACGCATTATCATCGGTACCTTCCTTCAAGGTCGAGTTTACCTCTTGCAGTGAACTGGCGCTCCAGAAACGCTTGAGAAAAGCGTCCGCGCGCCGCCCTGCAAGATAGTTGGCAATGCTCTTGGTGAGTATGAGATACCAGCTTGCCACCGAAAGCGCAATCAGTAGCATGAGTACACTGATACCGACGCCATCCATCTGGGCGAGGAAGTGTGAGAATCCGAGTCCTTGTTCCATTAAATCAATCTCCTTGCAGTACAAAGTTGAAGGGCTGAAGCGCAATGGCGCGTACCGGCTGGCCATTACGCTGGGGTGGGGTGCAGCGCCAGGTTTTTACCGCGACCATGGCGGCTTCGTCCAGGCGTTTGAAACCGCTGCTACTGATGACCTGGGTCATACTGATGCGACCATTTTCATCCAGTTCCACCCGTAACACCAGCTTGCCTTCTTCGCCAAGCCGGCGCGAAAGTGGGGGATAAGCAGGTGCATTCAATTCCGGGCACGCGACTGCTAACTCGGAGGAAAGCGTGACGGGACCGGGAGCCATTTGCTGAGGTGGCGCCATGGCTACCGGTTCCGGATCGGGCAACGGCTCAGGCGCAGCCGGAGGTGCCACCGGCTCGCTCGGGGACAATATGGGTGCTTCCGCTACCAATTGGCGCGATTGCGGTGGTTTCTTTACCGGTTGGAGCTTGGGCGGAGGGGGTTCAGCTTTGGGTTCTTCCTTGGGCCTATTTGCCGGAATAAAATTGACAATCAGTGTCGCTAATTGTTCCGGCGGCGGGATCAACTGTTGCTTGAAAAGAAAATACAGTAACGCACCATGCGCGGCAAGAACAAACATCAGGCCGGGTAAAAAGACTGGATTACGGTTGATTATCATGCGTTCAATGCCCGGATCCTGGCACGGCAGTGCGAACCAGCCAGTCCTCAAAAAACTTCTTGCTGACCAGACCGGTTTTGGTTTCACGTTGATGCTTTCGATCATAAAAATATGTACGCGGCACTTCACCGTACCAGCGGCGATCAATTTCAAAACGCAAGCGCTCCGGCATGTCCTCCGCAAAAACCCATTGCTCGGCCTTGGTCATTCCATAGCTTTCTGTTCGCGACATAAGCTGAGGGGTATCATTTACCGAATCGGTGGCAATAAGGACGACATCCAGTGCCGGGTGACTGCGCTTGAGTTCACTCAGCATTTTCAATTCGGTTGGGCAATATTGACAATCAAGCGACCAGAAAACGAGAATGAAAGGTTTGCCTTCGCGGGGGCCAAGAACTTTCTCAAGACTTCCCGGTGTGAATGGGCGAACGCTTTCCGCCGCACCGGTAGCATTCATGAAGGTGAGCATCAATACCAAAAGCAGGCTCCCCATGATGCCGCAGCCATTCATCTCGCCATGCGCTGGTAAAAATCCAAGTTGGAAGATATTGAGCATTAGGTAATGTAAATCTAATTAAGAATCAATCGCACTTATATTTTAGCACTTAATTCGTACCTTGATGCGAAGCATGCGAAGTGTCATGAATATTTTTTTACTGCCTTTGCCAATTACAGAATTCTGTTCCGTGGACAGTACCCGATTTTAATTCAGAAAAATACAATGATAGGCGTGAGATGCCAGTATCACAATGCGACAAATTGTCGCAGTTAGAATGGGTTAGGCTACGATGACAATTTATGGATGAAATCCCCACAGTTCGTTATATGGAAGGATCCATACGGAAACACTATAGGATCTGTCGTATGTGAAATACGCGAAGATGATGCTGTCGGGTTCATGCAATATCCTTTGACTCTCGTATTGGATTTTCAGGCAGGCAGCATGGCTGGCTTAGCTGATTCATGCGAATAACTTGCAGTACTGATTGCCTTACGCCCTGTCTTTTCTTTCAGTAAATTTTTTTCGGGAAACCGGAAAAACTTTGCTAACATTGTTGACGGCAGTCTGTCGGACTTAAAAGAGATGGTTTTTTTGGTAAATAGGCCAGATACGAGTCTTCGAAATCGTCAAAATCTGCCCTTAGACATTTTTTCGCCCTAATTCTTCAAGTCCGGGCGGCTGCCAGGAATATTTTTTCCCATCGCTTTTTTTATCTACTTATAGGCAAATTGTCCTGGCTACTCAACAGGAATTTTCAAATTTTCTGACCGAGGTCGAGCGGCGCGCCTATAAACAAGCATTATTTGCGGTACGCGACGAACATGTGGCGCTGGATATTGTTCAGGACTCCATGACGAAGCTCATTGAGAAGTATGCCGCCAAGCCAACGGAAGAGCTGCCGCTTCTGTTTCAGCGTATCCTGCAAAATACCATACGGGATTTTTACCGGCGGCAGAAAACCCGCTCCTTGTGGACTACACTTTTTTCATCGTTCGCACCTAAACAGGAAAGGGATGAAGAAGACTATGACTTCCTGGAAACTTTGCGGGTAAAGAGTAAGTCAGATTTTGATGATCCTCATGCGCAATTGGAGCAGGCACAACTTGTCAGTTTGATTGAGAAAGCCATTGAAACCCTTCCGGCGCGTCAACGGGAAGCCTTCCTGCTGCGTTACTGGGAGGAAATGGATGTTACGGAAACCGCAACGATTATGGGATGCTCTGAAGGAAGCGTGAAAACTCATTGCTCGCGTGCAACCCATGCTCTTGCTACCATACTAAGAAAAGAAGGAATTGAGCTATGAATGAACCGGAATTGGGGAGAAAAGTTGCACGTTTGCTGGATCATGGTCTGGGTGACATCAGGCAGAGCACGTTGAATCAGCTGCAATCGGCACGCAGAGCCGCTCTCGAAAATTATCACATGGCCGAGGAAATCGTCACGGCCGGTCACAATGCTTCCGTGCGAGGCGGACATGATTCGCATGTTAAAACAAGAAAATTGCTGTCCCTGATGACTTTGCTATTCGCTCTTCTCAGTGTGATCTATTGGCAGACACTCCAGCAGAGCGATGAAAACGAGGAAATTGACATAATGCTACTGGTCGATGACCTGCCAATCAACGCCTATCTCAATGACGAGTTTGATGCATGGCTAGATCGCCCTTAGCAATAGCGTTCTGGCTATGCATGTTGCTTTCAGCTCCCGTACTATCTGAACCCAGTCAGCCTGCCTGGAATGGATTGAATCCTCAGCAGAGAGAAGTCCTGGCCCCGCTTGCGCAAGAGTGGGATAGTATGGATGCCGCAAAAAAAAAGAAATGGCTGGGCATTGCTAAACGCTACCCAGGAATGACGCCCTCAGAGCAGCATCGCACGCAGCTGCAAATGCGTGACTGGTACTCGCTGACCCCCGAGCAGCGCGAGCTGGTGCGTGAAAAGTACAAAACAATCAAAAAACTGCCGCCGGACAAGCGCCAGGAAATAAAGCAGAAATGGCGAGAATATAAGCAGATTCCCGAGGGTCAGCGAGGCAAAAACTAGTCCCGTATGGGCTCGTTATTTTGGTGACAAATGAAGATTTCCGCACCTGGGTTTTGGCGGCGGCTGGTGAGCATGATATATGAATCGCTGCTTCTGCTCGCGGTTTTGTTTATAGCCGGCTTTGTTTTCCATCTCGTATTCCGCGATACCGGCTCCATTTTTTTCAGACCCGCATTTCAGCTTTATCTGCTGCTAGTTGCGGGGACTTACTTCTCCTGGTTCTGGACCCACGGCGGGCAAACGCTGCCCATGCAAACCTGGAAGTTTCGTGTTATCAGCACTGATGGGAGCCAGCTTTCGATAAAGCAGGCGATTGCGCGTTATTTGTTTGCGGTGATCGGTATCTTTTTCTTTGGTTGCGGAATATTCTGGG
Source organism: Nitrosospira lacus (assembly GCF_000355765.4). Taxonomy (NCBI): domain Bacteria; kingdom Pseudomonadati; phylum Pseudomonadota; class Betaproteobacteria; order Nitrosomonadales; family Nitrosomonadaceae; genus Nitrosospira; species Nitrosospira lacus. The sequence goes on along the minus strand of NZ_CP021106.3, from coordinate 2,795,639 downwards.
CATTATTTGACCGCAACCGCCAGTTCCTGCACGACAGGCTAGCAGGCACCCGAATCGTAAAATTGGAGGATAATGTATGAGCTTGAGACTACCCCTGACACGCAAGGACTGACTCCCGCAAGGCCTTTGAACCATCCCGCAGCCAAAAAACAGCATGCTCCACGGAGGATTTGTTCAAATTACCCTTAGGCAGTACCGCCTACCGTGAGTCCATCTATACGTAGCGTTGGCTGACCCACCCCTACCGGTACACTCTGACCTTCCTTTCCACAGGTACCCACACCAGGATCGAGCGTCATGTCATTGCCTATCATTGAAACTCGTGTAAGCACATCCGGCCCATTGCCGATCAAGGTCGCGCCTTTTACCGGATAAGAAATTTTTCCATCTTCGATCATGTAGGCTTCCGCAGCGGAGAAGACAAATTTCCCGCTCGTGATATCCACCTGGCCACCGCCAAAATTCACCGCATACAGACCATGCTTCACTGAAGCAATAATCTCCTCGGGGCTCTTATCGCCGTTCAACATATAGGTATTAGTCATGCGTGGCATGGGAATATGGGCGAACGACTCGCGCCGGCCATTACCGGTGACAGGTACATTCATCAACCGAGCATTCAAGCTGTCCTGCAAGTAACCTTTGAGTATCCCGTTTTCGATCAGTACGGTACATTGGGTGGGATTCCCCTCGTCGTCGATATTCAGCGATCCTCGCCGCCGTGCAATCGTGCCGTCGTCCACCACGGTCACGCCAGTGGCAGCGACGCGTTCGCCGATGCGTCCGGAGAATGCCGAACTACCCTTGCGATTGAAATCTCCTTCCAGTCCATGCCCGATGGCCTCATGCAGCAATATACCCGGCCAGCCCGCGCCAAGTACCACCGTCATGGTTCCGGCGGGAGCGGGTTTTGCCGCCAGATTAACGAGGGCTTGATGCACTGCTTTCGCCGCATAATCTCGCAGCACATCGTCAGTGAAATAAGCGTAGTCGAAGCGTCCGCCTCCGCCAGCCACGCCTTGTTCGCGATTGCCATTTTCCTCGGCAATGACTTGCAACGAGATTCTTACCAGAGGCCGCACGTCCGCCGCCACGACGCCATCACTGCGCGCCACCAGCACCACTTCATATTCCCCGCCGAGAGATGCCATGACCTGGATAACGCGCTTGTCGATGGCACGGGCATAACCCTCAAGCTTTTCGAGCAATGCCACTTTGTCAGTATCTCTAAGGCTGGTGATAGGGTCCTGAGGCAGATAAAGTTCCCGTCCTATGCTGCGTCTGACGGCCTGCACCGATTGCGCCGTCCCTTGCCGGGCAATGGCACGGGTAGCTTGTGCCGCCGAGGCAAGCGCGGGCATGCTGATGTCGTCGGAGTAGGCAAATGCCGTTTTGTCACCGCTCACCGCGCGTACGCCCACTCCTTGATCGATATTGAAGCTGCCTGACTTGACTATGCCTTCTTCCAGAGCCCAGCCCTCGGCACGGCTGTACTGAAAATACAGGTCGGCGTAATCCACATGATGCGTAAGCATTTGCCCAAACACCTGCTGTAATCCCGCTGTATCGATCTCGTGAGGTGCAAGAAGGCAGCTGTTGGCAGTGGCAAAGAGATCGTTGGGTTGGGTGACGGTTTCTGTGATCATGGTGTATCCGGGTAAGGAAAAATCATCGACGAGAGATTTAACAGTGATATAGAGTGCGGTGCTTCAATGCGGGAAGGCTATTGCGCAGGCTTGCCTGATATTCCCTATTGATGTTTGCAATGACTACGCCCGATCCGCGGGGAAGGCGATCGAGCACGACTCCCCATGGGTCGACAATCATGGTGTCACCATGCGTTTCCCGGCCGTTGACATGATAGCCTCCCTGAGCCGGAGCAACGACATAGGCGAGATTTTCGATGGCGCGAGCACGAATTAGCGTTTCCCAATGCGCCTTGCCGGTGGTCGCGGTGAACGCTGCGGGGGCAAAAATGATGTCCACTTTCCCCATTGAACGATAAAGCTCCGGAAAGCGCAGATCATAGCAAATGGAAAGACCAATGCGGCCGAACGGCGACTCCAGGGCAACCACCCCGCAGCCCGCCTCAATGGTTTCCTCCTCGGCATAGCGTTCGTTGCCAAGCTCAAGACCAAACAGGTGTATTTTGTCATAACGCGCTACCTGCTTGCCTTTATCGTCATAAACCAGGCAACTGTTCCGCACCTTGTCGGGCCTGGAAGACGCCAGGGGTACGGAACCGCCAACTAGCCAGATACCGAGGCGTTTCGCGGTTTGGCTCAGGAATTCCTGTATTGGCCCATGATTATCCTGCTCGCGCGCCGCGACTTTATCGGCATCCTGCATTCCCATAATACAAAAATATTCTGGCAGCGCCGCCAGTTTCGCCCCCTGAGAGGCGGCCATATCAAGCAGTCGCGCAGCTTCCTCTAGATTGCCGGATATGTTGGGCCCCGCCGCCATCTGAATGGCGGCAATGCGAATAGAACCATCGTGCGCTTTTCCCGGTGCGGATGCAGCACGAGTGGCTCTATCGAGCATAATTTACGTACCTGATTTCCATAAGCAGCAAAAATAAGACCCCACGTTTCAAATGCCTGGACACCCTGATGACAGCGCTCCGAGATGAATTTGACTGTAAGGAACAGGGTAACTCAAAAGAATACCTTTATAAACCCTTAAAATGCAATGCCGTTGACCGTGAGGGCTGGATTTTGTGATTGGAGGCTCGCAGTATGTCCATTTTATCGATTTGCGTTGATCAAAAGGTATCTTAAATTGAAGCGGAGGCGGGTAAGCATAGCATCCGGTTGAAAAAATGCGTCAAAAATGAGCGATTATTCGCTGGATTCGGGATCAGGATTATTCTTGCATCTGCCGGGGTATCCGGGTGATGATCGGATCCTCCCAAGTACCCGTTACGCTATACTGTTTGGATGGGGGCGAGTTTTGCAATGCCTGGCTTACGATACCAACCACTGGAGTGGCTAATCCGAGCGAGGGCGTAACTGTCACGTGCAGCTTCTGTGTTTCCGCCTCCAGATTCAATTCCCCGTCCATGACAATCTTTGCCGCAGGTCCTTCGATTCTGAAATCGTCGGTAGCCGCTACTCCACGGACGATTTTAACATCGCCGGAAATATCGTCGAAACCAAATCCTTCACTGAAGACGTCATGAAAATCCAGTGTTATTCTTCTAGGGAGTGCTCGCAGATCGAACATTCCGAACAGTCTGCCAATTCCCGGCTCAAATTTGGGAAATTGTCCCCGTCTTGCCTTTATCTTAAAGCTGCCGGACAGTGTGGGATAGTCTATTGACTGCGGACTGCCATGCCATGACAATTCCCCTTCAAGTTTGCCGCTGCCGCGTTTCACGCGGTCGGGATAGCCGAGGTGCGTCAGAAGCTCGCCAATATCGGTTGCATGCAGCGTGATAGTGGTCTGTATGCGTGGCGGAGTGGCGCGGCTTTGCCATATTCCCCGTGCCATTAGGGAACTGTCTGAATTGGTGATGTGCAGTTTCTCGACACGCCACCCCTGCTCTTGCTGACCGGCTATCAATTCCAGTTCGCCCAGGAGCTTTTCGCCGATAGTAAAATTATCCGCCGTCACATCAAGCGCAGGCGGATTTTTTTCTCGATGTTGCACTGAGGTTACCAGGCTTGGGCTGAGCGGTGAATCGGCGGGTATTGTCAATGTTCTCAAGCGCGCTATGATCTTGCCATTGCCTGTCAGGTCCCAGCTCACGCCTCCCTTGATTTCCGCGCTTGTAACGGTGGAATGCCATAATTCATCTTCCTTGCTGGCGTTGAGCGTAATATCGTTGAGGCGCTTACCCAGAACGTCGAGTATGCCGATGTGAGCGTTGATTCTTGCAAGACTCAGGGATGGCGCAGCCTCGTCGTTGAATTCTGCGAGCAGATTTCGCCAGCGATCCAGATCAAGTCGTGGCAAGGCGCCCGTCAACGATATTCCCTTTTCTTCAGGTAACAGGGCGGGTCTGGTACCGAAATTCACGACGCCACGCTCTACATGATAGTTGCCCGTTTTATCTTGGGCACGCCTGATTCTTGCTGTTACCAGCCCGCCATAGCCAAAACTCAAGACATCTCCGTGTTCCGATGCTCTTCTTTCAAAGCGAAGTGGCACACTATCCGCCGCCGCTTTGGAAAAAGGCTCAGGCAGTGCCAACGTCATGCCTTGCAGTGATGATTCGACGGATATATTTACCAACTTGTTGTGGATATGAATGGATGCCCGCCAATCCGCACTGCCACGCAGATGCCGCGTCCATAGCTGGGCGGGATTCATGATCCCGCCCAGCGACGACTGATAGAGATTGCCGGGACTGGCTTTGCCAATAGCGGACAGATGCATGCCTCCACCGGGCATGGGAGTGGAGTTGACGGTAACTGGTCCACCAAGAAATTGAGCGGTAATATTTTCTATCTTTATCTCGGAACCGGAGAAAGCGAGTATGCCGTTGACGTTGCCTATATTGGGTATGCGCGCACCGGGATTGATCTGGTTGTCGATGAACTGGTAATTGCCCGCGAGCTTGATATCCCCCTCGTGCAGGGGAATATCGAGCTTAAGCAATAATTTTCCATTTCCGTTAATGTTGACATCATCGGTGAGGCTATTGCTGCGGCTGTCTGTCACATATTTTGCGGCAAATTTCAGGAACTCGCTGGTGGGGCCATTTGCTTCTCCCTGGGTTTCCAGCACCGCATTGGATGCGGTCATGTCCGAAATTTGCAGCTTCACCTTGCTTAATCTCGCACCAGAGATACTTGCCTGCGAAGCATCGAGCTTCATACCGTTGCCCTGAAACTGCAGATTCCCCGATATATTCTCTATCCGTGGCGCTCCCTGGATATGATCCAGTATGACTTCCGACGCTTTCGCATGCAGCCGGAAAATGCCCGTATTCCCTCGAGCGAAAGGAAAGTCGACCAGATCGCCCTTAAGATGCAGTCGCACATCCAGAAATTCTCCAGCAATGATGGATTTACCAAGCCAATCGTGAAGGTAAGGGTTTGCCGTTATGGGAGTGTAGTGTCGCAGAGAGCCGGCATCCGCCCGGGTCAGGTGGCCAGTCAGATCAATCACCCCGGGTTTACCCGGAATGAAATGATAACTTCCATAAACCAGTCCGGCCGCATGGGGATTGGAGAAAGAGATATTGTTGAACTTGAATGCAATGGAATTTCCCTCAGGCAGAAAGCTCCAGCTCGTCTGGCCGGTAAACACATCCAGCATCAGCGGTTCGGGGAATGTGTCGGGTAATTCCAGCCTGACCTGTTGAGAATTAAGATTCAGGGTGCCGCCTCGTTCCGTAACGTCGATATTACCTGTAACGCCGCTGAAAGCTGGGAGGCTTTCATGCTTTCTCATGCCCAGATTGGCAAATCCTCCTTTCGCGCTGAAATGGGAGGGTGTTGGCCATTCACCGTCCCATTTTGCCCGCATGTAGTGAATTTCTCCACGAAGCGATACCTTTTCAAGCTGTTCGCGCAGAGGCCGACCCATCGGCAGATACTCCACCAGATCCCCATATGCTTTCAGATTCAGGTTGTCGACACTTAATCTTCCACCACCGGATTGATTGCCATGCGGGGAAATCAGCCGCAGCGAAAAATTTACCGGCTGCAATTCTCCTTCGCCGCTGACCGATGCACTCAGTCCGCGTGCAAATAGTTCCATACTCTTTTTCGCATCATCACTTTTCGTTTGCCAACCCACTCTACCCCGCAAACGGATGAGATTCAACTCCGGCAAGCCTTCCGCCAGCTGCGTTCTCACGTTATGCAAGCGCATGTCAGCCGTCAATTTATTCATATCTCCCTGGTCTACCCGAGTCCACATGCGCAGCGCGCCTGTACCGCGGCTGAATTTTATTTCCTGTGGAAAGGGCAGCCAGACAAGCGCGGCAGCAATATCGGCATGATCGATTTGCGCAAATAGTTGTCCTCGCCACTGCTGGGGGATGCTCAACGATTCACCGGTAAAATCCCCGCGAATGTCCAGTCGTGCAGCAAGTTCGGCGGGGGGAGTGGCTCGAATACCGAAGCGATGTCGGTTGCCATGATTCTCAAGTCGCAGGTCGACCAGTAATTCCAGTTCGGGTGCGCCGCGCAGGTCGTCCTGCCAGAGGATGCTGGCGTTATTGATGAGGACTTGCCGCTGACGCAGAAGCCAGTCAGAAAAACCCTGCTCGTCGTCCGTCAGTTCACTGGTAAGCGCAAAGCCTGCCACATGAATCCCGCCCGAGGTATCGCGACGCACAATCAGGTCAGGCTGTTCGATTCCAATTTCACGAAACCGCAACTCGCCATGCAATAATGAGCGCCACGAAAGCGTACCTTCCAGATGATGTAGCAACAATGCGATATTGCCCGCTTTATCGTGCACCTTGATGGTGCGCAGCATCATATGGGGGCGAAATCCATCCCAGTTTGCGCTGATTCCGCCGAGGGTTACGTGCTGTCCGGAAGCGTGGCTGATGGCGGAAGCGATAGTTTCACGGTAACGCTCAATGTCGGGTAACAGCCAGTAGCGTAGCGATAGCAGCAGAAAAGAGAAAACGACCGCCGCCACAATCAGTACCCACGTGAATAACCTTAATAGACGGCCACTCCCCCTCGCAAGAGGTAAAATTACTGATGGGTTCAATAAATGGTTCCAGTTTTATATCCAGACAATCCGTTTTTCCGTGTCGGGCGGGGAAGATACAAAGTGTACTCAGCGTTGAAAGGATGAGTAAATTATCGAATTAGATATAGTGCGCCATTCTTTGTTCAATTGTTCGGGTGAATTATGCCATGCTGCTGGAATAGCCGGTTTTTTGAAAAATTTATTGTAACTCCGAATTCTTAACCATGCATGCTGATCATCCCCATGAAAAAATAATTGAAGCTGTTTTGCCATGCAGCCGTTATGTACAGCACTTGCTGAAAAGCGAGCCGGGGTTGCTGACGGAACTCAGGCAAAATTTGAAGTACGCTATTTTCCGGGAGGAGATGCAAGCATTTCTGGATGCAAGCGTCGGCGCAGCGAATGATGAGGCAGGACTGAATAATCTCTTGCGCAGCTTGCGCAAGAGGGTAATGCTGCGCCTGATAGTACGTGATCTGGGTGGATTGGCCGATCTTGCCGAAGTCATGATGAGCATGACCGACCTGGCGGAAACCGTCATCGATTTCGCGCTGGGACGCCACCACGCGTGGTTAGCCGAGTCTGGCCGCTACGGTCAACCCAGAAGTGCGGAGCGTGGAATTCCCCAGGAGATGCTGGTGATCGCCATGGGTAAGCTGGGGGGCGGTGAACTTAATGTCTCATCGGATGTTGATCTGATTTTCATTTACCCGGAAGATGGCGAAACCAGTGGCGCCCGGTCTATTTCAAATCATGATTTTTTTGCTCGCCTGGGCCGCAGGCTGATTGCCAGTCTCAATGACATGACTCCCGATGGATTTGTTTTTCGGGTGGATATGCGGTTGCGTCCCTATGGCGAGAGCGGTCCGCTGGCGATGAGCTTTGCCATGCTGGAAGAGTACTTCGTCACTCAGGGGCGGGAGTGGGAGCGTTACGCCTGGATCAAGAGTCGAGTCATCGCGGGTCCCTGGGCGCAGGGATCGGTCCTTATGGAGCGGATAACGCAACCGTTCGTATTCCGGAAATATCTGGACTTTGGTGCCTATGAATCAATGCGCGACCTGCATTCGCAAATTCGCCACGAGGTCAGCCGTCGCGAAATGCATGAAAATATCAAGCTTGGCCCAGGCGGCATTCGCGAGATCGAATTCATCGCTCAAGTATTTCAACTGATCCGCGGCGGGCGTGATGCCAGCCTGCGAATTCGTCCCACGCTTGCGGTGTTGGAGCTTCTGCGGGAAAAACGTCAACTATCGGACCAAGCAGCCGCGGAACTTTCAGATGCCTATTATTTTTTACGCAATCTTGAGCACCGCTTGCAGTACCTTGACGATCAACAGACCCAGACGTTGCCAGAAAGCTCCGCGGATCAGGCGCTGATAGCCATCACAATGGGTTTTCATGGTTATGACGATTTTTTGCGCGAACTCGATCGTCATCGATGCAATGTAACCGGTCACTTTGAGCAAATATTCGCGGCGCCGCGGCAGTCCCAAAAGCTCGACACACTTGCATGGCTGTGGCAGGAACAAGCTATGGAGGGGGCTGGGGCCGAAGCCGCCACCGCGCAACTGGTTACCATGGGATTTTCCAACCCCGAAAGAATTCTTGGACGCTTGCAGGAGTTTCGTGCCAGCGTCCGCTATCGGCAGCTTCCCAAATCCAGTAAAAATCGGGTCGATGCGCTCGTTCCCGCCTTGATCGAGGTGGCTGCCAAATTCCCGCCTGCAGACATTACCCTGGAACGTTTGTTGTTGCTGCTCGAAAGCATAAGCCGGCGTGCCGCCTATCTTGCACTGTTGCGGGAATATCCCCAGGCACTGGAGCGCGTAGCCAAGCTTGTTAGTGCAAGTCAATGGGCCGGCGAATACCTGAGCCAGCATCCTATTTTACTGGACGAGCTGCTTAGTCCCGCCGATTTCCAAAGTGTACCTGACTGGTCCCGGTCAAGCGCGAGGTTAAACCGGCAATTAGCCGATATAGGCGATTCCGGACGTGACAATGTTGAGCAGCAAATGGATGTGCTGCGGCATTTTCACCATACCGAAGTATTCCGGTTGCTGGCCAGGGATTTGGAAGGATTGCTGCCGTTGGAAACGCTGAGTGATCACTTGAGCGACCTGGCGGACTTGATACTCGATACCGTGTTGCACCTGGCTTGGTCTGGATTGAGAAGGAAGCATCGGGATACCCCGGCTTTCGGTATCGTTGGCTACGGCAAGCTGGGCGGAAAGGAGCTGGGTTATGCATCCGATCTGGATATCATTTTTCTGTATGATGATCCGCATCCCGATGCGCCGGAAATCTACGCCAGGTTATGCCAGCGCGTTAATTCCTGGCTTACCAGTTACACATCGGCCGGGTTATTATATGAAACCGATTTGCGTTTACGGCCCGACGGGGGCAGCGGCTTGCTGGTGAGTTCCATCGACGCCTTTGATCAATACCAGCGAAATCAGGCTTGGGTATGGGAGCATCAGGCTCTGACAAGAGCGCGTTTCGTGGCAGGAGACGCTTATGTAAGAGAGGCGTTCGAGAATATCCGCAAAGCAGTCCTTTCCCAGCGGCGTAATCTGGCGGATCTCGCCAGCGAAGTTTTGAGGATGCGTCAGAGAATGCAGGACGCTCACCCTAATTCAACCGGCTTGTTTGATATTAAACATGATCGCGGCGGCATTATTGATGTTGAGTTCATCGTGCAATATTTGGTTCTGGGCTACGCTTGCGAATATCCGGAATTAACAAACAATATCGGTAATATCGGACTGCTTAGACTTGCTGGCGAGCTTGGGCTTATTCATGTGGAAACGGCGGAAAAGGTGCTTCATGCTTACCGGGAATTCCGGCGGGTGCAGCATCGGTTGAGATTAAATGGGGATTCGGGGCTTGGAGGTATTCCATCGGCAGGGAATAAATCACAACAGTTTGCACGTGTCGAATTGGATTGTTTGAGGGACAACGTTGCGGCAGTGTTACGTTTATGGGAAGAGGTATTTGTCATACAGCCCCCCTCTCGGGCTCGGTAATTTCGTTGTGTGGCCTGGAAATAAATGTAAAAAACAGCGCTGACACGGGCCGGGTGTTTTCATTTTTTAATGTGAAAATGCGTTAGAATACTTAGATATTAATTTTCCCTGGGAGTCTCTGCATGTCAATGGCTGACCGCGACGGCGTGATCTGGAGCGATGGTAAAATAATTCCGTGGCGCGATGCTACCACACATGTGCTTACCCATACGCTGCACTATGGCTTGGGGGTATTCGAAGGAGTGCGTGCCTATCAGACACCCCAAGGTCCCGCTATTTTTCGTCTGCGGGAACATACCGACCGGTTATTCAATTCAGCGCATATTTTCATGATGAAAATGCCTTATGACAAGGCGACGCTGATGCAAGCCCAACGCGATATGGTGAAGCAGAATAACCTGGAATCGTGCTATATCCGTCCGATAGTGTTTTACGGCTCAGAGGCCATGGGTATCTCCGCCAAGACGCTTTCCGTACATGTGGCTGTCGCAGCCTGGCCGTGGGGTGCCTACCTGGGGGCAGACGGTCTGGAAAACGGTATCCGTGTCAAGACCTCGTCATTCACACGCCATCATGTTAACGTCAACATGTGCCGTGCCAAGTCGGTCGCCACCTACGCTAATTCAATCCTGGCCCATCAGGAAGTTGCCCATGACGGCTATCATGAGGCCCTGTTGCTGGATGTGGACGGCTATGTGGCGGAAGGGTCAGGTGAGAATATATTTATTATCAAGCACGGCAAGCTCTACACGCCGGACATGACTTCCTGTCTGGATGGCATTACGCGTGCATCCATCATCGAGCTGGCTGCGGAAATCGGAATTCAGGTGATCGAGAAGCGTATTACCCGTGACGAAGTCTATTGTGCTGATGAGGCATTTTTCACCGGCACCGCAGCCGAAGTGACGCCGATTCGAGAGCTTGATAATCGCAGTATAGGCAGTGGCAAGCGCGGCCCGATCACCGCCCGACTGCAAGCCATGTTTTTCGACTGTGTCAATGGAAAGACCGAGAAGCATGCTGCCTGGCTCACCTACGTCTGATCACGGTTGATTACATCTGATTAATATCCAACTAATCCAAGAGAATAGTCGATGCAGAATCAAGTTAACGATAACAAACAGCGCCAAATCGAAGTCACGGCGGATGACCTGCCGTTGCATTGTCCAATGCCATCAATGCTGTTATGGAATTCGCATCCGCGCGTGTTTCTACCCATAGAGGACACGGGTGAAGCGCTATGCCCATACTGCGGCACACGCTACAAGCTCAAGGGCGGCGCGGTGTCGGGACACCATTGAGCAGAGCGTAAATCCTGTTTCGCGGATATCTCATGCACGAATTTCCCCAAGAAATATTTAAAGCCTACGATATTCGAGGTATCGTAGGTAAGACGCTAACAGCCGAAATCGTCGGAGCCATTGGACATGCTATTGGTTCCGAGGCGCGGGGCCGTGGGCTTACATCAATAGCAGTGGGCCGGGATGGCAGATTATCAGGGCCGGACCTTATGCTGGCACTGGCGAGGGGTTTGCAGAAAAGCGGAATTAACGTGGTCGATGTAGGGATGGTCGCCACCCCCATGCTTTACTTTGCGGCCCATACGTTGTGCGATTATTCCGGGGTAATGGTCACCGGCAGCCACAATCCCCCCGACTATAACGGTTTGAAAATGGTGCTGGGTGGTGAAACCCTGGCCGCCGAATCCATCCAGGCTCTGCGTTTGCGTCTTGAAACCAATGACCTTATTCATGGGGAGGGTGGGTATCGTAAACATGACATTGGCGAAACTTATCTTCGGCGCATAATCGGCGATGTAAGACTGACGCGCCCGATGAAAATTGTCATCGATTGCGGTAATGGTGTAGCCGGTGCCTATGCGCCACGGTTGTATCGCGGACTGGGGTGCGAGGTAATCGAGCTGTTTTGCGAAGTGGATGGCACATTTCCCAATCATCATCCCGATCCGTCCGTGCCCGGGAACCTGCGCGACTTGATTCACGCACTCAAAACCACCGATGCGGAAATCGGGCTTGCCTTCGATGGCGATGGTGACCGTGTAGGCGTGGTAACCAAGAACGGCAGTATTATTTATCCTGACCGCCAATTGATGTTGTTTGCCGCGGACGTGTTATCCAGGAATCCCGGCGCCCAGATTATTTTTGATGTGAAATGCACCCGTAATCTGGCGCCATGGATCGAGCGTCATGGCGGCAAGCCTATCATGTGGAAAACCGGCCATTCGTTCATCAAGGGGAAATTGAAAGAAACGGGTGCGCTGCTGGCAGGAGAGATGAGTGGCCATATTTTCTTCAAGGAGCGCTGGTATGGGTTTGACGATGGTCTTTATGCGGGCGCCCGTCTGCTGGAGTTGCTCAGTCATTATGCGGACATTGACGCTATCCTTCATGGCATCCCCGACGCGATCAGCACGCCGGAACTGCAGATCAGATTGAAAGAAGGCGAAAACTACGCCGTCATCGCGCAACTCCAGGAATCCGCCCGCTTTGATAACCCGGAGCGCGTTATCACCACCGATGGATTGCGGGTGGAATACAAAGATGGTTTTGGCCTGGCTCGCTCATCCAATACCATGCCCGTGATCGTACTACGCTTTGAGGCGGATAACGAAGCAGCCTTGAAACGTATCCAGGATGACTTCCGCAGAGTCATCTTGCTGGCCAAACCGGATTCGTTACTGCCGTATTAGGCTCTACCCAGCTGCGTCTCCCACGGTTATGCCAAGGGATCACCGTTTTATGGGTAGTAATTCTTATATCCCCGCCGACCCTGTGCTTCCCGGTCTCATGGACATCAAACACGTGATAAGTCCACGCCGGCATATCCAGATAAAGACCCTGGGCGGCAAGACAGTCCCCGCTTCTTTCATAAACCACCGCTCCCATTCGATCGCTCAGTTGCCACATTTGTCCTTCGAGGCCGATCCACGGAATTACGACATAACACTGGCTTTGGTGATCCGAGTAGTTGACTGCAACCAAGCTCCTTTCTCCGTCCTTTCCAATCCAGGAATAGGCGACGAAGCAGTCTGAGGTCCAGTTGCCATCCCAAGCGGGACGGCACTCGAGCAACCGCCACTCGCCTTCTCGAAAGACCGGAACTCGCACGCACTCAAGCAGTGCCGCATAGAATTCGGCGAGAGCATGATCCACTGGCTCCGCCGGTCTCCGCCGCAAATGGACCGGAACTCGTATCTTGCAGCCCTCGAATTGCCCCTGATGGAAAAAACGCAATCCCGGTGCCAGATACGTGATGATCGCCGCCGGGCGGTGGGTTTCCGGAGAGAAGGCTGCCGCCGCGCGCGGCTCGTCATGGTTTTCAAGGAAACGCACCAGTTTGTCCTGGAAATTCAGGCTGGTCAGGAAGTGTTTCCGTAGCGGGGGTACGTGCATTTCATGCAGATGATCATAAAGCCGCTTGTCATAGGTATAGTCAAATCCCTGCTGTTGGAGCATCGATTCCAGGTCCCAGTACACTTCGGCGAGAAATAGAAAATCCGTGATTTCATCACGAACGGTCTTTGTCACCCATGGCCAAAAGGGCTCCGCGGCAATCCCCCATGTCCTTTCGAAGACTTCGGGCAGCACCAGCATCGCCATATCGCAGCGCACGCCGTCGCATTGGGTGGCGATTCTCCGCAATTCCCTGTTCATGGCCTGCCGGACGGCGGGGTTGCCGTAGTTCAACTGGAGTGTGTCCGGCCAGCCAGCGAAATAAGGATCGCGCCCATGGGCAAGAATAAGTTCTCCTTCACTCGTCTCTGTCCGGCAATAATTATGTGGTTCAGCAGCCAGCTGTTTCTTGCTTCCCCAGACATAGTAATCCGGGTGCTCACTTACCCAGGGATGATCGAGTGCAGTATGGTTCGGTACGAAATCGAGAATCAGGCGCAGGCCGCGGTTTCCAAGGCGCTGACGGAGCCGGTCGAGAGCCTCGTTTCCACCAAATTCATCATGCACCCGATAGTCTTGAATCGCGAAGCAGGAACCACAGATATCAGATGGGCGTAAGTCGGGGAGTATCTGATGAAATTCCTTCAGCCATTCCGAGTTGGACTTCGACACTCGTCGGCCAGCGGGTCCTGTCTGCCAGACCCCGAGGAACCAGATCAAGTCGAAGCCAGCCTGGACCCATTCGTCCAGCGCACGGTCCGGAATGTCATCCAGAGTCGCCGGATGAGCTAACCCGGCGGCGTGCTCCGACAAATAAACACGAGTGTTGACCTGAAACAGGGAGGGATATCGGGGGCGGGGCATAGGCTTTATCTTACTTCTCGATTTATTCCTTGCCCAGCGTGGTCATTGCATGCTGATTATCCCTGACAAGGTCGCGATCAGGAAGCTTGTGCCGCAGGGCATGCGGCCGGACGTTCTGGTCCACCCAAATTATCTCTCATCTTTGGTACACTTTGGAATGGGCACAGCTCTCTCATAAGCAAGCAGGTGTGAATCAGATTCATGAGGAACTTGCATACCCTGTGCCGGGTGTGAAAAATGGATTGTAACGTATTGATTGGAAATATGATGATTAAAGTTCTTTTTGTCTGCATGGGCAATATTTGCCGTTCACCCACTGCGGAGGCGGTGTTCAGACACCAGGTCAGGGCCGCCGGTTTTGAAGAAGCGGTTCATATCGATTCCGCCGGTACCCATGATTTTCACATTGGCGAACCGCCGGATGAAAGGGCCCAAAGAGCAGCCGTGCGCCGAGGCTATGACGCCAGGGAATTACGTGCACGGCAGATACATGAGAGGGATTTCGAGGTTTATCATTATATTCTGGCGATGGACAGGGGGAATCTTGCCGTACTCAAGCGGGAATGCCCGCCTCAATACAGCCACAAGCTAGGGCTGCTGATGCAATATAGCAAACAGTTTTCTGAAGGTATAACAGAGATACCCGATCCTTATTTTGGTGGACAACAGGGCTTTGAGCACGTCCTGAATTTGGTAGAGGAAGCGGGGCGTGGGCTGCTTGATGAAATTCGCAATGAAAAAGGAATAAAACCTGAATTCCGCAGTTAGCCGCTTATCTGTTTGTTTAGCGCGATGATTCGTAAAGATTCCTTGCGCCAATTGATTCTTATCTTTTGAGCGGTCCCTTGGGAGCAATTGCATAATCCATCTGCTGCAAGACTCTTCACGGTGAGATAAAAGGTGGAAGCAATTCTCCGCCTTTTATCTCCTTGGGACAAACTCCCTCCGCCTGCGGCGTTGCAACAGCCGACGCATTATGAATAATGTACCGCCCCCTTGGGGAGGGGGTTGTTTATCTACTGATAAGGATGCTTATCTATTTATGTGTCTCGATCTGTACTAACGGTTCATCATGTTCCACTAATGGTGTTGGAGCAGGTCTTTTGCGCCGCCGCTCCGCCGGAGCCGGTTCGTCCACCACATTGGCCTCCGTGGGTCTTATTTTTTCCGGAGTGGTCTCTATCATTATCAACCCACTTTCAGCCAGATTCGGTGTTTCGGCTGCATGCGGTGCTTGATGCTGCGGGGATTGTACCCGTTCCGGTACGAATGTTGACTGGATCATTGGCACAGGAATTTCATCCTCTACTTCCGCTTCATTCTTGAAGGGTTTCAGGACCGCGGTGGCGGAAGAGGGCGCATTGGCTGACGAAGGCTCCAGAACGGATTCCTGCGTGGGCGGCTGTATGCCTGACGCGGTTTCCGGCTCAACCAGTATCGGAATACTGCGCGGTTCCAATGATTCATCCTGTACTGCTGGCTCCGCTGCCGGGGGTATAGTCTTCTCCATTTGCAATGATGCGGGAGTGGTTGTGGTTTCCGGTTCTGGGCGCAACTCCATTGCAGGCGAAGAAGAAGCAACAATAGGCTCTGATGTCTCCTGTATGGGTTCAGGAATAGCGACTGCCGTCGGTGGAAGGCTTTTTTCGAGCGTAGCCTGACTGCCCGCCTGCTGTGGAGGGAGGTCTCGCCCACCGGCTTGTTTACTTTCGTGCGGAATGCGTTCTGAGCGTTCACCCCGATCACGCTGTCTTCCGCCACGACGCCGGCGGCGTCCGCCGTCCTCGCTTTGCTGCAAGGAATCTTCGGTCGCTGGTCGCTCTTCCCCCGCAGATAACTTGGCGTCGATCCGAATTTTCTCTTCACGCGGTGCGCGCTGCTGTTTTTTTTGAGCGGATCGTTCGCCCTGAAGTTTGGCTTCGCCACGCTCGGGCCGCTGAGCCGCTGTTTCCCTGGCTGGACCCGAAACACCCGGAGCCTCGCCGCCGCGCTCGTCACGTGCGCGCTGATTGCCACGTGGCAGTTTTTCATTGTAATCACCATCGCGTCCCTCACGGACGCGATCGCGTCGCCCGCGTCCGCGCTCCGGCCGCTGGGGGTGGGTCGTGACCTGTTCCGGGTGAACTTTCCTTTCTTCACCACTCATTTGCTTGAACCAGCCAAATATCTTATCCAGAAACGAGAGTTGCTGGGGTTCCCGGTGCGGCGGTTTTTGCTCGCGCACCGGAGCCGGCTGTGATGGCGTGATGCCGCGCACCGCTGCCTGCTGCCGTGCGGGTTTGGCTTCCTGTGCGGCCGACGGCAGAGCAATTTCCTGTGCCGGTTTCTCTACCATTTGATAGCTGGTTTGAACTTCACCAAGCTTTACATCGTCATGGCGCAAACGGGTGATATTGTAGTTCGGTGTCTCCAGGTGAATGTTTGGAATTAATATGACATTTACCTTCAATCGTGCTTCGATGGCATGTATTTCCGCCCGTTTTTCATTCAGCAGATAGGTGGCGACATCAACCGGTACCTGGGCGTGAAGCACGGCGGTGTTCTCCTTCATCGCCTCCTCCTGGATGATCCGGAGGATATGCAATGCGGAGGAATCGGTACCACGAATGTGTCCTGTGCCATGGCAACGCGGGCAAGAAATGTAACTGCTCTCACCCAGCGAAGGGCGCAAGCGCTGGCGCGACAATTCGAGCAGGCCAAAACGGGAAATCTTACCCATCTGCACGCGAGCACGATCATAACGTAGTGATTCATGCAGCCGATTCTCCACCTCCCGCTGATTGCGCGTGATTTCCATATCGATAAAGTCAATTACCACCAATCCGCCCAAGTCACGCAGGCGCAATTGCCGTGCAATTTCATCGGCGGCCTCCAAATTGGTGTTCAGCGCGGTTTGCTCGATATCGGATCCGCGCGTGGCACGTGCGGAATTTACATCGACCGATACCAAGGCTTCGGTATGGTCGATAACGATTGCGCCGCCCGAGGGTAGCGTCACCTGGCGTGAATAGGCCGTTTCAATTTGGTGCTCGATCTGGAAACGTGAAAATAACGGTACATCGTCGCGATAGAGCTTGACGCGGCTAACGTTGGCGGGCATGACATGACTCATGAACTGACAGGCCTGCTCATAGATGCTTTCGGTATCAATCAGGATTTCGCCGATCTCCTGATGAAAGTAATCACGGATGGCGCGGATCACAAGACTGCTTTCCTGGTAAATCAGGAAAGCGCCGCTTTGATTTTTTGAGGCATCTTCAATGGCCCGCCACAGTTGTAGCAGATAATTCAGATCCCACTGCAGTTCTTCTTCACTGCGTCCTATTCCCGCGGTGCGGGCGATAATACTCATGCCCGGAGGGACATTCAATTGTGACATTACGTCACGCAGTTCCGCCCGATCTTCGCCTTCGATGCGGCGTGACACACCGCCGCCGCGCGGATTGTTGGGCATCAGAACCAGATGGCGGCCCGCCAGCGAGATATAGGTAGTAAGCGCAGCACCTTTAGTTCCGCGTTCGTCCTTATCCACCTGTACGATGAGTTCCTGACCTTCATGGAGCACATCCTGAACGCGAACACGGGCCGGATCGGCATTGTCCTTGAAGTAAGAGCGGGAAATTTCCTTGAATGGAAGAAAACCGTGGCGTTCGCCGCCATACTCAACAAAGGCGGCTTCGAGACTGGGCTCGAGACGGGTGATGACTGCCTTGTAAATATTGCTCTTGCGTTGTTCCTTGCCGGCGGATTCAATGTCGAGATCAATAAGCTTCTGACCGTCTACAATGGCGACACGGAGTTCTTCCGGCTGTGTCGCATTAAATAACATACGTTTCATTTTATGCCTCCCGCGCTCTGGTCACGGGCAGACAGCCTACGCGCGAGGGAGACTGTGTCCGACGCACGTATACGAGAACTTTTTTAGTCAGGCAACTTTGATCATGGTGTCGGGCTGCTTGTTAAAGATGACTATTTCTCTGGCTTGTCACTGGGGGTCCTGCTTTCTTTCCAAGCAGAACCGGAAAATTAAGTTTCAATCAGGTTTCGACTATGGCTATTCCGGCAAGCGGACGCTACGAAACTGAAAACTGAAATCTACGTGTGCTTTGAGCGCGCAAATCAATTACCATCGCTACTTTATTGGTGAGCGACATTAACCAGGTTTTCGAAGTCGGCTCTTGTCTCTGTCGGACAAAATCTCATCAACAGCGCCATTTTGCGCACCGGATAAAGGATAGGCTGGAACTCCGAATTGGTAAGTATAAGTAGAATTAAGGATTTAGGCAAAGAATTTCCTCCGCGTGCTGTGATCAAGGAAATCATAGGGGAGGACAGCGACGGTCAGCGTATAGATAATTTCCTGATGAAGCGCCTTAGAGGCGTGCCCAAAAGCCATATCTATCAGCTATTGCATAGCGGACAAGTGCGGCTTAACAGCAAGCGCGTCGATGCGGGACAAGCGCTCAAACTGGGCGACATTGTGCGTATTCCGCCGGTGAGAATAGCTCAGGCCAGCCCTCTTCCCAGAAAGAAGATTGTTAAATCCGCGTTAATTCCATTCGAGGTATTATATGAGGATGACACGCTCATGGTAATCAATAAGCCCGCGGGGCTTGCGGTTCATGGCGGAAGCGGCGTCAACTTCGGTGTTATCGAGCAACTGCGCGCTCAGCATCCCGATTGGAAATTCCTGGAATTGGTTCATCGGCTTGACAGGGAAACTTCGGGAGTTCTACTTCTCGCAAAAAGGCGTGCGGCGCTCGTTGAACTGCACCGACAAATCCGTGCAGGACTGATGGAGAAGCGTTACCTGACGCTGGTGAAAGGCAAGTGGCATAACGCGCGCCAAAGCGTGAAGTTATCCCTCAATAAATACGTGACAGCTGCCGGGGAACGGCGGGTGGCGGTGGCTATGGATGCGCGCGATAAAACCGTGGGAGTGACGGCTCATACTGTATTTACGCTGAAAAAATCCTGGCAGGGCTTCAGTCTGCTGGAAGCGGAACTAAAAACAGGTCGTACTCATCAGATCAGGGTGCATCTTGCTCATCTCGGCTTTCCTATAGCGGGTGATGACAAGTATGGGGATTTCGCCTTGAACAAGAAGCTGGCGAGGGGCGCTGCAAAACTCCGTCTGGAACGCATGTTCCTGCATGCTTTTCTGGTTGAAGTAGCACATCCTGTGACCGGCAAGAGTTTACTTCTGAAGGCGCCGCTGGCGAATGATTTACAGGAATTCCTGAATGGATTGGATATTGGCGGCAGTGGCGATGAGTCCACCGAGTAGGAGTAAACAAGCCCTCATGACAGTCAGATCAGATGGAGAGTGAATTTGCGATTCATGATAATACCGATCCGTTCCGCGCATGGTGCGATTTAGTCTTAAATTTGGCAAATGGGAAGGGTGGATATTTTTCGTGACGTATGCGATACAAAATGAGTAGTGCTGCAAAATCGAGAAGCGAGAGGGTTATATTTTGTGAGCAGCCGCCCATGCCTATAAGGGTTTGCTGCCTACTTTACTGGAAGGATGAATGAACCATGGCGGATTCTGATAATCGCAATGAAAACTGGGACAAGCAGGTACTTGAGAAACTTTTGCTCTCTTCCGTGCAGGAGCAGCGCAAGGTACGGCAATGGGGCATATTTTTCAAGTCCCTGACATTTATCTATCTGTTTATGCTTTTGTTTTTTGGATTGGGATGGCTGGATGACAAAGAAATGTCTATCTCCGGTAAGCATACCGCCTTGGTCGAACTGCGTGGCGTAATCTCGCCCGACAGTATTGGCAGCGCGGATAATGTCAACGCGGGCCTACAGAATGCGTTCAAGGATAAGAAAACGCAGGGTGTGATTCTGCGTATCAACAGCCCTGGCGGCAGTCCCGTGCAGGCGGGATATATCAACGACGAAATCCGTCGCTTGCGCGCAGAATATCCTCAAATTCCACTTTATGCCGTCGTCGAGGATGTTTGCGCCTCCGGTGGCTATTATGTCGCTGCCGCGGCTGACAAGATTTATGTGGATAAGGCCAGTATCGTCGGTTCCATCGGCGTGCTGATGAATGGTTTTGGTTTCACCGGTGCAATGGAAAAGCTGGGTGTCGAGCGCCGATTGATCACGGCGGGAAAAAACAAGGGTTTTCTTGATCCCTTCTCGCCGCCCAATACTGAGCAGGAGGAATATGCCAAGGAAATGCTGGGTGACGTCCATGAGCAGTTTATTCAGGTGGTCCGGCAAGGCAGGGGAAAGCGTTTGAAGGATGTACCGGAGATATTCAGCGGCATTGTCTGGACTGGCCAGAAAAGTATCGATCTCGGACTTGCCGACGCCATGGGGAGTGCCGAATATGTGGCGCGCGAAATTATCAAGGCTGAACACATCGTGGATTATACGGCCAGGGAGGGGTTTGCCGAGCGTTTTGCCAAACGCTTTGGGGCGGTAATGGCGGATACGTTGATTAGTACCGGAAGCGGCTGGGGATTGCGGTAATAAATCCCGATTTATCCGGGAATTCTTGAAAAAACCGCAAATTTTCCGGTTATACGCCTCACCAAGGATTCCTGGCTAACCTTGCAGCAAAAAAATGGCAGGCTTGTTATCGAGATCGGGCAGCGTGCCTTTCCACTCCTTGACTGTCCTGGTTGAAATATATTCGCTTGCCAGCGTGAGATTGCACGCGATGCAGAGAACAGTATCATCGTGACAGGTGAAAAGAAGGGATTCCAGCAGTTTTTGATTGCGGTAGGGGGTCTCAATGAATATCTGGGTCTGATCGCGGGCTATCGAGTCTCTTTCCAGCTCAACGATTGTCTTGACACGTTTACTTTTTTCTATCGGGAGGTAGCCGTGAAACACGAAGCGCTGGCCATTCAATCCCGATGCCATCAGTGCCAGCAGTATGGAAGATGGCCCCACCAGCGGCACCACTCGAAGATTCTTTTGATGAGCAAGGCGTACCAGTCCCGCACCAGGGTCGGCGACAGCGGGGCAGCCCGCTTCAGACAATAATCCGACATCATTTCCCGCAAGCAGTGGTCCAAGCAGGCTCGCCAGTTCTTTGGTCTGAGTATGCTCATTCAACACTTGCATGCTGATTTGCTGTAACGGCAGGATACAGCCAATCTGGTTCAAAAATTGCCTGGCGGTTTTTGGGTGCTCGACAACATAGTGGCCAAGTCCCGCTATGCAGTGCCTTACGGCGGCGGGGATCATCCAGGCAATATCACCCCCGCCAAGCGGGGTGGGAATGAGATAGAGCGTACCGGGGTTCACACTATACCCACACCTTCATATGCCAGCATCTCCACTAGGGCGATCAGCGGCAAGCCAATCAGCGCACTGGGGTCATCGCTCACCATGCGTTCGATCAATGCAATACCCAGTCCCTCGGCCTTGGCGCTTCCCGCGCAGTGATACGGCTGTTCTTTATCGAGATAGTTGTCGATTTGCTGATTGCTTAATTTGCGAAACTTGACATGGGAAGGAATGAGTCGTATCTGCATGTTGCCACTGCGAGCATTGAAAAGACTCAAAGCTGTATGAAATACAACTTCTTTCCCGCGAACGAATTGTAATTGCCTGGTTGCATTGACACGGTTCAAGGGTTTGCCGAGCTGGATGCCTTCCAGCACCGCTACTTGATCGGCGCCTATAATGAGCGCATCCGGGTAGGTGGCCGCAACCGCACGGGTCTTTGCTGCAGCCAGGCGAAGGGCGGTGGCTTCGGGAATCTCGTCTGTCAGGGGAGTTTCGTCAATTTCCGGGCTAAATACCTCAAACGGAACTTGCAGGCGTTTGAGTAGTTCATGGCGATAAATAGAGCTGGATCCCAATATAAGTCGTTGAGCGATTTGTTGTGTTTTCAAGTTTGCTGTTAGATGGATTTTGACACCCGGAGGCAAAAAATATATTATGCGCGCCGTACGGGAAACTCCGGGATTCTAATACTAAATGCGTTGATTTATCAATTGAAGGCACGCAGTACGGTAGGCAGGCGGCCCGCAATCTGGCTCGCGAGACAATGCCGGGTGTGTGTAATTTGATTTTATAAAGATTCCATTTATGCCAGAACAGCTCATCGTGGATGCCATCGATTTTGCCCGTAATGATGGCGTGCATCATGGTAAAATCTCAATTGCCGGGCTTGGGCGCTTGCAGGATTATCTGCTTGGCAATTGCGGCGAGTTGAAGTATACCGTTGCCGGCACTCTGGACAAGACTGCCAAACCGGTTTTGCGTATCACTGTTCAGGGATCCATAAACCTCCGGTGCCAGCGTTGTCTCGGGGAAATCAAGCACGTGCTGGATTTGAGGACGGATCTATTGCTGGCAAGTAATGAAAGCGAACTCTGCCGTTTCGATGAAGACGAATCGACCGATGTTATTCTGGCGGGGTCCGGCATGGACGTTCTGGCGTTGATTGAAGATGAAATTATCCTGAGCCTGCCGATTTCGCCGCGTCACGTGGAGAGCGAATGTGCGATCATCAAAGCCGGCGGCGGAGATACAGCCGGCGAAAAATCTCCATTTTCTGCGCTGGCGCAACTGAAAAAGCTGCATTGAAATTTACTTAAGGAGTAACACCCCATGGCAGTCCAACAAAACAAAAAATCTCCATCCAAGCGCGGTATGCACCGCTCGCATGATTTTTTGACCAGTTCACCATTGACGGTGGACTCTAAAACCGGTGAAGTCCATTTGCGTCACCACATCAGTCCCAACGGTTATTATCGCGGCAGGAAAGTCGTCAAGACCAAGGAAGATTAAAATTTCGCCCCATTGTTCCGGGGACATCGAAATTCCGGCTTATCCCGGTCTCAAAGGCGTCAATATTGGATATTACCGTAGCCATAGACTGCATGGGCGGCGATCACGGCCCTCATGTGACGGTTCCCGCAGTCGTCGATTATCTCCGTCATAATCCCGGGACGGACATTATTCTGGTGGGATTGCCCGACGCCATCGAGTCAGAATTGCGTGCCATCAAATTTGCACCCGGTCCGCGACTTAGAGTTCATGCCGCGAGCGAGGTCGTAGGTATGGATGAGTCTCCCGCCCTGGCGTTACGTAATAAAAAAAATTCCTCGATGCGGGTTGCGCTTGATCTCGTGAAAAGCGGGGAAGCCCAAGCTTGTGTGAGTGCTGGTAACACGGGTGCGCTGATAGCAACTTCACGTTTTGTATTGAAGATGCTCCCAGGCATTGACCGGCCAGCACTCGCAGTGGTGTTGCCTACGATACGGGGACGCACTTATGTGCTTGATCTGGGCGCCAACGTGGATTGCAGCGCCGAGCACCTGCTGCAATTCGGTGTCATGGGGGCTACCTTGGTATCTTCCGTGGAAAATAAAAAGAGGCCAAGCATTGGTTTGCTGAATATTGGTGAGGAAGAGATTAAAGGCAATGAAGTCGTGAAACAGGCTGCGGAATTGCTGCGGGACAGCGGACTTAATTTTTACGGCAATATCGAAGGTGATGACATTTATAAAGGGACAACTGACGTGGTTGTATGTGATGGCTTCGTCGGCAATGTTGCCTTAAAAACGTCGGAAGGGGTAGCACAGATGCTTTCCACTTACTTGCGTGAAGAATTCAGGCGAAATCCTCTCACGAAATTCGCGGGACTCATCGCCTTGCCGGTCATCAAGGCATTCAAGCGACGAGTGGATCACCGTCAATACAATGGTGCGAGCTTGCTGGGGTTGCGTGGCATTGTCATCAAGAGCCACGGCGCGGCGGACAGTTATGCATTCGCTTTCGCCATTGCGCGCGCAGTGGATGAAGTGCGCGGCGGGATGCTGCGCCGCCTGAGTGAACGCGTGGCGGGATTGCCGCATCAGCCGGAAAATTCGTCTTCATATTCCCAACCCATGCCGGAGGAGCGTCCGACATGATGTATTCCAGGATTGTGGGGACAGGCAGTTATCTGCCGGAAAAGATTCTCACAAACCATGACCTTGAGCGCATGGTGGATACCAGCGATGAGTGGATACGTACTCGCACCGGTATCGCGGAGCGTCGCATCGCAGCGGACAATCAAATGGCTAGTGATCTGGCACTCAACGCGAGCCGTGAAGCAATGGAGGCGGCGGGTGTGACGGCTGCGGATATCGATCTGATCATTGTTGCCACTACCACGCCGGATGTGATTTTCCCCAGCACTGCCTGCATTTTGCAGGATAAGCTCGGGGCCAAGGGTTGCCCGGTATTTGATGTGCAGGCGGTATGTAGCGGTTTCATCTATGCGCTTGCCACGGCGGACATGTTTATTCGCGCCGGAAAATGCCGCACCGCACTGGTGGTTGGTACCGAAATCTATTCGCGTATACTCGACTGGACTGATCGCACCACTTGTGTGCTATTCGGTGACGGCGCTGGCGCCGTCATACTGACCCGGAGTGACCAGCCTGGAGTACTTTCAAGTCATCTGCATGCTGACGGCAGCCACAGCAAAATCCTCGCGGTGCCCGGGAGTATCTGCGGCGGCAAGGTGCAGGGCACGCCATTCGTTACGATGGAAGGTAATACGGTTTTCAAATTTGCAATAAAGGTATTGGAAGAAGTGGTATATGAAGCGCTGGCTGAGAATAATCTGCAGGTATCCGATATTGATTGGTTGATTCCGCATCAGGCCAATATCCGTATTATCGTCTCCACTGCCAGGAAGTTGGGGATTTCGATGGAAAAAGTAGTTGTTACCCTGGACCGGCAAGGTAATACTTCCGCAGCCTCCATTCCCCTGGCGCTGGATGCAGCCGTACGTGACGGACGCATTAAATCCGGTCAGCATGTGCTGCTGGAGGGCGTAGGAGGGGGATTTACCTGGGGATCGGTGCTGATTCGCTGGTAAAGCACGAGCATTCATGAATAAGCTGGTCAATAAACCTAAATCCCGCGGCTGGCCGCTCTCCATGATCCACGAAAATTTCTTATGCTCCCTGATCTTCGCCTATGCGGGGGAATTTGCTCGCAGCGGATCGCACGGTTTTTACGATGCATGGCTGCGTTGCAATGCCTGCACCTCAAAAGTGCGCACTTCATCTCGCCCAACTGCCAGATTTAGGATAAATGATTCCTCAAGCATCTGTTTGCGGCCTGTTATCAGTGGATTATCAGTTTTTCTATCTGTTCGATTAAAGACGGAACGTCAATGTCGGTTCCCATAAGATTTGCATGCGTGTTTCCTGGTCAGGGTTCCCAATCGGTGGGAATGATGAATGGATACGCCGATTTTCCCATTGTGCGCAAAACCTTTGCCGAAGCATCCGATATTCTCGGGCAGGATTTCTGGGCAGTGGCCGAAGATGGCCCGGCTGATAAGGTCAATTTGACAGTTAACACCCAGCCGCTGATGTTAATGGCGGGTGTTGCGGTATATCGCGCTTGGGAAAGCCTGGGAGGAGATGCGAAACCGTTTTTTATGGCGGGGCATAGCCTCGGCGAATACACTGCATTGGTAGCCTCGGGAGTTTTGGCTTTTGCCGATGCCTTGTCACTGGTGCGTTTTCGGGCAGAGGCGATGCAACTGGCGGTCCCGGAAGGCGTGGGGGCCATGGCTGCGATCCTCGGACTTGAGGATGAGCTGGTGCGCGCGGTATGTAAGCAAGTCACGGATGCTTCTGACGGGGAATTGCTGGAACCGGCAAACTTTAATTCGCCTGGCCAGATCGTAATCGCGGGACATAGAAATGCGGTGATGCGCGGCATGGAACTGGCGGCGTCGAAGGGTGCAAAACGAACATTGATGTTACCAGTGAGTGTGCCCTCACATTGCTCTTTGATGAGTGAAGCAGCCGAGAAAATGCAACAAAAGTTGGAGCTGGTGACGCTCATGCGGCCAAAGATCCCGGTATTGCACAATGCGGATGTGCAACAGCACGATGAGCCTGCTGAAATAAAGAAAATTCTGGTGCGGCAATTATGCGAGCCAGTGCGATGGACAGAAACTATTCGCTCCTTTGCCGCAGCGGGTGTTCTTCATGTGATGGAATGCGGCCCAGGCAAGGTGCTGTCGGGACTTAACAAGCGTATAGATGGAAATGTGCAGAGTTTTGCACTGACGGATGGCATTGCACTTCAGCATGCTGCGGCCGTATTAATGTAGGATGAAGAAGCCGGGCGTTTGTCGCGCAGGTTGATTCGTATTGAACAAAACTGGAGGATGATGCTGCAAAATCAAATAGCGTTCGTAACCGGCGCCAGCCGGGGTATCGGACAGGCGATCGCGCTTGAACTCGGCAGGCAAGGTGCCACCATGATTGGGACCGCCACCACCGAAGATGGCGCCCAGACCATCAGCCGTTACCTGAAAGAGGCAGGCGTTAAGGGTGTCGGCATGATGCTGAACGTAAATAATGTAGTTCAGATTGAAAACGTGCTTAATACGGTACGCCAGGAATTTGGTGATGTCGCAATACTGGTGAATAACGCCGGTATTACGCGGGACAATTTACTCGTCCGTATGAAAGACGAAGAGTGGGATGAAATCATGGAAACTGATCTTAAATCAGTTTTCCGATTGAGCCGCGCGGTGCTGCGGGCCATGATGAAAGCAAGGTACGGACGCATCATCAACATTTCGTCGGTGGTGGGCGCTACAGGCAATATGGGACAGGCTAATTATGCCGCGGCCAAAGCCGGGATATTTGGCTTCAGTAAATCTTTGGCGCGTGAAGTGGGCAGCCGCAACATTACGGTCAACTGCATCGCACCGGGTTTCGTAGAGACCGACATGACACGCGCACTTACCGGCAAACAGCATCAGGACTTGATCCAGCATGTACCGCTGGGCAGATTGGCGCAGCCCAGGGAGATCGCTTCAGCAGTTGCGTTTATTGCTTCACCGGACGCGGGATACATTACCGGTGCCACGCTTCACGTAAATGGCGGCATGTATATGGATTAACGGCACGTACTTTAAGCAGGATGGCTCGCCCTGTCGGGTGCCTTCTGGTTATTCATTTTATGGTTGATAGTGTTCTGATTTTATTAATACCAAAAACTTGCTAGAATGACGGCGTTTTTCTTACCGGAGAAGAGGTATCTAGATGGAAAATGTAGAGCAGCGTATAAAAAAAATCGTAGCTGAGCAACTGGGAGTGAATGAGGCGGATGTCAAGAACGAATCGTCCTTCGTGGATGATCTGGGCGCTGATTCACTCGATACCGTAGAACTGGTCATGGCGCTGGAAGAAGAATTCAAGTGCGAAATTCCCGATGAGCAGGCAGAGAAAATAAATACCGTTCAACAGGCCATTGATTACATCAATTCTCACTCTAACTAAT
Organism: Nitrosospira lacus; assembly: GCF_000355765.4. Lineage (NCBI taxonomy): Bacteria > Pseudomonadati > Pseudomonadota > Betaproteobacteria > Nitrosomonadales > Nitrosomonadaceae > Nitrosospira > Nitrosospira lacus. The sequence continues at coordinate 2,768,389 of NZ_CP021106.3, read as the reverse complement.
TCCTGCTTTAAACGCATTCCCACTCGGAGTCGCTTTGTCCAAGCGTAGGGTAGTCATTACCGGTCTAGGTATTATTTCGCCCATCGGAAACACTGTTCCGGATGCGTGGGCGAATGTTGTCGCGGGAAAATCGGGTGTTACCCGTATTACCCGTTTCGATGCTTCCGCATTTGCGTCCCAGATTGCCGGTGAGGTCAAGGATTTCAATGTCACGAACTATCTTTCTGCTAAAGATGCGCGCCGAATGGATATTTTTATCCACTATGGCATGGCTGCGGCAATCCAGGCGGTCAAGGATGCAGGTATCGGGGAGATAGCCGGTACGCATCTAGATGCCGAGCGTATCGGTGTCAATATCGGCTCCGGAATCGGGGGCTTATCGATGATCGAGAATACCCATGACACTTATCACGCGGGTGGTCCGCGCAAGATCTCGCCTTTCTTCATTCCCAGTACCATCATCAACATGATTGCCGGTAACCTGTCCATCATGTTCGGGTTCAAGGGGCCGAATCTCGCGATTGTCACCGCGTGTACCACTGCGACTCATTGCATTGGCGACTCGGCACGTCTGATCGAATACGGTGATGTGGATGTAATGGTTGCGGGTGGCGCCGAGTCCTGCGTGACCCCGCTCGCTATTGGCGGCTTTGCGTCGGCCCGGGCGTTGTCGGTTCGAAATGATGAGCCCGCTACCGCCAGCCGGCCGTGGGATAAAGGCCGGGATGGCTTTGTGCTGGGTGAGGGAGCGGGGGTTCTGGTGCTGGAGGAATTGGAGCATGCCAAGCGCCGGGGAGCGAAAATTTATGCCGAGCTCGCCGGATTTGGCATGAGCGCCGATGCCTATCACATGACCGCGCCCTCTGAAGATGGTGAGGGTGCCGCACGTTGCATGACCAATGCGCTCAGAAATGCTGGATTAGAGACCGCCGCGGTGGATTACATCAATGCTCACGGTACTTCCACTCCGCTGGGTGACATCGCAGAAACCATCGCGGTGAAGCGCTGTTTTGGTGAGCATGCGAAGAAACTTGTGGTGAATTCCACAAAATCCATGACGGGACATTTGCTGGGTGCAGCAGGCGGGGTGGAGGCAATATTCTCCGCCTTGGCGGTACATCATCAGATTTCTCCGCCCACCATCAATATTTTTGACCAGGATCCCGCATGCGATCTGGATTACGTTCCCAATATCGCGCGAGAAATGAAGATCGACGTGGCGATGTCAAATTCATTTGGCTTTGGTGGCACAAACGGTACGCTGATCTTTCGCAGGATTTAACCTGTCGTTGTAGCGCATGCGGACGCTAAAACGGATTATTCTCCTTGTACTGGCCGGGGCGATCTTGTTTGCTGGATGGTTTGTCTATGAGATCAACAAACCCGTTCGGCTTCCCGTTGTTCCCTACGAGTTTTCCATCGAACCTGGCAGCAGCTTGAGAAGTGTTGCAAAGCAATTAGCCGATGCAGGTGTTTTGCAGGACGTCTGGTCCTTTGTCCTGTTGTCGCGGGTGATGGGTCTCGCATCTTCCCTCAAGGCCGGAGACTATGAAATTGGGGGGAGTACTTCATCCCTGCAATTGCTGGAGCGTATCACCAAAGGCGACGTCAATCAAAGTGAGATCAGATTCATCGAAGGCTGGACTTTTTCACAGCTTAGACAAATCCTGGACGAGCATCCAGCCGTCCGGCACGACACTACCCACCTGAGTGACAAGGAAATCCTGCGCTTGATCGGCGCAGGCGAAACGCCAGCGGAAGGATTATTTTTCCCCGATACCTATTTTTTTGCCCGCGGCAGCAGCGACACCGCAATATTGAGACGTGCTTACCATGCGATGCAAAACCATCTCCATTCGGCCTGGGCCGAACGCGCCGCGGATTTGCCACTGACAGATCCCTACCAGGCTTTGATCCTGGCTTCCATCGTTGAAAAAGAAACCGGCAGGGAAAGCGATCGCACGATGGTGGCAGGCGTATTCATCAACCGGTTGCGATTAGGCATGTTGCTGCAAACTGATCCGGCTGTTATTTATGGTCTGGGTAAAAAATTTGACGGCAATCTGCGTAAAAAGGATCTTTTGACTGATCAAGAATACAATACATACATGCGTGGCGGCTTGCCCCCCACCCCCATCGCCATGCCGGGACTGGCCTCGATTCAGGCAGCGTTGAATCCTGCTAAAACCAAGGCTCTTTACTTTGTCGCAAAAGGGAATGGGGAATCGCATTTTTCCGACAATCTGGCGGATCACAATCGTGCCGTATCAAAGTATCAGAAACGACAAACACCGTAAAATCGTTCGTAAAGATAACCGCTAATTCCGGGTTTTGAGAAAACCATCAGGTATCTCTGGAGGTGTGTCCTGTGAATGAATGATGCTGGGGGAGGGGTCCTGAGAGAAATAATTGTCCAGGTATTCGTTGAGGGGGATCTCATCCGTGGCATCGATCTGATCCTGTTGCGCCAGCGAAGCGGCGACGTGGAGATCAAAACTCCTCCCTACCGCGGCATCCAGTGCGGCATCCTGGAAATAACGGGTATATTCAAGGGACTTCTGCAATACCAGCTCGGTAATCGACATCTTTTGCGCGCGCATGGCCGCCAGCACCCTGGCTGAAGCCGTCAACTCGGGATGGCGAATCGCTTCGATCTGCCGGTGCAATGCGCGGGTGTAGGGTTTATCGGCATGGCCGTTGTCCAGGATCTCACAGATCTCCCGCATCTGCTCGCACAGCCTCAACGCCCATTGCTGCAGCGGGATTTCCCGTCCGTCGTTTAACAGCTTCAGTCCCGGCTCTCTGCCGCGATTGGCCACAGACAATGCGTTATGACTGATCTCGTCATGCTGCTTCAAGTCATGCCCCGCATTGGGCTGGAATAGACAGAAAAGACCCAGTGCTTCAAGAAAGCGCGTGGTTTCGATCGCAATGCCCGCGGGTTCAAACATATCCACATCCACGGAGCGTATTTCAACATATTGAATCCCCCGGCTTCCCAGCGCCTGCAACGGCCTCTCGCCGGATTGCGCCGGCTGTTTCGGCCGCACCGAAGTGTAATACTCGTTCTCGATTTGCAGGAAATGGGTATTCAACTGCCGGTACTGATCGCCCACCTTCGCCCCGATTCTTTCATATCCGAGATAAGGTATCGTTGTTGCCCTGCCCAAATCCCGAATATATTCATCGAGACTGTTAAAGGAAACATGAAACATCGATTGAACGGGATTCAAATAGCCGATCTCGCTCATCCTCAAGGAAGTGGCAAAGGGTTTGTAATATGAAGTCTCATCGAATTGCTGCAACGTACCGGAATAAAGGGAATTGCGGCTATCGACGAAGCTCTTGCCGACCGCCGGGGACGAGCCGGATAAATACAGGATAAGCCAGCCATAGCGCTGCAGGTTTCTGATCATTCGCATATAAGCCTGCGTCGTGAATGATCGCAGATCGCCGGCATGTTTCATGGAATGCTGGTATTGCGGCCAGAATGGCTCAGGAAGCGAGTAATTGAAATGGATTCCGGCGATGACCTGCATGCAACGGCCGTAGCGGTAGCTCAAACCCTGCCGGTAGATATGCTTCATCCTTCCCACATTGGACGAACCATATTCGGCGATGGGAATTGCCGGGTCCCGCAAATCGCCGATAGGCATGCTGCCTGCCAGCAACAGTTCATCACCGAGGTTGGCACAGACGTATTGATGCAGGTGGGTCAGAAAACCCAGCATCTCGTTTCCATCCGGCAATGCCGGCGTGATCAATTCCAATAGCGCCTCGGAATAATCAGTAGTGATATGCGGATGCGTCAATGCGGCCCCGAGCCGGCGCGGGTGGGGCAGCTGCGAGATGGCGCCCTCGCGGGTGATGCGCAGGCTTTCCTTCTCGATGCCTTTCAGGCCATGGATTAATAAAGGCCGCAGAGAGGCGTCGATGCGTGTCTGCAAGCGTGCGTAGGATGACTTGTTTGACATTCTATGGCTCCTTGGCTTCGTTTCAAACAGCCTGCGAGAAATATGCGCATTGGGTTGGAGATGATGTCATCAGGGGCTGAAGTGATCAGTCAATCGCTTAATCTCTTCTTTGTCATAAATATGCCGCGTTAGATTGTATTGTACCCCTCGAAAATAAGGCTCTGCCGTGGGAGTGAAGTAGGGGTGTAAGCTATTTGCATAGATAGGCGGCATGTTTCAAGGTCGGTGTCTATCAATCTCACTCCATTCCCACGAGAATCCAACATTCTTGAGAGAATTTGTGGGAATGAATCCAGCTTCTTCTCGATTATAAACGTCATTATTCATCTTCCCAACGTTATTAATCAGACAATGATCATAAAAACTGGTTGCCCTTAACCGATCGGCTATTATTGCCGGGTTTGCTTGCTGTCACTATTAATTGCTTGATAGTTTTCACTATTTTCTCGGCACCGTCTGTACGGCCACTAATCCTCGTTTGCGTAATTAATTCAAAGGTAAAGATAACTCGGTTCGAGAAACAAGACTGGGGAGGGAATCCGCCACGTAATCGCATCAACAGAGATTGGATGTACCTTGTCACGTTATTTTATAGATCGATTCATAAATCTAATAATTAACGGCATTGATCGAATACCTATCCGGCTCCTGCGATTCGCTAAAAAAATTTCCTTTGAGGACGTTTACATTCAGCAGCACCACGGAAAATAAATTAACGTTGCGCATCCATGTGCGGAAATGACTATTCTGGCGGAGTTCTGGGGGAAATAGAGGATTGAAAGATTAACTAGGCTGGGAGAATCAAAGTTTCGCGGCCGATCTTCTTTAAATCCGATAGGCGTCTGGGTGTTCCCATAATGTAAAAAATTGACATTGCCGTCTTCAAAAGTAGAATGGCGGGTTATTTAATAAAATGCCGGGTTGTCATTTTTCTTGGTCCATGCTTGGGAAATCAAAATTCGGGTCCGTAAATTGTTTAAATCAGGAAGGAGAAAATGAGTCACACATTATATGAAGCTTCCGTCCTACGTGTGCAGCGCTGCGAACTGGCTGTTCCGGGATCGAATCCGGGTATGTTTGAGAAAGCGATGAATAGCGGCGCAGATTTTATTTTTCTTGATCTTGAAGATGCAGTTGCTCCCGATGACAAAATAAAGGCACGTAAAAATGTTATTGAAGCGCTTAATGATCTTGATTGGAAGGGTCATGGTGTAACAGTCTCGGTGCGTATCAATGGTCTGGATACACAGTTCATGGTTCGCGACGTAGTTGATCTGGTGGAACAGGCAGGTCAGAGACTGGATACCATTTTGATTCCGAAAGTAGGGGTTTATGCTGATGTATATATGGTTGAAGCCATGTTGAATCAGCTGGAAATGCAGCAAGGACTGAAGAACAGAATCGGTATTGAAGCGTTGATTGAAACCGCCTTGGGTATGGCTAATGTAGAGGACATTGCCCGCAATGGCGGATCGGGCCGTCTCGAAGCCCTGCATTTCGGTGTAGCCGACTACGCCGCCAGTAATCGTGCCAGGACAACGAACATTGGCGGACTCAATCCGGATTATCCGGGTGATCAGTGGCATGCCGCCATCAGTCGTATGACAGTTGCATGCCGGGCCTATGGCTTACGGCCCATTGACGGGCCCTTTGGCGACATCAAGGATCCCGATGGTTATAATCTGGCGGCTAAAAGAGCCGCTGCCTTGGGCTGTGAAGGCAAGTGGGCTATCCATCCTTCACAAATTGCCCTCGCAAATGATGTATTCACACCCCCTGCGGCGGAGATTGAAAAAGCCCATCGTATTCTGGCTGCGTTAGCGGAGGCGGCCGCTCACGGAAAGGGAGCGGCCGCGCTGGATGGCCGGTTGATTGATGCCGCGTCGGCAAGAATGGCCAATAACGTAGTTAAGATGGCGGAGGCCATCGCTGCGAGAACCTGATATTGATATTTTAGCGGCTTCCAGGAAACGCCGGTCTTTCGCAGCCTTTCCGCCAGTCACGGTTGTCGACGCGGATGAGCGACGCATTACGCACATTGCGAAGGAATGCCGTTGCCAATACAAATACAAAAATGCATGTAATTGCAAATACGGCATTGATTATCCGGCTTATCATCCGTTTCCGCGGTGAAGGTTCAAGTAATTTTTTTATTCTTTAAACAGCTAAGGTGATGTATTGGACATTCACGAGTATCAGGCAAAAGAGATTCTGACAAAATATGGCGTTAAGATCGCAGAAGGTGGTTTGGCTTACAGCCCCGAAGAAAGTGTCCAGCGTGCCAGAGAGATCGAAGGGAATGTCTGGGTGGTAAAGGCGCAGATTCATTCCGGAGCGCGCGGTAAAGCGGGCGGTATCAGGATCTGCAACACTCATGACGAAGTCGAAGCGGCCGCAGAAGAACTGTTGGGAAAAAATTTGATTACCCATCAAACCGGGCCGGCGGGTAAAACATGTTCGAGAGTGTATATCGAAGCGGGAACGGATATTGCCAAGGAATTGTATCTCTGCTTTTTGATTGATCGAAGCTCCGAACGTATCGTCATGGTCGGTTCCGCCCAGGGTGGAATGGATATTGAGGAATTGGCTGAAACAGATCCCGGCGCAGTCAAAAAAATTTATATTGAACCCGCTGTCGGCCTCCAGGACTATCAGGCGCGTGAGATGGCATTTTCATTGGGGCTGGAGACTACGCAACTCATTCATGCCGTCAGGACCATAAAAGGCTGTTATCGCGCGCTGCGCGACCTTGATGCAAATATGGTGGAAATCAATCCATTGGTTGTCACCAGTAGCGGCGAATTAATCATACTGGATGCCAAAATGAGTTTTGATGACAATGCTCTGTTTCGTCGTCATGAAATTGCCGAGTTGCGGGATAAGACCCAGGGAGATTCCCGAGAGGTGGCGGCTGCAGACCACGGCCTGAGTTATGTGGGCCTGGATGGCGATATCGGCTGCATGATTAACGGCGCAGGCCTGGCCATGGCCACCATGGATATGATCAAGCTCGCTGGCGGTGAGCCTGCGAACTTTCTTGACGTTGGCGGTGGTGCATCCGCGGAGCGTACGGAAAAGGCATTTCGCCTGGTACTGGCTGACGAAGGTGTCAAGGCAATGCTGGTCAATATATTTGCCGGAATTAATCGTTGTGATTGGATCGCAGAAGGGGTCGTGCATGCAGTAAGGAATATTGATATGAGCATCCCGCTGGTTGTGCGGTTATCAGGCACAAATGTTGAGGAAGGACAGCGGATCCTCACGGAGAGCGGCTTGCCCATTATTACCGCGAACACGCTGGCGGAGGCGGCTGATAAAGTTGTCCGGGCTCGCGATGAAGTTGTTGTGAAAGAAAACAAAGGAAAATAGATGGCAATCCTGGTTAGCGAGAGTACGCGTATCATCATTCAAGGTTTCACCGGGAAAATCGGTACCTTCCATGCGCAGGACATGATCCGTTATGGGTCCAATGTCGTGGGGGGGGTTACCCCGGGCAAGGGCGGCCAGCGGCACCTGGATCTGCCGGTATTCAATACAGTAAAAGAAGCTGTACGACAGGTCGGAGCGGAAGCCAGCATCGTATTTGTTCCGCCGGCGTTCGCGGCGGATTCGATTATGGAAGCCGCTGACGCCGGCATTAAATACTGCGTGGCGATTACCGATGGCATTCCCACTCAGGATATGATGACGGTCAAGAACTTTCTGCGCCGCTTGCCTGTCCAGGAAAGAATGGTCCTGACCGGCCCGAACTGCGCCGGTACGATCAGTCCGGGACGCGCGATGCTGGGAATCATGCCCGGGCATATTTATATGCAGGGGAATGTTGGTGTTGTTGGCCGTTCCGGTACGCTGGGCTATGAAGCTGCTGATCAGATGAGAATATTGGGTATTGGCATATCAACCTCGGTAGGTATTGGCGGGGATCCGATTATCGGCAGTTCGCACCGTGATATTCTTGAAAAATTTGAAGAGGATGTTGAAACCAAGGCAGTAATCATGATCGGTGAAATTGGCGGACCACAGGAGGTTGAGGCGGGTATTTTTGCCAAAGAACATATGAGCAAGCCGTTAATTGCCTACATTGCGGGCCTAACCGCACCGGAAGGTCGTCGCATGGGACATGCCGGCGCGATTATTTCATCGGCCGGCGAAAGCGCCGCGGAGAAAGTGGCTATGCTGAAAGAACTGGGTATCACTATCTGCCCGACTCCTGCCGCAATGGGTGACACCGTGGCCGCAGTATTGGCAAGGATGTAAGTTTCGAATCCCTGAAGTGAACCCGGTGCTCAGAAAACCGAGTGCGGATCATGGCGTGCCAAATTAAGAAATAAGCAGCCAGCCGCCGCATGCGGTTTATACAGCGCGTTCATATCAGATATATTCGAGATAGGGAGGCTTAAACATGGCAATCGGCTGGATGACAGCCCTGAAGATTATTCCATGGGCGGATGTGCTGGAGTCGGCGCCACATATCGTCAAGGCGGCAAAACGTCTCTTTTCGGCAACAAAGGCTGACGCGAGCGCTTTTGCGGAGTCTTCCGCAGAATCTTCAGCGGAATCTTCCATTTCAACGGCCAGCAGCAGTTTCGCCAGCCTGGATAAACGGGTTCGTCTGTTAGAGGCAAGGCTGGTTGAATTGAATGATGAACAAAAATCATCTACCGAGTTAATCAAGTCGCTTGCCGAACAGAACGCACTCGTAGTCGAAGCCATTGAAGTATTTCGAGTCCGGATAAAGCTTCTGCTTACTGTCTGTATCGCGCTGATCGGTGTGCTCGCGAGCCTGGTATTCTGGCTGGTAATGAAGTAGATGATACGCGGGAACGTCGGGCGGCTTTCGCTCATGTATTAAACCCCTTAAATGATAAGGGAAAAAAAGAGTTCCCGCGCTCACATGCGGGTGGTTGATTATATGGAGTGGTTGAATCGATGGTCGTGGTACCAGAAAGAGTAGTACCACTGGTGCTACCTGTTTACATAAACCAGAGATAAAGTACGGGCGCAATAAAATTGTTTAATATAAAAACAGAATAGATGTCCTCGCCCCAGCAGGGCGGAGAAGACCATGGGGATATTTTCGGGGCATTTATACTTGCCGTAGTCGAATATGTGGTGCTTGCTGGACCACGGAAAAAAGGAGAAGAGAGATGGTAGTGAAGCTTGGGCTGAGGCTCATCACGCTGACATGCGGGGCGCTGCTGGCGGCGTCGTCATGGGCGAACTATCCCAGCGTCCCGAAAGAGACGTACAAAGCGCTGAATCTGGAACAAACGGCCACGCCCAAGGAATTGCATGAAGCGGTGACCAAGCGCTACAAGGACCCGGCGCAAGGGGCTGGGCGGGGGACGCTGGCCAAGTACTGGGAGCCGGTGCCGTACAGCATGTACATGGACCCTGCCTCCTTCTACAAGCCGCCGACCTCGATGAAGGAAGTGGCGGAGCGTCAGGAATGCGTCAAGTGTCACACGGACGAATCGCCGGTATGGGTGAATGCGTGGAAGAAGAGCACGCATGCCAACCTGGACAAGATCCGCAACCTGAAGCCGGACAGCCCGATCTACTACAAGAAAGCCAAGCTGGAAGACGTGGAGAAGAACCTTCGCTCCATGAACCGGCTGGGCGCGAACGAAAAGCTGAAGGAAGTGGGGTGTATCGACTGTCACGTCGACATCAACACCAAGAAGAAGGCCGACCACATGACCGACCTTCGCATGCCCACGGCTGACGTATGCGGCACCTGCCACCTGCAGGAATTTGCCGAACGCGAATCCGAGCGCGACACCATGGTATGGCCGAACAAGCAATGGCCGCAGGGACGTCCCTCGCATGCGCTGGACTGGAAAGCCAACGTAGAAGTTGCGGTATTTGCCGCCATGCCGCAGCGCGAGATAGCCGAAGGCTGCAGCATGTGCCACACCAACCAGAACAAATGCGACTCCTGCCATACCCGGCACGAATTCTCCGCGGCCGAATCGCGCAAGCCCGAAGCGTGCGCCACCTGCCACAGCGGGGTGGACCACAACAACTGGGAAGCTTACTCCATGAGCAAGCACGGCAAGATCGTATCGATGATGGGCGACAAATGGAACTGGGAAGTCTCGCTCAAGGACGCCTACGCCAAGGGTGGCCAGACCGCCCCGACCTGCGCGGGGTGCCACTTCGAATATGAAGGCAAGTACAGCCACAACGTCACGCGCAAGATACGCTGGGCCAACTACCCGGCCGTGCCCGGCATAGCCGAGAACATCAACAGCGAATGGTCGGAAGCGCGGCTGGACTCCTGGGTCAAGACCTGCACCCAGTGTCACTCCGAGCGTTTTGCCCGCTCCTACCTGGAATTCATGGACAAAGGCACCCTGCACGGCCTGGCCAAATTCAAGGAAGCGCATGCAGTCGCCGAGAACCTCTACAAGGACGGCCTGCTCACCGGACAGAAGACCAACCGTCCGGCGCCGATGGCACCGGACAAGGAAATGTTCGCCGGCTTCACCCAGCTCTACTGGTCCAAGGACAACAACCCCGCGGCGATCGAACTCAAGGCGCTGGAAATGGGAGAAAACGACCTGCCCAAACTGCACGTAGGCCTGGCCCACGTCAACCCGGGCGGCTGGACCTACACCGAAGGGTGGGGCCCGATGAACCGCGCCTACGTCGAAATCATGGACGAAAACACCAAGATACGCGAAATGGCGGCGCTGCAGGCCCGGGTAGCCAAGATGGAATCACGCCGCACCAGCCTGCTGGACCTCGACAGCAAGGATGACAAGCTCTCGCTGGGCGGCCTGGGCGGCGGCATGCTGCTGGCTGGCACCCTCGCGCTGGCTGGCTGGCGCCGGCGCGAAAAAAGCGGGCATTGACCGCCTCATCCGCCTCGACTCCCTCCCCCTCCCGCGCCCAGCCGGCGCGGGGCGGACTGGGAACTAAACTCCTCCCGTCACTGGGCATCCTCCTGGTGACGGGAGGATTGCTTTTACTCGCCTGGTTTGCCTGGCTCTGGTTCAACCCGGCGCCCGCCCCCTACCGCTATACCCAGGTCAAGGAAGGCGGCATCGCCCAATTCAGCCAACTGGGCCTCGACCCCTGGCCGGACCTCACCGTCGCCCAGTATGAAATCCACGCCGAGGGCGTGAACGACCCCGTCGCCCTGGCCACCACCGCGCGGCGCGGCGCGATGGCTCCCATCCTCATCAGCTGGGAAAACCGCAGCAGCGAACTGCTCATCTCCCTCGACAGCAAACTCTCCGAACTGACCGCGCTGGCCGCCGCCATCGACAAATATGCGGGCCAGGACGCGCGCATCCTGGCCTGGTGGGACACCTCGCGCCAGCTCAAACTGCTGACCGGGCGCGACACCCTGTTCACCGCCCACCTGGGCGAACCCCTCATCATCCCCGCCCCCTGGCAGCCCTACAGCGACTCCATCCGCCACCAGGAAGACCAATTCTGGGGGGCGCCGGCCTCGGCCGACGAGCGCCGCAACTTCCAGCGCTTTGCCGACGCCCTCATCGCCGAACCCGCCCGGGGGGCCGCCATCCTGCGCGAACTGGCGGGCAAAGGCGCGGATGGCGAAGCCTACGTCGTCATCCACGTCACCGACCTCTACAAACTGGGACTGATGCGCCCCGAACAATTCGACATCACCTACAAGCACTTCCCCATGGAAGGCAACATGCACGGCATGATCGGCTACCTCAAGAAATGGATGCAGGAAAACAACTTCGCCACCTACACCCTGCAATCCCTCTCCGACAGCATGGTGCGCGGCTACTTCCTGCGCGATGATAAAAGCGGCAACACCCTCCTGGCCCAGATGCTGCCCTTCACCAATTCCATGCCGCTGGACCTCACCGTCCTGCAACTCATCTACCAGCAGGGCGGCTACTGGGTCTACAAAATCCCCTCGACCGGCGACACCGCAGCCGCACCCGCCGACACATCCGCCGGCACCCTCGATGCTGACGCTTCATCACCGGCGACACCCGCGCCTGCTGCCCCGCCCGCACTCTCACCCGCCTCCTGAGGCGGGCCGCCCCGTCAGCGGGCAGCCCGCCATCCGGGGGCTGGTTGACGGATGAGACTCCCGCAGCGGTACCAGTGGTACCACAAAGAGTCATGGTACTGGTGCTACCCGTTTACATCAACCAGCGATAAAGTACCGTCATAAAATACAGTATGGACATCACTGGGTTTTTTATAACATAACAACAGCTATCAACGGATATACTTGCCCCGAAGGAGAAAACCATGCGCCATTCCCTGACATTTGCCCTGGCTGCCGCAGCCATGTTTGCGCTGCTATCCGGCAGCGCCACCGCACAATCGTTTGAAGGCCGCAAGAAGTGCAGTTCCTGTCACAAGAGCCAGGCCGAATCATGGGGCGAGACCGCTCACGCCAAGGCCATGGACTCGCTCAAGCCCAACACCAAGGCCGAGGCCAAGAAAAAGGCCAAGCTGGACCCCAAGAAGGACTACACCAAGGACAAGGACTGCGTAGGCTGCCACGTTGACGGCTGGGGCAAGGAAGGCGGCTACACCATAGACGACCCCAACAAATTCACCAGCGGCGTGGGCTGCGAATCCTGTCACGGGCCGGGTGCCAAGTATCGCGGCATCCACCGCAAGGCGGGAGCGGCCTACGAGAAATCGAAGAAGACCGCGCCGCGTTCGACCCTGGCCGATGCCGGGCAGGACTTCGCCTTTGAAGAATCCTGCAACGCCTGCCACCTGAACTACAAGGGCTCGCCGTGGAAGGGCGCCAAGGAACCGTACACCCCGTTCACCCCGGAAGTGGACAAGAAATACACCTTTGACTTCAACAAATACGTCAAGGACACCAAGGCCATGCACGAGCACTACAAACTGGACGGCACCTTTGAAGGCGAGCCGAAGTTCAAGTACCATGACGACTTCCAGTCCAAGGCCAAAGTGGGCGTGAAAGGTTCGGAGGACTGATGGCCGGAATGCGCGCGGGCGGCACCCTGCTCACGGGTGCGCTCCTGGGGGTTGTCATGGTGGCGGTGGTATTCGGCGGCGAGGCCGCCGTCTCCACCACCGAATTCTGCACCAGCTGCCACTCCATGTCCTATCCGGCGGAAGAACTCAAGACCTCCTCCCACTATGGCGCCCTGGGTGCCAACCCGGGCTGCAAGGACTGCCACATCCCGCAGGGCTTCAAGAACTTCCACCTGGCGGTGGCGACGCACGTGGTGGATGGGGCGCGCGAGCTGTACCTGGAATTTGCCAACGACTACTCCACGCTGGAGAAATTCAACGAGCGCAGGCTGATCATGGCGCACGATGCGCGCATGAACCTGAAGAAGTGGGACAGCAACACCTGCCGCGAATGCCACAAGAACCCGCAGCCGCCCGGATCCGATGCCAAGGCCGCGCACAAGAAGATGGAGACCGAAGGGGCCACCTGCATCGACTGCCACCAGAACCTGGTGCACAAGGAAGTCGCCGAGACCGACCTCAATGCCAGCCGCAAGGAAGGCAAAATGGTTCTCAAGCCCGAAAAGAAGGATAAGGACGACGAGGAGGATGAAGAGGAGGGGTGATTCGGCCTGTCAGAGTATTCTGGCTTAATAGCTAAACTGCCAACCCAGATGCGATTTCCCGGTATAGCGGACCACATATGATTTTACCTGCTTCTCGTTAATCCTATCTTATCCGGGATCCATCATGTATCCGAATTAATGGTACTGCGGATGCATCCGATTACGGGAGTCATATTCAGTCCGACTTGAAGTCTCTCAACAAATCAGCAAACTCATGCGGTATGCTGCTGATCGAACGTATTGCAAAATAAATCAGAGAATTTGGTGAATAGCCTGAGCCATCGGAGTAATTCCGTTTGCCATGAGTATTTTAATAATAGATCGGGCGGCAGGAGATTCAGGATTTTGTCAAAGATGGATCTCCTGGCTATTTCTTTGATTTGACCTTATTCACCAACTCCCGAGCAGATATTGCGGGCCAGCATTATCCCTATATGTCACGAGACTGTAACATATCCGTCGTAATATTTAGCCTCCTCAAGAAACCCTCTTCTTCCGAAGGCATTTGTCTGTGACCGTGCAGTCTCCCACCGATACTCATCAGCCCGGAAAACTTGGGTATAGTTACAGTCGCCACCTGGGTGAACGTTTTATTGAAGCCACGCTATTTCTGATGGCGTTTGTTTCAGTTGCAATTACGCTAGCCATCGTGGTGATGCTGATCAAAGAGTCGGTTGTATTCTTCGAACATGTTTCGCTCTGGGATTTTCTAACCGATACCCAATGGACCCCGCTGTTTGACGATGCGCACTACGGCATACTTCCGCTGATTTCCGGGACGGTCGTAAGCTCTGCCGTGGCACTAGCGGTGGCAATTCCCATGGGGACCATAACCGCCATATATCTTTCGGAATTTGCGCCATTTGCGGTGCGCGAAATCGCCAAGCCATTTCTTGAGTTGCTGGGCGGCGTGCCAACGGTGGTTTACGGTTATTTTGCGCTACTGTTCGTCACACCCCTGCTGCAAAAAATTTTTCCTCAGTTACCCGGCTTCAGTCTGCTTTCCGCCGGTCTGGTGATGGGCATCATGATTATTCCCTATGTTAGTTCCATGGCGGAAGATGCAATGCGGGCGGTGCCGATGCACCTGCGCGAAGGTTCCTATGCGATGGGCGCCACGAGACTTCAGACCGCCATTCGGGTCGTGATGCCCGCAGCTTTTTCCGGCATTGCCGCAGCCTATATTCTCGGTATCTCCCGTGCCGTGGGAGAGACCATGGTGGTGGCCGTGGCTGCTGGCATGCAGCCAAATCTCACGTGGAATCCAATGGAGCCGGCGGCTACAATTACTGCTTATATCGTGCAGGTCAGCTTGGGCGATCTGCCCCATGGCAGCATTGGCTATCAGACCATTTTTGCCGCCGGACTTACCCTGCTGTTATTAACACTCATATTCAATATTCTTGGTCACATGCTGCGCAAGCGTTATCGCGAGATTTATTGAGTCTTTATGGTAATTACGTATTTTAGTTAACCAGCCAGTTATTCTGCCGCTTGATTTGCGGTCCCTCAATGAAAACACCTCACTGATTTTTCTCGGATCCGGTTGATGAGAGATGAAAAAAACCTAAATGAGATTCGTGCCGTCATTGCACGTCATAAGCTTTGGGATCTGATTTTTGTGGTTATCGGGGTATTTGTGCTAATGATAGCGGTATTGACATTCATGGCATTATTCTCCCACATGCTTATCGACGGAATGCCGCGCTTGTCATGGGATTTTTTTAGTTCTTTCCCCTCGCGCCGTGCGGGTTCAGCGGGTATATTATCCGCTTGGGTCGGAACCACTCTGGTCATGGTGGTAACAGCGATAGCGGCCGTGCCGATGGGTATCGGAGCAGGCATTTATCTGGAAGAGTATGCATCGAAAAATCTCATCACCGAGATCATTGAAATTAATGTGACCAATCTGGCCGGCGTGCCATCCATTATCTATGGACTGTTGGCGTTGAGCCTGTTCGTGCACCAATTGGGGTTCGGCCAGAGTATCCTGTCGGCGGGCCTGGCTCTGGCATTATTGATCCTGCCGGTGGTGATTGTTGCAACCCGCGAGGCCATACGTTCGATTCCTGTGGCCATTCGCGAGGGCGCGTATGCACTTGGCGCAACCAAATGGCAAACCGTTTCTGACCACCTGCTTCCTTATTCCGCAGCGGGTATTTTAACGGGTGTCATCATCGGCCTTGCTCGTGCGATCGGAGAAACAGCGCCCATTATCACCATTGGCGCATTGACTTTTATCGCCTTTCTCCCGCCGTCCCCAATAAAGTCGGAATTTCCATTTTTGTCATTGGAATGGCTAATGGCGCCATTCACTGTGATGCCGATCCAGATGTTCAACTGGGTATCGCGGCCAGAAGAAGAATTTCAGGCCAATGCAGCGGCAGCGGGACTGGTTCTGGTGGTGATGACGCTCACTATGAATGCACTCGCCATCTACCTGCGCTATCGCATGCGTAAAAATATCAAATGGTAGAGAATTCCACGCGAGACAACCCCGTTGTGGATGTCACACCGATTCCATGCAAATCCGAAGTCAGGGATTTAAGTTTTTATTATGGCGCATTTAACGCGCTCAAAAACATTAACATGACGCTGTATGAAAAACAGGTCACCGCATTGATCGGTCCGTCAGGTTGTGGCAAATCCACCTATCTTCGCTGCTTCAACCGCATGCACGATCTTTATCCAGGGAATCGTTATGTGGGCGAGATTATCTTGCACCCCGACAATGTCAATATTCTTTCCCGTAACGTGGATCCGATCGAAGTACGAATGCGTGTGAGCATGGTATTTCAGAAACCTAATCCATTTCCAAAATCCATCTACGAGAATGTTGCCTATGGCCTGCGGGTGCGGGGAGTAAGGCAGCGCGCGGTGTTGGATGAGAAAGTGGAAGAAGCATTGCGCGACGCAGCATTATGGGATGAAGTCAAAGATCGCTTGAAACAGCTTGCTTACAATCTCTCGGGTGGTCAGCAGCAACGTTTGTGCATCGCCCGGGCGCTCGCCACGGATCCTGAAATTCTCTTATTTGATGAACCGACTTCGGCGCTCGATCCTATCGCTACCGCCAGCATTGAGGAGCTTATCGCCGACCTGAAAGATAAGGTTACGATTCTCATCGTTACCCATAATATGCAGCAGGCGGCGCGTGTATCGGATTACACGGCCTATATGTATCTGGGCGAGATTATCGAATTTGATGTTACCGACACCATTTTCATCAAACCCAAAAATAAACAGACGGAAGATTATATTACCGGTCGTTTTGGTTAAACCTGAATCCGGAGGACTCACCCAAATAAAAGGTGAATATCGAGCGAATCAAAAGGGATCAACACCCTGCATCCCGGTTATTCTATTCTCATCCACGTTTTTAGTATTTTCGAGCCTTTATTCCAGGCAATATCCCCTGTCCCCTGATTGACCCGGTACCCATTCACAGGTAACATTCGCAGCTTTCAAGGACAAAGGCGGTGATGATGGCTATGCGTTCGAAACTGGTTGCGGGCAACTGGAAAATGCATGGCGGAATGGTACAGAATCGGGACTTGCTGGGCGCAATCGTTGCCGGGACGGCGGCGCTGCATAAAGCCGGTTTCGCGGTATGTGTGCCTTATCCTTACCTCTACCAGGCGCAAACATTGCTCCGGGACACGCATATCCAGTGGGGTGCCCAGAATGTAAGCCAGCATGACAAAGGCGCTTATACGGGCGAGGTGTCGGCCGCCATGTTGATGGACTTCGGCTGTCATTATGTCATTGCTGGTCATTCGGAACGGCGCGCATTGTATGGTGAAGATAGTCATACGGTGGCGCTCAAGTTCAAAGCGGCCCAGGTGGCCGGCTTGATCCCCATCCTATGTGTGGGTGAAACGCTGGATCAGCGCGAGGCTGCCATTACCGAGAAAGTGGTGGCGGAGCAACTGGACACGATAATTGAATCGGTGGGTATCAATGCGCTGGCCAAATCGGTATTGGCCTATGAGCCGGTATGGGCTATAGGGACCGGGAAAACCGCCACGCCCGGCCAGGCCCAGGAGGTGCATGCTTTTATTCGCGATAGGATCGCCGCTCACAGTCCCGAAGTGGCTGCAGGTCTGAAGATTCTTTATGGCGGCAGTGTCAAGGCAAATAACGCCGAGGAGCTATTCGCCATGCCGGATATTGACGGGGGATTGATTGGTGGCGCCTCGCTTGTTGCCGATGAATTCATCGCGATCTGCCGGGCGGCAAATAATTAACTCATTTTGGAGTAGGCGTTGGAAACACTCATTTGGGTAGTACATGTACTATCGGCCATTACGGTAATTGTTCTGGTTTTGTTGCAACATGGTAAAGGTGCCGATATGGGAGCCGCTTTTGGCAGCGGCTCGTCGGGGAGTTTATTTGGCGCCAGCGGCTCCGCAAATTTTCTAAGCAGGACGACAGGGGCGCTGGCAGCAGTGTTTTTCATCACCAGTCTCGGGCTTACCTATCTTTCCAGCCACAAGACCGAAGGGGGCGGGGTTATGGACAAAGCGGTGCCGGTTCAATCAGCCAAGCCGGTACAGCCGGCCCCGGCAGCTCCCGCTGAAGGCGAAGCTTCCAAGGCCACAGAAATACCAAAATAACTTTTCTGATGAGTTAATTGAACAATTAATTAAAGCTACGTTCTAACAGAATTACGCCTCTGACTAGAACTCAAGCTAAGTCGCCGACGTGGTGAAATTGGTAGACACGCCGTCTTGAGGGGGCGGTGGCGAAAGCTGTGCGAGTTCGAGTCTCGCCGTCGGCACCAATTATGGGCTGAGAATCAGGGTAAACAGATGCGTAGAGCATAAATGGTAACCTGATTTCTAGTCCTTTATTTTTTGATAATACCGATGCTCGAAAATTATTTTCCTATTCTGCTATTCATTCTGATTGGTCTTGCTGTAGGTGTGGTGCCCATGGCGCTTGGCTGGTTGTTCGCGCCCAATCGACCCGATAGCGAAAAACTGTCACCCTACGAGTGCGGTTTCGAGGCATTCGAAGATGCGCGCATGAAGTTTGACGTACGCTATTACCTGGTTGCCATCTTGTTCATTCTGTTCGATCTGGAAATCGCCTTCCTGTTTCCATGGGCGGTGGTGTTGAATGAGATCGGCATGTTCGGCTTTGTCGCCATGATGATTTTTCTAGGCATCCTTGTCGTTGGTTTTATTTACGAGTGGACCAAAGGTGCTCTGGAATGGGATTAATGTTATGAGTACTAGCGGCGTAATGGAAAAAGGTTTTGTTACCACGGGCCTGGATAGCATCATCAACTGGGGGCGAACCGGCTCCATGTGGCCGATGACTTTTGGTCTCGCGTGCTGTGCGGTGGAAATGATGCAGGCGGGCGCCTCACGCTATGACCTGGATCGTTTTGGTATCGTGTTCCGGCCCAGTCCGCGTCAATCGGATGTGATGATTGTAGCCGGCACATTGTGCAACAAAATGGCGCCTGCATTGCGTAAAGTTTACGATCAGATGGCTGAGCCGCGCTGGGTAATTTCCATGGGTTCCTGCGCCAACGGTGGCGGTTATTATCATTATTCCTATTCCGTTGTGCGGGGTTGCGACCGCATCGTGCCGGTTGATATCTATGTCCCAGGCTGTCCGCCAACAGCGGAAGCATTGCTCTACGGTATTATCCAGCTCCAGAACAAGATCCACCGCACCAATACCATTGCCCGCTGAGTCAACTATGACTTCCTCTCGTCTGGAAACGCTCGCCCTTTGCCTTCAGAATGTGTTGACCGATAAACTTGTCAGCACCCGCGAGCGATTGGGTGAGCTAACGATTACGGTGGCTCCTGCGGATATGCTGTGGTCAATGGGAACCTTGCGTGATCACCCGGACCTGGGTTTTGAAATGCTCGCCGATTTATGCGGAATGGATTATTCAACCTATGGTTCCGAATCCCTCTCCGGGAACGACAGCGAGGGCAAACGCTTCGCCGTCGTGTACCACCTTCTTTCCATCAGCCATAACTGCAGGTTGCGGGTCAAGGTATTCGCAGAGGACGATGAGTTCCCGGTTCTGGACTCGGTAATTGACATATGGCCATCCGCCAACTGGTTCGAGCGTGAGGCATTTGATCTTTACGGCATCGTCTTTACGGGCCACCCCGATTTGCGTCGCATTCTCACGGACTATGGGTTTATCGGCAATCCATTCCGCAAGGATTTTCCATTAAGCGGAAATGTCGAGATGCGTTACGATCCCGACCAGCAGCGAGTAATCTACCAGCCGGTCAGCATCGAACCGCGCCAGATCACGCCGCGCGTGATCCGTGAAGAGCATTATGGAGATAGCGAATGAGGTCTCTGCGGCAAGGACTCGATAAGCATGGCTGAGATACGCAACTACACCATGAACTTTGGCCCGCAACATCCGGCGGCGCATGGCGTGTTGCGCCTGGTGCTGGAGCTGGATGGCGAAGTCATTCAGCGTGCCGACCCGCACATCGGCCTGCTGCATCGCGCGACTGAAAAGCTGGCCGAATCCAAAACCTATATTCAGTCAGTACCATACATGGACCGGCTGGATTACGTGTCCATGATGTCCAATGAGCATGCCTATGTAATGGCCATCGAGAAGCTGTTGCAGCTTGAGGTACCTTTGCGTGCGCAATATATTCGCGTAATGTTTGATGAGATCACGCGCATACTCAATCATCTGTTGTGGTTGGGAGCTCACGCGCTGGATGTGGGCGCAATGACCGTGTTCCTCTACGCTTTCCGCGACCGCGAGGACCTGATGGATTGTTACGAGGCGGTGTCGGGCGCCAGAATGCATGCCGCCTATTACCGTCCGGGCGGTGTCTATCGGGATCTGCCGGATTCAATGCCCCAATATCAGGCATCGAAAATCCACAACGAGAAAAGCACCCGGATGCTCAACGAGAACCGTAGCGGTTCGCTGCTGGATTTCATCGAAGACTTTACCAATCGATTCCCTTCCTACGTGGATGAATATGAAACCCTGTTAACCGACAACCGCATCTGGAAACAGCGGCTGGTAGGCATCGGCGTAGTCTCGCCTGAACGTGCCAAGGCACTGGGTTTTACCGGTCCGATGCTGCGTGGTTCGGGCGTCGAGTGGGATTTGCGGAAAAAACAGCCGTATGAAGTTTATGACCGGATGGATTTCGATATACCGGTGGGTGTCAATGGCGATTGCTACGATCGTTATCTGGTGAGGATAGAAGAGTTTCGTCAATCCAATCGTATCATCAGGCAGTGTGTCGAATGGCTACGCAAGAACCCTGGACCGGTCATAACCGATAACCACAAGATCGCGCCACCGGCACGTGTCGAAATGAAGCAGAACATGGAAGAGCTGATACATCATTTCAAGCTTTTTACAGAGGGTTTCCATGTGCCACCGGGTGAGGCTTACGCGGCGGTCGAGCATCCCAAGGGTGAATTTGGCATTTACCTCGTATCGGATGGCGCCAATATGCCTTACCGGCTCAAAATTCGCGCACCAGGCTTCCCCCATCTGGCGGCGCTAGATGAAATGTCGCGTGGACATATGATCGCCGATGTGGTGGCCATTATCGGTACGCAGGATATTGTGTTTGGTGAAATAGACAGATAAGCAGGTAGATCCATTGACCGTTACCCAGATAGCCAGTGAAACAGCCAAATTGACATGTTAAGCCCTGAGTCCATTAAAAAAATTGACCATGAGCTCACGAAATATCCCGCCGACCAGAAGCAGTCGGCCGTGATGTCGGCGCTCGCCATCGCTCAGGATGAGAAGGGATGGCTGGCCAATGAAACCATGGATTTCATTGCACACTATCTTGGCATGCCACCGATAGCCGTGTATGAGGTGGCGACGTTCTACAACATGTATAACCTTCAGCCATTGGGTAAACACAAGATCACCGTTTGCACGAACCTTCCCTGCGCGCTTTCCGGCGCCAATGATGCGGTGACCCATATCAAGCAAAAGCTGGGTATCGGTTTCAATCAGACCACCGCCGATGGCAAATTTACATTGAAGGAAGGCGAGTGCATGGGGGCATGCGGCGACGCGCCCGTGCTCCTGGTGAATAACAAGCGTATGTGCAGCTTCATGTCCAACGACAGTATCGATCAATTGCTGGAGGAGCTGAACAAATGACCGAGCTTACGCAGATATTGCTGGCGGGACTGAATCCATCCGATCCCGCAAACTGGCGGCTTAAGAATTATGAGCAGCGCGACGGGTATGCCGCGCTGAGAAAAATTCTGGACGAGAAAATTCCGCCTGAAAAAGTCATCGAGGAAGTCAAAAAATCCGCATTGCGTGGACGCGGCGGCGCGGGTTTCCCGACCGGGCTAAAGTGGAGTTTCATGCCCAAGCAGTACGAAGGCGACAAGTATCTGGTATGCAATTCCGACGAAGGCGAGCCAGGCACCTTCAAGGACCGCGATATCATGCGTCACAACCCGCACATCCTGATAGAAGGCATGATTATCGGCGCCTATGCGATGGGTATCAAGACGGGTTACAACTATGTTCATGGCGAAATCTGGGATACCTATGAGCGCATGGAGGAGGCGGTAGACGAAGCGCGAGCCGCGGGATATCTGGGGAACCACATCCTCGGTTCCGATTTCGGTTTCCAGTTATACAATCATCATGGTTATGGTGCATATATCTGTGGCGAGGAAACTGCGCTGCTAGAATCGCTGGAGGGCAAAAAGGGGCAGCCGCGTTTTAAGCCTCCTTTCCCGGCGAGCTTCGGCCTTTATGGCAAACCCACTACGATCAACAACACCGAAACATTTGCCTCGGTGCCCTGGATTATCCGCAATGGTGGCGAGAAGTTTTTGCAGCTCGGCAAGCCCAACAACGGTGGCACCAAGCTTTTTTCGGTGTCGGGTCATGTCAATAGACCCGGTAATTACGAGGTGCCGTTGGGTACGCCATTCGCCACGCTGCTGGAAATGGCGGGCGGCATGCGCGGCGGGCGGAAACTCAAAGGATGCATCCCCGGCGGTTCATCCATGCCCGTGTTGCCCGGCGATATCATGATGCAGACCGACATGGATTATGATTCCATCGCCAAAGCTGGTTCCATGCTGGGCTCCGGCGCGGTCATCATCATGGATGACACCACTTGCATGGTGAAAGCGCTGGAGCGATTGTCATATTTTTATTTTGAGGAATCCTGCGGTCAATGCACACCCTGCCGCGAAGGTACCGGCTGGCTTTATCGTGTGGTGCATCGAATCGAGACCGGCACGGGGCGAATGGAGGATCTCGATTTGCTCAACAATGTTGCCGATAATATTCAGGGGCGTACCATTTGCGCACTGGGTGACGCAGCCGCCATGCCGGTACGCGCCATGATCCAGCATTTTCGGGATGAGTTTGCGTACCATATTGAGCACAAGAGATGCATGGTGTAGCCGCATGAGAATGGATAAAGTAATCGTTTTCTTTCTTGGCCGCGTCTGTTCGTGATGAATCCGAGAGTAAGCATCTAATGATCAATTTCGAAATCGACGGCAAACAGGTGTCTGTGCCCAAGAATGGCACTGTCATGGACGGTGCCAATCAGCTGGGTATATATATTCCGCATTTCTGCTATCACAAGAAACTGTCCATCGCGGCCAATTGCCGCATGTGCCTGGTTCAAGTGGAGAAAGCACCCAAGCCCTTGCCCGCGTGCGCCACTCCCGCCATGGAGGGCATGAAGGTCTTTACTCACTCCGGACAGGCGGTAACCGCACAGAAAGGCGTGATGGAGTTTCTGCTTATCAATCATCCACTGGATTGCCCCATTTGCGACCAGGGCGGCGAATGTCAGCTACAGGATCTTGCAGTGGGCTATGGAGCGAGTGCGTCACGTTATACCGAAGCCAAGCGGGTGGTGGCGAACAAGAATCTGGGTCCGCTGATCTCCACCGATATGACCCGCTGCATCCATTGCACACGTTGCGTGCGCTTCGGTCAGGAGATTGCCGGCATTATGGAATTGGGTATGGCGGGCCGCGGCGAACATGCGGAAATCCTGTCATTTGTCGGCAGTACGGTCGACTCGGAATTATCCGGCAATATGATCGATCTTTGCCCGGTCGGCGCGCTCGTCAGCAAGCCTTTCCGCTATTCTGCCCGCACTTGGGAATTGTCCCGCAGGAAATCAGTGAGTCCGCATTGCGGTCTCGGCTCCAATCTCGTGGTTCAGGTAAAGCAGAATCGTGTCATGCGTGTGTTGCCGCGCGAGAACGAGGAAGTGAACGAGTGCTGGCTGTCGGATAAGGATCGCTTTTCCTATGAGGGGCTAAACTCGGACGAGCGCCTGAGCACACCGATGATAAAGCGCAATGGCGAATGGCAGGAGTGCGACTGGCAAGCCGCTCTGGAATTCGTTGCCAATGGATTGAGGACCGTAAAGGAAAAACACGGCGCTTCGAGTATCGGTGCGTTGGCCTCTCCCCACAGTACGCTGGAAGAACTCTATCTGTTACAAAAACTCATGCGGGGATTGGGTAGCGGAAATGTGGATCATCGCTTGCGCCAATCCGATTTCCGCTCGGATCAACACCTGCAAGGCGCACCATGGCTGGGAATGAACGTGGCAGCTATTTCCCGCCTAAAGTCGGCGCTGGTTATCGGCAGCACCCTGCGCAAGGATCATCCGCTCATTGCGCAGCGTCTGCGCCAGGCGGTAAAGCAGGGTGCTCAACTGAATCTTGTCAATCCGGTGGATGACGATCTGCTGACCAAGGTGGCTAATCGTGCCATCGTCGCACCTGCCGCAATGGCGGCGATGCTGGCGCAGATCTTGAAAGCCGCCACTGAGTTGAAGCAGGTGGAGATTCCCGATGGAGCAAAAACAGTATCCGGCTCCATCAGCGTGACGGATGCCGCGCGGGCGATGGCGGCCAGCCTCATTGATAATAAGCCCGCCGCGATTTTTCTTGGCAACATGGCGCAGCACCATCCGCAGTATGCGGATATTCACGGACTGGCACAGCATATCGCGCACATTGTCGAAGCGGAGTTTGGTGTATTGGGCGAGGCTGCCAATAGTGTCGGCGCCTATATTGCCGGGGCAATTCCTGACCATGGCGGCTTGAGCGCGGCCGCCGGAGATTCCGGCCGGCCGGGACAGGGAAACATGAATGCTTCGCAAATGCTTGGGACGGGTGCGGCCAAGCCTGTGTCGCAACCGTGCCGGGCCTATGTGCTGATGAATTTGGAACCGGAGCTGGATAGCTATAATCCGCATCAAACGATGAAAGCACTGGATGCGGCAGAGCTGGTGGTGGTGATGAGCGCATATAAGAACCGTGCCGTTCTTGAGGGCGGTTATGCGGATGTATTGCTGCCGATTGCGCCATTCACCGAAACCTCAGGCACCTTTATCAATACCGAAGGTCGTGCGCAAAGTTTCAATGGTGTGGTCGCCCCTCTCGCCGATACGCGCCCGGCATGGAAAGTCCTGCGGGTATTGGGCACTATGCTGGAACTTGACGGCTTTGCCTACGATACACCGGAGCAGGTGCGTGCGGAGATTCTTCCGGCAGGCGGCGATATCAGCGCCCGCTTGAACAACAATTTGAGAAATTTCGCGGTAGGTGATACCGGACTGATGAATGAGCCGAAGAGCGGCGGAATTCAGCGCATCGGCGAAGTCCCGATTCATCAGGCCGACCCCATTGTGCGCCGTGCCGATTCGCTGCAGCGCACACGGGATGCCGCCGCGCCGCTGGCCTGGATGCCGGGTGATCTGATGGATGCGCTCGGCATAAATCCGGGTGACAATATAAGATTGAAACAGGGAGAAGGTGAAGCGCAATTGCCAGCGGCCCGGGACGATAAGCTGCCTTCAAATTGTGTGCGGGTGGCTTGCGCGCACCCCCTGACCGCGGCTTTGGGTGAAATGTTCGGTGAAATAGTGGTGGAAAGATTGTGATGCAAGAAACCAGAGTGATTTGATGGAATACGCGCAACAATTATTCGGGGACTTTTTTGGTTCGGAGTGGGGTCCCGCCCTTTTCGTTCTGGCCAAGAACGCGCTGCTGATTGTCGCCATCATATTGCCATTGATGTTGGCAGTGGCCTACCTTACTTTTGCGGAACGCAAGATTATCGCCTTTATGCAGCTGCGGGTCGGACCCAATCGGGTGACTTTCTTCGGCATTCCCTGGCTGGGCGGTTGGGCGCAGCCCATCGCGGATGCGGTGAAGGCCGTGATGAAGGAAATCATCATTCCCAGTGGCGCAAATAAGTTTTTGTTTGTCCTGGCCCCGGTGCTGACCTTCGCGCCGGCTCTGGCGGCATGGGCGGTAGTGCCGTTTTCTCCCGAGGTCGTATTGGCCGACATCAATGCGGGCCTGCTTTATATTCTGGCCATGACTTCCATGGGCGTCTATGGAGTCATCATCGCGGGTTGGGCTTCCAATTCCAAGTATGCCTTCCTTGGTGCGATGCGATCCGCCGCACAGGTGGTGTCTTACGAACTGGCGATGGGTTTCGCATTGGTATGCGTGCTGATGATGTCACAGAGTCTGAATCTGAGCGATATTGTCAAAGGCCAGCAGGGTGGCAGTTTCATCAACTGGTATCTCATCCCGTTGTTTCCAATGTTTCTGGTGTACTTCATTTCCGGGGTGGCGGAAACCAATCGTGCCCCGTTTGATGTAGCCGAGGGTGAATCAGAAATTGTGGCCGGATTCCATGTTGAATATTCCGGTATGGCGTTCACGGTATTCTTTCTGGCGGAATACTCCAATATGATCCTGGTGGCAACGCTGGCCAGCCTTATCTTTCTGGGGGGATGGCTCCCGCCGGTCAATATTGCACCATTTACCATGATTCCCGGTTTTATCTGGCTGGTGCTGAAAATATCGTTTTTATTGTTTTGTTTTCTCTGGTTTCGCGCCACCTTTCCCCGCTACCGCTATGATCAGATCATGCGTCTTGGCTGGAAGGTGTTCATTCCGATCACGCTTGTCTGGATACTACTGCTGGGTTTGATAATGCAATTTCCGCCATCACTTCGGGACGCATTTCCACTTAACCTGTGGTTTCATTGAGACAGGAGAAAACCATGAACCGTATCAAGGATTTTTTCCGTACTTTCCTGTTGTTTGAACTGGTCAAGGGGATGATGCTGACCGGGCGATACATGTTTGCGCGTAAAATCACGGTGCACTTTCCCGAAGAGAAAACACCGCAGTCCCCTCGCTTCCGCGGTCTCCATGCGCTGCGCCGTTATCCCAACGGGGAAGAGCGTTGTATCGCCTGCAAGCTATGCGAAGCGGTGTGCCCAGCGCTGGCGATCACCATCGAATCAGAGCAGCGCGATGATGGAACCCGCCGCACCACACGGTATGACATCGATCTGACGAAATGCATATTCTGCGGTTTCTGCGAGGAATCCTGTCCGGTGGATTCGATTGTCGAGACCCGGATCCTCGAATATCACGGCGAGAAACGCGGCGACCTGATCTATACCAAGCAAATGTTGCTGGCAGTGGGAGATCGATATGAAGAGCAGATAGCAAAGGACAGGGCGGCGGATGCGGGCTATCGATGATTGGGAAAATGAGCTGGTGAATGAGAGGAGCCGGTCGATTGTCGACCAGGCTATGCTAACCCGGCTACAGGGTTTTGAATTTATAGAAATACCTACATGAGTTTTCACGATATCACTTTTTATTTTTTTTCGACTGTGCTGGTGTTATCCGCATTGGGTGTCATCACGGCCCGCAATCCGGTGCATTCGGCATTGTTGCTGGTGCTCGCTTTTTTCACCTCCGCCGGACTATGGCTATTGTTGGAGGCGGAGTTTCTCGCGATTACTCTGGTACTGGTATATGTAGGCGCGGTGATGGTGTTGTTCCTGTTTGTGGTCATGATGCTTGATATCAATCTTGACCGTCTGCGCGAGGGGTTCTGGAAATGGTTTCCATTCGGCGCGCTCCTGGCGCTGGTGATGGCGGCCCAAATGGCGATGGTGCTGATGGGCAAGCAGTTCGGCGCCGACGAAATGCCTGCGCCGCCTGCGCGCGCCGCCGATTACAGTAACACCAAGGAACTGGGCCGTTTGATTTATACCGAATATGTTTATGCGTTTGAACTGGCGGCGGTACTTTTGCTGGTGGCGATAGTGGCCGCGATAGCTCTGACCTTGCGCCGCCGCACCGGTGTCAAGAGTCTTGATGTCGCGAAACAGGTGGCAGTAAAGCGTGAAGACCGCGTGCGGATGGTATCGATGCCATCCGAGAAGAAAGAATAAAGGCGGAAGAAGAGAGAATAAAAAGCGGTTGCATGACGCTGTTTTAATGTTGTCCTGAGAAAGGGGTTGTTAGCTTGGTTTCGTTATCCCATTACCTTGTCCTCGGTGCGATTCTGTTCGCCATCAGTATTGTCGGGATTTTTCTCAACAGGAAAAATGTAATTATCCTGTTGATGGCAATCGAGCTGATGCTCCTGGCGGTAAACATGAATTTCGTCGCATTCTCGCATTATCTGCAAGATGTGTCGGGTCAGATCTTCGTGTTTTTCATTCTTACCGTGGCCGCAGCGGAATCCGCCATCGGGCTGGCAATATTGGTGGTTCTGTTTCGCAACCTGCGCACGATCAATGTGGATGATCTGGAAAAGCTCAAGGGGTAATTTCACGACCTGGATCAGACCTGGAATCGGAAACAGACGGCTCTAAAAACAAGAAGATGAATTTTTATGACTGAGATGCAAAAACTTTACCTGTTGATCCCACTGGCTCCGTTGGCGGGGGCGCTTATCGCCGGATTGTTTGGCCGAATGATCGGGCCGGCCTGGAGCCATCGCACCACCATCGTGCTGATGATGGTGTGCGTGGCCGCATCCATTGCCGTTTTCATGGATGTATTGAAAGGAAACATCTATAACGGCAGCGTTTATACCTGGATGATTTCCGACGATACACGTTTCGAGGTTGGGTTCCTGATCGATCAACTTTCGGCCATGATGATGGTCGTGGTAAGCGGCGTGTCGTTAATGGTGCATATCTATACCATCGGTTATATGCGTGGTGATCCGGGATACCAGCGTTTTTTCAGCTATATCTCGCTCTTCACTTTTTCGATGCTGATGCTGGTGATGTCGAATAATTTCCTCCAGCTTTTCTTTGGCTGGGAGGCGGTCGGACTGGTTTCCTATCTGCTTATCGGCTTCTGGTATACCCGTCCCACCGCGATTTATGCCAACTTGAAAGCGTTTCTGGTCAACCGTGTCGGCGACTTTGGTTTTCTCCTTGGTATCGGCTTGGTGCTGACATATTTCGGCACGCTGGATTATTCAGCGGTATTTGCCCAGGCACCGCAACTCGTGACGCAGACAATCGAGGTCATTCCCGGCTCGCCATGGGCGCTATTGTCAGCAGTTTGTATCTTGCTGTTTGTCGGCGCGATGGGCAAATCCGCACAGTTTCCGCTACACGTATGGCTGCCGGATTCGATGGAGGGTCCAACGCCGATCTCCGCGCTGATTCATGCCGCGACGATGGTAACCGCAGGTATCTTCATGGTGGCTCGCATGTCGCCATTATTTGAATTAACTGAGACGGCGCTGTCGTTCATCCTGGTGATTGGCGGCATTACCACGCTATTCATGGCGCTGGTGGCGATCGTGCAGAACGACATCAAGCGTGTGGTGGCCTACTCCACCTTGTCGCAACTCGGTTACATGACGGTGGCGCTGGGCGCGTCAGCTTATTCGGCGGGGGTTTTTCACCTCATGACCCACGCCTTTTTCAAGGCGGTGCTATTTTTGGGCGCAGGCTCAGTGATCATCGCCATGCATCATGAGCAGGATATGCGGAAAATGGGCGGACTCAAGAAGTATATGCCCATTACCTAC
Organism: Nitrosospira lacus; assembly: GCF_000355765.4. Taxonomy (NCBI): domain Bacteria; kingdom Pseudomonadati; phylum Pseudomonadota; class Betaproteobacteria; order Nitrosomonadales; family Nitrosomonadaceae; genus Nitrosospira; species Nitrosospira lacus. The sequence goes on along the minus strand of NZ_CP021106.3, from coordinate 2,738,996 downwards.
TGGACGATGTTTATCGCCGCGCTGGCAAGTGCGGGCGTGCCTGGCTTTTCCGGATTCTTTTCCAAGGATGCCATTATCGAGGCCGTACATTTCGCCAATATTCCGGGTGCGGGCTTTGCCTATTTCTGCGCGGTAACCACCGTCTTTGTCACCGCGTTCTACACTTTCCGCCTGGTGTTCATGACTTTCCATGGCGCGCCGCGCATGGATCATCACACCGAAGAGCATCTTCATGAATCACCTTGGGTGGTGACGCTGCCACTCGTGGTCCTGGCAATACCTTCCATCGGCGCGGGTTGGCTGATCGGGCCGATGCTGTTCGGAGACTATTTCGGCAGCGCCATACAAATCCTGCCCCAGCACGAAGCCATCGAAAAAATGTCGGCGGAATTTCATGGCATAGCGGGAATGATGACTCATGCATTCACGACCCTGCCATTCTGGTTTTCGGTTGGCGGCATTTTCGCCGCCTGGTACCTGTACAGGGTGAATACCGATCTGCCGGGAAAAATAAGCCGGGCCGCCGGACCGCTCTACACCTTGTTGGATCGTAAATATTTTATTGACGAATTCTATTCCTGGATATTCGCCGGTGGCGCGCGCGCGCTGGGCGGCGGGTTGTGGAAATTCGGCGATGTAAAAGTCATTGACGGGTTCTTCGTCAACGGCACGGCACGAGTGGTGGCCGGAACCGCCATGCTGGTACGCCGCTTCCAGTCGGGCTATATCTATCATTATGCGTTCACCATGATTGTTGGCGTGTTTATATTGATGAGTTTATGGTTGTATGGATCTTGAAACAAAAAAACAAGAAGAGATGAATATTATTACGGTTTCAGCCCGGCATTTCGCTACACGCTAATGAATAAAAAAACGGAATAAACATGTTGTTTGGCCTTCCCCTGTTAAGTCTAGTCATCTGGCTGCCCATTTTTGCCGGCATTGGCGTGCTTGCCACCGGTGGCGACCGTAATGCCCAACTGGCACGATGGCTGGCGCTCGTCGGGTCGGTAGCGGGCTTGCTGGTGGCAATCCCGCTCTATACCCAGTTCGACCCGCTAATGAACGCCATGCAGTTTGTGGAACTCAATGCCTGGATCGAGCATTTCAATATCCATTATCATCTCGGCGTGGATGGCATCGCCATGCCGCTGATCCTGCTGAATTGTTTTACTACACCGCTGGTGGTAATCGCAGGGTGGCAGGTGATAAGCAAGCGGGTGTCCCAATACATGGGTGCGTTTCTAATCATGTCGGGTATCGTCAATGGCGTATTCTCATCGCTCGATGCGATTCTGTTCTACATCTTCTGGGAAGCTTCGCTGATTCCGATGTTTCTCATCATCGGCGTCTGGGGTGGCCCCAACCGCGTGTATGCCGCGATCAAGTTCTTTCTTTACACGCTCTTGGGTTCCCTGTTGATGCTGGTGGCATTCATCTATCTCTATCAGGTTTCCGGCGGCAGTTTTTCGATACTGGATTACCACAAGCTGCCCCTGCCGCTGACGCCGCAAATCCTAATATTTGTCGCGTTCCTGCTGGCATTTGCGGTAAAGGTTCCGATGTGGCCCGTGCATACCTGGTTGCCGGATGCGCACGTGGAAGCGCCCACCGGCGGTTCGGTGGTGCTGGCGGCAATATTGCTGAAATTGGGTGGGTATGGTTTTTTGCGTTTTTCCCTGCCGATCGTACCAGATGCAAGCCAGTATCTCTCGACCATGATGATCGTATTGTCATTGACAGCGGTCGTCTATATCGGACTCGTTGCCCTGGTGCAGGCGGACATGAAAAAGCTCATTGCTTATTCATCGGTGTCGCACATGGGTTTTGTCACGCTCGGTTTCTTCCTCTTCAACGTGTATGGACTCGAAGGCGCGATGGTGCAGATGATTTCGCACGGCTTTATTTCCGGCGCCATGTTTCTATGCGTGGGGGTGCTCTACGACCGCCTGCATTCACGCCAGATCGCCGATTATGGCGGCGTAGCCAATAAAATGCCGGTATTCGCCGCGTTCTTCATGTTGTTCGCCATGGCCAATGCAGGGTTACCGGGGACCAGCGGTTTTGTGGGTGAATTCATCGTCATCATGGCTGCAGTCAAGGTGAATTTCTGGTATGGCTTCCTCGCCGCTACCACGCTTATTACCGGTGCTGCCTATACGCTCTGGATGTACAAGCGGGTCGTGTTTGGCGCCGTTGCGAGTCCCGGCGTGGAAGCGCTGAGGGATATCAACGGACGCGAGATTCTGATCCTGACGGTCCTGGCGGTGGCGGTGCTGGGAATGGGCCTTTATCCATCGCCCTTCACGGAGGTCATGCATACCACGGTGGATGACCTGCTGGCGCATATCGCCCGCAGCAAACTGTAGCGCTAATGAGACCAGTCCCGCGTGTTTGAGGATATTAAATGAATTTTATGCAGCCTGATTTCGTCCCCGCCTACCCGGAGATATTTCTTCTGGTCATGGTATGCGTGGTGTTACTGGCCGATCTCGCATGGGGTGAGAAGAAGCCCTATATGGCTTATCTGCTGTCGCAAATTACGCTGCTTGGTTGCGCGCTGATCACTTTCGGCACTTCCGCGCCCGGAATTGTTTATACGTTCTCGGGCATGTTCGTGGACGATGCCATGGCCGACATACTGAAGATGCTGGTGTATATCACCGTCGCCACGGTGCTGGTATATTCGCGCGCCTATATTTCCGTGCGCGGCATGCTCAGCGGAGAATTCTTCAGTTTGGCGCTGTTTGCCACGCTGGGCATGATGGTAATGATATCCGCCAGCCATTTCCTGACCCTCTACCTGGGGCTGGAACTCCTGTCGTTATCGCTTTACGCCATGGTCGCATTGCGACGCGAATCAGCTGCGGCAACCGAGGCGGCGATAAAGTTTTTCGTCCTCGGGGCGCTGGCTTCCGGTTTTCTGCTGTATGGCATGTCCATGATTTACGGAGCGACGGGTTCACTCAACATTGCTCGCGTAACGGAAGTGATACAAGGGGGCGCGCTTAATCATGAGGTGCTGGTGGTTGGGCTGGTATTCATCGTCGCCGGCATCAGTTTCAAGTTGAGCGCGGCGCCGTTTCACATGTGGGCGCCCGATGTTTACCAGGGGGCGCCCACAGCCGTGGTGCTGTTCATCGGCGCGGCGCCGAAACTGGCGGCATTCGGTTTCGTCATGCGCCTGCTGGTGGAAGGCATGGGGGCAATGGTGGCGGATTGGCAGGGAATGCTCGTCATTCTGGCGGTGATGTCCATGATGATCGGCAATCTCGCCGCCATCGCCCAGACCAATATCAAGCGCATGCTGGCATATTCCACCATCTCGCACATGGGTTTCATGCTGCTCGGAATCATCGCCGGGAATGAGAATGGCTACAGCTCATCCATGTTCTATGTTGTGGTCTATGTATTGATGACCCTCGGCACATTCGGCATGATCATGCTGCTTTCGCACGAAGGATTTGAAGCCGACAAGCTCGACGATTTCAAGGGACTCAACCGGCGTAACCCGTGGTACGCGTTTATTACGCTGCTGTTGATGTTTTCGATGGCCGGCGTGCCGCCCACGGTGGGTATTTATGCCAAGCTGTCGGTACTGCAGGCGGTGTTGAGTGCCGGCTACATATGGCTGGCGGTGGTGGCGGTGCTGTTCTCGCTGATCGGCGCGTTTTATTACCTGCGCATTGTTAAACTGATGTATTTCGATGAGCCGGAAACCGATGCGCCTCTTCTGCCAGAGGGCGACGTCAAGCTATTGATCAGCGCAAATGGCCTGGCGATACTCGCTTTCGGCCTTTTCCCCCAGACCCTGATGGCGTTGTGCGCCTACGCTATTCAGCAATCCATATAGCTAGCGTAGCATCCAGAGTTCAACGAACGCCAATAAAAAAGCAGAGCAATTAAACCGGGGCCTGCCCCTAATTCTGCTGCTCATAGAAAGCTGATGAAAAGATTTGAGAAGACCACTCTATGGCAGAAGACTCTAGCTATCCAGCTTGATCCTGATACTGAAGCAACAAATCGAGCCCGCCTTAGAGCAGCCTATGAGAGTTTCAGAGAACGTGCGGGAGTGCTCGCTGCCGAAATTGCCATTGTTCTCCCAGAATTTACCGTGCACGACATTACCCACCTGGATGCATTATGGGAAATGGCGCAACTCATCACTGGTGAAAAATTTACTTTAACCCCAGCTGAAGCATTTGTGTTGGGCGGTGCGTTCTTGATTCACGATTTGGGAATGGGGCTTGCTGCGTACCCAAAGGGAGTTGACGCACTACAAAAAACAGAACTTTGGCATGATACTGTTGCTTCTTTGCTTCAGAAGAAGCATGGACGTCAATCGACGATTGATGAAGTCAAGAATCCTCCTGAGATCATTCGGAATGCGGCAATTCGTCAAGTGTTGAGAGAATTACACGCAAAGCACGCTGAGCACCTAGCTCTTATCTCATGGCAGGATTGTCACCCGAGCCCCAATGAATATTTCCTGATTGATGATCCCACGTTAAGAAATACTTACGGGCCAATAATTGGGAAGATCGCTCATAGTCATTGGTGGCCCACTGAGCAATTAATACAAGACTTGCCACGTGAAATGGGTGCGCCAGGAGGATTTGACAACAGCTGGACCGTTGATTCAGTCAAGCTTGCATGTATTCTGCGGACAGCAGACGCCAGTCACCTTGACGAAAGACGGGCTCCAGGATTCTTGACAACCCTTCGGAAGCCAGCGGGAATCAGCGCTGACCATTGGTCATTTCAAGAGAAGTTATATCAGCCACGACTTGAATCCGACCGATTGGTTTACACTTCCAAAGATAATTTCTCGGTCGAGGAAGCTTCCGCGTGGTGGGCCTGCTTTGATGCACTTAAGGTCGTCGATAGGGAGTTGAGGCAAGTCGACTCTCTACTTGCTGACACAAATAGGCCAAGACTTAGCGCACGGGGCGTGGCTTATATAGATGACCCACTCCGACTGGCTAAACTTATTGGAACATCAACTTGGTTGCCTATCGACGCAAAAATTCAGGTTGGGGATGTAGCGAGACTGATCGGAAGCCTTGGCGGTGAGAAGCTATATGGGCGTAATGAAACTGTTCCATTAAGAGAGCTAATTCAGAACGCTTCAGATGCTGTCAGAGCACGCAGACTTGTTGAAGGCCGACCTGCTGATTGGGGCTGGGTTACTGTTCGCACTGGCGAAGACATAAATGGGCGATGGGTTGAGGTTGAGGATTCTGGTGTAGGTATGTCAATTAATGTATTGACTGGGCCATTCTTGGATTTCGGAAACTCGTTTTGGGGAACTCCGCTCATGCATAAAGAACTGCCAGGCTTGGAATCGAAAGGCTTCTCTTCATCGGGCCAATTTGGAATTGGTTTTTTTTCAGTGTTTATGTGGGGAGGGAAGGTCCAAGTTATTACTAGACGCGCAGAGCGGGCACGTGATGAAACTTTAATCTTGGAGTTTCAGAATGGTCTTACTTCCCGTCCAATTCTTAGAAAGGCCCATATTCACGAGTGCCTGATTGAAGGCGGAACGCGGATTAGGGTCTGGATGAGCAGTCCAACAATCTTTAATCAGATGCTTAGGGATTCAAATCTCCAAAAGCCATGGACGCTTGAGGAGCGGTGTGCTTGGCTGTGCCCAACATTGGACGTCAACCTTTACGTCGAGAATAAGAATAAAAAGTTGGTCGTTGGTGCATATGATTGGATTTCAATAAAAGGAAGCAAACTCCTCCAACGCCTGTTTGGCCCTCGTAGCAATAAAAGCACTACAGAGGATGCCACCTTGCTTAAGGCGCTCGGGCCAATGTTGCGATTATTGACGAGCCCATCTGGTGAGGTTGTTGGGCGCGCATGCGTAAGCACTATAAAAGAGAACAGAACAGATTTAGTTGATCACGAACGCGTTACACCCGGTGTTGTGACTATCGGCGGGTTTCGTTCGTGTGAATTAAGAGGAATATTCGGAGTGTTTGTTGGTAAACCGCATACCGCGGCGCGTGATATTGGAGTTCCTGTTGCCGACATAGATATTCTTCGGCTATGGGCCGCGGAACAGGCAGATCTAATCTTTAATGAGTCTCTGGACAGCGAACTTCAGGTAGACTGCGCCTCCATTATTCGTGCTCTCAATGGCGCAACACAGAAATTCCATATTGCTAATGGTGCGGGTGGCTGGAAGAGTGCAGAAGAGATATCAAAAGAGAATCTTGATGATGAGGTTTTAATCCTCCAGGACGCTGCGCTATATCTAGCGCATAGAGAATTTGGAGAAATTAAGCTTCATAAAAATGTCTTTGCAGTTGCCATGGGAATCCCTGGAATCTTGCAAACCAGGCGCCATGACGTATGGATTAACTGGCCACCAGAGAATGACTCTGAAGGAATTTGGGGGCGCGCTTGGCGCTTTCATTCCAGAACATTGAATGGGGCACTAATCGAGGCGATTGCAAAGGCTTGGAATATTCCATTACGTCAGATATCGAAGGTGTTTCAGCAAGATACTGGCAAAAAAACCATTAAGCGGGAGATAGGCCTTTGTAATGGAAATCCTGTTGTGCTGGGCGTTTATGTAATTAGAAAACCTAAATCGTCATAGAATATGCTCATAGATTCAGATTCTCTATTGTGGTCAGCGAACCGCTGAATTCCATATTATAATATCAAAAGTGTAATTATCCAGGTACTAAGGTTTCTCTGGATTGGTGAACCGCCCCTGATTTAAACGAACGTTAGTACTTTGTCATTTCCATCTCCGGCCTTAGACGAGATCACCATCCACATAGAACCACTGCCCCGCCTCGCGCACGAAGCGGCTGATTTCATGCAAACGATGTGCGCGACCACTCACCTTGTAGCGCGCCACAAATTCCACTACCGCATGATCCGGCTCTGACTGTTCATGGCGCCTCACTTCCAGCGCCAGCCATTTGCGCGGTTTGCCTTCCAGTTCAAGTGAAGCCGGGCGTGTACCGTGATGCCAGGTAGCCAGCAGATAATCTTCCCGACCGAGGGTGTATGCGGTGTAGCGTGAACGCATCAATGCTTCCGCGGTGGGCGCGGCTTCGCCGCCATCCAGATAGCGGCCGCAGCAGTCGGCGTATTTTTCATTGCTGCCCTGGGTGCCCGGCAGTTTCGCCGTTAACGCCACCCCGCCACAGGGGCAGGACGTCATTTTCGTATCCGTATAAACCTCAAAAACTTGATTAACTGCTTTCAATCATACGTTTCCAATAATCATCCCATGAGCCCCCGGAATAACTGTCAAGCGTGCCACAGCGGAGGCTCATCCATCAGTGCGATCTGTTCGCGCAATTCGAGGATGCGATCCTGCCAATAGCGCTGGGTATTGAACCACGGGAACGCCTGCTGGAAGGCGGGATCGTCCCAGCGCTGCGCGAGCCACGCCGCATAATGGATCAGGCGCAGGGTGCGCAGCGCCTCGACCAGATGCAATTCACGTTCGTCGAAATCGCAGAAATCCTCATATCCAGCCAGCACCTCGGTCAATTGCCGTGCCCTGTCGGCGCGTTCGCCCGACAATAGCATCCACAAGTCCTGTACCGCCGGTCCCATGCGGCTGTCGTCAAAATCCACGAAATGCGGACCGTCGTCCGTCCACAGCACATTGCCCACGTGGCAGTCGCCGTGCAGGCGCAAGGCGCGCACGTCACCTGCGCGCGCAAAGCAGTGGCGCACGCCGTCCAGCGCCTGATCCACCACGCCACGATAGGCTGCATCGAGATCGGCCGGAATAAATGCATGCGTCAGCAGATAATCGCGCGGTTGTTCACCGAAGCTGGCGATATCCAGCGTGGGGCGTTCGTGAAACGGCTTGAGTGCACCGATAGCGTGGATGCGCCCGAGGAAGCGTCCCATCCATTCCAGCGTGTTGCGGTCTTCCAGCTCGGGTGCACGGCCACCGTGTTTTGGAAAAACGGCAAAGCGGAACCCCTCGAAGCTGTGCAGCGTGATTCCATCCAGCACCAACGCGGGCACGACAGGTATTTCGCGCTCGGCCAGTTCCTCCACAAAGGCGTGTTCTTCGAGTATGGCGGCATCCGTCCAGCGTCCGGGCCGATAGAATTTTGCCACCAGCGGGGAACCCTCTTCCATGCCGATCTGGTAGACGCGGTTCTCGTAGCTATTGAGAGCCAACAGCCGGCCATCGCTACGGAAGCCTATGCTCTCCAGCGCGTTCAATACGCTATCGGGAGGGAGTGTAGAGAAGTTCCGGGGGGACGGCCTGCCCGTTGTTATCAACGCCAATTACTCAACATGAGATTTTCTCGCTTGGGTCCGTGACTGGCCCTTGGTTGCTAAGGTTTCTTGTAGCTGATCCGGTAGATAACCCCGGCGTAATCGTCAGAAACCAGTAGCGCTCCGTCGGGCATCACCAGTACATCCACCGGCCTTCCCCATACGTTTTCCTGTTCCAGCCAACCTTCGGCGAATACTTCCTGTTTGACGACCTTATTGTTTTTTATCCGTACGAGCTGAAGCCGGTAGCCTATTTTATTACGGCGATTCCAGGAGCCGTGCTCGGCAACAATGATATTGTTGCGATATTCCGGCGGAAACATTTTGCCGGTGTAGAAACGCATACCCAGGGGAGCAACATGCGCATCGAATTTGGCTGCGGGGGCGGCAAGCTTGCCGCAATCGCGCTTTGCGCCGTACTTGGGGTCGAGAATATCGCCCGCGTGGCAGTAGGGGTAACCGAAGTGCATGCCCTTTGCGGGTGCGCGGTTGAGTTCGTCGGGTGGCAGATTGTCGCCCATCCAGTCACGCCCGTTATCCGTAAACCATAGTTCCTTTGTTTCGGGATGCCAATCAAAACCCACCGTGTTTCTTACCCCATACGCATAGATCTCATGCCCGCTACCGTCCGGCTTGATGCGCGCGATCAATGCAAAGCGCTCGGGGTCGGGTTCGCAGATATTGCAGGGCGCACCTACCGGCACATATAGCAGACCATCCGGGCCAAAAGCGATGAATTTTCCTCCGTGGTGCTTTTCAGTGGGAAAACTATCGGTTATCACTACTGGTTTTCCCGGCTGGTCGAGTTTTTCTTCGATTCCATCAAAGCGCAGAATGCGCTCCACTGCGGAGACATAGAGTGCCCCATCCCGAAAGGCTACTCCCAACGGGGAATTGAGGCCACTTGCGAGAGTCCTAACCTGCCGTGTCCCACCATTGTCCGTGATGGCGTAAACATTCCCCGCTTCCTTGGAGCCAGCAAATACCGTGCCGTTCTTTCCCAGTGCCAGGCCGCGCGCGTTGGGAACTTCCGCCCACAAATCGATGGAAAATCCGGCGGGCAGTTTGATTTTGTCAAGTGGCAGTGAACGGCCCTGGTATTGTGCGGCGGCGGGCAGGATACAGCAGAAGAAGCTAACCGTAACAGCAGAACGGATAAAGGCTTTTAGGGCAAACATGCTAGAACTCCGGAATATTGGGAATATCCATAAATTTAGAATCAATTAAAAAAGAGGAAAATCGCCTCTGAAACGAGGTCCTGGCGATTTTTTAAAGGAGATCAGCTTGAAAACCGCCAATCCACCCTCATTATCTTATTGCATTTTTTTAGGAGAGAAACCCATGCAAGCGACAGCTACCAAAGAACATCTAAGTTTTCAGACTGAAGTCAAACAGTTGCTCAATCTGATGATCCACTCCTTGTATAGTAACAAGGAAATTTTCCTGCGCGAACTGATTTCCAACGCATCGGATGCCGCCGACAAGCTGCGCTTCGAGGGATTAACCGATGGTGCGCTGTACGAATCCGATTCGGATCTGAAGATCCGCGTGAGCTACGATACCGCGTCGCGCACCGTCACCATCGCTGATAATGGCATCGGCATGTCCCGGCAAGAGGTCATTGACCATATCGGCACCATCGCCAAGTCGGGAACGCGCGAATTCTTCAGTGCATTAACCGGCGATCAGGCCAAGGATGCGCACCTGATCGGCCAGTTCGGCGTCGGTTTCTATTCGGCATTTATTGTCGCGGACAAAGTAACGCTCATTACCCGCCGGGCGGGCTTGACCGCCGAACACGGTGTCCGCTGGGAATCCGCGGGCGAAGGAGATTATACGCTTGAGACGGTAGAGAAAACAGATCGCGGCACACAGGTCATTCTGCATTTGCGCGAGGGCGAGGATGACTTGCTCAGCGGCTGGCGGTTGCGCGCCATCATCCGCAAGTATTCCGACCACATCACGCTGCCCATTGTGATGAAAAAAGAGGAGTGGTCTCAGGAAAAGAATGAGAACACGATTACCGATGAAGACGAGACCGTCAATCAGGCGAGCGCACTCTGGGCGCGCGCCAAAAACGAGATCACGCCGGAGCAGTACGAAGAATTCTACAAGCATGTGGCGCATGATTTCGAGCCGCCGCTGGCCTATGTTCACGCCAGGGTGGAGGGCAAGCAGGAATATACCCAGTTGCTGTACATTCCATCGCGCGCCCCGTTCGATTTATACGATCGCGAACCCCGTCACGGTATCAAGCTTTATGTGCGGCGGGTGTTCATCATGGACGATGCGAAACAATTGCTGCCGAATTATTTGCGCTTCGTGCGCGGGGTGATCGATTCCAATGACTTGCCGCTGAATGTTTCGCGCGAAATATTGCAGGAATCAAAAGATATTGAAGCCATACGTGCCGGCGCGGTGAAAAAAGTATTGGGACTGCTCGATGATCTGGCGCAAAGCGAGCAGGAAGAGGAAAGAACCAAGTTCAAAACTTTCTGGAAGGAATTCGGCCAAGTCCTCAAAGAGGGTGTGGCGGAAGACTACTCAAACCGGGAACGCATTGCCAAGTTGTTGCGCTTTGTCTCTACCCACATCGATACGGACGAACAGACGGTGTCATTCAGCGACTACATCGCGCGCATGAAGGACGGGCAGGAGAAAATTTATTACGTTACAGCCGATAGCCTCAAGGCAGCCAGAAGCAGTCCGCACCTGGAGATCTTCCGCAAGAAAGGCATCGAAGTGCTACTGCTGTCCGAACGCGTGGATGAATGGCTGGTTGCGAATCTGACCGAGGTCGAGGGTAAGCCGCTGCAATCCGTAGCCAAGGGTAGTCTCGATCTGGGAAAACTGGAAGACGAGGCTGAGAAGAAGGAACAGCAGAAAGAAGCGGACGACTACAAGGAACTGACCGAAAAAATAAAGAATACGCTCGGCGAGCAGGTGAAGGATGTGCGCGTCACGTTGCGCCTGACCGAGTCTCCCGCCTGCCTTGTGGCGGATAGCCACGATATGAGCGGGAATCTGGAGCGCCTGCTAAAGTCGGCTGGACAAAAAGTGAATCCCACCAAGCCTATCCTGGAGATCAATCCTTATCATCCCATGATACAGCGCCTGAAATCCGAGCAGACGCACTTTGCCGACTGGAGCCATATCCTGTTCGATCAGGCATTGCTGGCTGAAGGCGGTCAGCTTGAGGATCCGGCTGGTTTTGTCAAGAGAATCAATGAGTTGCTTTTTCTGACGGCTTCAAGCGGAAACTAGCGGCCTGCCGGTCCGGCTGAGAGGGGCGAAGCTGAGGCTTCGCCCCTCTCTTCCCTGCAGGCAGCAGAGCCGGGCGCGTCAACGCGTATCGAGGGTGGCGAACAGCTCGCGGTGAGCAGTGCCATTGATGGCCACCACCGCGGGATGCGGGAGCCGGCGTTCCATGGAGATTGCATAGAACTGCTCGGTGACTTCGGTTGTGTGGCCAAGCCCGGACGATGCTGCCCCCCTTGGCGACGGCCCAGAAATAATGCAACTGTTTATAATTGAGCACTGTATGCCGATACAATGTGTGATAATAGTTCGTAAATATCGATTATATTATCAGACAGATACTGCTTTTATTGATGCAAATTTTATTCTAAACTGACTGGGTTAAAATTAACAGCCTTGCTTTATTCCGGCTTTAGTTAATATTTTAATGTTGAACGGTGCCCGGGTCATCTGTTTGAGATATCCACTTACTTACGGCGATTGAAGCGAGTTTCATTTCTTTCAGAAATATAAAAAAGGTAGTAGATGCAAATATCACTCCGCTTCCGCATCTTGCTGAGCCTGATTCTCATCTCTCCGTTCACCGCTGTTTCAGCTCAAGATTCGCCCACTTTTGGCCCTGCGCCCCCTGCTCCCCCTGCTCCCTCGGATAGCCTGCCGCCTTCCGCATTACCTTCCCTCACCGAGCCATCTGCCCCAGCACCTGCGATCAGGCGGCCTTCTTCTGTTCCGACGCCGTCCGCCCCGGCATCCCCAGGCAGGAGTGCTTTTGATACGACACCTTCTTTCACCCTGCCGTCCGCTGCCGCTTCCGCCGCCATGCCGCCCGGAGCGCTCTCGATCGAAGCCCTGCAACGAGTGGGACTGGAGGCCAATGGCCTGGTGCGCGCGGCACGATCCCAGGTAGACGCCGCCGAGGCGGGGGTCATCGGCGCCGCCGCTTATCCTAATCCGATGGTGACCGTAATAGCAGGACCTCAACACGCGCGAATCCCCCTGGCCCATCCTGCCACGAACACGCGTCAGGTGAACGTTGTGCAGACCATCGAGAATCCATTTGTGCGTAGCACACGCATCGGTGCGGCGGAGGCGGGCGTAGAGGCCAGCCGCGCCAGCTATCATCAGGTGCGCGCAGACTTGGCGGCGCAACTGCGGGTGCGTGCGTATGAACTGCTGCTGCGTCAGGAAATAGCGCGCATGGAGGCCGGCATCTACGATCTGATGGGGGAAGTGCGGCGGCGTATCAGCGTGGCCGTGGGCGTGGGCGAAACCGCGCGCTTCGAGCTGGTTCGCGCAGATGCCGAGGTGCTGAACGCGGCCAGCCGCAAGGAAGCGGCGGAACTGGGAGCGCTGCGCGCGCGGGTGGCGCTGATGCAGTTCACGGCGGGTGCCCTGAAGCCTGATTTCGCGATAAAGGCATCCCTGTTCGATCCGGTCAGCCTGCCTCCGCTGGAGGAACTGCGTGAGGAAGTGCCGGCTATCAACCCGGATGTGTTGCGTTTGCAGGCTGAGTCGAACCGAGCCCGCCTGCGCATCGATCAGGAACGCGCTACAGTGCTGCCCTCAGTGGACGTCTTATACAACAGTTATCAAGATGATCAATACACCGACAACAGGGCTGGCCTGAAAGTGACGGTTCCCCTGTTCTATCGCCGCCGCGGAGAAATCGACGCGGCCGTGGCGGATTCCGCGCGGGCGCGGGAAACGCTGGAATTCCGCCGTTACGAAATTGGCCAACTATTTGAATCCGCCTGGCAGGCCTTGCAGATTGCGCGCCGCAGGGTGGAGATGTTCGAGGGCGGCATCATCAAGGAAGCTGAGAATGCGTTGCAGATTGCCCAGGCGGCTTACCGCTTTGGCGAGCGTCCCCTCATAGACGTACTCGACACCCAACGTATTTTGCGAGGGATACTTATGGATTCGTTGCAGGCACGCTTTGATCTACAGGCCGCTGCTGCGGAAATCGACCGATTGCGGGCTTATTATCCCAGGGAGCAAGGTGTCGAATGAAAAAAACAATGCACATCACCGGTGCTGTTGTCATAGTCGCGCTGCTTGCCGGGTGCGGCAACGGTAAGGAGGCCGCGGCTCCCGCCAAGGAAGCCAGGAAAGAGCAGGAGGATGTGAACAGCATCACGATCAGGCCGGAAATGGTGACACGTATAAAGATTGGCCAGCCCGCGATGATCGATCTCGCTGATAGATTACAGGTTCCCAGCCAGGTCGAGGTGGATGAGGAGAGGCTGGTTCGCATCGGCTCCTACGTGACAGGGCGCATCATCGATTTATACGTCATGCTGGGTGACAGCGTTAACGCCGGCCAGCCTTTGGCGCGTATTTCCAGCCCTGAGCTGACCCACGCACAGCTCGCCTATTTGCGCGCGTTTTCGCGGACTGTGCTGACGGAAAAAGCGGCACAGCGTGCCAAGCATTTACTGGCCGCCGATGTGATCGCCGTCGCCGAAGTGGAACGGCGTGAGTCGGAGCTGGAGGTCGCCCGCGCCGAGCTGGAGGCGGCGAAGGACCAGTTGCGCTTGCTGGGGATGGATAAAGCCGTGCTGGCGGAACTGGCGAAGCAGGGGCATATTGTGCCTAACGTTACTATCAATGCGTCGAGGAGCGGAATTGTTATTTCGCGGAATGTCATCATCGGCCAGGTGGTGCAACCGGCCGATCAACTGTTCGGAGTGGCCGATCTATCCTCTGTCTGGGTGGTGGGCGATGTGCCGGAGCAGATCGCGCGTAATGTGCAAGTCGGTCAACATGTGGAGATACACGTTCCGGCGTTGGGTGACGTAAGTCTTGATGGTCTCATCATATTCGTTGCCGATACGGTGAATCCGCTCACCCGCACCGTGATGGTGCGCACCATGGTGGAGAATCCCCAGCGCAAGCTCAAGCCCGACATGCTGGCCACCATGCACATTACCGACAATGCGCATAAAAGCCTGGTAGTGCCGGAAACCGCGGTAGTGCGCGAGGCCAACCGCGACTATGTATTCCTGGCTCAGGGTAATAATCGGTTCCTCCGCATCCCTGTCGAATTGGGTCCCGAAGTTGCTGATATGTATCCAGTGTTGAACGGGGTTACGATCGATCAGAAGATCGTGGTGGACGGCGCCTTTCATCTGGACAACGAGCGCAAGCTCGCAGAACTGGAGTAGGTCGTCATGCTTGCCTCCATCGTGCGCGTTATGCTCAGGCAGCGCCTGGTAGTCGTAGTGGTGGCGCTTGCCCTGTGTGCCGCAGGCATTTTTGCCGCGAAGAATCTCTCGGTCGATGCTTTTCCCGATGTGACCAATATCCAGGTGCAGGTCGCCACGGTGGCGATCGGGCGCAGTCCGGAGGAGATCGAACGGCTGGTTACGGTACCGGTGGAAATCGCCATGACCGGCCTGCCGGGGCTGGTGGAGATGCGCTCCCTGAACAAGAGCGGGTTGTCGCTTATCACCCTGGTGTTTACCGACAAGACCGACGTTTTCTTTGCGCGCCAACTGGTGATGGAACGGCTGATTGAGGTATCTCCCCGGCTTATACCGGGCATCATGCCAGTGCTCGGGCCTGTATCCACTGGTCTGGGCGAAGTATATCAATATACGATCGATCATCCCGACGATGGCCAGCGCGCATTAACCGTCGAGGAGCTGACCGAACGGCGCACGATTCAGGATTGGGTGGTGCGACCGCTGCTGCGTTCGGTCCAGGGTGTAGCGGAGATCAATTCCATCGGCGGTCATGTCAAGGAATACCAGGTGTTGGTTGATCCCAACCGGTTGCGTCACTATGATCTGACGCTGTCAGCGGTCGACCGGGCCATTGCGAGCAACAATGCGAATTCCAGCGGTAATATACTGCCCTTACACGCGGAGCAATACCTGATCCGTGGTGTCGGCCTGATCCGCACGTTGGACGATATCCGCAACATCGTGCTCAAAGAACTGGATGGTGTGCCGGTATACGTGCGGGATGTGGCCCAAGTGCAGTTCGGCGGGGAGGTACGACTCGGAGCCAGTATCAAGGATGGTTACACTGAGTCGGTCACTGGCATCGTGATGATGCTGCGCGGCGGCAATGCCAAGGAAATAGTCGGACGGGTGAAGGAAAAGGTTGCCGAGATCAACGAACGGGGCCTGTTGCCGGGCGGGCTCCAGATCGTGCCCTTCTATGACCGGACCGTTATGGTGGATGCCGCGCTGGAGTCCGTGTACCGCGTATTGATCGAGGCACTGGTCTTCGTGATCCTGGTAATGGTTATCTGCCTGGGTAACCTGCGCGTAAGCCTGGTCGTGTGCGCGACGCTTATCATCACGCCGCTGGTCACGTTCATGATCATGAATTATCTGGGCATTCCAGCCAACCTGATGTCCCTGGGAGGGCTAACGATCGCCATTGGACTGATGGTCGACCCCACCGTGGTGGTGGTGGAAAATATCTTTCTGCGCCTGAGCCATGCCACCGGCGACGAGCCGAAGAGCGAAACGATTGCCAAGGCGGCAGCTGAGGTGGGTGCACCGGTCATCTACGGAATTATCATCATTGTTCTCGTATTCCTGCCGCTTATGTCGCTGCAGGGCATGGAAGGCAAGATGTTCAGCCCGCTTGCCGTTACCATCTCCATCGCACTGCTGGTGGCGCTGGTCGTTTCGGTGCTGCTGTCGCCGGTGCTATGCGACTATGCCCTGAAGGGAGGAAGCGAGGAAGATACCAAAATTGTCGCCATTCTCAAATCTCTTTATTTGCGCCTGCTCTATTTAGCATTGAGGAATCCGAAGGCCACGGCGATGGTGTCGGTGGGTTCTCTTTTGCTGGCGGTCGGCCTGTATCCGTTTCTTGGAAAATCCTTCATTCCGATCATGCGGGAAGGTGCGGTGACACCTGTGATTATTCGCGTACCTTCGATTTCGCTGGATGAAGCGATCAAACTGGAAACAGAAGCGATGAAACTGATCGCCAAGATACCTGGAGTCGTGTCCGTAGTGTCCAAGCTGGGCCGGGGCGAATCGCCCGCCGATCCGGCATCGCAGAACGAATCCGACCCCATCGCATCCCTGGATTTGAAGGGATCGGGCCGAACCCAGCAGGAAATCGAAGAAGATATCCGCAAGGCGCTGACAGTGCTGCCGGGCGTGAATATTGCACTGTCGCAACCGATCGCGCAGCGGGTGGATGAGATGGTAACGGGGGTCCGTTCACAGGTCGCGGTCAAGATCTTCGGCGACGACCTGGAAGAGTTGCGCAAGTTATCCGAGCAGGTGGCGCGCATCGTCAAGTCAACACGTGGAGCACGTGATCTCCGCATCGAGCGCCTGTCAGGTCAGCAGGAATTGACCATTGACATCGACCGCCGCGCCATTGCCCGCCACGGTCTCAATGTTGCTGATGTGAATGAGTTGATCGCAACGGCGATCGGCGGCAAGGCGGTTACCCAGGTGTTCGAGGGTGAGCGGCGCTTTACGCTTCTCCTGCGCTTTCCCGAACAGTTCCGTGACGATGTCGAAGCGATCCGCGATCTCTTGCTGCGCCCCCCCGGTAACGCGGGGCCTGAGGGCATGATGGCTCGGGGCGGCGTTCTGGTGCCGCTGAGCGCGGTGGCGGACATCAAGGTCATAGACGGTCCGGCGATCGTTTCGCGCGAGTACGCCAAACGCCGCGTGGTGGTCGGTGCCAATGTGCATGATCGCGATCTGGGAGGTTTCGTTGCCGAATTACAGGAGCGTACCGCGAAGGAAGTCAAATTGCCTTCTGGTTATTATTTTGTCTGGGGCGGGCAGTTCGAGAACATGGAGCGCGCCATGGCAACACTCGCGGTGATTGTGCCGATCACCTTCGCCGCAATCTTCTTCCTGTTGTTCATGCTGTTTGGTTCGGTCAAGCTCGCCTTGCTTATCTTCACCGCTTTGCCGTTTGCTTCGGTCGGTGGTGTTATCGGGCTGTTCATCACCGGCGAGTATCTATCGGTACCGGCATCAGTGGGTTTCATCGCGGTATGGGGCGTAGCCATATTGAACGGCGTGGTATTGATATCTTTTATCAAGGAACTGCGCGAGCAGGGATTAAGCGTGGCCGACGCGGTGAAAACCAGTTGCGAGGCGCGCTTCCGTCCCGTGCTGATAACCGCCGCGGCCACGATACTGGGCCTGGCGCCGTTCCTGATCGCAACCGGCCTCGGCTCCGAGGTGCAGAAGCCGCTAGCCATTGTGGTGATCTGCGGGCTGATTACCGCGACGGTGATGACGAAGGTGGTGGTACCCATGCTATACCGCTATTTTGATCCAATGCCTGACGTGCCTGACCGCATTGCCAAGACGACTGATGCGTCTACCCCGCACCTGCATGCGCCACGCGAGGTTTAGATGAATTCCCCGGCTTGCGGTGGGTGACCTGTTTCATGGACGAGGGCTTTTCCGCATCCGTGATCTGGCATACTCCCGAATCCGAGCTGTAGCAAACTCATCATTAAGGTGATGAGCCAGGTTACGCAAGAAACCTTTGAGGCTCATGGCGGCAGGCTTAAAAAACGAGTGAAAAATGAGCGGCAAGCCGCCGGATTCAGGATAATATACCCAAAATTCATAAGGAAGAATCATGCCTTTATCTCCATCTTTCGCAAAAGATAAAGCCAAGATCCTGGCTGAGGCGCTGCCGTATATCCAGCGCTTTCACGGTAAAACGATTGTCATCAAATATGGCGGCAACGCCATGGTAGAGGAAAATCTCAAGCAGGGTTTCGCCCGTGATGTCGTATTGCTGAAGCTGGTGGGGATGAATCCCGTGATCGTTCATGGCGGCGGACCTCAGATCAACGATATGTTGCGGCGGATCGGCAAGCAGGGCGAATTCATCCAGGGGATGCGCGTGACGGATGCCGAAACGATGGATATGGTGGAAATGGTATTGGGGGGACTGGTTAACAAGGACATTGTCAATCTCATTAACCGGCATGGCGGCCATGCGGTAGGATTGACCGGCAAGGACGGTGGCTTCATTCGTGCAAGAAAAATGCTTATGCAGGATCGGGAGAAGGAGGGTGAGTGGATCGATATCGGTCAGGTGGGAGAAATTGAAAGCATCGACCCCGCCCTGATAGCGTTACTCGAAACGCGCGACTTCATTCCGGTGATTGCGCCCATCGGTGTGGGAGAAAATGGCGAATCCTATAATATCAATGCTGATCTCGTTGCAGGCGGACTGGCGAGTGTACTGAGGGCAGAGAAACTGATACTGCTCACTAATACGCCGGGGGTGCTGGACAGGAATGGCAATTTATTGACCGGATTAACCGCGCAGAGGGTGGATGAATTATTTGTGGATGGAACCATCTCGGGCGGCATGATGCCAAAAATCGGCTCGGCGCTGGATGCAGTGAAAAATGGAGTCAAATCCTGTCATATCATTGATGGGCGGGTGGAACACGGATTGTTGCTGGAAGTGCTGACAGATGAGGGTGTAGGGACGTTAATAAAGGCGAGCTAGCTGCCTGTCGGACTTGAGAATCGAAGCGAAAAAATGGCTGGGCAAGGACAGATTCTGACGATTTTGAAGGCCAATTTGTGCTATCGGCCGAAAAAGCAGTGAAATATGGACGGGCCAGACGCTTTCGCAGCTAATTTTCTTTAAGTCCAACAGGCTGCCAGGGGTCGGCGCAAGCTCTCAAGAGGCCGCTGTGGGGATAGGATTGGGGATTTATTCATGCCTCCTCAGTGACATGGCTAAAGATGAGATACGGCACAATGTGCCTCGCTTAGTGCGTTGCATGAAAATTCCGCCACTGGTATTTCTCCCCTGATTTGTGCGTATGGTCCCGAAAAGCCGTCGTCGCGCTACGGGCAATAGGTAGAGCCGTTTTGAAACTGAACTAAAGCATTATCGAAGAGAGAAGTCATGCAAGCCAAGCGCAGTGACAGAAAAGATCAAATCCTCCGGGTTCTCGCGCAAATGCTGGAAGAGCCACGTCCTGTGAAAATCACTACCGCATCGCTGGCGGTCAAGCTGGATGTTTCCGAGGCGGCGCTATACCGGCATTTTGCCAGCAAGGCTCAGATGTTCGAGGGCCTGATCGAGTTCATCGAGGCCACTTTGTTCAGCCTTATCAACAGACTGACGACGGAAGAAAAAAGCGCCATGCGGCAAATTGAAGGGATATTGTCGCTATTGCTTGGCTTTGCGCAGAAAAATCCGGGTATGACGCGAGTGTTGACCGGCGACGCGCTGATAAACGAGAATGACCGCCTGCAGCTACGCATCAATCAATTGCATGACCGGCTTGAGGCGACGTTGAAACAGGTGCTGCGCTTCGCCGCCAGCGAGGGCGAAATCTCGGCCAATCTGGATATCCCCGCCCAGGCGAACCTGCTGATGTGCTATGTAGCGGGGCGCTGGCACCAGTTCGCCAAAAGTGGCTTCAAGCGCGACCCGATGGAATATTGGGAGGCCCAGCGCAGGGAGTTGCTGTCATGTGCCGTATCTCGGACATAGGCTCACCGATGCTGGCACCGGTGCCGCAGACCTTGCACACCGGGTCCTTGTTCAGCCTGATGGAGCGCCATTCCATCGACAAGCCATCGAGCAGCAGCAAACGGTTATTCAGGGTTTGTCCAATATCAAGCAAGGTTTTCAGCGTTTCAGCTGCCTGGACACAACCGATAATACCTACCAGGGGTGCAAACACCCCCATCACTGCGCAACGCGTATCCTGATCTTCTCCGCTTGCGGGAAACAGGCAGTGATAGCAAGGGCTGTGCGCGTGACGTAGATCAAATACGGCGACTTGTCCGTCAAAACGCACCGCTGCGCCGGACACGAGTGGTTTTTTCCGAAGGACGCAGACCCGGTTGATGGCGTGTCGGGTAGGGAAGTTGTCGCTTGCATCCACCACCACATCAGCATCCATGACGAGCTGCAGCAGCCTGCTTTCATCCAGGCGCTCGTTCAGTGCAATGACATTGACTTCCGGATTGATGCCCGCAAGCGTTTTCCTTGCGGAAATTGATTTGGGTGTGTCGATACGATCCGTGCTGTGAGCGATTTGTCGCTGAAGATTGGTCAGGTCAACCTTGTCACTATCACAAATAGTCAGCTTACCGACCCCGCTCGCGGCAAGGTACAGCGCTATGGGTGAACCCAATCCCCCCGCGCCGATTAGGAGCACGTGCGACCGGATTAAGGCTTCCTGTCCCTTTATGCCGATTTGCGGCAACAGAATGTGCCGGCTGTAGCGCAGCAGTTGGTCGTCGTTCATTGCTCACCGTGGCGCGGCTGCGGGGAGACCGCTATGCAGATTCACGATGACCCCTTCCGGGCCGCAATGCATAATAGTCAGGTATCGCAAGAGTATCGATGGGGATGGAATGCTCATACGGCGCAATCCGCTGCGCTTATTGGGTCCTACTTCCGCTTAAGAGCGGAGCTTGCCAACGATCTGGCACCGCTCCTGATGGAATGGGTCTCTGACGCAACAATTAATAAGGCCTAGGGCGCAAAAGCGGAAAGCGCATTGCCGCCGTATATGGCTCACTCCCCCTTACGTGCCTTGAAAATCACAATCAGACCCGGCTAATGGTGATTCAGTTAACAGCTTTTGCGGAATCAGAGTTCTTGTCCGATGCTGTGGCGCCACCTTTGAAATAGTTCATTGCCTGGGTCAGCAATAAGTCGCCGCTGGAACCAAATTCCGCTGGGGGTTCACGCTTCTTGTTTTTGTCTTCGCCATTCTCCATTTTGGGTACTTTGACGGCAGGTTTCGGCTCTACCTTCGCTGCTTCGGCTTCAGGCTTGGTTTCCTTCGGCTTACCGTTAGACAGATGTCTATCCAGGTCGGATTCCCGCAAGCGTTCGGTTTCATCTTTCGCCGATTCATCAAGAATATCCGGCGTGATTCCCTTGGCCTGAATGGATTGCCCGTTAGGCGTGTAGTAGCGTGCGGTAGTGAGCTTGATAGCGGTATTGTTGCCTAGCGGCAGTATGGTTTGTACCGATCCTTTACCAAAGGTCTGCGTACCCATTACCACGGAACGCTTATGGTCCTGCAAGGCCCCTGCCACGATTTCAGATGCGGAGGCCGAACCCCCGTTTACGAGGGTAATCATTGGCACCGTCTTGATCGCGGGCGGCAATCGCTTCAGATAGTCACTTTTTGTATCGCGCAGGTAGAATTCCGGACTCGCTTTCAGCTTCATCTTGGCATCGTCAGTACGGCCATCGGTATAAACCACCAGTGAATTGGAGGGCAGGAAGGCGGCGGAAACCGCAACCGCGCCGTTCAGCAAGCCCCCTGGATCGTTGCGCAGATCCAGCACCAGCCCCTTCATCGGCACAGTACTTTCCTTGAATAATTTATCGATGGCCTTGACGAGGTTTTCACCAGTCTGTTCCTGGAACTGCGTGATACGTATGTATGCATAACCGGGCTCGATCATCTTCGATTTAACGCTCTGGATCTTTATGACGGCGCGTATCAAGGAGAACACCAGCGGCTTGGTCTCACCCTTGCGCAATACGGTGAGGGTGATAGGCGTATTGGGTTTGCCGCGCATGCGCTTGATCGCATCGGTGAGCGAGAGACCCTTGACCGCAGTCTCGTCCAGCTTGATGATAAGATCGCCAGGCTTGATGCCGGCGCGAAATGCGGGCGTATCCTCGATCGGCGAGATAACCTTGACAAACCCGTCTTCCATGCTGACTTCAATGCCTAATCCGCCAAATTCACCCTGCGTGCCAATTTGCAACTCCTTGAAGGCGTCCGAATCGAGATAGGCGGAATGGGGATCAAGGCCAGTCAGCATTCCATTGATGGCTTCAGTGATGAGTTTCTTGTCTTCCACCGGCTCAACGTAATCGCTTTTAATGCGGCCGAAGACTTCGGTGAACGCACGCAGTTCCTCAACGGGAAGCGGACGCAAAACCTCCGTGACTTCCTTGTTGGCGACAGCAGAAAAATTGAGGCTCAGCATCACACCGGCGATCGCACCGAAAATGATCAAGCCGAATTGCCGCATCTTGTTACCCATTAAACTTTCTCCACACGTGTCAATTTTGTTGCATCGTTCATTTTATTCTGACCCAGTTCAATGGGTCAAACGGTTTGCCCTGATGACGTAGCTCAAAGTATAAACCGGAATTGGGGTTGCCGCCGCTGTTTCCCACCGTCGCGATGGTATCGCCACCGCGAACGGCATCGCCCACCTGTTTATGGATGGCTTCATTGTTGCCATAGAGGCTCATATAGCTGCCGCCGTGGTCCACAATCATAAGATTGCCAAATCCTCTCAGCCAGTCGGCGAATACCACGCGCCCGCCCGCAATGGCTTTTACCTCCGCGCCACTGGCTGAACGTATGAATAATCCCTTCCAGGTCACACCGCCATCAGCACGTGGACTACCAAAACGGTTTGCAAGTTCCCCGCGTACCGGCAAACTCAAGTGGCCTTTCAATGCCGAAAATGGATTTCCATCCGTCGATCCATCCGGTATTCTGTCATTGCTCAGGGAACTGGTGCGAGGCTCGGTACGTTTTTTTTTGCGTGCGAGCATCTTGGCGATTTTTTCCACCAGCTGTGACAGGCGTTCTTCGTCGCGCTTGAGTTTACTGATTTCGCGCCGCTGCTGATCAGCCTGCATTGAAATTCGGGATAGCAGGTTTTTGTGTTCGATTTTTTTCTGTTCGAGTTGTTTTTTGTACTCGGTTTGCTTAGCCTGGATTGTGGCGATTTCCAGACTTTTTTCGCGGCTTTCGCGGGTGAGCGCATCGAGTTGTTGAAAATTTGAGCGCAGAGCGTTAATGCCCTCCAGTCGGGCGCGGGAGAGATAGCCGTAATAATGGAGATTGCGTGCAATCTGATTGGGATCCTGCTGGTTGAATAAAAGACTCAGATATTCTTTTTCTCCACCGCCACCTACATACTGCCGATAGAGCAATTTGCTCAACTGCAACTGCTGCGCCTCGATATTAACGGCGACTTGTCTGGATTGTGTCTGCAATTGGCGGAGCCTGTTATTGGCTTCGTCCCGCGTACGGGTAAGCGCAATCAATTTTTGGCTGGCGGCGCTGATAGCCTGTTCGGATTCGCGCAATGCGTCTGCCGCTTCCGATTTCGATTCCTCCGTGTCCACGAGTTCTTTCTGTAATGCTTCAATGCGACCACGCAGTTGCTTCAAGTTTTCGTTATCAACCTTGGGAGCAGCATGAAGCGAATGCGACAGAATCAGTACACAAGCCGGAATGAACTTGCGGGCCTTATGCAACCATGAATGAATGCCGGTCAAGAGTGCAAATTTTTAACCTGAATTCGCAGCGGACTCACCCCGGAGGGTGAGAATCAAGTGATGCAAAAAAACTTTACAAATAATATTCCCAGCATGAGCAGTCAACCACCGGATTCAGGTTCAAACATATGCAAACGTTCTTTGCTGGAAGAGATCATGCTCCGCCTGATATATGCGCGGTGCGGAATTAATGAGCGCGAGCTCAAGAGGGGGGTAGTATTTTTCCCTGGTTTGCCACGACCTGCATGGCTTGTTCGATTTGCGCACGATCACCGAGATAATAATTCCGCAGCGGCTTCAGGTTGTCATCAAGTTCGTACACGAGCGGAACCCCGGTGGGAATATTAAGTTCCAGAACGTCCTGATCGGAAAGATTGTCGAGATATTTGACAAGCGCGCGTAGCGAGTTGCCATGCGCTGTAATGAGCACGCGTTGTCCGGATTGGACCTGCGGGGCAATGGTTTCGTTCCAGTAGGGCAGAAATCTTGCCACCGTATCCTGGAGGCATTCGGTCAGTGGAATATCCTCGCTGGCCAGCCCCCGGTAGCGAGGATCGAATCCAGGATATCGATCATCCTCGGGTTTCAGCGCGGGTGGGCGGATGCTGTAGCTGCGCCGCCAGACTTGCACCTGCTCTTCGCCATATTTGAGCGCTGTCTCGGTTTTATTCAGTCCTTGCAGCGCACCATAGTGCCGCTCATTCAACCGCCAGGACAGGTGAATGGGAATCCACATCTGATCCATCTCATCCAGCGCGATCCATAGGGTGCGTATGGCGCGTTTCAATACTGACGTATAGGCAACATCGAACGCGAATCCGCTTTCCCGTAATAGCCGGCCGGAATTCTTGGCTTCTTCCAGACCTTTCGGCGATAAATCCACATCTGTCCAGCCAGTAAAACGATTCTCCTTATTCCAGGTGCTTTCCCCATGACGTAGGAGAATGAGTTTTTTCATATTGTTCTTTATAAAAAAGATGAAATTTCGCGCAAAGCGATTTGAAATACCATAGTATTTTATTATATTTTGTCCATGGCCGCAGCATGCAAGAATATGCGAATTTTTCCAAGCAGTTATGTATTCTTATTAGAATATTGGCGAAATGGTTGCGGTACCGTAGCTCTTCATGGGGGCCTATCGGGTTTGCCGGAACGTGGGGAGCCCCATAGCATTCTCATCTCTGATAAAATTGCCGGATTGAGGAAACTAAGGAGTATCAAGTGACATTCTTGCAAAATAATATTGCCCTGGTTGTGGCCGCCCTGATGAGCGGTGGCATGTTGTTATGGCCGTTGTTGCGGCGTTCCGGCAACGAGATAGACACCCTGGTGGCGGTTCAGCTCATCAATTACAAGGATGCGCTTGTTTTGGATGTGCGTGAGGGGAGTGAATACAATGCGGGCCATGTCCCTAATTCCAAGCATATTCCCGCTGACAAGCTTGAGGAGCGCCTGCACGAACTGGAAAAATTCAAGAGCAAGCCGGTCATATTGATACATCGCAGCGGTGTGAATGCCACGGGTAAAGCCGGCTCGATTTTGCGCAAAAAAGAGTTTGCGCATGTCCATAACCTTCAAGGCGGGATCGATGCATGGCGCCAGGCGAATTTGCCGATAGTAAAAAAATGATGGGGGCAATATGATGAAAGTGATCATGTATGCTTCAGGTTTTTGCCCCTACTGCATAAGAGCGGAAAGCATGCTGCGTGCCAGAGGCGTAACCGAAATCGAAAAGATTCGTATTGACCTGGATCCCGCCATCCGTACCGAGATGATAGAAAAAACCGGCCGCCGCACCGTTCCCCAAATCTACATTGGCGACACACATGTGGGCGGTTATGACGACTTGGCGCAACTTGACCGCAGTGATGGACTGGTAAAGCTCCTGGCGGTCTGATTAGCGGCATACCCGGTTTTGACCGGCTTGAGATTCATGGCATCCCCTCCGCAGTCTTGTAAGGTAACATCCCATTTTTGACTATCCATATGGACTCCAACATGAGCGACCAGCAGCCGGTTTTCAGTATTGAAAAAATCTATGTCAAGGATTTGTCCCTGGAGATTCCAAATGCTCCAAGAATTTTTCTTGAGCGTGAAACACCTGAAGTGAACATACAGTTGCATAGCAAGGGGGAGCGCGTTGACGAAGGTCTGTATGAGGTACTGTTGACGGTAACGGTCACTGCCAAGGTCAAGGAGAAGACCATGTTTCTGGTGGAGGTGGGTCAGGCGGGCATTTTTCAGATTCGCAATGTGCCGGAAGGCGAAATGGATCCCGTATTGGGGATTGGGTGTCCCAATATTCTTTTCCCTTACTTGCGCGAAGCTGTTTCGGATATTGTTACCCGCGCCGGATTCCACGCCGTAATTTTAAGCCCGGTAAATTTCGAGGCACTTTATCACCAGGGAAAACAGCAAGCCGAGATGAATGCTGTGGCGGCGGCGGAAAAACCGGAAGAAGAGAATAAAATAACGCACTGAAAATGAAGCATGCTCACGACGCATTCGTCACCATTCCATTCCCGCCATACAGCGCCCTGGGACTATTGATTGGCGTACTGTTGTGTCCGGTGCATGCCATTGCGGCATTTGAGTTTTTTTCGTTGGCCGAGAATGCTACCGTCATGTATGATGCGCCCTCACTCAAGGCCGATAAATTGTATGTGGCGAGCCGTCATCTGCCGGTAGAGGCGGTAGTGAAGGTTGAAGGCTGGGTCAAGGTGCGCGATAGTGGAGGCAGCCTTGCCTGGGTGGAAGAAAAGGCATTAAGCGAAAAACGCTATGTAATTGTTACGGCGTCCCAAGCCGAGATTTATCAGGCAGCGAGTGCAAGTTCGGCGCTGGTATTTCAGGCACAGCAGAATGTGGTGATGGAACAGCTTGAACCCGCTGCGAATGGCTGGGTCAAGGTCCGCCACCGGGATGGACAAACGGGCTATGTCAGAACGCAACAAGTCTGGGGCTCATGAGAATAGCTGTTCTTGGCGCGGGCGCATGGGGCACCGCATTGGCTATCAGTCTTGGTGCCAATAACCGTGCGTCCAGCCACCAGGTAACATTGTGGACCCGTGATCCGGCGCATCTAGCGGAACTTGTTTCCGAGCGTAGCAACCAGCGCTATTTTCCCGGCTTTCCATTACCCGATTCTCTGCGGCTGACATCTGTTCTTGATGTTGCCGTAGAGGGTGCCGATCTTGCCCTTATCGTGGTTCCGGTTGCCGGATTACGCGAGACGTTGCGTGGAATTGTTGCTTGCGGAAAAGTCGTGCCGGTCGTTTGGGGCTGTAAGGGATTCGAAGCGCAATCGGCGACGCTGCCTCATCAGGTGGCACAGGAGGAATATGATGGTGTTGCGCCCTGTGGTGTGTTGTCGGGGCCCAGTTTTGCCCAGGAAGTTGCGCAAGGGCTCCCCACTGCCTTGACATTGGCATCGCATGATGAAGAATTTTCCCGAAGCATCGCAGCACAGCTGCATACCGCACGCCTGCGGATTTACTCAAGCACAGATGTCGCCGGAGTGGAAACCGGCGGGGCGGTGAAGAACGTCATATCGATAGCCGCCGGCATCTCCGATGGCATGGGTTTTGGCCACAATGCTCGTGCAGCCCTGATTACGCGGGGCTTGGCGGAAATTACGCGCCTGGGACTAAAACTCGGTGGCTGTCTGGAAACATTCATGGGGCTGACCGGAGCGGGAGATCTGATACTTACCTGTACCGGGGATCTGTCCCGCAATCGGCGAGTTGGTCTGCTACTCGCGGCGGGCCGCCCGTTGCCGGATATCCTGCGGGAGCTGGGACACACCGCCGAGGGTGTCCATACAGCGCGTGAAGTATTGCGGCTAAGCCGGGCACTGAAAATTGAAATGCCGATTACTCAGGCGGTATGCAGCATACTGCATGATGGGGTGCCGGCGAGACTGGCGGTGGAAGCGCTGCTTAACCGGGAACCGAAAGCGGAAACTTCCTGATCTGAAGTTAATGAAATAGAAATTGGTTTCCAGCAAAAATTTTATATGCCTTTCTCGAAGCTTGTCTGCCGCCACGCTTCGTAGATCACCACTGCGACTGTATTGGACAAATTAAGACTGCGGCTGCCGGATACCATGGGTACGCGGATACGGCGCTGTTCAGGAAAACTCTCCAGTATCTCGGCCGGCAGTCCACGGCTTTCCGAGCCAAAAAGGAATGCATCTCCGCTGGCGTAAGCAGTCAAGTCATAGCGTTGCTTGCCCCTGGTTGAAGCGGCAAAAAGACGATGTCCTCGCAATTGTTGCGCACAGTCTGTCCAGTTTTCATGAATCGTCATGCTGGCGAACTCGTGATAATCCAGTCCGGCGCGCAGTAACTGCTTATCTTCCAGGAAAAAGCCGAGCGGCTTGATGAGATGGAGCCTCGTACCGGTATTGGCACATAGCCGTATGATATTCCCGGTGTTGGGCGGGATTTCAGGCTGGAATAAAATTACATCGAGCATAGGCTTATCAAGGGTAAGATTTTTGTTTTTTGATCCGGAAGTAGCAGGCATTTCCGATCCGGGATTGAAAGCTGTCAAGAATCGTGAAGCGATACAGGGGACATCGTTCTTGCGACGACCCATCCACTCACGCGCACGGCGCCGTGTTTGCGCAGTGTCTTTGCCAGTTCATTCAGGGTTGCGCCGGTGGTCATTACGTCGTCCAGGATGGCGATGTGCTTGCCGGTAAGATCGGTTTCACACGTGAACACACCCCGTATATTCTTCTCGCGCTCTTTCCACGGTAACCCGGCCTGTGAAGGGGTGTTCTTGATACGTTGGCAGGCACCCGGTAATAGTGGACTGCCACATTGTTTTGACAATTTGCGGCCGATTTCCAGGGCCTGATTGAAACCTCTTTCACGCAATCTAACGGGATGCAATGGCATTGGTACGATGAAATCCGGGATTGGGCTCTTGTCAATCCGCGTCAATAGCAAATCCGCCAATACGGGCGCCATGGAAAGGTTTGCCTGATATTTGAGTGAATGAACAAGGGCGTCCATGGGGAAAGCATAGCGAAATGCTGCTACGGTACGATCAAATGCGGGCGGTTTTGCGAGGCATGCGCCACAGACATGCGATCCGGTCACGGGCAGTGCGCAAACCCTGCAATGATGAAGCGGCAAATGAGGCAGGCTATCGCGGCAAGGTAGGCACAGGTCCCCGTTGCTGGCGGTACCGCAAAGTAGGCAGTATTGGCCGAGCAGGGTCTGTATAATATTTAAGCTATTGTTCAAGAATAGAATTAAAAAAATTGACAACAATAGGGGAATCCGTGATTATTCTTGTACCACGATGCGATTGATTTCAAATTATCGCGATCATTGTAGCGCAAGCCGGTCAATCCATCGCTTTACCAGATAGCCATATAAGGACATCGTATGAGTCAGCTTTTCCCCCGCGTGACGGATAATTCCGGCGTGACTGCTACCTCCATGCAAAAGCAGTCAGGCGATGCGCCTGGCCTGGCGGACACCTTTACCGGGTCGGTGAGCTGGACCGTTTCCCAAATCGGGGATGTGCTGGACATGCCATTCAACGATCTGATTCACCGTGCTCAACGGGTCCACCGCCAGCATCATGATGCCAATGCAGTACAACTGTCGACGCTGATTTCGGTCAAGACAGGTGGATGTTCTGAGGACTGCGGTTACTGCCCTCAAGCGGCTCGTTATCATACCGGTGTCGAAAATCAGGGGATGCTGTCGTTGGAAGAAGTGGTTGAGACGGCGGCTGCGGCGAAGGCGCAAGGCGCATCCCGTTTTTGCATGGGGGCGGCCTGGCGTGGGCCCAAGCAACGAGATATCGAAAAGATGACGGAGATAGTGAGTGCCGTCAAGGCGCTTGGGCTTGAAACCTGCGCCACTTTGGGGATGTTGAGGCCCGGCCAGGCGGAACAACTCAAGGAAGCGGGACTCGACTATTACAATCACAATCTCGATACGGCACCGGAATATTACGGCGAGGTCATCACCACGCGCGACTACCAGGATCGACTGAATACGCTCGAGAAGGTACGGGGTGCGGGTATCAATGTATGTTGCGGGGGTATCGTGGGCATGGGTGAATCCCGCCATGCACGTGCCGGACTGATTGCGCAACTGGCGAATCTGGACCCTTACCCTGAATCGGTTCCCATCAACTATCTGGTGCAGGTGGAAGGCACGCCGCTGTATGGAACGGCGGCACTCGATCCGCTGGAATTTGTACGCACCATCGCGGCGGCACGTATCACCATGCCTAAAGCCATGGTGAGGCTGTCGGCGGGCAGGCAGGAAATGCCGGATGCGGTGCAGGCGCTGTGTTTTCTGGCGGGTGCCAATTCGATTTTCTATGGAGACAAGCTGCTTACCACCGGCAATCCGGAAGCGGAACGGGACAAGGCGTTATTTGACAAACTGGGACTCCGTTCAATGTAAGCAAGTGTAGGGGAGGGTACGGCATGCCCATCCGCTTAACCTTTTTTACGCCGCCTTAACCGGACAACCGGAATGCTCAACGATTTCATCGAACAACGCGAACAATTACGCGAACAGCTGCGCGTGCGGGAAAGCAAGAAACTATACCGCCGCCGTCTGACCCTGGAGAGTCCCCAGCAAACACATGTTTTAATGGCTGGATGCGAGTATCTCGCATTCTGCAGTAACGACTATCTCGGCCTTGCCAATCACCCCGGCTTGATTGAGGCCGCCTGCGAAGGTGCCAGACAATATGGGGTAGGGGCGGGCGCCTCACACCTCATCAGCGGACATTCTTCAGTCCACCACGCACTGGAGGAGGCGCTGGCTCATTTCACGGGGTTCCCCCGGGCATTGTTATTTTCCACGGGATACATGGCCAACGCCGGCGTAATTACGGCACTGCTGGATCGCGGCGACACGATATTCGCCGACAAGCTCAATCATGCTTCCCTTAATGATGCGGCGCTGGTTTCGCGCGCAAGGTTTATCCGGTATTCCCATCTCGACCTGGCCATGCTGGAGCGGCAGCTCGCTGTATGTCAGTCCAGGCGCAAACTGGTGATGACCGACGCGGTATTCAGCATGGATGGAGATGTCGCGCCCGCTGCCAGTCTGCTGGCATTGTGCGAAAAATACGATGCATGGTTGATGCTCGACGATGCGCACGGTTTTGGCGTACTCGGTTCGCAAGGGCGGGGAACAGTTTCTCATTTCCATATCAGTTCGCCGCGTATCATTTACATGGCTACCCTTGGCAAGGCGGCGGGCGTATTTGGCGCTTTTGTCGCGGCGCAACCGGAAGTCATTGAAACTCTGATTCAGCATGCACGCAGCTATGTTTACACTACCGCGACCCCGCCGCTGCTGTCCCATACTTTGCTGAAAAGCCTGACCTTGATCGAAGATGAGGAATGGCGGCGCGAGAGGCTGACGCAACTTGTTGCGTGTTTGAAAAGGGAGGTGCAATCGCTGCACTGGCGGTTGCTGCCATCGGTCACCCCCATTCAGCCGTTGGTCATCGGCGGGAATGATGAGGCGCTGGAGATAAGCAACGCGTTGCGCGAACGAGGCTTGCTGGTTCCGGCGATCCGACCGCCCACGGTGCCGCAAGGCTCGGCACGGCTGCGGATCTCGTTATCCGCATCGCACAGCACGGACGACGTTGCCCGGCTGGGGACTGCGCTGAGGGAACTGGATAGTGTTTGACACCTTGTAGCTGATGAGTCTGCATACCGAATTCATCGGAGCCGGTCCGGATCTTGTTCTGCTGCATGGCTGGGCCATGCACAGCGGCATCTGGGATGGCGTACGTGAAAGGCTGGCGCGGAATTTCCGTCTGTGCTTAGTGGATTTGCCAGGGCATGGGTTCAGTTCCGCTTGCGAGCCCGGTACGCTGGAACATGTTGTGGAAATGGTTTCGGATGTATTGCCCGCGAGTTGCATGGTTTGCGGATGGTCGCTAGGCGGACAGGTTGCGATTGAACTTGCGTTGCGTGAACCGGCGCGTTTCAAAAAGCTTGTCTTGATTGCAACGACGCCTTGCTTCGTCAGCCGTGAAGACTGGCGGTGGGGAATGGATGTGGCGACTTTGCAATTGTTCATGCGGAATTTGAAGCGGGATTATGCAACCACGCTGAGCCGGTTTCTGACCTTGCAAGTGAGCGGCAGTGTCGATGCCACGGCGGTACTGTCACAGTTGCGCGAGAGCTTTTCTGAGCGTGATCAACCGGATGTGACTGGATTGCAAGCCGGATTGCAGATTCTGCTCACTAGCGATCTGCGCAAGAAGTTAAGAAATATCACCCAACCAACGATATTGCTGCATGGCGAGAATGATGTTATCACCGGCCCCGGCGCGGCGAGATGGATGAGTCAGCAATTGAAAAATTCAAAACTGGTCATGTTGCCCCGTTGCGGTCATGCACCGTTTCTATCTTATCCGGATCAATTTGTAGCCAGTATGATTCAGGATTTAACCTGATCCCGCGGTTGCGGCAAACCCATCAAAGAGGTAAAGCTGAGTGACAAAAAATAGTTATGAATCAAAGTATTAGAATTAATTGTAAGCGATTGGCTGCCGGATCAGGTTTAAATGAATTACGACCATACCATCGATAAGCGCCAGGTGCGTAGTTCCTTCGAGCGGGCAGCGGCGAGTTATGACCGGACAGCGGTTCTGCAACGTGAGGTGTGCGACCGGATGCTGTCGCGGCTCGATTATATCAAGCACACACCCGATGTAATTGTCGATGTCGGCAGCGGCACAGGCTATGGCTCGCGCAAATTGCTGATGCGCTACCCTGCCGCCAGGATCCTGGCGATTGATATCGCGGCGGCCATGCATTCTCAGGCGCGCCCTCCCGTTTCCTGGTGGAAGCCGTGGCTGGCTGTTCGCGGGAATCAGACAAGCTATGTGTGCGGTGACATGGAGCAAATGCCGTTGAAAGACTCGTGTGCCGGTTTGGTGTGGTCGAATCTGACGCTGCAATGGTGCAATGACCTCAAGCATACGTTTGCCGGGATACACCGGATACTGCAAACCAGTGGTCTGTTCATGTTCAGCACTTTCGGACCGGACACCTTGAAGGAATTGCGCCATGCTTTCCGTGACGTGGATAGTTATAGTCACGTTAATCGTTTTATAGACATGCACGACATTGGAGACATGCTGGTGCATAACGGTTTCGCCACGCCGGTCATGGATATGGAATACGTTACGCTGACCTATGAGGACGTAACCAGCGTGATGCGGGACCTTAAAGCCATCGGTGCTCATAATGTCACCCAGGGAAGGCGGCGTGGTTTGACCGGAAAAGCCGCATGGCAAAAAGCGGTAAATCACTATGAAATGCTACGAATGGAAGGCAAACTGCCAGCAACCTTTGAAGTCGTTTACGGCCACGCCTGGAAGCCGCAGCCGCGAACGCCAATTGTCACACCCGAACTCAGACGACAACTCGGCCTTATATGACATAATGATTTTTTTGCCTAATTTTATAAATTCGGATTTCAAGTAAACGCATTGGCCAACCGGGGAAAGATGGGAAAAGGTTATTTCATCACCGGCACCAGTACGGGAGTGGGCAAGACCTTGGTCAGCCGAGCCTTGCTGCATGCTTTTGGCGCGCGTAACAACACGGCCGTAGGTATGAAGCCGGTAGCGGTGGGATGCGAGAACGGCCAATATATGGACGTGGAGTTGCTTCTGGCGGCAAGCACTGTTATCGCTCCGCGTGAGCAAGTAAATCCTTATGCGCTGGCGCCGCCAATTGCCCCGCATATCGCGGCTGGCCAGGCGGGTATCACTATCGACATGACAACCATTTGCAAGGCCTGTTTCGAATTGCAAAAAAAAGCCGACCTGGTAATTGTCGAGGGTACGGGTGGTTTTCTCGTGCCGCTTAATGAGTATCAGGACGGTTCCGACATGGCGAGAGCGCTAGGTTTTCCAGTAATACTGGTGGTAGGAATGCAACTGGGGTGTCTTAACCATGCGCTACTGACTGCCAAGGTAGTGCGCGGAACGGGACTGCAGCTCGCAGGATGGGTGGCGAATCGCATCGATCCACAAATGATCGCATTTGATGAAAACATACTCACACTGAAGCAGAGGCTCAATTGTCCGCTGGTGGGCGTGTTGCCATTCGAACAGAATATCGATGCAAAAAAATTGTCGCTGCTGTTGGATATTGCGAAGCTGGAGCGGAGTACTCACATGAATGCTGATCGCATGTAGTCGTACTCCGAATGAGGGTCGACGGGCGATATGCCTCCGTATCATCTCTTTCGTGGCTCGTCAGATCATCACACCTTGATGCACGGGAAGATTTATCGGATATTCGCCGGACTGGAATATGAACAATCCCACAAATAAACTGAGAAGCGTTACGAAGATGCTCGCAAAAAAAGCTGTCCAGAACCCTGAAATCCTGAATCCCGGCACAATGGTCGATACCAGAAGCATCATAAGCGCATTAATTACCAGCAAGAAAAATCCGAACGTAATGAGCGTTAATGGAATCGTCAAGATGATAACAATAGGTCTGATTACCGCGTTGGCGAAACCCAATAGCAGGGCCGAAACAAACAGGGATTTTTTACTGGTGAATGAAATGCCGTGAAAGATAATGCTCGCAAGCCACAGAGAGAGGGCGGTTATGCCCCAATGGGCCATGAATTCCATCGTATTGTGCAGCATGCTCAGCCTTGGTTTTCCTGGAAAATAGTATTGTAAACACGCGCGCATATAATTTATTGCGCTGATTATCGATAAATTTTACAACGCTGCTCAAGCTTCCCGATAAATAACCCACTTATACGCGCGAGTAAGCCCCCGAACAGGTTTTCCAGAATGTATGCCGGCAAAAATAGGAATCAGCATAGCGCGTATGGAGAAGATAGAACGTCGTGGGATTTATCAAATGCGGCTGGCGGCTGGATGTCATGGAAGTCTTTATGGGCGGTACTTTGCGCGTGTTCTTCTTGTCGTTTGTCATGAAAGGAATCAGCTATCGGATGTCTCGCCTCCCCGGGTTTTGGACATCCCGTCTCGCACAGACGCTCTGCCGCGGTTATTGTGATAACCCGGGGGATTCTGCGGATACAAATTGATACAAATTCTTTTAATAGTTGGCACGAATCATGCTTACTAAATACTGGAGTAGTCGGAGCATAAATGGCCGGGGTTTTTCACTAGGGCGCGTGCCATCCAATTGAATCATGGAATCGTACAGATTGGCATGGGAGCGAATGGCATTCCCTGTGAATGCGACGGCCCGATACCGGTTGTATTGTTATGGTAAACGAGAAATATCAAGCATGAGTGACATCAGGCATCGTAAGGAAATTGACCGGCGGCTACCGCAGCTCGCACGTTATGACGCGCTTACCCGTCTTCCCAACCGGGCTCTATTTTATGAGTCGCTAAGGAAGATTATCAAACAAGCTGAAACAAATCAGCGAGTTGTTTCGATTCTATTTCTTGATATTGATGATTTCAAAAATATAAACGACACACTGGGACGCGTTCTTGGCGATGAGCTGCTGCGCCAGTTTAGTCTGCGCTTGCTGGAATGCCTGCGTGTCAGGGATATGATTGCGCGCTTGGGAGGCGATGAGTTCGGATGCATTCTGATCACCCCTGATGGTTCAGGGGATGCCGGAATTGTTGCAAGCAAGCTCAGAGAGACATTACGCCAGCCCTTCGCGTTGTCGGGCCACAAGGTGACTGTGACGACGAGTATTGGAATCAGCGTTTATCCGACGGATTCGCTTGATGTGGATACGTTAATCCGGAACGGTGGCATCGCCATGTATCGGTCAAAGAATGCGGGCAGGGATACGTATCGCTTCTTTACAGCGGAAATGAATGAACGTGCGATCGAGAAACTGGATCAGGAGAATGCCCTACGGCTGGCGCTCGATCGACATGAATTCGTTTTGTATTACCAGCCGAAAATGGAGCTATCAGGGAGAGGAAGAATCACGGGGGTGGAGGCGCTGATAAGATGGAATCGTCCCGGATATGGATTTGTTGCGCCGCTCGAGTTCATATCCGTTCTTGAACAAACCGGGTTGATCAATCGTGTGGGGGCATGGGTTATCCATAGCGCGTGCAAACAAATCGCGGAATGGAGACGTTCGGGAGTCGGAGAAATCCCTGTATCGGTCAATGTATCCGGAAGACAGTTTTCACAAGGCAATCTGAATCGGGATGTTATTCGAGCCACCCAAGAGAACAATGTCGAGCCGGAATTGCTTGAGTTCGAGCTCCAGACGGAAAGAGCTTTGAGGGAGAACAGCATCGGCTCCGATATGCTGGAATTGGAATTGACGGAAAGCTCACTGATGGCGCATGCAAAAAGAACGATTGATACGCTCAGGAGGCTGAAAGCGATTGGGATCCGGATTTCGATCGACGACTTCGGGACTGGCTATTCAAGCCTGGCCTATCTGAAGCGATTTCCTGTCGATGTGCTGAAAATCGATCGTTCCTTTATTGCGGACGTGACTACAAATCCCGCGGATGCAGCAATTGCGACGGCAATTATCGGTATGGCCCATAGCCTTAACGTCAAGGTGGTAGCCGAGGGTGTGGAAACCCTCGAGCAATTGGATTTTCTGCGAGTGCGGGGTTGCGACGAAATCCAGGGTTATTACCTGGCGCAGCCGCTCCCCGCAATTGAGATATCCAAATTATTTTTGAGAGACAACAAGCTCCTCCAGCCGGTAACAACTTCCATTTTGTGACATACGACCTGGCCGTCAGGCTTGCCTTGTATTCGATCATACGGCCGGAAATCTTCCTTTTCATGTGAATGTTAACGGGTAGTTGATGGAGGTTGCGGTAGTGATGGTAAAATTGAAAATATGCCTTCACATGCCGGTAAAATGCGCCCCCCATTATCAGACTTGCTCACTACGGCATGCGATTCGCCTGTTTAGGTAGCGGTTCACAGGGGAACGGTCTCGTGGTCGAGGTGGCGGGCACCCGATTACTGATGGATTGCGGTTTTACCCTGAAAGAGACTATCGCTCGTCTTTCGCGGCTCGGTCTCGATCCCGCTATGATAAATGGAATCATAGTCACTCACGAGCATGACGATCATATTGGCGGCGTAGCGCGGTTTGCACGCAAATTCAATATCCCGGTGTGGTTGACGCACGGCACCCTGCGCGGGGTGGAAAAAGCATTCGCATTATTGCCGATGATAAATATCATAGATGGTTATCGGCGTTTCTCCATTGGGGATATCGAGGTGGAGCCTTATCCCGTTCCGCATGATGCCCAGGAGCCCGCGCAATTTGTATTCGGTAACGGCGCGTTGCGATTAGGCGTATTGACGGATACTGGATGCTCCACACCTCATATCGAGGCGGTCTTGAGCCGTTGCCATGCACTGGTGTTGGAATGCAATCATGATGCCCGGATGCTCGCGAATAGCGACTATCCGCAAAATCTCAAGCAGCGTGTCGGCGGCCGTCTTGGTCATCTTGAAAATACTGCTTCCGCAAAACTTCTTGCAAGTCTCGATTGCAGTCGTCTGCAACACGTCATCGCTGCGCATTTGAGTCAAAAGAATAATACACCGGTGCTGGCACAGGCCACGCTGAGTAGCGTTTTAAACTGTGAAGCTGGCTGGATTGGGGTGGCCGATCAGAGCGAGGGTTTTGGCTGGCGTCAGTTGATCTGATTTTAATTCGCCTTGGGAACAATCATTAAGTTGAGCTGCTTTTGGCTCTGCCATACTGTAAATATCCAGGGCAATAAAAAGCCGCCCTAAGGATGGCGGCTTTTTCCAGTTTCAGAATGGGGTTATTTCTTCAATGTATCCAACACATCTTTTTTCGCATCGGCTGCAGTGTTTTTCACGGCGTCCGCTCCCGCACTTGTTTTTTCACTCACCGTATCTCTAGCGGCTTCCGACTTCTCCTTGGCGGCGTCAATCGTCTCCGAAATTTTATCCCCGGCGGACGCGGCTTTTTCTTTGGCAGCATCAACGGTGTCTGCTATGGCATCTTTGCTGGTGTCGACTGCGTCATCCATTTTATGTTTGGCGGCATCAACGGTAGAGGCGGAGGTACTCGAATCAGCCGTGGTGGAAGCTGGCGTGGCGGGTTGAGAAGTGATTTTTTCGAAGTTTGCCTTTTCCTGCTCAGGAAGCGCCTGATTCGGTTTGCCACAGGCAGTCATTGTCAATGCTACCAGGGTGGCAGCCAGAAAGGTAAGTCTCATTATTTATTTCCTCTGAAGAGTTGGAAAAATTAGTATAACGACGCTGCCTGATTTTTCGAGGCAAGCTGGATGCGTAAATGAGGGGACTGGATTGCCGGAATCAAAAGAAGTGATTCACGATTTATCACGCGAGTCGTTCATGTACAATAAAAAAGCCACCACTAAGGGTGGCTTTTGCATTTACCTACTGCTTTAGTGGCCGGCCGGAATGGCGCTTTGGCCTTCCTTTATGGGGTTGCCGTTGCCATCAAGCGCGTGTCCCGGGAGAACAGCCTGTCCCGCATATTCATCTTCACCCTCTGCCGCAGCAGCTTTTTCTTCTTTTGGAGTGCCGGCAGCAGCACGTTCTTGATCCATCGTCGTGCCTTCTTCCGTTCTGGTTCCATAGGTGGTTGAATTCTCGGGCAATGCCTGTTTGGGCCTATCACATGCTGTCAATGTCAGAGCCACCAAAGCAGCGGCGAGGAGTGAAAGTTTCATATCTGGCTTCCTTAAGTAAAATATTAAATAGATTGTGACGAACCATAGTATATAACAAAAATACGCAGGACTAAAAAAAATACCCCGGACCACTCAAATTTGAAGCAATTGGTTACCGCATCCGCTTATTTAGTCTTATTTCGAGCAATAAAGGCCATTCTAAGGAATAGCTTTCCGTTTTTCATTATTTACTGGGTGCTTGCTTGTTAACATTGGCATCAGTGCCGCTGGCCGCATCAGTCGCAGGTTTATCAAGTTCGTCAAAATTCGGTGCTGATTCACGTTCGATCGAGGCGGAAGGCGGAGGCTTGTCCATGGGGTGTTTTTTTCCATCACAAGCAGTTAATGTTAACGCCGCCAGGACGACAGCGAGAAACGAGTATTTCATTATTCAGTTATCCTATAGTTCATTACAGGGAATCACAGTATAACAAAAGCTTTGTGGTCATTCAAACCGAAACCGCAGGCTCATGCGTTACCTGTTCCTGGAATCGGTCTTCCACAAGAAAAAAGCCGCCCCGAAGGACGGCTTTTCTTAATGCGGGCTTATTCTTATTTATATATATAATGCCCATTATTTGGGGGGTTCGTTTTTCTTTGCCTCTGCCGCTGCGGCGGCTTCGGCCTCGGCCTTTTGGGCCGCTTCAATGTCCGCATCACTTACCTGACCTTCACGTTTCTCCCAGAGGCTCGGGGGATATTGTCCCGGCTTCCCTTCTCCGGGTTCTTTCTGTCTCAGTTGGTCACATCCGGTTAGTACCAGTACCAGGGCGGCAGCGAGGAGCGAGTACTTCATTTTTTTAATCTCCTTTATATGGTTTATAACGAGTCACGGGTAGATCATCAAAATATTTCGGCCATTCAAATCTGAAAAGACCACTATCTTAATAGCAGAATTAAGATATGTTGTCCAGTTTTTATGGTCCATCCCAGAGCCATAGGTGATAGTGGTAAAGGCCAAGGGGCAAGGCTTTCAGTGAATCATTAAAACAGTAGCTGATCATTTTTTTACCTCACGGGCTGCGACGCAGCCCATTTGCCGGCTGAATTGCAAACCGCCTGAGTGAACACCAATCCATGACAAAATTATGTACCAATCCCGGCTGGTCGGCCTGCTATTTCAATATAACCATAGAGATACCATTGGTAGCACAATGCAAGAGCCTCGTCGTTAAAATGCTTCGCCGTCGGCAATATGAGGCGATCAGCGAGGTTTTCCAATGATCGCCGCGTAGTGGCACCGGCTGTATATGCATCCCCGTTCAGAAAGATGGTTTTCTTTCTGTACAGCATACGACTTTTTAGATCCAGTTGTAATCCATTTTCTCTGATCTCATGAACAAATTTTTTCTCCGTCAGGGGATCCGATGGCGGCATAAAGAAAACGTAGGGTTTGGGCTCAGTGAGATAGGTCCCGATAAAGAGCTCTACATCCATGCGATTCCATTTGATTTTATCGAGTGCCGTGCCGGCTTGATCCACCATGGCCGAACCAATGCGTCCCGGATGCGGCTGCAAGGTGAGATCGGGATCACTATACATGCCCTTGATCGCGGCATGATCCTGCAGGTAAATGAGGAACTGAGTGACAAGCTCCTGGTGAGCCGGTGCGCGAAAGCCGATTGAATAGGTCATGCAATCGTCTTTTGCCACCCCATTGTGCGCGTAGCCGGGCGGTAGATACAGCATATCGCCTGATTCCAGTATCCACTCTTGTTCCCTTCTGAAATCACGCAGGATTTTTAGCGGCGCATCCTCAACCAATCCCTTGTCCCGCTGGGCGGATATCTGCCAGATCCTGCGCCCCATCCCCTGCAGTAAGAAAACATCATATGAGTCAAAATGAGGGCCGACCCCGCCCCCGCTGGGTGCATAGCTGACCATGAGGTCATCCAGGCGAGAGTGGGGGATAAAATTGAATTTAAGCAGTAATTCGCGGGCTGCGGGAAGGAAGTGATTGACATCCTGTACCAGCAGTGTCCATTTTTTCTTCGGAAGACGCGAAAAAGACCGGCGTGCAAAAGGACCGTGCCCGACTTGCCACTTGCCGTTCCTCTGTGTGATCAGCCGTGATTGCGTATCATCCCGGCAGGAGAGGTCAATGAGATCGCCGGGAGCCAGCAATCCCTGAAAGCCAGGCAGGGCGTTACGGACAAGCAGGGGTTTTTTCTGCCAGTAATCGCGTAGGAAAATTCTTGGCGAAAGACCTCCCAGGAGCCCGGTTTTCATCTGCCTCGCATGAACATTTTATCGAGATCGGCAAGACTGATCTCAAACCACGTTGGCCGGCCGTGATTGCATTGGCCGGAGCGTGCGGTCGCTTCCATTTCACGTAACAGCGCATTCATTTCCGGAATGGTCAGCATACGATTAGCGCGAACCGCGCCATGGCAGGCCATGGTGGAGAGAAGTTCGTTACGTCTGCCGGTCAATGCCTGGCTGGCACCAAATTCCCGGATCTCGCTTATTA
The DNA here is from genome assembly GCF_000355765.4 of Nitrosospira lacus. Taxonomy (NCBI): domain Bacteria; kingdom Pseudomonadati; phylum Pseudomonadota; class Betaproteobacteria; order Nitrosomonadales; family Nitrosomonadaceae; genus Nitrosospira; species Nitrosospira lacus. Next base: position 2,698,042 of record NZ_CP021106.3, on the reverse strand, counting down.
CATCGTGCGCGAGTTTTATCACGTCGGCGTCCTTGAGAGTGGCTGGTACAGCCCGTACCACCAGCATAGTGGGGGAAAACACCGAGATTTCAAACCCGAGCTCGCACAGGACAGCACTGTTTTCCTCAACTGTCGCGATATCCAGGCTATCCGCCTGAAATGTCACGGGGATAAGCAAAGGCTGCATCGAGAGGCTGTGGTTGTCGAGCGCCAACTTGAGTTTTTCATATAATATCCGCTCGTGCGCCGCGTGCATGTCCACGATCAATAAGCCGCGGTCATTCTGCGACAGAATATAAATGCCGAGTAGTTGTCCCAAGGCAAATCCCAAGGGCGGGACCTCCTGTTTTTTGTCAGCGATCGCAGTTGCCATCGAATCAATTGATGATCCCGTGCCGGTGTCGAACAGGGTTTGATAGAACGCTTGTGATTGGGCCGCCATCCCTGGCAGCGCGGATGCCGCATCCGGCATTATCTGCGGCGCAAGCGGCATGATGCGCTGCTGTGCGTAGGTGGAAAATGGGGCAACGACCGCCCGGCTTCCGTACCTCGGCTCCTGGTCCCGGGCGGGGGATACAGAGGCTACGGATGCCAATTGCGGCGATGCCAGCGCTTTGTTGATTGTATGAAAAATGAATTGGTGCAGTGCACGCGAATCGTGGAATTTAACCTCGGTTTTAGTGGGATGCACATTCACATCCACGCCATCGGCGTTCATTTCCAGGAATAGCGCAAAAGCCGGATGCCGATCCGGATGGAGGATATCGCGATAGGCTTCGCGTAACGCATGAGCAATCAGTTTGTCGCGTACGAAACGGCCATTGACAAAAAAATACTGGTTATTGCGCGATGATCGTGAGTAGTTGGGCAACGCTGATGCACCCCACAGCCGCAAGTCCGCTGCTCGTTCGTCGACGAATACCGAGGCTTGGGCGAATTCATCTCCCAGTATCGCCGCAATGCGAAGCCGTGGATCCGCCGGGCGCAGATGCCTGCGCAGGGTTCCATTGTGTTGCAGCGTAAAGCCGATGTCAGCGCGCGACAAGGCAATCCACTTGAATATTTCGTCACAATGAGCGTATTCAGTAGCCTCGGTCTTCAGGAATTTGCGCCGTGCCGGTATGTTGAAATAAAGGTCATGTATTTCCACCGTGGTGCCCGAGGCAAGAGCCGCGGGTTCGGGCGGTGACAGATGACGGTCTTTTGTTTGTATCTGCCAGGCGTGTTTCTCCTCTCTCCCACGGCTTGTCAATGTCAAGCGCGAAACAGCCGCGATACTTGCCAATGCTTCGCCACGAAAGCCCAGGCTCGCTATTTTCTGCAGATCTTCCAATGTGTTGATCTTGCTGGTCGCATGGCGGGCAAGCGCAAGCGGCAGATCATCCCGGGAGATTCCGGTCCCGTTGTCCGCGACACGGATTAGTTTGATTCCCCCCTGGAAAAGCTGCACCGTTATTTCCGTGGCTGCGGCATCCACGCTATTCTCCAGCAGCTCCTTGAGTGCCGAGGCTGGCCGCCCTATCACCTCGCCGGCCGAGATCTGGCTGATAAGCAGATCGGGAAGAAGCTTGATCGCGTTCATGGCGGAAATGGAATCAGGATGAAGTGCATTATACCGTCCCAAGTTCTCCATGTTGTATGCGAGATACCCGAAGAGCAGGTCCCTTGGGGAACCGTCGCATTCATGAATGCTGCTTCATCGCGGCGATAATTGTCGCATGGTCAAGGTGGGGAGCAAAGGTTTCTATAAAATCATAAACATAGCCTCGCAAGTAACTATTGCGGCTGATGCCGATGCGAGTGGTGCTGGACTCGAACAAATGGCTTGCGTCGATGGATCTGAGATGCTTGTCACGCTTTGGTTCAAATGCCATCTGGGCCAGGATGCCGACACCTAGTCCCAATTCCACATACGTCTTGATGACATCCGCGTCAATGGCGGTAAGCACCACGTTGGGAGTCAGACCTTTTGCATCGAACGCCTGATTGATCTTCGATCGGCCGGTAAAAGCAAAATCGTAAGTGATGATCGGATACTGGGCGATAGCCTCCAGCGTCAATTTCTCAAGCTTAAGCAGCGGGTGTCTCGGCGTGACGATGACGCAACGATTCCATTGGTAGCATGGCAGCATTACCAGTTCCTCAAACGATGCGATCGCTTCGGTGGCGATCGCAATGTCCGCCTCTCCCGAGGTAACCAGTTCCGATATCTGGGTCGGGTTGCCTTGGCGCAAAATTAATTTTACCTTTGGGTAACATGCGGTAAAATGCTTGATGGCAGCGGGAAGCGCATATCGCGCCTGGGTATGGGTTGTGGCGATAGTGAGAGAGCCGGTGGCTTCATTAGCGAATTCCTGGCCGATCTGTTTCAGATTTTTTGCGTCTTTCAGCATTCTTTCGGCTATTTCCAGGATGGCCTGTCCCGGTGGCGTGACTCTGACCACACGCTTGCCGTTGCGTACGAAGATATCCACTTCAAGCTCGTTTTCCAGGAGACGTATCTGTTTGCTGATTCCTGGCTGCGAAGTGTGCAGTATTTCCGCAGCCTTGGACAAATTCAGGCCCTGATTGGCAACTTCGCATAAATAGCGCAATTGCTGCAATTTCATGATTTTTACTCTAAATAATGTTAGGTTATAATAATCTAACATAATATTCTTTCGTGATATATATACCCGTTGCTATTATGCTGTTTCCGAGGCAACATATCTGGTTATACGCGCGGTATACGGCGGGAAAGGTGCGAGCGGACGTTATAGAGCCGGGTTATATTTAGGCAGGAATGATGAATTCTATCCGGCCCGCGGCAGACCGGTCCCGGAGTGGATGGGGTCAATGCCCGACCCGCTATGTCAATAGTTACGGCGATCTCTTGCCGCCGGCGTCAAAATGACGCGACCATAAATTGTGGAGATTTCAGAATGAGTCACTTGAATTACCTTGCCAACGACGAGGAAATAAATTCGTTTGATCAGGCACTGCAGGATTATCAGGGCCTGCGCATGGATGCCGATCGTTTTACCGCCGCCCGTCTGCAAATGGGGATTTACGGGCAGCGGCAGGAAGGCGTCAATATGGTGCGCATCAAGCTTCCCGGAGGGCGCGTAAACGGACCGCAATTGAGCGTGATCGCCGATATGCTGGAAAAATATGCGCATCATGATGTTGTCCATATCACCACGCGTCAGGATATCCAGATGCATTACGTACCGCTCGAGGATACGCCCGCGGTGCTTCGTTACCTGGCCACAGCTGGATTGACGACGCGCGAGGCCTGCGGCAATACAATACGTAACGTCACCGCCTGTCCGCTGTCCGGGGTGTGTCCTCGTCAGCATGTCGACGTCACAAAGCATCTCGACGGGGCGGTTCAGCATTTTTTGCGCAATCCGCTGACCCAGCAAATGCCGCGCAAGTTCAAGATCAGCTTCTCGGCCTGTGAATCCGATTGCGCCCAGGGCATGATGCACGATATGGGAATCGTGGCGGTGCGCAATGGCGACCGTTTCGGTTTCAAGGTTCTGGCCGGAGGGGGCCTCGGACACAAACCGCACGAGGCTATCGTCGTTGAAGAGTTCGTCGAAGAAAAGGATTTGCTGCTTGTGATGGAGGCTGTTATTTCATTGCACAACCGCTATTCCGATCGTATCAAGCGCGCCAAGGCGCGGATCAAGTTTCTGGTCGACAAATTCGGTCCCGAAGGCTTTATCGAAAAGTATCGCGAAGAATTGGCCCGTACTAAAACGGCACTGGCGACCCAGGATTACCCCAAGGGCGAATGGAGCGGTGGCGCCGACAGCGAAGTCCCCGGTATTGGTGCACCGCGTCATGTGTTCGCACAAAAGCAGCCTGGCTATCACGTATTTCCGATCAGTGTGCCGATGGGTAATCTAAGTGTGGTGCAGCTGCGCGGTCTTGCCTGTATTGCCGAGACTTACGGGTTGCATGAAATTCGTGCAACGCAGGATCAGAACATGTTTCTGCCGAATGTGCCGGAAACCAAAATCGAACCGCTGCGAGCTGCCCTGGCTGCGTTGGGTCTGGGGGAACCCCGGGCGGGTGATGATGTGGTGGCTTGTCCCGGTACTTCCACTTGCCGTCTGGGAATAACTTCAAGCACGATCGTCGGGCCTAAACTGAGCGGTGGCAAGCATGATCTGAAAATTCGTGTTTCAGGGTGTCATAACGGCTGTGCACAGCCCGAGACCGGCGACATTGGCATTTATGGGGAAGGCAAGCGCATGCACGGCAAGCTTGTGCCACATTATCAGATGTATTTTGGCGGCAATGGCATGGCGCGCGGAGCGCTGGCGATCAAAGGCCCGTCGATTCCCTCGGCACGTGTGGAGACGGCGGTGGAACGTGTGAAATCGGCTTATGCATCCAATCGCGAGGCGAATGAAACATTCTTCTCCTGGACCAGGCGTGTAGGCAAGGCTTATTTCGCCGATCTGCTCGCGGATCTAGGCGAAGTCAAGCCGGAGGAGTTGGAATCTGTCTTGCGCGATCATGGCAAGGATGGCGATTTCAAGGTGTTGCAACTGGGTGGTGGCGAGTGTGCGGGAGTCAGTCAGGTAAAAATCGGTTCAAGTTTTTTTGAAGCGGCCCATGAGCGGAACTACCGGGATGCGCTGAAGTTCCAGCGAAAATTCGAAGATTCAGTCAAATGTGCGGAGGAGATCGCCCGGTTGATCGGCCAGGGTGTGACGGAGCTGCTCAGTGGCCAGAAGTACGATGATCTGGTCAAGCAGGCGGAGGAGCTGCGTCGCGTATTGCCTACCAAGCCGCGTTTATCCAGGCAATTGGCTAAATTCGCGGAGGATTTCGCGAGCCCGGTCGAGGAATTGAGTGATATTCGACTGACCGAATGGTTTTCCGACTTGGATGCGTGGACGATGGAGACTGCGGAATTCTGCCTTGGTTTCGATCATCAGCTTGACCTGACTGGCGCGCTGCCGCTAAAAGCTTCGGCCAAGCCATTGCCGCTCCAGCAGACACAGTCATCGGTCACGTTATAGCAAGTCTTGATGTCCGTTATTGAATCGATGCCATGAGCCTGGATCAAAAGATTGCCGACGTGCGCATACTGCTGGATAAGGTGCAGACAGACTATGCTCCGGCCGTTTTCGCCAACAGTTTCGGTGCCGAGGATATGGTGCTGACGGATATCATCGCCCGGTATTATCCCGGCATTGAAATGTTTACACTGGATACCGGCCGCCTGCCGGAAGAAACCTATAGCCTGATGAGAGAAGTGGCGGAGCGCTATGGCATTCGTGTTCCCGTATATTTTCCCGAGCCTGCCGCCGTGGAAGCATACGTTGCGCAGAATGGTCCCAATGCGTTCTATGACAGCGTGGAGTTGCGCAAAACATGTTGTCATATTCGTAAAGTGGAACCACTGAAACGTGCCTTGCGTGGAAAGCGCGCGTGGATCACCGGTCTGCGCCGTGATCAGGCGCCGACCAGAAAGGGTCTGGCTGAATCGGAATTTGATGCTGACAATGGTTTGCAAAAGATCAGTCCGCTGCTGGATTGGAATCTATCCGACGTGTGGGCTTATCTCAAGCAATTCGATGTTCCCTATAACGCGTTGCACGACAAGGGTTACACAAGTATCGGTTGCGCTCCCTGTACGCGTGCCATTACTCCCGGCGAAGATGTCCGTGCCGGACGCTGGTGGTGGGAAAATCCCGAAATCAAGGAGTGCGGTTTGCATCCGGACAAGCGCCGTAAGGCTGTGGCTACCCGTTTGGCAGCGGATATGGTTGTTCCGGGTCAAGCTCGGGACGAAAAGAAAGAGCATGACCAGGCGCTGACAAAGCCTCGTGGTTCGTAACTATCAGGACTGAACGATGGATACCCTATTGAGAAACAACGTGCAAGGATTTATTACTCCCGTTCCGGGTTCTGTGATGAAAAGTGAACCGGCAGCATCCAAACGACGTATTGCGAGACAGTTGGGCCATCTGGATGCGTTGGAAAGTGAAGCTATCCATATCCTGAGGGAAGTGGCGGCCGAATGCACCAATCCGGCATTATTGTTTTCCGGCGGGAAGGATTCCATCGTGTTGTTGCGGTTGGCGGAAAAAGCCTTTCGCCCGGGACGTTTTCCATTTCCACTGCTGCATATCGACACCGGCCATAATTTCCCGGAAGTGATTGAATTCCGCGACCGCCGAGCCCAGCAACTGGGTGAGCGGTTGATTGTGCGCAGTATGGAGGATTCCATCCGCCAGGGGAGAGTAGTGCTTCGGTCTGAAAATCAGAGTCGTAATGCGTTTCAGTCGGTAACACTGCTGGATGCCATCGCCGAATTTCGTTTTGATGCCTGCATCGGTGGCGCGCGCCGTGACGAGGAGAAAGCGCGGGCCAAGGAACGTATATTTTCCTTCCGCGACGAATTCGGTCAATGGGATCCGAAGAGCCAGCGTCCCGAACTGTGGGATATCTACAATACCCGTGTGCATCCGGGAGAAAATATCCGTGTGTTTCCAATCAGCAACTGGACCGAGCTTGATGTCTGGGAATACATTGCCCGCGAGGAACTGGAAGTACCGCATATTTACTTCGCCCACAAGCGTGATGTAATCAGACGCGGGAGTGGTCTTTTGCCGGTTTCCCACCTGGTGCAGCCTCAGGAGGGCGAAAAAACGGAAAATATCATGGTGCGCTTTCGTACAGTGGGAGATATGAGTTGCACCTGTCCGGTGGAGTCCACGGCAAGCAGCATAAGTGAAATCATAGCCGAAACCGCGACCACCCGGATCACCGAACGCGGCGCGACCCGCATGGATGACCAGACTTCGGATGCATCCATGGAGTTGCGAAAAAAAGAAGGGTATTTCTGAAGTAGCCCCCATAAATAGAGTCGGATCAGGCGATAACGGTGCATTGCTTTCTCATGCCCTTATCGTGTCCGGGTTACCGGATTTTGAATTTAATAAGCGTTCACCGAGATACGGAAGGACCGGGAAATTCCAGGTGAAAAAATTTCCAGAAGGGCTGTAAATGTCAGCAGTTGAAAATATTTCGTTTGATCACGCCGAGTTGTTACGTTTCATTACCGCCGGCAGTGTGGACGACGGGAAGAGCACGTTGATCGGGCGCTTGCTGCATGATTCGAAATCCATCTTTGAAGATCAATTGAGCGCCATTACTCATACGACTCGCAGGCGCGGCATGGAAGGTGTCGATCTGTCGCTGCTCACCGATGGTTTGCAAGCGGAGCGTGAGCAAGGTATTACCATCGACGTGGCCTATCGTTACTTTGCAACGCCTAAACGCAAGTTTATTATCGCCGACACCCCCGGTCACGAGCAATATACCCGTAACATGGTGACAGGGGCTTCCACTGCCAATCTGGCTATTATCCTGATTGACGCACGCAAAGGGGTGCTCACCCAGTCGCGCCGACATGCGTATCTGGCCAGTCTGGTGGGGATCCCTCATCTGGTGGTGGCAGTCAACAAAATGGATCTGGTGGGCTACTCCCGTGAGGTGTTTGAGCAGATCTGCGAGGATTTCGCCGCGTTTGCCGGCGGGCTCAGGCTGAATAATATTGCGTACATTCCGATGTCCGCCCTGAATGGGGATATGGTGGTGGAGCGCGGAGAAAAACTTGGCTGGTACAAGGGCATGGCGTTGATGGATTTGCTGGAGAACGTTCCCATCGACCATGACATCAATCTCGAGGATTTCCGGTTTCCGGTGCAGTTGGTGTGCCGTCCGCAAACCGAGGAAATGCACGATTTCCGGGGATACATGGGGCGGGTCGAGTCGGGATCCATCAGCGTCGGTGATGCGGTGAAGGTGCTTCCTTCCGGGCTGACTTCGCATATCAAGGAAATCGTGACTTATGATGGTACTATCAATCACGCGGTCGCACCCCAGTCGGTAACATTGACCATTGAAGACCATCTGGATATTTCCCGTGGCGATATGCTGGTAAAAACCGGGGGAGACATTCCTTGGGTGACAAAGGAATTTGAGGCAATGCTGTGTTGGCTGTCAGAGCAAAGCCTCGACCCGCGGCGAAAATATCTCGTCAAGCACACGACACGTGTCGTAAAGGCGCTGGTGACACGTATAGACTATCGCGTGGATATCAATACGCTTAATCATGAGGTGGTGGAAACCTTGAAAATGAATGATATCGGGCGGGTTGCGCTGAAAATGCACCAGCCCCTGGTATGTGATCAGTATCAGCGCAACCATGCCACCGGCAGCTTTATTGTTATTGACGAGGTAAGTAACAACACCGTTGCCGCAGGCATGATCTGCCCGGCAAGGAATTTGGATTAGTTTGATCGTTTTAGGTCAACCGCCGAGGATTCCGGCATAAGGCTGTTCAGGTTGTGAAGCTACAGGACGATTAAGGCGGACAGCGCGAAGGGGGCGGCGTTGCCGCTTTTGTATTTTTTAGCGGTGAAAAACATAAATTGAATAGGGATATAAAACTTTAATCACGGACGCGCTCTAATAAAAAATAGCGATTACGTTTGCCGCCTCTTTTTTGATTCATTTTCATTCTATCAATGACCTTATTATGACAACAAGCTTACAATCGGCGCTTCACCTTGAACCGGCAACAGCTGCTTTCCCCGCATTGGGATTCGACATGGTTTTTGCTGATCTGTATCGCCGCGATGGTCTGGTAAGACTGGATCAGGCATTTCTCGATTTTCTGCATGAAGGGGAGGCCGGGCTGCGTGTCCGCCTGGATCTTGCTCGCGCCAATCCCGATAGCCTGGATCGCAAAGAGGAAGCAGCCCTGCTGATCGAGGTAGCACCGTGGATGGAGGATTTCATTGCCAGGCTGTTCGGCATAGAGAAAGAAGTCAGTGCGCTTGCCGCTCGCCATCATCAGCTGGCTCCACTTTATGCCTGCAAAAGACAATTCGTACAGCGCCGGGCGATGAACAAGGTGAGCGAGGCGGAAGCGGTCGCAGTGGATGGCATCGCATTGGAGGAAAAACTGGCCGCCGAATTCGGGAAGCCCTTTTCGGAACTGGTTTTTGCAACCCAAGTCACAGAATGGCTGTTGGATGAAAACACGAATGAAGAACGGCTCGGGGATGCTTTGCTCTATGCGGCGTGGGCGCTGAAAACAGCGGCGGGACGGGAACGTAATCAGGGGGGAATATTGTTCAAGGCCCCCGCCAAGCTTGATTATCTGCATCTCTTATTAACGGATGCCGACACCACCGCCGGCTATACCGTTCATCGCCTTCATCATATACGGCGCCGGGAGGGTTTTGCGCTCACTGATGTCGGCACCGATCTGGTGGGTGCCCTGGATGAGGCGAATTACTGCATTTGGTGTCATGAGCAGGGCAAGGATTCGTGCTCGAAAGGATTAAAGGAGAAGCCGAAGGCGCCGGGAGAAACGCCATCATTCAAAAAAAGCCAGTTGGGTGTACTCCTCGCCGGATGTCCGCTGGAGGAACGCATTTCCGAGTTCCACAAATTAAAGACTCAAGGGCTTGCCATCAGCGGTCTGGGGATGATCGTAGTGGACAATCCCATGTGCGCGGGTACCGGCCACCGCATATGCAATGATTGCATGAAGTCCTGCATTTACCAGAAACAGGAACCGGTCGATATCCCGCAGGCGGAGACGCGTACACTCAAGGATGTACTTGAATTGCCCTGGGGCTTCGAAATTTATAGTCTGCTTACCCGATGGAATGCACTCAACCTGCGGCGGCCGGTTCCGAAGGCACCAACCGGCCGGAAGGTGCTGGTAGTGGGCATGGGACCCGCTGGATATACCCTGGCACATCATCTGATGAACGATGGCCATACCGTGGTTGGCATTGACGGTCTCAAGATAGAGCCTTTGGATCCAGAACTTTCAGGTGTGAACAGTCAGGGTGAGCATGTTTCATTCAATGCCATTCGTGATGCCGGCGAGCTCGAAGAAAATCTGGATGAGCGCATGCCGGGAGGTTTTGGCGGTGTTGCCGAATATGGAATTACCGTACGCTGGAACAAAAATTTTCTGAAGTTGATCCGCTTGCTTCTGGAGCGGCGGGAAGAGTTTGCACTTTTTGGCGGCGTCCGCTTCGGTGGAACGCTTACCGCCGATGACGCCTTGGCCATGGGATTCGATCATGTGGCGCTGGCTGCGGGGGCCGGGCGTCCCACTGTGCTCGATATGCCCAATGGGCTGGCACGGGGTGTTCGCGCCGCATCCGATTTTCTGATGGCGCTGCAGTTATCCGGTGCGGCGCAGACCAATTCCGTTGCCAACATGCAGTTACGCCTGCCCGTGGTGGTGATCGGCGGAGGCCTGACCGCCATCGACACGGCAACCGAAGCGCTTGCTTATTACCCCGTACAAGTGGAAAAATTTCTTCGCCGTTATGAGATTCTTACAGCCGTACAGGGTGAAGCGGCGATTCGCGGCGCATGGGATGAGGAAGAGCGGGAAATAGCCGAGGAGTTTCTCAGTCACGCCCGCGCCATACGCGCGGAGCGCAAGACGGCGGAAAAGGAGGAACGGGCGCCGCGTGTACTGGAATTGCTTCAATCATGGGGTGGCGCCACCATCGCTTACCGGAAACGGCTCATCGACAGCCCATCCTACACACTCAATCACGAGGAAGTCGAAAAGGCGCTGGAGGAGGGCATCTGGTTTGCTGAAGGCCTCACGCCTGTACGAGTGGAAGCCGACAAGTGGGAACATGCGAGATCTGTGAAATTCTCGGTGCAGGTCCTGGATGAAACAGGTTCATGGCAAGAAACCGGACAAGCTGAATTACCCGCCAGCGCCGTCTTGGTTGCGGCGGGAACTCAACCAAACACGGTACTTGCCAGAGAAGACGAAAAGAATTTCAAACTGAACGGGCGTTACTTCGCGGCCTGCGATGAAAACGGCGACCCAGTGAGCCCCCCCCGGGGAAACCCCAAGCCGGACACTTCGATGGTATTGCTGAGCCGTTGCGACGACGGGCGTTTCATCAGCTTTTTTGGCGATCTGCATCCATCTTATTCGGGCAATGTGGTGAAGGCCATGTCCAGCGCAAAACAGGGTTATCCGGTGGTTAGCCGGATGCTCGGACGCGTCGCGCCGGCATCAACAAAGCCCACCAGCCTGTTTTTTGCTGAAATGAATAGGCGATTACGCGCTACCGTGCATAAGGTCGAGCGGTTGACCCCCAATATTATTGAAGTGGTGGTGCATGCGCCGATGGCGGTGGAGCGTTTTCACCCTGGTCAATTCTATCGCTTCCAGAATTTTGCCACACTCGCCACCACGGTGGGCGATACGAAATTGGCGATGGAAGGAATCGCCCTGACGGGAGCCTCGGTTGATGTTCCGCACGGACTGGTATCGCTGATTGCCCTGGAAATGGGCGGGTCGGCGGATTTGTGCGCCAAACTCAATCCTGGCGATCCGGTAGTGCTGATGGGTCCCACCGGCACTCCCACGGAGATCCTGCCGGAGGAAACCGTTGTGCTGGTGGGGGGCGGACTGGGTAACGCGGTATTGTTTTCCATTGGTGCCGCGGCTCGCGCCGCGGGATCCAAAATTTTATATTTTGCCGGTTACAAGAAACTGATCGATCGCTATAAGGTGGCGGAAATCGAGGCGGCGGCGGACATCGTGATATGGTGTTGCGATGAAGCACCGGGTTTCACGCCCTCCCGGCCGGACGATTTTAGTTACGTTGGTAATATCGTGGACGCGATGGCTGCGTATGGTAGCGGTGCGCTGGGTCCTCAGAAAATTCTGTTGTCGGATGCTGATCGTATCATCGCTATTGGCTCCGACCGGATGATGGCGGCGGTAGGTGCCGCGCGGCATAATAAGCTTCGGCCTTATTTGAAGACGGATCACTATGCGATCGGCTCGATCAATTCACCGATGCAGTGCATGATGAAAGAAATCTGTGCTCAGTGTCTGCAACCGCACAAAGATCCGGAGACAGGCGAAATTACCTACGTATTCTCATGCTTCAATCAGGATCAGCCGCTTGACCAGGTTGATTTCGGCGGACTGGCATCGCGTTTACGCCAGAACAGCGTCCAGGAGAAGCTTACCACCCGGTGGATCAGCCATTGCTTAAAGGAAGCGAGCCAGGCGGGGACTTGAAATTACCGGGAATCTCTGTCAGGAATGAGCTATTTTCGTTAATCCGGATAATTCATCGCGCCCAGGTTCCTTTATAATCCGGTTTTTGCGATTAATAGGCCGTGATATTGGCCAATTTTCGCAAGTTTTCTGGAAAAAAATAGAAAATGTCCAAAAATAAGGGAGATTATCAATGCACATAGGCATACCGGCGGAGATCCGCGGGGGTGAAACCCGTGTTGCGGCCACGCCGGAAACGGTGAAGAAATTTACCGCCAAAGGCTTTCATGTTGTTCTGGTACAGTCCGGTGCGGGAGCCGGCGCGAGCATACCCGATGAGGAGTACCAGGCTGCCGGGGCAACCATTGTAGCCGGCGCGGCGGAGCTTTATGGGCAATCGCAAATCGTGCTGAAGGTGCGCGGGCCGGAACCCGGCGAACTGTCGATGATGCGCAAGGATGCCGTGTTGCTGGGGTTGCTTTCTCCGCACCAGGCGGAAGGTATTGAAGCACTCGCCCGCCACGGCCTGACCGCATTCGCCATGGAGAAACTGCCGCGTATTTCCCGTGCCCAAAGCATGGACGTGCTATCGTCGCAGGCCAATATTGCCGGCTACAAAGCGGTACTGATGGCGGCCAATGTCTATCAGAAATTTTTCCCCATGCTGATGACCGCGGCGGGTACGGTAAAGGCGGCCCGGGTACTGGTTCTGGGTGCCGGGGTGGCAGGCTTGCAGGCTATCGCCACTGCCAAGCGGCTGGGGGCGGTGATCGAAGCGTTCGATGTGCGGCCGGTGGCAAAAGAACAGGTAGAGAGTCTCGGAGCCAAATTCGTCGAGGTTCCGCTGAGCGAGGAAGAGAAAGCGCAAGCGGAAACGGCCGGCGGGTACGCTCGTGAAATGTCGGATGATTATAAGCGCCGTCAGGGTGAACTGGTGCATCAGCGCGCGGCGGCAGCCGATATCATTATTACGACGGCGCTGATTCCCGGGCGCCCAGCGCCCGTTTTGATCAAGGAAGAAACCGTCCGTGCCATGAAACCTGGATCGGTGATCGTTGATATGGCGGTGGAAGCGGGTGGTAACTGTCCCCTGTCGGAATTGGACAAAATCGTGGTGAGGCACGGCGTACATCTCGTCGGTATCGCCAATCTGCCCGGACTGGTGGCTGCGGATTCCAGCGCCTTGTATGCACGTAACCTGATGAATTTTCTTAACCTGATGCTGGATGCGAAGAATGGCGAATTCAAGGTGAACCGTGAGGATGAAGTCATCTCCGGAACGCTGGTCTGTGCCGATGGGGAAGTAACTGGTAAAACCTGAAAAGTCGTGGGCGGAAAGGAATGATGCCTGTCCGGCTTTGCACTTCCGCCTTCCCTGCTGTTCAAGACCCGGAATTAATAGTTAACGGATTGAAGGAGTAAACATGATCGGCGAAGTTGACCCAACCATCATTAACCTGACCGTATTCGTGCTGGCGGTATTTGTAGGTTACCACGTGGTGTGGAACGTGACCCCGGCGCTGCATACGCCGCTGATGTCAGTAACCAATGCGATTTCCGGCATTATTTTAGTCGGTGCAATGCTGGCTGCCGGTCCTATGGAAACCGATTGGGGCGTATGGCTGGGAGCCGTGGCGGTGACGCTGGCCGCGATCAATGTATTTGGCGGATTTCTTGTTACCCAGCGGATGCTGGAAATGTTCAGAAAAAAAGATAAAAAAGGAAGCTAGTAAATGTCCGCAAATTCGGTCGCATTCGCGTATCTGATCGCATCGGTTTTTTTTATTCTGGCGCTAAAAGGCCTGAGCTCGCCGCTAACCGCCCGTCGCGGTAATCTGTTCGGCATGGTGGGGATGGCAATCGCCGTTATCACCACGCTTACGATTACCAAGAACTGGGCGCTGATACTCGCATGTATCGCGCTGGGAGGTACCATCGGCGCGGTTGTTGCACGGCGTGTGCAGATGACGGCAATGCCGGAACTGGTTGCCTTCATGCATTCGCTGGTAGGTCTGGCGGCGGTGTTTATCGCTATCGCCGCAGTCAATAACCCGGCTTCATTCGGCCTGCCTGCGGTATTGCCCATGGGCAGTAAACTGGAGTTGTTCCTCGGCACCTTTATCGGTGCCATGACCTGGTCGGGCTCGGTCATCGCATTCTTGAAGCTGTCCGGCCGCATGAGCGGCGCACCCATTACATTTGGTGGCCAGCATATGGTCAACCTTATTCTGGCAATCGTGATGGTAGGTTTTGGCTTGTGGTTCTTCTTTAGCGAGACTACCAACTGGACAGCCTTTGCCACCATGACCGCGATCGCCTTTGTGCTCGGTTTTCTCATTATCGTCCCTATCGGTGGCGCGGATATGCCGGTAGTGATCTCCATGCTTAATTCATATTCCGGCTGGGCTGCGGCGGGAATCGGGTTTTCGCTCGGCAATCCCATGCTTATCATTGCCGGATCGCTGGTGGGAAGTTCCGGGGCAATTCTGTCTTATATCATGTGCAAGGCCATGAACCGGCCATTTCTTTCCGTCATACTTGGTGGCTTTGGCAGTGAGGGTGGGGCAGTGGCTGCGGCGAGCGACGGGACACAGAAAACCCATCGCAGCGGTAGTGCCGACGATGCCGCATTCTTGATGGGTAACGCCGACAGCGTTATCATCGTGCCCGGTTATGGTCTGGCAGTGGCGCGGGCCCAGCATTCAGTCAAGGAACTGGCCGAGAAACTGCACGAGAAAGGTGTCAACGTGCGTTTTGCGATACATCCAGTCGCGGGACGCATGCCGGGGCACATGAACGTACTGTTGGCGGAAGCGGAAATACCCTATGAGCAAGTTCTGGAGATGGATGAGATCAACAGCGATTTCTCCAACACCGACGTGGTGCTGGTGCTGGGCGCAAACGATGTGGTAAATCCCGCGGCGAATGTTCCGGGGAGCCCGATTTACGGCATGCCCATTCTGGATGCTCACAAGGCGCGCACCGTGATGGTGGTCAAGCGCAGCATGGCGGCGGGATATGCCGGCCTCGACAATGACCTGTTCTACATGGACAAGACCATGATGGTGTTCGGCGATGCCAAGAAGGTTGTTGAAGATATGGTCAAGGCGTTGTAACGTACATACTCGCTTCACTGTGATACGTTCAGGTGCAGTCGCGATCCGGGCGCGTATTGCTTTCATGAAGTACTGATCAATTTATCCGCTTTATCTGTTGGCTCGATGCATGGGGCACATCCCGCGCGTGACCGCGAGGGCCGCGTTGCAGAGTGCCCCGCATCAGCCATGCGGGGCTTCAGTGTATCCTTCATTGCCAGAAGCGCGCTCTCTATATTCACATTCGATTACCAACAGTGCCTGTGAAGTTTATATAGCCCTGAAATCAGGGCAGCCGCACATTGACCTGCCGGTTCGGATCTGCGCGAGCCTTCCAGCAGCCAGAAATTCTCAAATAGAATACTTTTTTTCAGCGATCCCAGGATCGGGTTGTATACTTGGCGCAAAGGAAGCGGGGCTATCGAGTCACCAAATCAATAGCGCAGGAGTGCCCATCATTGTATGGAGTGCATGAAGTTATCTGCGGAGGTGGGCTTATCTGCAAGATTCTTCGAACCAGGTTAGCCTTTTGCGGAAGAATAGTTTCAATTTTATTCAGTCAGGAACAAAACCATGCTGATCGGATTGCCCAAGGAAACCAAGGATCACGAAAATCGGGTTGGAATGACACCCAGTACAGTCAAAGCCTTGACGCGACATGGACACCGGGTGCTGGTACAGAGCGGGGCAGGAGAGGGGAGCTTCCTTTCAGATGCGGAATACCAGTCAGCCGGGGCCATGATCGTATCTCGTGCTGAAGACGCCTGGGCGGCGCAGATGGTAGTTAAGGTCAAGGAGCCGACTGCGGCGGAATATTCTTATCTGCATCGAGACATGATCCTTTTTACCTATCTTCATCTGGCTTCGGATGAGCCGCTTACCATCGCGTTGCTGGAGCATGGCGTTACAGGTATCGCCTACGAAACGGTTCAAACCGAAGGAGGTCAATTGCCGCTGTTGACGCCCATGAGTGAAGTGGCGGGACGTATGGCCACTCAAATCGGGGCAACGTATCTGCAAAAGACGTACGGTGGCCGTGGCGTATTGATGGGCGGTGTGCCCGGCGTAGCTTCAGCCAATGTCGCGATTCTGGGAGCGGGCATTGTCGGTACGAATGCCGCGCGCGTCGCTGTTGGGTCCGGTGCCCAGGTCACCGTGCTGGATATCAATCATGATCGCCTCAAATACCTGGATGACATTTATCATGGGCAACTACAGACGCGCATCAGTGATGAGTATAATATTGAAGAGGTGATCTACAACGCCGATCTGGTGATCGGTGCCGTTTTGATTCCTGGCGGACGTGCGCCCTGGTTGATTACAGCCGGGATGTTGCCGAATATGCGAAAAGGTTCTGTGATCGTCGACGTTGCGGTTGATCAAGGGGGGTGCGTCGAAACCACCCGGCCGACCACGCACAGCAATCCGACCTATGAACTTGACGGAGTGGTGCATTACTGTGTCGCCAACATGCCGAGCGCGGTCCCGCGCACCAGTACCTTTGCGCTGAATGCGCAAACGGCTTTTTATACATTGCGTCTGGCTGATGAAGGATTGGATGCGGTAAGAAAGAATCTGGCGCTACAATACGGGCTTAACACGCATCGGGGTTCGGTCACTTATCCCGCGGTTGCAAAAGAATTTGGCTTGAGCCATGTTGATCCGTTGCAAGCGCTGGAGCATGCCGATTAAATAGTTAAAACCGCCAGGAGCCAGTCAAGATGAAATTCGCATATTCGGTATTTTCCGGCATATTGCTCGCCGCAAGTCAGGCTGCTTTGGCTAATATCGATATCCATTTCGACTATCGATACGACAGTTTGGGTTTTTTTACAGGCGCTAACAGTTCACGTCAGAATTTATTGAATGCCGCAGCTTCTACATTCGAGAGCCGCTTTCAGGAGAGCGGACCGACTGCGCTGACCGCGATCACGCCATCTGGATCGAATAGTTTTGATGTAAGTTTCTTTCAGCCGGATAACGGTAACAAGACTGGTATCTCCAATTTCAGCGTTGCCGCGAATCAGATCGTGGTTTTTGCCGGTGCCCATAATTTGGGCAGCACGCTGGCGGTAGGCGGTCGAGGAGGATTCGTCAGCAATGGTTCCGCCGATTTCATTGACAACGCGCTCAGTAGAGGCCAGATGGGGGCTCTTGCACCGATTAAGACCGATTTCGGACCATGGGGCGGGGCGATCTCCTTTAATAGTGCCTCCAACTGGTATGTTGATTCCGATATCACCACTGCCGAATCCTTTTCCGGCTTTGACCTTTATTCGGTGGCAGTGCATGAGTTGGCGCATGTACTCGGTTTTGGCGGTGCCGATTCTTTTGATAACCTGATTTCGGATGGTTCTTTTACCGGCCGCACCGTTCACGCCTTGCTTGGTTACAATCCCCCCCTGGCGGGTGACAGTCACTGGGCAAACGGACTCCGCTATCTTGCCCAGGAAGCTGCGATGGATCCTTCTATCGCCGCCGGGCAACGCAAATATTTTACCGAGCTTGATTATGCTGCCATGAGAGACATCGGCTGGCAGGTTTCGTCCGTACCCGAAATGGAGACCTGGGCGATGATGCTTGCCGGCTTGGGATTGTTTGGCTGGCGCTTCCGCACATATCGCAGAGAGGCTGAGCACGCCGAGGAGAGAAATATCCCTGTCCTATTGGATTAACCCGAATGCTTCATAAAATCCGGAGCGAAATCCGGCAATTGATTCACTCATGTTTTAAGTTGGCTATGATCTCCACAAAGATGTTTTTCATCATTAATAATATTTCCTGAATGATCTATTTTTCATATTGAGCGGACGGGAATCCGAAAATAAATTTGCGTTCTCTTGCCATCCTGGAGTGCCGCGCCACAATCCATAAACCCATCAGCGCTGTACCCCACTTGTCTAAACGGCAAAACACATGCCCCATAGTGTTACCCTGATCACCACGATTGCCGTCAGTTTCGGTCTTGCTTTGCTTATGGGGCTTATTGCCCACCGCTTGAAATTGCCGGTATTGGTTGGCTATCTGGTTGCAGGTGTCATCCTGGGTTCCAATACACCCGGCTTCGTGGCCGACATGGAGCTTTCGGGCCAACTGGCGGAAATCGGGGTCATTCTGTTGATGTTCGGAGTGGGACTACACTTCTCCTTGGACGATCTGCTGGCTGTCCGGCGGATTGCGCTGCCTGGCGCCCTGGTGCAAATTGGAGTGGCAACCGCTCTTGGCGCGACGGTCGCTGTTGCCTGGGGTTGGGACTTGGGTGCGGCGATCGTGTTTGGTGTGGCGCTATCAACCGCGAGTACAGTCGTATTGCTTCGGGCGCTGGAGCAGCGCGGTGTACTCAAATCCGTCAATGGATCGATTGCGGTGGGCTGGCTGGTGGTCGAGGATCTGGCAATGGTTATGGTTCTCGTTCTTTTGCCGCCGCTCGCCGGATGGCTTGGGACCTCTGCCGGCAGCCCAGCGGACGGGCCCAGCCAGGATCTGCTAATAACGCTCCTGCTCACCTTTGGCAAGGTGGCGGTCTTCATCGCGCTAATGCTTATTGTCGGGAAACGGGTTTTTCCTTGGTTACTTTGGCATGTCGCGAGCACCAACTCGACCGAGCTCTTTATTCTGAGCGTGATTGCGGTGGCAATAGGTATTGCCTACGGTTCCGCAATGCTCTTCGGTGTCTCCTTTGCACTCGGCGCTTTTTTCGCCGGGATGGTAATGAGGGAGTCCGATTTGAGTCATCGGGCCGCTCAGGAATCCCTGCCGCTCAGAGATGCTTTCTCGGTACTGTTTTTTGTCTCTGTCGGAATGCTGTTCGATCCCAACGTTCTCATCGATCAACCACTCCGCGTTGTTGCCACACTCGGGATTATTATTATCGGCAAATCACTGGCAGCTTTCCTTCTGGTTCTTGCTTTTCGCTATCCGCTCAATACGGCATTAACCGTGTCGGCCAGTCTTGCCCAGATTGGGGAATTCTCATTTATCCTTGCGGCGCTCGGTGTTTCACTCGGGCTCCTGCCGGTCGAAGCCCAGAGTCTTATACTCGCGGGGGCTTTTATCTCGATCACATTAAACCCCCTGGTATTTCAGGTGATCGAACCGGCGCAGGAATGGATACGCTCCCGATCCAAGCTTGCCCGCATCCTGGAACGCTCTGACGACCCCCTGGCTGAACTGCCAATGTCGGTTGCCTCTAGCCACGTGACCAACCACGTGGTGCTTGTGGGTTATGGCCGGGTCGGCCGGCACATTGGCGAAGCACTGGCCGAGCAGGGGCTGGCGCTTGTTGTGGCGGATCAAAACCGTGAGATGGTAGAGGGGTTGCGCAAGCGTGGAATCCATGCCGTAGCGGGGGATGCGGCTGAACCCGCTGTGCTTATACAAGCGCATATTGCGCGGGCCAAAATGCTGGTGATTGCAGTCCCCGATGCGCTGCGCGCACGCCGGATGATAGAAATCGCTCGTATGCTTAATCCGCCGATTGAGATTATCGTGCGTACACATAATGAAGAAGAAGCGGCGCTGCTCCGAAAAGAAAGCGGAGGCACGGTGCTTCTGGGTGAACATGAGCTTGCACTCAGCATGACGCATCATGTACTAAAAAAATTCGGCAAAAGGGTGTGAGCAGCGCAGCGCGCAAGGCAGAGGCAGGATGAAAGCGGGTAAAACTGCTCAAGGGGTGGAAGGATATCTTCCGAAATCCTACAGTATAATTTTTTTCTCATTAACGATTTATGCATGCGCCAGGTCGCACTGGCGATTTTTTGATTATCGTGGGAGAGTTTAGTCACGAATCCGTATATATTTGCTAAAGTGGCGGCTATATGAAACGGTGGCCGGCCATACGCGTCAGGCCGCCGTTTTAATATTGATTCGACGAAATGTGGATTTTACAAGCAGTTTCCAGCTCGCAGTAATGCGGATCGAGCCTGGCAAGGCTGGTGATTGAGACAGGAGAAAATTGCATGAGTAACAAGATTACCGTTTATCACAAACCCACCTGTAGTAAGTGCCGTGCCACGCTTGCGCTTCTAAAGGATAGCGGGCAAGAGTTCGATGCAGTCAATTACTACGAGATACCTCTAACCATCGCGGGATTGCGTGAACTGATCGAGAAACTGGGTGTGCCGGTACGTGATGTACTGCGTAGCGACGAACCTCTGGCGCGGAGCTTGAAGCTGGCTGAACAGCGGTTAACCGATGACGAATTAATTAAGATTATGGTGGACAACCCGGACCTGATTCAGAGGCCGATTGTCGTGCGTGGTGACGAAGCAGTGTTGTGCCGGCCACCGGAGAATGTGAGGAAGTTATTGTAACGAATTACTCGGAGACTCGAGAGAATGAAGCCGCGCCCCACAAGCCGTATGAGCCGGAGCGGTGGGTCTATGGTGGTCTTGATATGAAAGACGAAATGATATGAATATGAAATCAATTGATATGTTGCGGCTGATTATTCCACTCATACTTGCATCGCTGCTGGGGGTATTTGCTACCGTGGTGCAAGCGGAATGTAGCGGATGCCTGTGTCCGGGTAATCCGTGCAAGTTATGCGCATTACCCCCCACGAAAAATATTTCTTCTGCTCCCAACGAAGCCGCGGCGTGCCTCAAGATTCGGGAGAAAGTGTCTCCTGTTTCAAAGAATACAGAGCCAAATGAGCATTATGCAAGTCTGAATAACGCAATGAGGGAGTGTGTAAAGAATGGTGGCGATGTTATTGTGAATTCGCGCCGGAATAAGGAATTTCCTTCCAAGCATTATTGCAAGCCTTATATTGCGTCAAGCCCTTAGGGCATTACAAGCTTCTAAATCCGAGGGGGTGGGGTGACAAGAGGGATTGCGACCAATAAGACTATTCAGCTTTTCTGAATTACCAGCATAATCTGCGGATCAGAAAAAAGTAATCTGGATATCAATCCGGATGTCGACCCCTGGCGGGTTTTCCAGTCAAAGGATATAAATGGTTGTTCACGGGGATACCGTAAGGCAAGAGAGCGGCACCGGCGCCGCTTCCTTGTCACGGTTGCGGCGTAAGCCCAAATCTTTCCTGAAATTGATTTTGTTCGGGTTTGCCCTGGTGGGCTTGCCGCTTATCACCGCACTCGTCAACAGTGCATTCTCCATCGACCGGCTGGCGGATCAAAGCCGCAGGGCTGTATATCAGGCGGCGCAAATTGCGCACGGCAGCCGGGTCCTGGCGGATGAAATTGCAGCCATGGAACGTGCTGTACGGCAGACACACATCCTTGGCGACACATCCCTGCTCGAGAATTATTTCAGGGCACACAAGAAATTCGAGAGCACGGCAACGAATCTTTTTGAGCTTTCCCTGCATACTGAACAGAAACAATTGCTGGAGCAGATGCAGCTGTTGGAGGTATCGATTTTCGGGAACGTGTCAGCCATGGCGCAGTCGCCGGAAGAGCTCCGCGATCTGATTGGCAAATTTGTGCCCCTCCGGGATTCAGCGCGAACATTTTCAGCAGTCGGTTACGCGTTGATTGAACGCGAAGTGGGCGAAATGCAGGATATGGCAGGGGATGCCCGCTTTACCGTCGGATGGCAGTTGCTGGCGTTAATTCCATTTGCGATTCTCCTCGCATTTATCTTTTCCCTGCGGATTGCGCATCCAATACGCCAAATTGACGAGGCGATTCGTACCATGGGGGAAGGTGCGCTATTTAAAGCCATACGGGTGGATGGTCCTCAGGATTTAAGGTATCTCGGCGAACGCCTGGACTGGTTGCGCCGCCGGTTGCTCAAACTGGAGGAACAGAAGACGCGGTTTCTGCAGCACGTATCTCATGAACTCAAGACACCGCTTACTGCCATGCGCGAAGGTGCCGACCTGCTTGCGGAAGGCGTGGCCGGGGAACTGACCGAAGAGCAACAGCGTATCGCAAATATCCTGTACAGCAACAGCATACAATTACAACGGCGCATTGAAGATTTGCTGAGTTACAGCGCGCTTCAGACCGAGAAAGCGGCCCTGGTAAAACGAGAGGCGAATCTGACAAAAATTCTCGATGCGGTGCTACAAGACCAGAATCTTATTATCATGAGCAAAGGCTTGAAAATCGAGGTTTCCTGCCCGGAGTTGATAATTGAGTGCGATAAACAAAAAATTAAGGTTATTGTGGATAATTTGCTATCGAATGCCGTCAAGTTCTCCCCCCCTGGGGGACGTATAAGAATCTGGACAAGCAAAGTAGACGAGACGGTGCAATTCGATATTCTGGATGCCGGCGCCGGTGTTGATGAGGCGGATCGTGAAAAGGTATTCGAGCCTTTTTATCAGGGGCGACAGGTACTTGACAGTCACATAAAGGGAACCGGATTGGGGTTATCCATCGCGCGTGAATACGCTCTTGCGCATGGTGGCACTATAGAGCTTGTGCAGCAGGAGCAGGGCGTCAATGGTGCTCATTTTCGTCTTACCCTGCCGATTCGTGATGTGGAAGGAACCTTATGAGTAGCGCACGCAGAAAACTCTGGATTCTGCCGGTGGCTGTATTGGCGTTGCTAGCCGCCTGTTCCACAGTTCCTGGAAATCGGCAACCTGCAGGGCCGCTGCCGTTCGACTTGATCGTCACCGGTCAGATGGAAGATCTGATGCAATATTATGATACTTTGCGTAAGCAGCCACCGGCGGAACTTGCTCGCGTATACGACAGGGTAAAACAGAATTTCGTACAAAACAAAAGTGATGCAAATCGGGCCAGACTGATATTGCTTCTTATGTTGCCCAACACTCCTTTCCGCGACACCACCTCGGCGCTTTATCTGCTAAATGAATGGCCACGCGATGTGAAGCCGGCAACGGGTTTGCAGAGTTTCAGAAACCTGCTTGCGTCACTGCTAACGGAACAGCAACGGCTAAATAATAGCGTGGATGAGCTGGCATTAAAATTGAAGGAAGAGCAAAAACGCGTGGAAACATTACAAAACCAGATTGAAGCCATTAAAAGCATGGAAAAAAATCTTATTCTCAGGGAACCGTAACAATCTTGAATCCTACAGTTGATCGCTCATGTGTCATGTTTGGTACCATGATCCACAAAGACTTCTCACGCTGCTTGAGTTTCGCTGGGGATTTGCGGTTTCCCGCACAGCAGGGCAGCGGAGGGTGCTGGCCCGCCTGCGCGGGCGCACTTTACCCCATATCCCCAAAATTACACACTTCGCCCCATTCAACCGCGGATTTAGGATTGCAAACTTGAGTAAAAACATACCTGACTCCAAGCCACGAATCCTAATTGTCGATGATGATACCGATCTGCTTGAGTTACTCACGATACGGCTTACGGCCGCCGGCTATAAAACGGAAGCTGTGCAAAGCGCGGAGGCGGCGCTTAATTATCTGGACGTGTCACGCCCCCAACTCGTCATAAGCGATATGAAGATGAGTGGCATGGACGGGATGGCGCTATTCGAACAAATTCATCGTACGCTACCCACATTGCCAGTGATAATTCTGACCGCGCATGGGACTATTCCCGATGCGGTGGCGGCTGTTCAGCGGGGTGTATTCGGCTATCTTGCCAAACCTTTTGACAGCAAGACACTGCTGGCCAACATTAGTCAAGCTCTCAGGCTTGTCCCCGGTGCCGCGGGACAGAATGAGACGTCACAAGCATCGTGGTCCAAAGCCATTATTACGCAAAGTGCGGTAATGGAGGATCTTCTCACCAAGGCGGGACTGGTAGCGGAAGGGGACGCAAGTGTGCTGATTTATGGCGAGAGCGGAGTTGGCAAGGAATTGTTTGCTCACGCCATACACGAAGCATCCAAGCGTCGTCATCATCCGTTTGTGGCTATAAATTGTGCAGCGATTCCGGAACAATTGCTGGAATCCGAGTTGTTCGGACACGTCAAGGGAGCGTTCACGGGCGCTGTCAGGGATCACAAGGGTTTATTGCAGCTGGCGGAAAGAGGGACGTTGTTCCTGGATGAGATCGGAGACATGCCGCTTTTGCTTCAAGTCAAATTATTGCGCGTTCTCCAGGAAAGGCAAGTGCGACCGGTCGGATCCATGCAGACAATCCCTGTGGATGTTCGTATCATTTCCGCTACTCATCGTGATCTCAAGGCTGAAATCGCTAACGGCAGTTTTCGGGAAGACCTCTATTACAGACTGGATGTCGTGGCGTTAACCATTCCGGTCTTATCGCAACGGCGGGAAGACATTCCTTTGCTGGCGAATCATTTCCTGGGTATATTTTCTGTCAAATACGACAAGAATATCAATGGATTCTCACCCGAGGCAATGGAAATGATGGTAGCCGCTTCATGGCCCGGAAACGTGAGGCAACTCATGAATGTTGTGGAGCAGTGCGTCGTCTTGAGTACCGCCCCGCTGATTTCACCGGTGCTGGTATACGATGCCATGCACAAGGAGGAGGAGCAACTCGTTTCTTTCGAGGATGCGCGCAAGAGCTTCGAGAGAGATTATCTGGTGCGCGTGCTGAAAATCACAGGTGGCAATGTGACCCAGGCCGCGCGTCTTGCCAAACGTAATCGCACCGAATTCTATAAGCTTCTCCAAAGATATCAGCTTGACCCCGCCATTTTCAAACAGCCTCAAGGGTGATCTTTACATTTGGTTTAAGACTGGCCATCGATGGGATTACGTTCGTCCTCAACAAATTTTTCGCCTTTCTTTACAATAAAGCCAAGCTCCGTCCACCACCGGACCATATCCCCATAGTCTTGTATGCCTCGCGAGAATGACTGAATCTGCCCCGATGCGGTGACGACATCGACGGGGCGCTGAGCGGGCCACCATAGCTCACCGCACGCCAGAAAATCAGCCTGCCATGGCAATGCCATGCGCTCAGTCAGAAAACCAGGGGGGAGGGTATGCTTGATTCGAAACGGTGCTTCGTAGGTTGCGGCCTGCGCGATCACATACGTTACTTCTATACCGGGGAAAAAGGGCGCGCCAATACACCCTTCCAATGATGCCCGTGTCAAGGCATCGGGCTTCTGTTCCAGCGGCAATTCATCGAATGGAACGGCTGCAGGCTCGGCGGTCCAGTCGGCGTGGAATTTACCCTGCGACCATTTTTCCATCATTGCATACTGATGCTCCGTCAGTGCGGTATATTCGCCGCGCTCGGGGTTATCGGGATCCAGGCCGCTATTCACTTTCGGCATGGCCGGAGGTAGTTGTGGCGGTGGGGTATTGGGGTCAACATGGGTATTGGGTTTCATCAGCCACTTAAAAACCGCTTCACGTGCGGATTTTCCACTTTCGGTCTTGTCTATGAGTTTGTTTAGCCGTGCAGGATTCAAGAAATTTCCCGCGCTGCCATGATGACGGTTTTCCTGTTCGACCACCCAGTGTAGCAGCACTGTCCGCTTCAATATGGGATAGATATCGCGCGTAAATGACGGCACATCTTTTACGAGATGCGGAGAGAAATTCTTTACGGCGACATTTAGAGCCTGATCGTACCATGTGGTTACATTTTCGATCCCTGGGGCATACGACGGAGGAGCGACAACAACCCACGCACCCCCTTCCGCCGTGATAGGTGGTTCACCGTCGATTTCCACCACAGCGCTCACCGGACCATCGGAAACGCCGTCATACCACCCATCGTTGTTGGCGAAACTATCCAAGCCCCGGCCGGTGGGAGAGCCTGATTTACCGGGACCGCCAACAACAATGAGTCGCCCTTTTTCATCGGTCAGGAGCCGCCCAAGCGCAATCTTTTCGCTGCCTTCGATGTTACCGTTTCGTATAAAATTGATTTCTCCATTCAACGATATAGCGGTTTTGTTTTTTCCGGATATTAATTGTAACGAAGCATCCACGACTAATCCGGCGCGGTCATAGCCGGTGTTTCGCGGGGAAGAAGACGAACCCCCTGGGGGAAAGTTTCCACCCGCCGCTTTGCGGTTGACAAGATGAACGCTCCACATGATTTTTGTCTTCTTATCCAGCACAACTTCGTTGTTTAGCATTTCCTTGCCAAACTCATCCCGAGTGAATTTATAGATTCGGAACCGGACACCCTGCGGTTTTATTTTTCCGGATGATGAACTGTCACGATAGGGTCCCTCCGGAACAATACCTGGAGATTCGGGACCCAGAAAATAGCCGGTCTCGCTATTCCCTATCCGCGCGATTCCTATCGCCGGGTAAATCCGGTAAATCGTTTTCATTTTTTACCTGCTCCTATAAAGAATTGAAGAAGGATCCGTTCCCCGTTTTCATCATAGTACGAGGCGGTGACAATTTCCGTAATTTTTACCTGATAAAGCAGACTCAATCTTATTTTGTGGCCGGAATATCCAGCCGGTTCCAACGTTGGTCCCGTGTTAAGAAACATCCGGCTATGTTCGGAATCGCACGGAAATCCCCCGGGAACTCCCTCACAGTTATGCTATTGTAGTAGTGTAATTAGTAAAACGTCGTTAATTGATAGGGGCTGTGATTACTTTGTCTGGCTCATCAAACTGGGAGTGTAAAAATCCTATGCCCATCCGTCCGCTACACGATACTCCCGAGACCACAGCGCTACGTATACCGGCGGGTGGTGTGCTGTTGAGTGCGGATCTGGCTATACCAGCGGGTGCGAAAGCCATTATTGCATTTGCGCATGGGAGCGGCAGCAGCCGGCACAGTACACGAAACCGTTATGTCGCGGAAACACTGAATAGGTATGGATTTGCAACACTCCTTGCTGATCTGCTTACGGAAGAAGAAGAGGTCATTGATTTGCGGACGCGGCATCTGCGTTTCGATATTCCAATGCTGGCGGGCAGATTGGTTGATATCGCGGCTTGGTTGCAAAGTCAAGCTCAGACGTGCCATTTTAAAATTGGATGGTTCGGTGCCAGTACAGGAGCTGGCGCCGCGTTGATTGCCGCAGCCCGGCGTCCGGAAAATATCATGGCGGTCGTCTCACGTGGCGGCAGACCGGATCTGGCTGGGGATTATCTGCGGGAGGTTATGGCGCCCGTACTGCTTATCGTCGGAGAAAACGATCCCCAGGTTCTGGATCTCAATAAATGGGCACTGGCGCAGCTCAATGCCCAATCAAAACTGGAAGTCGTGCCGAACGCAACGCATTTGTTTGAAGAATCCGGCACGCTTGAAGCCGCTGCGCTTCTGGCGGCCCAATGGTTTCGCGATCACTTGGAATAGCCGAGAGATCAACCGGATGACGGCTGTCTTTCATCGCTTTTCAAACAGACCAGAAGCGGGGAAGCAACTTACGAATGCGCTCTCCGGCCATGCCGGCAGAAGCAATATTCTTATTGTGCCGATGGATCTATGGTTGATCCGCAAGCTTGGTGTGCCGGGACAGGAAGAGCTGGCGCGGAGCGGAAAATGATCCGACGATTTTTCCCGGACACCGGATGAGGATGTGCTGGCGCTTCTAAATCAAGTCACTACAAACGCCGGGCGGCCTCCTATATCGTGATTATTCGATGAAACTGGCTATTCCCCAGAATGAAGGAGGGCGCATAGTATGCCTGGCCTCGATTTTGATCATAAACTGGCTGACGCGCTGGAAACACAGGCTCAGCCCCTGCCGGGTTTCGAGAATGACTATGATGCGATAATACAGGCGGTCCGGGGGGATGCTTCAGGCAATACAAAAAGAAAAATATTCGTCCTGATCGGTGAAGCCACTCATGGCACGATGGAGTTTTACCGGATTCGCGCTGAGATTACCCGGCGCCTCATCCAAGAAGAAGGCTTTAATGCTATTGCCGTTGAAGCTGACTGGCCGGACGCTTACAGGGTTCATCGTTATGTATCGGGTCAACCGCAGCAGTTGGGGGATATGGAAGCAGACTCGGCTTTATCGGGCTTTGAGCGGTTCCCTACCTGGATGTGGCGTAATGCCGAGGTTCAGGCATTTGTCGAATGGCTGCACGATTATAATGGAGCAAGTGGGGGTTACCAGGATCGGATAGGCCGGACGCAACCAATTGGTTTCTATGGTCTTGATTTGTATAGCATGACGACCTCGATGCAGGCGGTTCTTGCCTATCTGGACAAAATCGACCCGAAGGAAGCTGCAGCTGCGCGCGCGCGTTATGCCTGTTTTGGCCAGTTCATCAATGATCCACAAGCATATGGTTATGCCATTGCATCGGGACGATGGGATTCCTGCGAGCGGGAAGTCATTATCCAGCTCATCCAATTGCAACAGAAGGCACGGTCCTATATCGAGCGAGAAGGTGCCTTTGCCGGAAATGAGTATTTTTCGGCACGACAGAATGCCGAACTGGTAAAAAATGCCGAGGAATACTATCGTGCCATGTTCAGGGGACGACCCAACACATGGAACCTGCGGGATCGCCACATGTTCGAAACGCTGGAAAAACTTGCCGCCCATCTGGGTATGCAGCAAGGGCGGGAAGCACGAATCGTGGTCTGGGCACATAATTCTCATGTGGGCAACGCGGCGGCAACCGATATGGGGCGTCGCGGCGAAATCAATATCGGCCAATTAGTCAGTGAAAAATACGGGAACGGGGGGCTTCGTGTTGGATTCTCGACCAGCCGTGGTACGGTGACGGCGGCTTCAGACTGGGACGGACCGGCGGAAACAAAGACGATCCGGGAGCCGCTGCCCGGCAGTTATGAAGAAATTTTCTCGCGTCTCGAAAAGCGGCGATTCTTGTTCGATTTACGGGGAAAAAGCGAAGCCGCCTACATGCTGGCAGACGAGAGATTGCAGCGTGCCATCGGCGTCATTTATCGGCCTGAAACAGAGCGCATGAGCCACTATTTCCATACATCCCTGCCACGGCAATTTGATTTCATGATTCATATTGATGAAACAGAAGCCGTGAGGCCATTGCCATCGTTCGCCCATAAAAGACCGGGCGAAATGGATGAAACTTATCCTTCCGGGTTATAGGCAACGTGATTGGTTGCAAAATACTATTAATATAATCTTGACGCCAGCGGCAGTGCCTGAACCCGAGAGACTATGTGTCCGATTTAGCTTGATCGGGTCGGTTACTTGTAAACTCAAATTCATACCGCAAGAATTAAAGGCGATAACTAAAGACGATTACGGAATTTTTACATACAACCGCCGCCATAGCGCTCAACTTCAGTGGCGGGCAGCCTGATAGAGCGGCATAACGATTGGCATCAGTGATTTGATCTGCTGAACCCGGGTCGAGTCCGCTGGATGGCTGCTCAGAAATTCGGGGGGCCGCGAGCCGCTATTGGCGCTCATCATCTTTTGCCACAAACTTATTCCGGCACGTGGGTTATAGCCCGCACGGGCGGTCAGTTCCAGACCAATACGATCGGCCTCTGCCTCGTCGGTACGGCTAAAATGGGTGGCTATCAGCGCTTCGTAACCAATGTTGGCAAGCTGAGCTGCATTCTGGCTAAGGCCAAGCACCGCCGACCCAACACCCATCGCAGCCTGTGCGGCGATCGCCTGGGAGACCTGCTCACGCGAGTGCTCGCGCAAGGCATGGGCGATTTCATGCCCCATTACGACCGCAATCTCCTCATCAGTCAGTCTCAGGCGATTAATCAACCCGGAATAAAACATGATCTTGCCGCCGGGCATGCAGAAGGCATTGAGCTCATTGCTATCAATTATATTGACTTCCCACTTCCAGCCGGGGGCATCCCGGCGGAACACGCCGGTGTGTGGCTCGATCTTGCGGGCAATGGCCTGTACTCGTTGCAGCAGTTTGCTATCCTGGTTCAGCGCACCTTTTTCTATCGCGTCCGCTTTCATCTTGGTGTAACCCTGCGCTGCTGTTTGCTCCAATTGTTCCGATGAAATAAGCATGAATTGAGAGCGGTTCGCGCCCACCGCGCCCCCCGCGGTGGTGGTTGCGCAACCGCTGAGCGCTGCTAACCACAGACTGATCGATATAGCTGCAAGAAGTCGAAAAATGGACATGATTTCTCCCAATAAAGAATATCTATCATATGTATTCAGAACCTGGGAAAGGATTCTTCAATATTTTCCGGCGGTGTATGACCATGAGTGCGGCGGCAGCCAGGGCAAACAGCGCAAGTATCCCAGGTTCGGAAACGGCGATGGAGGAACGAAAATTAAGCGCTTCCACGGCATCAAGCGTATAGGCTTCGGGGAAACCTTGTCCGCTGTTGCCTGCGGCGGTTATCCTGAGATAGCTGATCGCGCTGAGTCCCGTACTGGATATGTCCACATTCGTAACGCACGGGAATGCGAGGGAGCATGAAAAATTCAGCAGATCTCCGGCAAGGGAAAATGCGTGCGTGAAGCTGGATCCATCAGCGCTGATGTCCAGGCTGAATCCGTCCAGGAAGCTGAAAGTATCAAAAAACCGGAGATCCGGACCGGTTCCGTCAAGCACCTCGCCACTACTGAAATGCATGGTGATGGTACCTGGAGCCCCCGTGGCGCCACCCAAGGCAACTATTGTCCCGTCCAATGCTCTTATCGCGGCCGTTACCGCCCGCAGATCATCGATACCCTCTCCATCGACGATTCCATCGTCAATCCCGAAACCATTGCCTCCGACGAAGCTGACCACGGTATCCGCAAAGGGCAGGGCGTGCAGCATAGTGGACATGCATAGCGCTGTGGCAAGGCAGAGCGAGAGAAAATTTTTGTTCAAGGGCGCTTTCCCAACGATCTGGCTATTGGACTACTTCCGCTTTCTGCACCACCACATCTTCCAGTGGCACGTTCTGATGTCCGCTTCGATCGCCTGTTCTTACTTTCTTGATCTGGTCCACCACATCCTTGCCTTCCGTGACCTTGCCGAATACACAATAGCCAAAACCCTGAGAGGTTGATGAAGTGTAATTGAGAAAATTGTTATCGGCGACATTGATAAAGAATTGAGCGGAAGCAGAGTGCACGTCGGAGGTGCGTGCCATGGCGATCGTATATTTTTCGTTCTTGAGTCCATTGGCGGCCTCATTCTGAATCGGCGCACGAGTCTGCTTTTGCTTCATGCCGGGCTCAAAGCCGCCCCCCTGGATCATGAAGCCATCAATCACACGATGGAATATCGTATTGTCATAATGTCCGCTATTTACATAGTTGATGAAATTCTGAACAGTCAACGGCGCTTTCTCGCTGTCGAGTTCAAGTGTAATGATGCCGTGACTGGTATGCAGTTTGATCATGTTTGTCCTTTATTTGGTGGGAGTGCTGGCTGCGGCAGAGGGTCCCGCCGCGATGAGTCTGACTTCTTCGATGACCACGGTTGCCTTAGGCACATCGCTCGGGAAAGGTCCCGCAGGACCGGTGGGAGCGTCGGCGATCCTGTTGACGACCTCCATTCCCTTTATGACTTTTCCAAATACGGTATAGCCATAACCTTGCGGCGTAGGCGCGGTATGGTTGAGAAAAGCGTTATTGGCAACGTTGATAAAAAATTGCGCCGATGCTGAATGCGGGTCCGGCGTGCGGGCCATGGCAACGGTCCCGATCTCATTCCTGAGACCATTAGCCGCTTCATTTTCAATGGGTTGTCTTGTGGGCTTTTGTTTAAGGGTCTTGTCGAATCCGCCACCCTGAATCATGAATCCGGGGATGACCCGGTGAAATACGGTGCCTGCATAGTAGCCGTCCTTCACGTAATTCAAAAAATTTGATACTGTCTTCGGTGCCTTATCCGGATAGAGTTCCAGCACTATAGTGCCAGAATTGGTCTTTATTTCAACCTGGGGATTGGCGGCGTAGGCAATTGTAATTGCGCTGAAAAGAAGCGAGAAAACCGAGAGAAGCTTGATGATATGCATGGGCTTTCCGTAAAAAAATTTATCGATCATTTTTATGATAACACCAGAAACTATGCCGCGCTTTCATAGATAATTTTCCATGGGCCTTTCTTATTTTCCTTCATCCAGTATTGGCGTTTTTTCATTTTATTGGACAGGTTGTTGCTGGAATATTCCTGGTCGAAATTAACCACCACCAAGTCG
Organism: Nitrosospira lacus; assembly: GCF_000355765.4. Lineage (NCBI taxonomy): Bacteria > Pseudomonadati > Pseudomonadota > Betaproteobacteria > Nitrosomonadales > Nitrosomonadaceae > Nitrosospira > Nitrosospira lacus. Next base: position 2,665,947 of record NZ_CP021106.3, on the reverse strand, counting down.
TCCCTGCCGGGATAAAGAAACATGCCGACATTGCTGATGCCTACCTTGATCCAGCTTTTAGCCGCATTCACCTGGCGTTTGTGCTGTACCCATTCAGCTAGGCCCTGGTTGCCGCTGGAGAAATCACGTCCGTAATGCCTGATATAGGCATCGGTATTCCCACTTTCCCAATCGCGCCGCCAGCTTTCCAATTGCTGTGTGATTTTGTTGCGGAGCATGGTTGTGTCATCGGTTTTTACCCACTCCATTTCGTCGCTGATGATGACGGGAGTTATGCCGACCTGCAGGGTCGCGCTCACCGCATTCAGGTCCTGATTGGAGAGTACCACGCACCCATCGCTGGCACGAGGCGGGCGGCTGTATGTATTCGAGGGCGTCCCATGCAGCCATATGCCGTAGCCATCGCGCCCATGACGCTTATCCCACTCGTTGGGATAATTGATCGGGAATGCGCCGCTGCCGTAGAAGTCCGTAAGTTTCTCGCGCGGCAGGTTGGCGGTGATGAAATATACGCCCACAGGCGTTTTCTTGTCGCCTTCTTTCAATTTTTGCGATCCATTCTTGCCGCTGCTGATGTAATAATCGGCAAGATAGCGGGCCTCGCCACGGATATTCTGGTATATATAAAGCCGGGATTTGCGAGTATCGGCAATGATTGCGTATTTTTGTTCCGGCGGCATTTGCAGCAGATATTTCGGTATCGCATTGTGCGGGACCGATTCCCGATGACGCTGCATTCTTGCTCGCGCCTCTTCGCGCAGATCGGCAATATCCTGCTGGGGTGTCCCCCCGGTATTGCCCATATCATTAATGGGTCGGACCCGAGCCAGCAGCAGGTCCCCCTTGATCAATTGCGCTAGCCGGAAGTTGGGGTTGGTCTTGAGTAACTGCTCGATTCCGCTGAGAGCCGAGTCCACGCGGCTCTCAGCGATTTCCTGCAGGCTTTTGACGAGCGCAGCTTCCGGTCCGGCCATGGACAGCTCCGTCAGGATTGAGCTTTCACTTGCCAGTACTCCTGGGATTACAAGGCAGTATGCCGCCAGCGTGGCTGTGGTTATCGTGGCTTTCGCCATTGCGCAACCCTGCTTCGGGAACATCAGGCGCATGGGCGATTTCATCGTCCTACCTGCTCCTGCTGTATCAGCCATTCTTCTCCTGTCTTGACCATTTCAAGGGTTTTGGTGGTGGTGCTCTTGATCGCATCCGAGTGATACGACTGCTTGAAACTCACCCTGGCATGCGCCTCATCGATAAAGCTGACTTTGGGATGGGTAATTTCGACGTGGATAGACTTTGGCTTGCCGATGCGCTCCCGGCGACTTTTTTCCCATGCCGGGCGCGAGGTGCCGGGAGGAGTATGGAAATCACCTGCATAAAATGCAAGGTACGTGGTGGCATCCTTGTCGGACCATGCCTTGGCCCAGGCGTTTATGGCTTTAAGGATCTCCTTGGAGCCGCTATCGGGAGCCGCCGGTTTTTCAGCAAGGGAGGGGGTTCCCGGCACCAATTTTTCAGCGGGTTTCGCCGGCATTTTATCCCGGGCTTTCTCCACGATTTTTTCTGGACCTGTGTCTGATGATTTGCTTGCTGATAAGGAAGCGGGTTGAATGCCCCTGCTCATTGTAGCCAGGTTTTTGATCATCGCGAGCTTGGTCTGCGCGGCTGTATTACTCTTGTCCAACTGTAAAGCTTTGCCGTATGCCTGGCTGGCCATCCTGGCGTAGATATCACCCAGATTTTCGTGCGCGGTGGAATAGCTGGGGTGCGTGCGTATCGCCGCTTCCAGCGCATTCTTGGCCTTATCATACTGACCCTGGCTGGCATAAAGCACGGCAAGATTATTGTGCGGCTCGGGCAGATCCGGGTAATCTTCCGATAGTGAAGCAAATACCTTAGTGGCCTCCGCAATCCTGTTTTGCTCGGTAAGAATCAGTCCCTTCTGGAAGCGCATTTGGGCGTCTCCAGGCTTGGTGGCAAGATAAGCCTCCGCTTGTTCCAGCGCCTTGGCCAGATTGCCCTGCTTATAAAGTTTGGCAACTTCTTGGCCTTCATCGGCAAAGGTGGCAGCAGTTGCAAGCAGCAAGGCAGCGGCGCAGGCTGCCATGAACGCATTTGTCTGGCGAAAATTTAGCGTTTTCATTGTGCTATACTGCTCCGGTTTTTGTTGAGCCAGCCCAGAATATTCTGGCTTCTGCCAAGAGGCTTGGCGATTCTACCAAGAAGCCTGTCCATTTCACAATCTCGCCAGATGCTCAAGATCCATAATTCGCTTGCAAGAGAAAAACAGGATTTCGTTCCGCTGACGCCCGGGAACGTTAAAATATATGTCTGCGGCATGACAGTTTACGATTATTGCCATCTCGGCCACGCACGCATGATGGTGGTATTCGATATGGTGGTGCGCTGGCTGCGGGCGACCGGTCTCAATGTTACTTATGTGCGTAACATTACCGATGTTGACGACAAAATCATCAAACGTGCGCTGGAAAACAACGAATCCATCGAAACTCTGACCAGCCGCTTCATTCAGGCGATGGAAGAGGATGCCGCTGTGCTCGGTGTCCTGCCACCCACTTGCGAGCCGCGGGCTACGAGGCATGTGGAAAGAATGGTGGCCATGATCCGTACCCTGGTGGATAAGAATCTTGCCTATGCCGCAGCCAATGGGGATGTGTATTACGCCGTACACCGATTCCCGGGTTATGGAAAACTATCCGGAAAATCGCTTGACGATTTGCGCGCAGGGGAACGCGTGATCGTTGATCCGCACAAGAAAGATCCGCTGGATTTTGTGCTGTGGAAAGCTGCCAAGCCCGGTGAGCCGCAGTGGGATTCGCCCTGGGGCACGGGGCGTCCCGGTTGGCATATCGAATGCTCGGCGATGAGCGAGCATTATCTGGGTGAGCATTTCGACATTCACGGCGGCGGCCAGGACTTGCAGTTTCCCCATCATGAAAACGAGATAGCGCAAAGCGAGGGTGCGCATGACCATCCTTTTGTCAACTACTGGATGCACAACGGCTTCGTGCGCGTCAATGACGAGAAGATGTCCAAGTCGCTCGGCAATTTTTTTACCGTGCGCGAAATTCTCAATTGCTACCAGCCGGAAGTGGTGCGATTTTTTATTCTACGTGCGCATTATCGCAGCGCCCTGAACTATTCCGACCAGCATCTGGAGGATGCCAAGCGTGCGCTCGACCGGCTTTACACGGCGCTGAAAGGAAGCCGGGCAAGCGTGTCCGGCGAGGCGATAGATTGGAACGAGGCTCCGGCACGGCGTTTCAGGGAAGCCATGAACGATGACTTCAATACCCCCGATGCCATCGCTGTGCTGTTTGATCTTGCCAACGAAATCAATAAAACCGGATCACCCATGGATGTAGCATTGATGAGGGCCCTGGGTGGCGTCCTGGGACTGCTGCAACAGGATTCACAGCAATATTTCCAGGATGCCGTGACCATGGGAGATTTCGTAGTTAGCCAGGAACACATTGAACAAATGATTCAACAACGCCTCATCGCCCGTAGCAATAAGGATTATGGCGAGTCTGACCGTATCCGCAAGGAGTTGCTGGATGCCGGCATTATCCTGGAGGATGGATCTCAGGGCACCACCTGGCGGCGGGGGTAAGTGTTGTTGCCTTCCTGAACCGGAAGTTCACCGACCCTGCCATCCTTGCAAAATTCCAGGCGAGAATAACCCCACGCCTGCTCATCCTGTCGCTTTTTTTTAACATCCTTCCCAAGGTGGCTGACGACGGCATATCCGCTCAACTCCTGTCATCCTGAATCCGCTTCTGTAGCGGATTTGCCTCAGAAAATGTGGATCAAGTAGCAAAAAAATTTGGCACTCATATAATAAATGAGCGTTGAACTGCCGGATTTAGGGTCATGTCATTGATCCGATATAGTCTCGCGGAAATAGTGAAAATAATTCGTATATATACTATTTTAAAAAAAAGAGAGAAAGCGCGGAGGAGGAAATGGGATGATGTCATTTCCGCCATATAAAAAAGGAGAAATGAAAATGGAGCTGAGGGTGGAGAGGACGGATTTTTCCGAAAATAGCACGATTGGCAAGCTATACGTGGATAATCAGTTTGAATGCTATACCCTGGAAGATAAAGTCCGGCCGGTCAAGATCAAGGGGAAGACAGCCATCCCTGCGGGACGCTATGAAGTCATAATTAACTATTCCCAGCGATTCGGACGCCCGCTCCCACTTTTTTTGAATGTGCCTAACTTTGAAGGGGTACGGATACATCCCGGAAATACAGCTGCGGATACGGAGGGATGTATACTGGTGGGCCAGACGAAAGATACGGGTTTTATCGGCCAAAGCAGGCTGGCTTTTGAACAGCTTTTCACTAAATTGAAGACCGCATCCGAGACCGAAAAGATATTCATCGAGATAGCATAGCTGCATCGTCTGAACAATGTTAAGGTTCTTGAAAATCTTTGCTGCTGCATTGTCCTTCGTGTCCCTGGGTGCACTCGCGCAAACGGAAGCAGTTCCGTTTGCGTACGAGAAGATATCCGTGACGCCTTCCGGCAAGAGAGTTGCCGTTTCGTTCCGGGAGCGTTCATGCAAGAGTGGTGAGTGCCCCGAAGTCGACGCGGGCATGTGGGGCATGGATGGCGGGATTCCACGGTTTGTCACCGGGGTTTTTGTTGTTTCCATCGACGGGAGGGAATTCGTTATTCCCAGGAAGTTCTATCAGGATCTCACCAATACTTATCGACTGCGCATCTTTGAAAAAAATGCACGCATTGTTATCGAACTGAAAGGCGGGGAAGGCGCAGGTGCCTATACGGCGCGCTTCAAGCTAGGCGGGATGTGCGGGTTCGAGCGCGAAGTCTGCGCCGAGGTGTGCAAGGAAATCTGGGAGCGGACCACTTGGTACAACGCATTTGCCTACGCGGCGGACCCGCGATGCGAGAGTGGAATTCAATGAGTCCAGCTCCGCGAAGGAGAACTATCCATGATCCCCGTATTCGATGCGCTTTCGCACGCTTTTCGCGATTTGTTCCGGTTTCAAGTCTTGTGGATTGTCATCTGGCCAATCCTGGCGGCTGCTCTGCTGTGGTTGATTTTGGGCGTGGTTTTCTGGAGCACCTTCTCGGGATGGATCGCCAGTGGCCTCACGGCGATCGGCATTCAAACCTGGCTGGAAGGCGTGGAGCCGCGATGGATTGCATATGGAATACAGGGCGTGGCGCATCTGATTCTATTTGTGCCGCTGGTTTTTATTACGGCGCTGGTGATTACTGCCTTGTTCGCCATGCCAGCGCTGGTTCACCTAGTGGCGGATCGCGACTACCCGCAACTCGAACACGAGAGCAGCGGCGGCATTGCAGGCAGTCTGCTCAATGCCCTGCTCGCCATCGGCATGTTTATCGCCATATGGCTTGTCACCATTCCATTGTGGATGGTCGGCGCGGGAGTGGTTGTCCCATTTATTGCCGCGGCGTATCTGAACCAGCGCCTGTTCCGTTATGATGCACTTGCAGAGCACGCGCGCCGCGAAGAGATGCGCGCGATATTTTTAACCTATCGCCCGTCGCTTTGGGGCCTGGGACTGCTGACCGGTTTGGTACAATTTATACCGTTTTTCAATCTGTTCGCGCCGGTGCTGGCGGCCCTGGCTTTCATTCATTTCGGTCTGGCGCGCCTCGCGGAGCTGCGCCACCGGCCGGATTCAGGATAATCAAGAATCAGGAGGAAATAACCATGCAATTGCGCGCACTTCATTTCATGATGTGGGGGCTGGCGGTGACGGCCAGCAGTGTTACCGGTACCTTCGCTCACACGGGTGACGGTGCCTCGCCATCCACAGTATCCGGGACTGGCCATGGACATCACGCGCGAGTTGTCCAGAATGATCAGGCTACACCCAGGCTGTTGAACCTTGGGTCGCATGCATTCCCGGTCAGCACACGGAACAAGTCAGCCCAGCAATTCGTTAACCAGGGCCTGAACCTTTCCTACGCATTTAACCATGCCGAGGCGGGCCGCGCGTTCCGGGAAGCAGCGCGGCTCGATCCCTCGCTTGCGATGGCATACTGGGGCCAGGCGCTTGTGCTTGGGCCCAATATCAACGCAATGATGGAGCCTAAGGACGAAGCGACGGCTCTGGAACTCGCGCGGAAAGCCGCCTCGCTCATGGCGAAGGCATCTCCGCGCGAGCGGGCGCTCATCGGTGCGCTGGAGAAACGGTATACCGGCAGCTCCGAGCAGCGCAAGGCGAACAACCAGGCTTATGCGGACGCGATGCGGGAAGTTCATATGCATTTTCCGGATGATCTCGACATCGCGATGCTCTATGTCGAGGCGATGATGGATCTCAACTCCTGGGGTTACTGGATGCGGGATGGGTATCCGCTCAAGGGTACTGCTGAAATTGTCGCACTGACCGAAGAGGTGCTGCGGCGCAATCCGAAGCATCCGGGCGCGGTGCATATGTATATTCACCTCGTCGAGCCGACGAGTACGCCCGAGCGGGCAGAGAAGGCGGCCGATACTCTTCTTACGCTGATGCCGGCGGCCGGACATGCGGTACACATGCCGTCGCATATCTATCAGCGCGTGGGCCGCTATGCCGATGCAATAAAGAGTAACCAGCTTGCCATCGCGGCCGACGAGGAGTATCTGTCGCATAGTCATGTGCAGGGAATGTACCCTATCATGTACACTCCCCATAACATTCACTTTCTGTGGTTTGCCGCCACGATGGATGGGCAAAGCCGACTTGCGATCGAATCGGCGCGAAAGCTGGCAAGCACGATAGATGATGCGGCGCTGGATGCGGTGCCGGGAACGGGAACATTCCGTGTCACACCGTATTGGGCATACGCGAAATTCGGGAAGTGGAACGAGATTCTTCAGGAACCGGCGCCGCCGGCTACCAATGCTTTTCTTAAGGGGGGCTGGCATTATGTGCGCGGCCTGGCGTTTGCGGCAACCAGGCAGTTGCCGCAAGCCGAGCAAGAGCTGGAAGCGCTGCGAGGGATCATGAAGAATGGGTCGCTGGATTGGCCGCTTATGTCGTTGAATACCGCACGCGACGTATTGAGTATTGGTCCCGAGGTGCTTGCTGGCGAGATCGAGGCCGCCCGGGGACAGTTCGCTTCCGCCATTGCGCACCTTGACCGGGCGGTTCGTCTTGAGGATGCGCTGGTTTACACGGAGCCGTCGGAATGGCAGTCTCCCCCACGGCTGGTGCTGGGCGCCATTCTGCTGGAAGCGGGGCGCACAGCCGAAGCGGAGACAGTGTATTGGGAAGATTTGCGCAAGAATCGTAACAACGGTTGGGCGCTTTACGGGTTGTTGCAGACGTTGCGCGCACAAAAAAAGGACGGCCAGGCGGCATTGATCGAGGCACGCTTCAAAAAGGTGTGGGCACGTGCCGATGTGGCACTCAACGCATCGCGGTTCGGCTGCATTGCGGCGCCCCCGGCCGGATCAGCGCAATAGCAATAGCGCCAGGGTTCCTTTGCAATTTTCGCCAGTGGGCCAAGCGTAAGGGGGGATAAACATCCGGTGGCTGATTTAATATGTACCATCGGGCATTCAACACGGTCACTGGATGGATTTATCAATCTGTTGAAAGCAAATGAAGTTACACATGTCCTTGATGTGCGCACCATGCCGCGTTCCCGGCAGAATCCCCAATTCAATAAGGAAACGCTCCCGGACATTCTGCGAGCCTCCGGCATCAAATATACGCACCTGGCGGGGCTCGGCGGGTTGCGCCGCCCCCGGAAGGATTCGATCAATGGAGGCTGGCGTAATGCGTCTTTTCGCGGCTATGCCGATTACATGCAAAGCCCGGAATTCGCCACGAATGTGCAGGATGTCATGGAATTCGTGGCGCATGAGCGCTGCGCGCTGATGTGCGCTGAAGCGGTTCCGTGGCGCTGTCACCGTTCATTGATCGGCGATGCGCTTGTCCTGCGCGGTATACGGGTGGAAGACATCATCAATGCCGGGGCACGGAAACCTCATATATTGACACCATGGGCGCGTGCGGATGGCTTGAAGATCAGTTATCCTCTCCAAGCACCAACGAGCTCTGTCGATAAGTAAATGTAGCAAAACGTAATTAATCGATAACCCTTGGCTGTGTCGATTTATCGGGAACGCAAGCTAGACACTATTCGCAAAGGAGTACACATGAGAAGAATCTTCTGGACAGCATTCGCCACCCTTGCCGCACTGGGCTGGCAACCCGCCGCCATGGCATATCAAGATGCTTTTTCGACACAGCGAGAACCCGGAACGAATCCGGCGAGGCAGCAAGCGCAGAAAAATAGTCAACCAGGATTGGGACTGGAGAGTAGGCAGCAAGGCCAGGAACCGAAGCCATGGGAGGTGAAGCCATGGGAGCAACAGAACGCTACGGACAAGATAAAACAGCAGAAGGCTACGGACGAGAGGCGCAGGGTCGGGAGAAAAGCCCGGAAAGAGCGGCTTGAACAAAAAAATGAACAGGCCCAGCAGTCCGGTGATCAGGGTCGCGCGAGACACCAGCAGAGTAAATGGCAGAGGCATCAGATGGAAAGCGAGCGATATAATCCCCTAACGGGGTTTCCACCTCGGTGATGGGTGTATGGCAGCGGCTTTCCTGCTGCCAGCCGGATTTGACAGGGCTGAAAAACACAGAAAGGCAGGAAGTCCGACAAGCTGCTTGCGAATCAAGTTTCTCCAGTATACTTTACAACATAATGCCTGAAACCCTGCTGATTATTACCGCCGCCGCCATCCTGCTGGTAACCATGGCTTTTCTGGTGATCAGGCTGGGCATGCTTTCGTCCATGGTGCGTGACCTGCTGGGGCAACAAGCGAGGATGATGGAGGACAAGCACCGCGACATGCTCAAGGACTTGCATGAAGGACTTGCGAATCAGGGTGACCGGCTATCCGAAGCGCTTGTTAAAACTTCCGAGCAGTTGCGTGGAACGGTGGAAGCGCGATTGGACCACATCAGTGGACGTGTCACCGAGCGCCTTGACGAAGGATTCAAGAAAACCAACGAAACTTTTACCAGCGTCATGACGCGGCTTGCAACCATCGATGAGGCGCAGAAAAAAATAGACAGTCTCACCACGAACATGGTGAGTTTGCAGGAACTGCTGGGCGACAAACGCTCGCGCGGTGCATTCGGCGAGGTGCAATTGGAAGCACTGGTGCGCAATATTTTACCCGTGGCTGCGTACACCATGCAGTACACGCTTTCCAATGGCAGTCGCGTGGATTGCGTCTTGCGATTGCCCCCGCCCACAGGTATGGTTGCGGTGGATTCAAAATTTCCCCTGGAAAACTTTCATCGCATGTTCGACCGCGATGTGGATGAAGCCAGCCGGGCAGCAGCGCAAAAGCAATTCAAGGTCGACGTAAAAAAACATGTGGATGATATCGCCGGCAAATACATCCTGCCGCCGGAAACTTGTGACGGCGCGGTGATGTTTGTCCCGGCCGAGGCGATTTTCGCCGAGATCCATGCGTATCATTCCGATGTAGTGGATTACGCCATGCAGAAGCAGGTGTGGATAGTTTCGCCGACAACGCTGATGGCGGTATTGAATACTGCGCGCGCGGTGCTGAAGGACATGGAAACCCGTGAGCAGGTGCATATCATCAAGCACGAGCTTTCCCGGCTCGGTAAGGATTTTGTGCGTTTTGATGAACGCATGAAGAAGCTCGCCGATCATATCCGCCAAGCCAACCAGGATGTGGAGGAGGTGCATATTTCCAGCCGCAAGATCAGTCAGCGTTTTGCACGAATAGACGCGGTCGACGTGGATGTTCCGGAATTGGAAAGCAAACATGCACTGGAATCCGGTGAGGACTGATTTTAGGAACCCTGACGTCGCGCCCCTTGCCAGTCATTTGGGGACTGAATCAAAGGTTCTTTAATGTCCTGGAATTTTAAAGACTGGTATCGACACCGCATTCTTGAAAACGAATCCATCCCCGACGATCTCTGGAAAAAAACGCTGGCGCAACTCGGGTTTCTACGGGGCCTGAGCCCGATCGAGCTGAAGCGCCTGCGTGAATGCGTCACGCTGTTTCTTCATGCCAAGCAAATAAGCGGGGCGCATGGACTGATTGTCACCGAGGAGATGCATGTGGTGATAGCGGCCCAGGCCTGTATTCTGATTCTGAATCTCGACCTGGACTATTACGACGGTTGGGTCGAAATTATTGTTTATCCCGGTGAATTCATTCGTGACTACGAATATGCCGATGAGGCCGGGGTGGTGCATCACGCGAGCGAGCCGGTATCGGGTGAATCCTGGCTCGGCGGACCGGTGATTCTTTCCTGGGAAGATGCCGCCGCGGTGGGGGCGGGTGTCGGCTACAATGTGGTCATACACGAATTCGCTCACAAGCTCGATATGCTGAACGGTGACGCCAACGGATCGCCTCCGTTGCATGCCGGCATGAGCCAGCAAGCGTGGAGTGAAGTATTCAGCAAAGCCTATGCGGATTTCTGCGTGGAGGTGGATGCGGTGGAAGCAATGATTATCGATTCTCATATCGAACATGACATCGATCCTGGTCTAGGCTCTTATATCGATCCCTACGCAGCCGAGAGCCCTGCGGAGTTCTTTGCTGTCATGAGTGAAGCATTTTTTGAGATGCCGCTGGTAGTGAAAATACATTTTTCAGCGGTGTATGAGCAGCTGGCATTGTTTTACCGCCAGGATCCAGCACAACGGTGGATCGAATCATGAGCGAATACTTCATCAGCGCCGATATTGGCGGCACAAAGGTTTTGCTGCGAGCGGCGGAGGCGACTGATGGCGATATGCAGTTGTGCTACGAACGCCGCTATCCCAGCCGTGACTATCCGGATTTTTCCGATATGCTCAGGGATTTTCTGGATGGTGCCGCGATGGCCGGAGTGGGTGGCAATCCGGCATCTGCCTGTTTTGCGGTGGCAGGGCCGATCACGAAGCAGAGGGCGAGTCTTACCAATTTGCCGTGGGTGATGGATAGCGCGGCTATCGCAAGAGAATTCTCCATTCCCGCCGTCAAGCTCATCAATGATTTTAAAGCCGTGGCGTTGAGCATCGAGATTTTATCTGCAAGCGATTTCGTGGCGTTGCAGGCGGGGGTGTCTTACGACAAGGAGATGGGTGTTGTGCTCGGTGCGGGCACCGGCATGGGCGTGGCATGGCTGATTTGGCAAGGCGACCGTTATATACCGTTGCCCAGCGAGGCAGGGCATGTGGATTTTGCTCCTGCAGATGAATTGCAAGATCACTTGCTCCAATATTTACGGAAGAAGTTTGGCCATGTATCGGTTGAGCGACTACTATCCGGACCGGGATTGACCAATATTTTCGAGTTTCTCAATTTTCATCATCCGAACGATGCCCCGGACCCGGTGCAAGCCAGTCTAGGGGGTGACTGCGCGGCGCGGGTGGCAGATCTCGCATTCAATCATAAGCATCCCCTTGCAGTAATGGCGATGGATTTATTTGTTGAAATATACGGTGCTTATGCCGGGAATCTGGCGCTGTCAACGCTGAGCCGCGGAGGCGTGTACGTAGCGGGCGGCATTGCACCCAAAATCATCGACAAATTGAAGGAAGGCGGTTTCATGAAGGCATTTTGCGCCAAGGGGCGTTTCTCCGAGCTGATGAGTGAGATCCCTGTGCGTGTTGTCATGAACCCAAACGCCGGGTTACTGGGCGCCACACGCGAGGCGCAGCACATGCTGCTAAAAAAATGACTGGATTGCGTCACGCGCGTTGCTTGTCGTTGCACAGGAATACTATGCGCCTCCTTGCGTCTTGTCTGGTGTCAAATCTAGTCATTTTTAACATTTCGCTCTTGCCATTGTTGATCTGAATCTAAACGACTTTTGGCGTAACTAGCCGGGCTTGCCGTCAACTCGAGGTCGCCAGTAAAGCGGTGCATAGCGGACCGCCCAGAGCGTGAAACAGATTAGCCAGGTCAATCCTGCCAGCATGTACAAGCCAGGGGCCATACCGCTGGCGGCGGGCAGGATATCCGGAAGTATCCTGAATAAAACAGCGGCCTGAAATCCCAGAAATAGCAGCCAACCAAGTTTATCCAGCACAAGCGGCCGTCCCGAATGTCCAAGCGTGACGCGTGAAGCCATCCCCAGCACCATGCTGGCGAAATACCCGATTGCAAGTGCATGCAAGGGTGCAAGGCCGAATATCAATAATGTCCCGTCGCTAGCCAGAAACACCAGGCTCTGCATACCATACAGCAGCATCGACAGCCCCAGCCAGGCAAATGCGATATGCAGCACCGCCAGGAGATGGACACGGAAACTGCGTAATAATCCCCAGGTAAAAGATAAATACAAGGCGCTTGCGGCCAGCGGCAGATCAAATAGCCACAGGTAGGAGAATGCCGCTTCCCATAACTGCAATATGCCGTGGCCCGCTGAACAGGCAAGCATCAGCCAGAGTATCCAGTAGGGTCTGATCAGCACATAATCTTCAAGTACCCGGCTGGAGAAAAATGGAATCATGCGGTGGCTGACGGTCATGACAATTGGCAGCAGGAAAAACCAGATCCCGGCGCTGCGGGAAAAATCCAGCAATGCCCTGTTTTCTGTCAATAACCACAGCAGACAAGCGGCTATGCCCAACCAACCGCCTATCAGCGCCAGACTGGCGGCAATTGAGTGGCGCCTGTCCTGATTCTTTACTCCGAATAGAACGCGCAGCAGCGCATAAATCGCTATACTGAATCCCGTCAGCAGCGTCGCAACGCCTGCGGCTGCAATCAGTTCACCAGCCTCCAAACCAAGATAAAAAAGCACAATGCCACCTGCCATCAGCAGGCTGGAAGCGGAAAAGTGCCGTGGCTGAATTTTTTCTCCATTCATCCAATTGGGGAAAGTAGTGAACAGGAAGCCCAGGATAAAGAACGAGAAAAAACCATAAATCATCAGAAAAGCATGCGCCCAAGTCGGAGCAATGCTCCATGCTGATGCGGTGCCGGCGACGCCGTAGCGTCCGGCGAGCTCGACTACCCACCATAATAGCGTCAGCACTCCCTGCAGCGTGCCGGCCAGGAACATACCGCGATGGGGCGCTGCGGAGAGATGGTGCCAATGAGAGGCGGGATTATTCATATAATAACCGGTAGCTGGATCAGGTCCATTCTACTTGAGAGAAGGTGTTCGGCACATGAATAAGGCATTTACCAAGGAAACCGAGCCGATCGAGGATGTTGGCGAAGAAGAAGCTGTCAATCCTATTCCCACCGGAAGTAGAAACTACATCACGCCGGGCGGCTATGCGCGGCTGATGAATGAGTTTCTCTGGTTGATGAACAAGGAGCGTCCCCAGGTGACGGCTATGGTATCGTGGGCCGCTGGGAATGGCGACCGTTCGGAAAACGGCGATTATATCTACGGCAAGAAGCGGCTGCGTGAAATCGACCGGCGCATTCGCTTTCTCACCAAGCGGCTCGATATGGCCGAAGTCGTGGACCCTGCCGCGCCGAGGGACGATACAGACAGAATTTTCTTCGGTGCCACGATCACCTTCGCCAATCAGAAAGGCGAGGAAAAAACGGTTTCAATCGTGGGCGTTGACGAGATTGATACATCCCGAGGCTACATCAGCTGGATTTCGCCCATGGCACGAGCCCTGATCAAGGCGCAGGAAGGGGACGTAGTGACATTGCGCGCGCCGGGCGGAACGGAAGAGCTGGAAATCCTGGAGGTCAAATACCAGGCGATTCCGATGGAATCATTTGGGCAGGGGACAGGCGCAGATGTGGCCTAGTCGGAAAGTACTTCGTATCGGCTCGTCAATGAAATTCGATGAAAGTCATTACCTCTCGCGATAATCCGTTCTTCAGGCAACTCATCAAGCTGGAAGATTCCGCCCGGCAACGTAGAGCAACCAGATTGACGCTGCTTGACGGCATTCATCTGATCAGCGCCTACTTTCTGGCGTCAGGTTCGCCAAAAACCCTTATCGTGAGCGTGTCGGGTTGCGAGAACACGGAGATAAAGCGTTTGCTGGCGGAGCAGAAAGCGGGCACAGACATGGTTGTGCTGAGCGACGCACTGTTCCGCGAGGCTTCTCCGGTAAAAACGCCCATCGGTATTATGGCGCTGATATGCATTCCTCCGGCCGCAATCAAGCCTGCAGCTCAGGATGGGGGTGAAAGGGACGCCCTTTTTTGTGTGCTGCTCGAAGCCATACAGGACCCCGGAAATCTGGGCTCCATCCTGCGTTCCGCCGCCGCCGCGGGTGCAAGCGACGTCTATCTTTCTGATGGTTGCGCGGATGCCTGGTCGCCCAAGACGCTGCGTGCCGCCATGGGCGCACATTTTCTGCTGCGTGTTCATGAACGATCCGATCTGGTGGAAGTAGCGCGAGCGTTCAGCGGCAAGGTCATTGCTACCACGCTGTGCGCGAAAATAAGTCTTTACCAGACCCGATTGACCGGCTCGATCGCGTTCGTGTTCGGCAATGAGGGTGTGGGGCTGTCGGATGCGGTGCTGCAGGCAAGCGGCGAGCAAATCAGCATTCCCATGCGGGGCCGAACCGAATCGTTGAACGCAGCCGCAGCGGCGGCGGTATGCTTCTTTGAGAGAGTGAGGCAGATGGAGCGGGACAAATAACTGACGGAGTTATCTCATTATTTTGTCAAGTAGAGCAGTAAGACCGGGCCGACTGAAATTGTTAAGAACCATGTGCTCCCACCGAATTATTTAATCTTATCCAAGCTGTCGCAAACTTCAGCGGTTTTCTTGATGACCGCGCTCCTGCGTTGTAATCTGGCGGCATGACGAGGGAGCGGGGTTGGCTATGACAAGGCACGGAATCGGAAATCCGCGCTCGAACGAGCTGTTACGCACGGATTTCCAAGCTTGATAGAGATACAAACGAAAAGAGCGGGCAAATCGAGCGGGCTGATCGCTATTTAATCCCATCGGAAGCGCCGGTAAGCTTAAGATCATACAGCCCGTTCCCAATCCTGAATCCAATCCGCAAAAGCATCGGCTTCCATCGGTTTCGCGATAAAATATCCTTGGGCGCACTCGCAGCCGAGCTCACAGAGCAAATCCCAGTCCGGTTGGGTTTCAACGCCCTCAGCAACCGTTTTCATTTTGAGTTTTCTTGCCATATTAAGACTTGATTCAAGAATGACTCTCGCGGATTCATGTTTTATTGCATCCGCGACAAAGGAACGATCGATTTTGAGTTCGGTGAATGCAATTCTCATAAGCTGCTGCATTGACGAATAACCGGTACCGTAATCGTCGATGGATAAGCCAAAGCCCCTCATGCGCAGGCGCGAGAGATTTTCCAGCACCTTGCCGACATCGGTCGCGGCTGCTGACTCCGTCACCTCCAGAATTATTTGCTCGGGCTCAAGTTTTTCGGTGTGCACAATCTCTATGATCCGGCCGGCCATGTCGACTTCGCCTAGCGATTGGGTGGACAGATTAACAGACAATGTTCCTGCTTTCCGGCTTATATCCCCCCACATGGGGCGAAACGCCACAGCTTTTCTGAGCATGATCCACGTGAGGTCATCAATGAGTCCATTGTCTTCCATTGGTTTGATGAATGCGGCCGGCGGAATAATGCCTTTTTCCGGATGACGCCAGCGTGCAAGCGCCTCGGCTCCGGTTATATGCCCTGTAGCCAATTCGCACTTGGGCTGAAAAAAAGCTTCAAATTCATTGCTTCTCAGTCCGTCGATAATCTCCTTCAGCGTGAACTCCTGCGCAACACATGACTGTTTCTGTTTTGTTTGACAGGGCTTGTGGAGACTGATCAGTGCTTCAAGTTGCGGCATCAGGATAGGTTTTTCCATGGCACCGAGGAGATTGATGCCATATGCTTGTGTCATGGTCTCGACCGAAGCTATAAGAGACGGCTCCAAGGCACTGATGAGGATGACTGAAACGCCAGTTGTGAGCTCTCCCAAATGCCTGATGAATTCCATGCCATCCATCTCCGGCATCTCAAGATCGCTGAGAATAATATCGAAGCACCGATCTTCACGGCGCAGAATGTCGAGCGCTTCAATACCATCGGCTGCCTCGTATATATGCTGTGCGCCGAGAGATTGGAGCATTCGTTTTAACATCGCACGCTGGAATTCGTGATCGTCCACGACGAGGAAGCGCAAATTCGCTATCGGCATGGTCATTTTAACCTGCGGCTTTTTTTGGATTTTTCTCGCGACTTCGCATACAAAGCGTCAAATGTATCCAGATAGGTATTTAACTGGTTCAACTCGTAGCTAAAATCGCTCATGCTCGCGTGGATCGCCGCCTGATCGTCGGAGCGGCTGGCGCTCTCGATACGATCACAAACCGCGGCGAGATTGATAGCTCCGATCATCGTGCTCGCGCCTTTGATGCGATGCGAGGCACGGATAATCTGGGGATTATCGCCTTTGATCACGGCGTTCCTGAGCATGATTGCATCTTCGTCATTGACGCGACGAAAGTCGATCAGGATATCCCGTTCGATTATTTCATCACCCCCCGAGATGCCGGCAAGTGCTGATCGGTCAATAGGAATGGCCGCATTGACCGATATCGTGCTGGAGTGCCACTTCGTATTCCCATACGGCAATTCCTCGGATGATGCGCTTCCTGCAGCGGGGATGGGAAGCCATCTGTCAAGCTTGTCGACCAATTCATACAGCTCAACCGGCTTGGCAAGATAATCATCCATACCGGCAGCAAAGCATCTTTCTGCTTCGCCTCCCAGAGCATTGGCCGTGCAGGCGATGATCGGAATAGGTTTAGCGCAATTGCGGCTTTCCATTTCGCGAATTTTTCGCGTCAATTCATAGCCATCCATATCGGGCATGTTGCAATCGGTCAATACCAACGCAAATCGTGCGTGCTGCAACTTGTCCCATGCCTGCAAGCCATTTTCTGCAATCTCGCAGGCGTAGCCCAATATATTGACCTGCCGCATCAGAAGCTTGCGGTTGGTAGGATGGTCATCCACCACCAGTACCAGCGTCTTTTCAGCTTCGGATTGCTTGACGGTGGGTGCTATACGGCGTCCAAGTATTGTGCGTTTTTTTTTGCTTTTCCATTTTTTCCCGTCATCCCGGTTAAAATGAGAAAGATCTTTCGGATCCGCGATGGGAAGTGACAACGTGAGAATTATCGTGGTGCCTTTGCCCGGTTCACTCTCCATTTCAATGGAACCCCCCATCATCTCTGCAAGCCGCCGGGAAATAGTAAGACCAAGGCCCGTGCCTCCGAATTTATGAACGGTCATGCTTTCAGCCTGACTGAAAGGATGAAAAAGCTGATCCTGCATTGCCGACGGAATGCCGATACCGGTGTCTCTCACTTCGAAGCGGACCACAATATGACGCCCGGATCGCCTGACAAGATTTGCGGAAATGTCTATGCCGCCGTCAGAAGTAAACTTGATTCCATTGCTGACAAGGTTGCTAAGGATCTGGCGCAGACGCAATCCGTCCACCAACACGGCAGGGCTGATTTTCGGGTCAATGGCTATTTTGAGCAACAAGCCCTTGCTGCTCGCATTTCCACGGTAAAGATTGATCACGCTGTTAATGACCTCCGCAATCGATACAACTTCCGGTACGACTTCGAGCTTGCCGGCTTCAATCTTGGAGAAATCCAGAATGTCATCAATAATTCTTTGCAGCGTTTTGCCCGATTCGCGCACAACTTCAAGCATGGTGTACTGCTCGGCATCGAGCTTGGTGAGCGAAAGAAGTTCGAGCATGCCGAGAACGCCGTTCATGGGGGTTCTGATCTCGTGGCTCATGGTGGCGAGAAACGTACTTTTTGCGCGGTTGGCGGAATCGGCTTCCTCTCGCGCTCGCGAAAGTGCCCGGTTGGTGTCTTCCAGCTTACGGTTTGTGTCCTGAATCTGCTGCGCCCGCTGAAATATCTCCAGTTCCATTTTTTGAGCCTGCGAACGCAAAGCCTCGGTCATCTCGTTTTGCTTGTCGCCACGCTGCTTAAGCCGAGCATAATTGGTGACGTCTTCAGCGCGGTGAATAATATACTGCAATTCTCCATCAGACCCGATAACCGGAGAATTCATGGGGCTCCAGTATCGTTCCTCAAAGTCGCCATCGCCCCCGGGGCGTTGCACGTCGTACTTCTGCAGCGCCATGGCGTCGACGACTTTGCTCGACACCACGCGTTCCAGCGAGGTTCTGAGGTTTTTACTGCCAGTTGCGTTCGGCTCGCCGGGGTTATCCGGAAATATCTCCAGCATGGGATGGCCCAGCACCTCCTCGCGTTTGATCATGGTCGCATGCAAGTAGGCGTCGCTGGCGGCAACAATTTTGAGATCAGGAGACAAGACAAGATATAGATCGGGTGCCGACTCGAACAGTTTCTTGAAATCAGGATAAGCCCGGCTATTGTGCTTTCTCATTTTTTATAATCTTTATAGCAAGATAACAGCGCGGATTGATGCGTGAGAGTGCCTGCTTTACTCCTGACTCAGCCTTCCCGGTTAACCTTGCTTTGGAAGTAGCTCCTGGATTGGATGCGCGTGCATGATTCCCACGGATAAGTCCCATTGCAAATAGATAAGACCATAAAAACCGCGTGCTGGATACTGTAAGTTCTTACAGGTATTGTCAGTAGTATCCGGCAATTTAGTTGAATAAATTCGTAAGCTCCCCCTGTTGAGAGACAAGCAAGAAGTAGAATTCTCTGGCAGGATTTTGCTTGGAGAGGTTCTCAGGAAGAAATCGCGATTTACGGAAAGCCCGATTGTTGGGATATTGAAGGAAGCGGATAGGGGCGTTGCAGTAAATTGATCGGACTAATAAAAGTGATGGAGTTTTGTGTCAGGCTAGGCGCAAACCTCAGCGATAGTTGAATCTATCGCGATGATTTGTAACGACGCATGACGCGGAAAGACGCGTTTTTAGGTTCAATCAATTGCGAAGCACACCACTAGTTAGTTGCCCCCCGTATAATCCAGCCAGTGCTCCAGTCCTTGGGCGTTAAGCCGGACATCCAGGCTCAACAGGTCACGAATTTCTTCCTGCGGCAGTTTGCAGCCATGCGCGGTAATCCGCTGTAGCAATAGCGTTCCAAGTTCTTCCACCAGCGCCGCATGCCTGTCGGGGACGTTGCGCAGCTTCCTGGCAATCGTCACATGGGCGTCGATCAGATCGTGCATCTCCCCGGCGTGGCGCGGCAAGTGGCCGATGCGGCCGAAGTGGGTCAGGAAGGCGTGGGCTGGATCGTAACTCATGATGCGATCCAGCGAGGCATGGGCTGCCACGGGGTCGAACTGTACCGGCGTGGTGGTGGGAAACACGAATTCCATCCCATTCACGTCAAATTCGCGGTAGGAAAGGCCAAATGTGTCGCCGGTAAAAAATGACTGGTTTTTTTTATCGAAGATGCAGTAGTGATGGCGCGCATGGCCTGGCGTATCCAGGAACAGTAATGGTCTCCCGTTGAAATCCAGGGTGAAGCCATCCGGCGCCTCGATGATGCGGTTTGCATCCACCGGGCGGATGACTCCATACATGCGTTTGAATTCCGCTTCACCGTAAACCGTCATCGCACTCGCAACGAGCCGGGCGGGATCGGCCATATGCCGGGCACCGCGCGGGTGTACCACCAGTTTTGCATGGGGAAAACAGCGCATGAATTCTCCCGCGCCGCCGGCATGGTCGAGATGTATGTGGGTAACGAACACATAGGCCACATCCTCAGGAGCGAGATTTTTTTTTCGTAAGGCTTCCATCACGCTGGCAACGGAAGATGAGGTTCCCGTATCCACCAGCGCCGCTCTGCCATCTTCGACGACCAGGTGAATCGCGGCGAGTCCGGGACGGAGATAGTCCGCATCGATAGCGCTGACGCCATTGCCGTAATCAGTGATGCGGGGCGAGACGGAGGGTGTGCTAAGCGCCTCCGCCCCATAAGACAAATTGTTATTCATAGGAAATGAAGTGTGATGCGCAAATTACGCTATCGGATGTTTCAATTGCTCAAGTATTGCCGGGTTTTCCAGCGTGGAAACGTCCTGGGTTATCTCCTCTCCGTTCGCTAGGGTACGCAGCAGGCGGCGCATGATTTTGCCGGAACGGGTTTTCGGCAGATTGTCGCCGAAGCGGATTTCCTCGGGCCGTGCGATGGGCCCGATTTCCTGGGATACCCAGTTGCGCAGTTCAATAGCAGTGTCATGCGCGGTCTCTCCTTGGGGACGTGTGCCTTTCAGCACCACAAATGCCACGATGGCTTCACCCCTGATTTCGTCAGGTTTGCCCACCACCGCCGCTTCCGCGACCAGAGGACTGGCCACCAGCGCGGATTCGATTTCCATTGTGCCCAAACGATGGCCAGAGACATTCAGCACATCGTCAATGCGCCCCATGATCCAGAAATAGCCGTCCAGATCGCGATTGGCGGAATCGCCGGCCAGATAGTATCTGCCGCCCAGTTCTTTGGGAAAGTAGGTGTTCCGGAAGCGTTCCGGATCCCCCCACAAGGTCCGTGCCTGAGACGGAAATGGCCGTTTAATGACAAGAAAACCCCCCTTGCCGTTCTCGATATCATGCCCTGCTTCATCCACAATGGCCGCCAGGATGCCGGGTAGCGGCAACGTGCAGGAACCGGGTTTGAGAGGCACCGCGCCGGGCACCGGGGCAATCATGTGGCTGCCTGTTTCGGTTTGCCACCACGTATCCACTACCGGGCAGCGGGACTGTCCGACGACAGTGTAGTACCACATCCATGCCTCGGGATTGATCGGCTCACCGACCGAACCGAGCAGACGCAACGAGGAAAGGTCGTATTTCCCCGGTAAGTCCGGCCCATTTTTTATCAATGAGCGAATGGCGGTGGGTGCAGTATAAAAGGTGGTCACTTTATGGTCCTGGATTATTTTCCAGAAGCGACCCGCGTCGGGGTACGTGGGAACGCCTTCGAACACGACCTGGGTCGCGCCTACCGCCAATGGACCGTATGTAACATAGCTGTGCCCGGTGACCCAACCCACATCGGCGGTACACCAGAAAACATCGGTAGGTTTATAGTCGAAAACCCATTTCATGCTGAGGATTGCACCCAGCAGATAGCCTGCGGAAGAATGCTGTACGCCCTTGGGCTTGCCGGTGGAGCCAGAGGTGTAGAGAGTGAATAGCGGATGCTCGGCCTCAATCCATTCGGGCTCGCAGACCTCGCTCTTGCCGCTGATGAGGTCGTGCCACCAGACGTCGCGCGCAACGTGCCATTGCACATCTCCGCTGCCGCGTTTGTAAACCACTACGGATTTCACCGAATCGGTTCCACCCAGCGCTATCGCGTCATCCACCGCGGTTTTCAGATGGTTGATCTTGCCGCCACGGTGTTGTTCGTCGGCGGTAATGACGGCCACTGCACCCGCATCGATAATCCGTTCGTGCAGGCTCTTGGCGGAGAAGCCGCCAAAGACCACCGAATGTGTCGCGCCAATGCGGGCGCAGGCTTGCATTGCCGCCACGGCTTCAATGCTCATGGGCATGTAGATAATGACACGATCGCCTTTGCCGATACCCAGTGACTTGAGTCCATTGGCAAGCCGGCACACACGGCCGTGAAGATCGCGGTACGTGGACAATGTAATCTTGCCGTCATCCGCTTCAAATATAATGGCGACTTTATCCGGCTGAGAGGCAAGGTGGAGGTCGAGGCAGTTGAAGGACACATTCAATTCACCGTCATCGAACCATTTGAAGAAAGGATGATTGCTTTCATCCAGAACCCTGCTGAAGGGCTTATGCCACGTGATATGCTCACGCGCCAACCTGCCCCAGAAGGCTTCAAGGTCTTTCTCTGCTTCGTCGCAAAGCGCACGGTAAGTCTCCATGCCTGGCAGGTTAGCCTGGTTCACAAATGCCGCGTCCGGCGGGAATACACGGGTTTCATGCAAGATGGATTTAATCGTAGCCATGAGAGATGCTCCGGTAAGTTTTTTTCTGGAAAAGAGGTATACGGTAGAGGCTATATTTAGTGAAATTGTATCACTCATATTGATTTAATGAAGTTTGCCCCCAGATCAGGTATGTAATTGACGAGCGTCTATTTCATTAATTCTAAATTTTTGCTAAAATGAAAAAATATTTATGGGCTCTTTCAGCCCATTTTTTGTTTGTGCGGGGACTATAGAGGCTGATGGATCTGCATGAATTGCTCGAATCAACTTTGACGGGGCTGGGTTATGAGCTGGTCGACGTCGAACGGTCGGCGCGCGGTAAGCTGATACGGGTGTTTATCGACAAGTCCGACGGTGTGGGTGTGGATGACTGTGTTGCCGTCAGTAATCATTTGAGCCGGTTGCTTGCAGTTGAAAATATTGACTACGACCGGCTGGAGATATCATCACCCGGGTTGGACAGGCCGCTGAAGAAAGCGGCCGATTTTATCCGTTTTGCGGGAGAGTCGGCCAAATTAAAGCTGCGTGTGGCGTTACAGGGTCAAAGGAATTTTGTCGGGATTCTGCGTGAAGTGAACGACGGTGTATTAAAACTGGAAGTAGATGGGAAAATGCTGGATCTTGAGTTGAATAATCTTGAAAAAGCCCGTCTGATACCAAAATTGTGATTTTCCCGAGAATTTGGCTGGAGGTAACATGAGCCGCGAGGTTTTACTGCTGGTAGATGCGCTGGCGCGCGAAAAAAATGTCGAAAAGGACATCGTTTTTGCCGCACTCGAATTGGCGTTGGCGTCTGCTACAAAAAAGCGTTTTCAGGAAGATGCCGATGTGCGTGTATCGATAGACCAACAGACAGGCGATTACCAGTCGTGGCGCCGCTGGCAGGTGGCGGCCGACGGGAGCGTCGAGGATCCGGCACGTCAGATTGCGCTGAATGAGGCGTTGCAGCGCGATCCGGAGATCAAGCTGGAAGAGTTCGTTGAGGAAGTGCTGGAGCCCGTGGAATTTGGGCGTATCGGTGCCCAGGCGGCCAAGCAGGTCATATTTCAGAAAATACGCGATGCCGAGCGCGAGCAGATTCTGAATGATTTTCTCGAGCGTAAAGAGTACATGGTTACCGGTACCATCAAGCGCATGGAACGCGGCAATGCAATCATCGAATCCGGCAGGGTTGAGGCGGCATTGCCACGCGACCAGATGATTCCTAAGGAAAACTTGCGGGTTGGTGATCGTGTGCGCGCTTATTTGTACAAGATTGATCGTACGGCCCGGGGGCCGCAGTTGGTGTTATCAAGGATTGCACCCGAATTTCTGATAAAGCTGTTCGAACTGGAAGTGCCCGAGATTGAGGAAGGACTGCTGGAGATAAAAGTCGCGGCGAGAGACCCGGGCTCGCGCGCCAAGATTGCGGTAAAGTCCAATGATCAACGCGTTGATCCGATCGGTACCTGTGTCGGTATGCGCGGTTCCAGAGTGCAGGCTGTTACCGGCGAGCTGGCAGGGGAGCGGGTGGATATCATTCTGTGGTCGGAGGATCCGGCCACGTTCGTGATCAACGCGCTGGCACCGGCGGAAATCAGTAGCATCCTGGTGGATGAGGAAAAACATAGTATGGACATCGTGGTGGATGAGGACAATCTCGCCCAGGCTATTGGCCGCGGCGGCCAGAATGTCCGGCTGGCATCCGAGTTGACCGGATGGGAGCTCAACATCATGACGATGGAGGAGTCACAGGCGAAAAATGAAGAGGAATTTTCCGTTATTCGCCGACTTTTCATGGAAAAGCTTGATGTGGATGAGGAGGTGGCGGATATCCTGGTGCAGGAAGGTTTCACCACTCTCGAAGAAGTGGCCTACGTGCCGATCAGCGAAATGCTGGAAATCGAGTCATTTGACGAGCAAACCGTCAATGAGCTTCGTACTCGGGCCCGTAATGCTCTTTTGACCGAGGCTATCGTCAGCGAGGAAAAAGTCGAGCATATAGCGGAAGATCTGCTTTCACTGGCGGGCATGGACAGTCAGACCGCGCGTAAACTGGCGGCTAAAGGCGTGAATACACAGGAAGATCTCGCCGATCTGGCCGTGGATGACCTGGTGGAGATGGTCGAGATGGATGCCGAACGTGCCAAGCAGTTGATCATGGCGGCGCGCGCGCCATGGTTCGCCGCTTCGCCGGATAAAGTATAGCGTTATTAAAGGTTATCAATGTCTCAAATGAGTGTAGAACAATTCGCTAGCGAACTGGGCGTGCTTCCAGCCGTGCTGCTGGAGCAGCTTCAGGCTGCTGGCGTCAGCAAGCATATGACCGCGGATAGTCTGAGCGAGCAGGATAAAAGCCAGCTTCTCGACTATCTGCGCAAAATTCATGGTGCTAGGGAGGAGAAAGGCAAGATTAGCCTGCCTCGCCGGCAGACTTCCGAAATCAAGAAATCGGATAGCACCGGCAAAGCGCGTAGCATTCAAGTGGAAGTTCGCAAGAAGCGCGTAGTTGTGAAAGGTGATTTGAGCGACAGGGCGACAGCGGGGGGCAAGCCGGCGGAGCCTGTCCCATTATCCGTTCTACCCGCACCCACACCGGTTTCCATGCCGGTGATCGATGCCGCACAACAGGCGCTGCGTCAGGAGGAAGCAAGAAAACAAGCCGAATTGATCGCACGACAGACTGCTGAGCTCAGAGAAAAGAAACAACGCCAGAAGGCTGCGGTGACTGATACAAAGGAACCTGAGCCAGTTGCGGCACCTGCGGCCGCCCCTGCGGAGACTCCCGCAGCCACTCCGGCCGCCGCCGCTCCATCCGGGGTCCCGGCTGAAGGAAAGGCTCCGCAGCAGGCGCCAACAGAAGGTACCCTGCATAAACCGGTGGTCAAGCCTGAAGACAAGGCAGCCAAGGCTGAAAAGAAAAAGAAACAGACCAAGCAAGTCGTCTGGAAAGACGAGAGAGTTGAGAAGCGCGGACTCAAGACACGCGGTGATTTATCCGGCGGCAAGGGGTGGCGCACGCGAAGGGATAAGCACAGTAAAACTTCCACCGAAGAGGCGGCTGCCCATAGTTTTTCCGCGCCGACAGAGCCCGTTGTGCATGAGGTGATGGTACCCGAGACAATTTCCGTCGGGGCTCTGGCTCAAAAAATGTCAATCAAGGCCGCTGAGGTCATCAAGACTCTGATGAAAATGGGAAATATGGTTACCATCAATCAGATGCTGGATCAGGAAACCGCCATGATCGTCGTGGAAGAACTGGGTCACATTGCCAAGTATGCGGCACTGGACAGCCCGGAAGCGTTTCTGGCGGATACCGAGTTACCCGCCACCGAACTCAAAACAGAGCCGCGTGCGCCGGTGGTCACGGTAATGGGGCATGTCGATCATGGCAAGACTTCGCTGTTGGATTATATCCGCCGTACTCGCGTGGCAAGCGGGGAAGCAGGCGGCATCACTCAGCATATCGGTGCCTATCACGTGGAAACCGAAAGAGGCATGGTCACTTTTCTCGATACGCCCGGTCATGAGGCTTTTACGGCCATGCGCGCGCGCGGCGCCAAGGTCACCGATCTCGTTGTATTGGTCGTGGCGGCGGATGACGGCGTGATGCCCCAGACAATCGAGGCAATTCATCACGCCAAGGCAGCCAAGGTGCCAATCGTGGTGGCCATAACCAAGATAGATAAACCGGAAGCCAATCCCGAGCGCATCAGGCAGGAACTGGTGACGCAGGAAGTGGTTCCGGAAGACTGGGGTGGCGACACCATGTTCGTCGAGCTTTCAGCCAAGACCGGCCAGGGTATCGACGCGCTCCTAGAAAGCGTGTTGCTGCAGGCTGAAGTGCTGGAGCTCCATGCGGCAAAGGATGCGCCTGCCAGAGGGATTGTCATCGAATCGCGTCTGGATAAAGGGCGCGGCCCGGTGGCGACGATATTGGTGCAATCCGGAACTTTGAAGCGCGGCGATATACTGTTGGCGGGTGCGGTATTTGGCCGGGTGCGGGCGATGCTTGACGAAAACGGCAAGCCGGTGGAGCAGGCTGGGCCTTCTATCCCGGTGGAGATTCAGGGATTGTCCGAAGTCCCCGTGGCCGGGGAGGTGGTTGTGGCATTGACCGACGAGCGCAAAGCGCGGGAAATAGCATTGTTCCGCCAAGGCAAGTTTCGCGATGTAAAGCTTGCCAGACAGCAGGCTGCCAAACTGGAGAACGTATTCGATCAGAAAGGCGAGGTTAAAGTTCTCGCGCTCATCATCAAGGCCGACGTGCAGGGTTCCTATGAGGCATTGACTCACGCCCTGCAGAAACTTTCGACCGATGAGGTCAGGGTAAACATCATTCACAGTGCCGTAGGAGCGATTACTGAATCCGATATCAATCTGGCGCTGGCTTCGAAGGCTGTTGTCATTGGCTTCAACAGCCGCGCGGATACGGTCGCGCGCAAGCTTATCAGCTCCACTGGTGTGGATGTACGGTACTACAGTATCATTTACGAGGCGGTGGACGAAATCAAGGCAGCACTGTCAGGCATGATGGCGCCCGATCGCAAGGAAAACATCACGGGTCTGGTTGAAATCCGCGAGGTGTTCCGCATTTCCAAAGTGGGCGCTGTGGCGGGTTGTTATGTGCTGGACGGCATCATCAAGAGAGGTTCGCTAGTGCGGCTGCTACGCAATGGCGAGGTCATTCATACTGGTGAACTGGATTCCCTGAAGCGTTTCAAGGACGATGTGAAAGAAGTGAGAGCGGGCTTCGAATGTGGCCTGTCGATTAAAAACTTTAACGATATCCAGATAGGCGACCAGGTGGAAACCTACGAAATTGTCGAAGTCGCGCGCAGCCTGTAATGCAAGGACTGCGCTCGCTCGGGTGGGTATTCCATGCCTAAGGATTATTCCCGCACACTGCGCATTGCGGACCAGATTCAGCGTGAGCTGGCCGACCTGATTCGTAACGAACTCAAGGATCCGCGTATAGGCATGATTACCTTGACGGGCGTAGAGGTAAGTCACGATTATGCTCATGCCAAGGTTTTCTATACCACGCTGCGCAGCGAAAATGATAAGTTTCTCACCAGTAATGGGCTGGAACACGCAGCGGGATTTCTGCGCAGCCATCTGTCGCATCGATTGAAGCTGCGGGTAATACCGCAACTCCATTTTATCTATGATGAGTCGATCGAACGTGGAATGCAATTGTCCCATCTTATAGATGAGGCGGTGGCTCAGGAAGGTCCGAAAAAAGAGACGGATAGACCATAATTCGCGCATGACGGCATTCCTCGGCGCCTATATCGCATATTGAACCCACAGCCATTAAACCCGAAGGCTGGGCAATTCAAGCGCATCAAACGTAAAATCAGCGGCGTTCTGCTGCTTGATAAACCTTCCCGCATCTCCTCCAATCAGGCGCTGCAAATCGCCAAACGTATTTTTACGGCAGCCAAGGCTGGTCATACCGGTACGCTCGATCCCCTGGCCACGGGATTGTTGCCGATCTGCTTCGGTGAGGCTACTAAGTTTTCGTCGGCGCTGCTGGGTGCGGACAAGACGTATGAAGCCACGTTGGAATTAGGCTATATCAGTACGACCGGCGATGCAGAGGGTGAAATTTCAGCATGCGATGCGCTATCTCGAGATATGAAACCGACGCTGTTGCAGGCCGAGACTATATTACGAAGCTTTGTCGGCCCGATTATGCAGGTGCCGCCGATGTACAGTGCCTTGAAGCACCGGGGTAAGCCCTTGTATGCCTATGCGAGAGCCGGTGTGGAGATCGAGCGGCAAGCGCGTGAAGTCGTCATTTATGATTTGCAGTTGAAGGTATTGGCGGACACGAAAATGGATATCGTGGTCAAGTGCAGCACAGGTACTTACGTCCGTACTCTGGCCGAAGACATTGGCAAGGCGTTGGGATGCGGAGGGGCCTATCTTACGGTTTTGCGCCGCAGCGTTATAGGCGGATTTGGTCTGTCGCAGGCCTATACGCTGGATGCGCTTGAAGCAATGCCGCTGGCGCAACGCGACGCCTGTCTGCACTCGATAGACAGCCTTTTACATAATTTCCCCGCTGCTACGCTGGATGGCGCGGGCGTGACATCGTTGCGGCAGGGGCAAGTGGTGAAAGCCTGTTTCATGGGCGATTCGCCGGAAGGAACAAAAATTCGGTTGTACGATCAGGAAAAGCGCTTTCTCGGCGTGGGAGAGGTTACGGTTCAGGGTGAAATAGCACCGAGAAGGCTTATAGATTGTATGGAATGAGTCTAAGAATTTTGCTTGTCATGCATGCTTTCAGTGACATCCTTGCCGATTCCACGATAGCCGGTGAAGCGGCCGGATGAATCGAACATCGGTTCGCCGCTGACCATCAGATATTGTCGTGAGCCATCGGATCTGACACGGCTATAGACAAAATCAAGGAAGGGGCGCCGTGCCGCGATATTTGCCTTGAATACCGCATAGTCAGCCTCATCCCAGCGGGCCTCCTTGTTGCTTCCTTTATATTCATCACCCAGTAAGGCATCGACGGTAATGCCAAGCATTTCGAGGGCCGGACCATACACCTTGGTGAAACGCCCGTTCTCATCCTGCTCCCAATACCAGTCGGAGGCCAGTTCTGTCAGGCGGCGAAAGCGCGCCTCGCTCTCGCGCAATTCCGCGGTTCGTTCGGCCACGGTCTGTTCCAGCTGCTTGTTGTAATTCTCGAGTTCCTTATACAACAAGCGTACTTCCAGCATATTGTGGATGCGTGTCTGGACTTCGACCAGATCAAACGGCTTGCTGACAAAGTCTTTGGCGCCCGCCTGCAGCGCCTGCAGCTTATGTCCTGGCTGGGCGGTAATTACGAGTACCGGAAGGTAGCCCTCGGGTTCTATTGCCTTCAAGCCTTCGAGCACCTGGAAGCCATCCATGCCGGGCATTTGCAGGTCGAGCAGGATCAGATCATAGCGATTCTGGCGATAGAGCGCACAAACCTCGTAGGGGTCCATGGTCGAGGTGGTATGGGTATAGCCGGCATCGCTCAGCATCTGTTCAAGCAGCCGGACATTGACATCCTTATCATCAACAATCAGGATGCTGGCGTTAAGAATGTCAGGTTTGCTAATCATTTATTTCTGTCCATTTTGTTATTAATTAATCCATATTTTTTAATTCTGGCTCAGCTACCCCTTAGCTACCCCATTGGCTCCATGAGGTTATTATTCTATCTGACTGAACCGGCACTTACATCATATCTCCTTTGTTATAAGAAACAATGGCACTTTGGTAGGTCTATCGGAGAACGTACGCTGAAGATAGCGGCGGAAAGCAATTAATTGGCCATTCATTGCACTTGCGTGGGTATCATGCAAAATGAAATTAAAAAAATTAATTGGTACGCTCCGAAATGCGATACGTGTTTTTGCTTGCGTGTTTGGCATCCAGCAAAGCGATATCCGCATTTTTTAGAAGGGTCTTCACATCTTCCCCATTGTGAGGGTAAAGCCCGATACCCGCACTGGCGGTCACGCTAACGTTATTGCCTTGAACGCTATAGGGTTGAGACAATGCTCTGATTATTTTTTCTGCCGCAAGCGCCACGCCATCGCCGGTAGTGATATACGGCATGGCGATCACAAATTCATCACCCCCAAGGCGTGCTACCGTATCTTCCTGTCGCACGGTAGCTACGAGGCGTGCCGCAACTAACTTCAAAAGCAGATCGCCGCCATCGTGACCCAGATTATTATTGATCTCCTTGAATCCATCCAAATCCAGATACACCACCGCCATGATGCCATTGTTTCTTTTTGCGTGAATGATGGCATGGGAAACTCGTTCGACCAGAAGCCGCCTGTTGGCAAGGCCGGTCAGCGGGTCATGCAATGCCATGAACTCCTGAGTTTTGGCATAATGACGCGCTCTTTGATGCAGCAGACGCACTTCTAACAGATTGTGAACACGTGCAAGCACTTCGGCTACATCAAATGGCTTACTGATAAAATCCTTGGCGCCGGATTGAAGCGCGCGCAGCTTGTAGCTCGGATGGGCGGTTACCACCAGCACAGAGAGATATCCATCCGTTTCAATTTCCTTTAATGCTTCAAGCACCTGAAAGCCATTCATACCCGGCATTTCCAAGTCGAGCAGAATCAGATCGTAGTGATTCTGACGATGTATCTCATAGACTTTATGGGGGTCCGTCACCGAAGTCACGGAAGTATAGTTTGCAGTGGTCAGCACGCTTTCCAGCAACTGGGTATTTGATTCCTGATCATCGACTATCAGGATTTTGGCGGCGCGAATGTCGGTCTCGCTGATCATCCTAATCCTGTAGCGGACTCATGAAGGTGGAGCTACATTGGTTCAAAATGCCTCCAAGGATCACAACCCCGGGCTGAAGAAGTAATCCATTAGATGCCGTATCTGCAATCATGGGCTGTCTGCTTTTGTTGATTTTAATTGGATACGTAGTAACTATTATGTAACTATACTGAACTGCTGTACCGGATTAACCGGACGCATGCTTTCAGTGACATCCTTGCCGATTCCACGATAGCCGGTGAAGCGGCCGGATGAATCGAACACCGGTTCGCCGCTGACCATCAGATATTGTCGCGAGCCATCGGATCTGACACGGCTATAGACAAAATCAAGGAAGGGGCGCCGTGCCGCGATATTTGCCTTGAATACCGCATAGTCAGCCTCATCCCAGCGGGCCTCCTTGTTGCTTCCTTTATATTCATCACCCAGTAAGGCATCGACGGTAATGCCAAGCATTTCGAGGGCCGGACCATACACCTTGGTGAAACGCCCGTTCTCATCCTGCTCCCAATACCAGTCGGAGGCCAGTTCTGTCAGGCGGCGAAAGCGCGCCTCGCTCTCGCGCAATTCCGCGGTTCGTTCGGCCACGGTCTGTTCCAGCTGCTTGTTGTAATTCTCGAGTTCCTTATACAACAAGCGTACTTCCAGCATATTGTGGATGCGTGTCTGGACTTCGACCAGATCAAACGGCTTGCTGACAAAGTCTTTGGCGCCCGCCTGCAGCGCCTGCAGCTTATGTCCTGGCTGGGCGGTAATTACGAGTACCGGAAGGTAGCCCTCGGGTTCTATTGCCTTCAAGCCTTCGAGCACCTGGAAGCCATCCATGCCGGGCATTTGCAGGTCGAGCAGGATCAGATCATAGCGATTCTGGCGATAGAGCGCACAAACCTCGTAGGGGTCCATGGTCGAGGTGGTATGGGTATAGCCGGCATCGCTCAGCATCTGTTCAAGCAGCTGGACATTGACATCCTTATCATCAACAATCAGGATGCTGGCGTTAAGAATGTCAGGTTTGCTAATCATTTATATAATGCCACTGAATGAACAGCATTTGAATGACGACGCTAAATTGTAATGTTGCCGTTATTCGGTAAGACACTCTGTGCGCTAACTCGCATAAGAAATAGAAAATGATTTCATTTAGAAGCGAACACTGATCCTCTGCGGAAGTATGGCAGTGCTGGCCTGCGCAAGGATTCCGCCAAGGCACAAGGGAGTATGAGAATAATTTCCTGATCCTAGTCGACAGGAATAAGATTTGACCTTGATAAATTCAGCTTGCTATAATAGCTCTCCTTCTGCCGCGGGGTGGAGCAGTCTGGCAGCTCGTCGGGCTCATAACCCGAAGGTCGTAGGTTCAAATCCTGCCCCCGCAACCATAAAAACAAATGACTTGCAAGAATATTTCTTGCAAGTCATTTGTTTTTGCTTTTCGTGTAGGCGCCATGCAGGCATTTCTTATTTGAATAATGCGGTGTTATGGACTCTTAATCCGTAGATCGAGCATTCGAACCACTCACGGCTCACTAATAGAACAAGGGGTTAGTTCAGTTTTTTTCAGTAAAATAGGGTCCATAAAATCTCGTGGACTAGCGTATGCAGAGAGAGGTTATGATCGGCAGCCTAACCCGGTCATATAGGGCATCCGACCTTAGCTTTCAGTTTGACCCCTTTATTCCCTCCCGCAATCTAGCCTTATTCTTTAGGCTGGATGCATGGAATCCGTTCTTTTATTATTTGTCGTTCGTGACGAGGTTTTTTTCGTCGGTATCGACGACAAAGACGGCCAGCAGGCGTGCGGGCTGAGTCTTACTGTTATTTGCGCTGACGCCGTGATGATCGCCCGATAAATCGGCGAAATCCATGTGAAGCGACACAAATTCCCGATCTCCCCGTTTCGTTGCCTCCCTCCAGTGGGCTTATGAGGGCGCACCCAGAATTACATAAACGAATGACGGTGCAGAATATGGAGATCTGGTGATAGACACTGTTGGTCAGAAATCGCAAAAAAACATCAAAAATTTTGTTCTTCCACCTTTATTTATGCCCTGAGTCGTAGAATTAGAGGCAAACCACTGCATATCTGAGCTTGTGATATGATTCATCCCTGTTCAACAGCTTATTGAATCGCAATAATCTTCTCGATAGATTATTAGACGAATTTTTGCTTGGTTTAACGTTATTGAAGGGATAAAAATGGACCGAGTTTCCGGTGCCATCATGGGTGCGCTGGTCGGTGATGCCCTCGGTTTGGGATGCCACTGGTATTATGACCTTGCCGAGATGCGCAAGGATTATGGTCCCTGGGTGAACGGTTATACGACTCCGAAACTGGATCGTTACCACGGCGGTATGACTGCCGGACAACTTTCCCAGACAGGCTTGATCTTCGTCATGCTCCTCAGGTCAGTGGCGGAGCATGGGGAGTATCGTGAGGAGGACTTTACCCGCAGGCTCGATGAAGAATTGTTTCCCTTGCTGAATGGCACGCCGGTATACGGCCCAGGCGGATATACCAGCCAATCGATACGGGAGGCATATCGCAGGCGCGTGGAGCAAGGAAAGACATGGCGTGAAACCGGAGGGCATGCGGATACCACGGAAGCGGCTGAACGCGCCATTGTGCTTGCTGCGCATTATGCGAACCACCCGCGAAAAGTTGCCGAGACGGTTTCCGCCAATTGCCTTCTTACGCAAGGCGATGAGGCCATCGTCGCCATGACGACGGCCTACAACGTAATTCTGTCCCGCTTGATTGCCGGAGAGAAACTGACGCCGGTGATTTCGGACAAGCTCATGCAGCTTGTTCAAAATGGCGAGTTGCCATTTCATTCCGTGACAAAAAGCAATCTTGCTCCACCCCGTCCCGGCGAGCCCGATCCGCCACGAGCCGGGCGCTTTTCCTCTCCCGACGCGCTGTTAACACCGCATTATGTTGCCCTCGCGGCGATTGATCCGGATATCCGAATTGAACCGGCCTGCAAAGTATCCATCGTTTACGGTATGCCGTGTGCCATCTATCATCAACTTCCCGCCGCATACTATCTTGCGGCGCGTTTTGCGGATGACTTCGAATCCGCGGTGCTGCATGCCGTAAACGGGGGGGGGGCAGAACATGTCGCGTGCGATGCTGACTGGCGCCCTGGTTGGCGCACAGGTAGGGCTTGAGGGAATTCCCGAACGTTTCCTTGATGGACTTGAAAATGGAAGGGAATTGCTGGCGCTTGCCCGAAAAATCGGGACTCAGCCCTAATCATCTATTCTTGCGGGTATGGCAGTAGACGCAGGCGTCGACTCCGTGCACAATGACACAATTGATGGGCAGCGTAATTCCCTGCCGCAAGCCTGGATTTTATCAAGTATAATTAATTGATTATTATAAATAGTAACTCTATTGCGAGTTGCTGGTTGAAACTATTTTCACTTTTTATGGCGGGCCTCCCCGCATTGCATAGTAGTGAACCTGGTCAGGTCCGGAAGGAAGCAGCCACAGCTATTTTCTGCAAGTGCCGGGGGTCAGGCTCGCCACCCTTTTTATTTGGATAGGCAGCAGGCCGGAACCGGCGTTTGCAATGCCGGTTCCGGCCTATCCTTGGGTCGTCTGCGGAACGAATGCGAGTTTCCGGCCAGTCTACAATAATCTTTTCTATCTCCTCTCGGTTATCACTTTTCCGCTATCGTGCCAACTCAAGTCCTTGCCCGCAAATGGCGTCCCAGGAGTTTTTCCGAGCTGACTGGACAGGAGCACGTGGTCAGGGCGCTTACCAACGCACTTGAGCAAAAAAGACTGCACCATGCCTACCTGTTTACCGGCACGCGCGGCATCGGCAAAACCACTATCGCACGTATTCTGGCCAAGGCGCTCAATTGCCAGACCGGGATTACGCCCACACCTTGCGGCATTTGTTCCACCTGCACGGAAATTGATAGCGGACGCTTTGTCGACTTGATCGAGATGGATGCCGCCTCCAATACACAGGTGGACAAGATGCGTGAGCTGCTGGAAAACGCCCTTTATGCTCCCACCAGCGCCCGTTACAAGATTTACATCATCGATGAAGTCCACATGCTCTCCAAATCGGCTTTCAATGCCATGCTGAAAACGCTGGAAGAGCCACCAGAACATGTCAAATTTGTTCTTGCCACGACCGATCCGCAAAAGATTCCCGTTACCGTTTTGTCTCGCTGCCTGCAATTCAACCTGAAGCAGATCCCGTTACCGCTGATTGTCGCCCACCTCAAGCATGTGCTTGAACAGGAAAAGATAAGCTGCGACGCCACATCATTACAGCTGCTGGCGCGGGCGGCGCAGGGCAGCATGCGCGATGCCTTGAGTATTCTGGATCAGGCGATTGCCTTCGGTAAGGGGACGATCGAAGAAGCCGGGGTGCGGGACATGCTGGGGGCCATCGATCAGGGTTATCTTTATGACTTGCTGGATGCCGTGTCGCAAAATGATGGTGCCCGGATGCTTGCGGTGGCTGACGCGATGGAAACCCGTAGCTTGTCGTTCAATGCGGCTTTGCAGGATCTGGCAACGTTACTGCATCGTCTTGCGCTGGCGCAAGTCGTACCGTCGGCTATTGCTGAGGAGACCCCCGAGCGCGAGGAAATTTTCGCGTTGGCGAAGACGTTCACACCGGAAGATATTCAGCTGTTTTATCAGATTGTCATACATGGCCGCTCCGATCTGTCCCAGGCGCCGGATGAGTATGCGGGTTTCACCATGACGCTGATGCGGTTGCTGGCGTTCATGCCGGAGGACATGCCCAGGGCTACAGGACCGAAGCATGATAAAGAGATAAAGCGGCCTTCGCCTTCAATCCCAAGGCTTGTGGAAATACCCGGAACCGCGGAAACGACAGAAACAAGAAAAACGACAGAAGCATTCAACATAGCAGAAACGGTAAAAGAAGCGAAATCAGCCGAAACAGCAACGGTTGGACCTGCACCCACCGTGAGTATATTTGGCAGCGACTGGACAACGATGGCAAACCAGCTCAAGTTGAACGGAATGCCAAAGATGCTGGCTCAATATTGTGAGGTGAAGAAGGCTTCCCCGAACGAAATCGAATTTTGCGTACCGGAAAAGCACAAGCACCTGCTGGAAAAAAGACATCAGGAGAAAATGAGCGCCGCGCTGAGCGAGTATCTCGGTAAGCCGGTCCGATTAAAGTTCTCTGTCGGGATCGTGACGGGCATGAATCCCGCGGAGCTGGAAAACCAGGAAAAACAGCAGAAGCAGTCGCAGGCTATCACGGCCATCGAAACAGACCCGTTCGTACGAGAGCTGGTGGAGAATTTCGACGCGGAACTGATCGTTTCCTCGATCAAACCCATTCAATAGTGGAGGTGGAAAATGATGAAAGGTGGCTTGGGCAATTTTATGAAGCAGGCTCAGCAAATGCAGGAGAACATGAAAAATATGCAGGAGAAATTGGCCTCGATCGAAGTCGAAGGCCAGTCCGGCGCCGGCATGGTCAAGGTGGTGATGACTTGTCGCTATGATGTCAAGCGCGTGGCTATCGACGACAGCCTGATTGGTGACGATAAGGACATGCTCGAAGACCTGATCGCCGCCGCGGTAAACGATGCGGTGCGGCGGGTGGAAGTCACCACGCAGGAAAAAATGGCTGGCTTGACTTCCGGAATGGCGCTACCGCCCGGGATGAAATTGCCGTTTTAATTTGTCGAAGATGGGATCTAATGGACCGGATATTGGAATGCGTGTGCCGCTTCGTGCAATGCTCCTTCTCGGGCTTTATTTACAATGAAAACGCCAACCAGTCTCGAAGACCTGATCGAATCGTTGCGCTGCCTGCCCGGAGTGGGACCCAGGTCGGCGCAACGCATGGCTTATCATCTCCTGCAGCGGGATCATGCCGGCGCAGAGCGGCTTGCCAAGTCGCTTGCCTATGCACTGGAACATATCAGGCACTGCGAGAAATGCAACAACTTCACTGAAGAAATCGTGTGCGAGTTGTGCCGTTCCGAGCGGCGCGATGCGACATTGCTATGCGTGGTGGAAATGCCGGCCGACCTGCTGATGATGGAACAGGCGCACTGTTACAAGGGCATGTATTTCGTGCTGATGGGCAGGCTCTCACCTTTGGATGGCATTGGCCCCAGGGAGATTCATCTTGACCGGTTGCTGAAGCGGGTCCAGGACGGGCTGGTACGCGAAATCGTACTCGCTACCAATTTTACCGTGGAAGGCGAGGCGACCGCCCATTATGTCGGCGAGCTTCTACGCAGCAAGGAAGTGAAGGTTACCCGGATCGCGCGCGGGTTGCCCGTGGGTGGTGAGCTGGAGCACGTGGATAGCGGTACACTGGCGCAGGCGGTGATCGAGCGCAGGGAGATTTGACGGCAGGGCGTGAGTGCGCGCTTATTTTCATTCTTCTGAAAAAG
Source organism: Nitrosospira lacus (assembly GCF_000355765.4). Classification (NCBI taxonomy): domain Bacteria; kingdom Pseudomonadati; phylum Pseudomonadota; class Betaproteobacteria; order Nitrosomonadales; family Nitrosomonadaceae; genus Nitrosospira; species Nitrosospira lacus. The sequence continues at coordinate 2,629,338 of NZ_CP021106.3, read as the reverse complement.
GGAGAAATCCTGCATGGTTTTAAAGGTGAGCGATAGATGAAAGCGAGGCCGATCAGGCCGATAAAGAAAAAGGGTTCCGTATCCACCGGCGCTGACGCCAGCTCCGCGCCCCCATCAGTATCCGCGCCGGTTACGCACAAACTCCAAAAGTTGCTGGCACAGGCAGGACTTGGGTCGAGGCGTGAGATGGAGGAGCTGATTGCCGCCGGCGGGGCGACCATTAATGGAAAAGTGGCGGTAATCGGTGATCGGGCCGGGCCTGATGACACCATACGGGTGGGCAAGCGCACCATACACTTCAAATCCGATGACCGCCTTCCCAGGGTTGTGCTTTACCATAAACCGGAGGGTGAGATCGTCAGCCATGATGATCCCGGGGGCAGGACTTCCGTATTCGACAAGTTGCCGCAATTGCGATCTTCTAAATGGATATCCATCGGCAGGCTTGACTACAATACCAGCGGGTTACTGATTTTCACCACCGACGGAGAATTGGCCAACCGACTGATGCATCCCCGGTTCGAAGTCGAGCGTGAATATGCGGTACGGATCATGGGGCGCCTGACTCCGGAAGTGACGGAATTGCTGACTACAGGCATTGAACTGGAAGATGGCCTGGCGAAGTTCGATCACTTGTCGGACCAGGGTGGCGAGGGGTCCAACCACTGGTACCGGGTAATATTGAAGGAAGGCAGGAATCGCGAAGTGCGCCGCATGTTTGAAACGGTGGGAATGACGGTGAGCCGCCTGATGCGGGTGCGCTTTGGTCCCATCAACCTGCCGCCGCGCCTGAAACGCGGAAAATGGATGGAGTTGGATGAGACCGAGACAAGGCGTTTATTGGCGCTGGTCACTTGATTCGGCAAGAAGATTACCACGAATCTTCGTCATTCCGGGTTTGACCCGGAATCCAGTCCCACCCAGCAATGGGGTGCCTTGCCTGCCGCCGTATGCCGGCTTCCGACATGACGCTTGTAACGTTCGCTTTATAGCGCTAACCCAGAGTAATCAGTGGGGAAGCTGATCGCGTTTCAGCATGAACACAAACTCATCGCCGGTGCTGGTTTCCAGCCAGGTGAAGGGAGTCTGGCGGAATTCCTGTTCCAGGGCATCGCGGTTATGGCCAATTTCGACAATCAGCACGCCCTGATCAGTTAAATAGTCAGCAGCCTCGCGCAGTATTGCGCGGGTTGCCTCCAGCCCGTCTTCGCCGCTCGCCAGGGCATTACGCGGCTCGTGACGATACTCCCCGGGGAGTGCCGCCATCGATTCAGCGCTGACATAAGGCGGATTGCTGATAATGAGATCGTAGCGGCGTCCTTCCAGTCCCGCGAATAAGTCGGATTGCATAAGATTGATCCTATGTTCCAGGTTGTAATCCGTTACATTCTTCTGCGCGACTTGCAGCGCTTCAGGTGAAATGTCCGTGGCGTCTATGGCGGCATCTCCAAAAGCGTGTGCCAGCAACACCGCAAGGCATCCCGATCCGGTACAGAGATCTAGCGCTGAATGGATTTCATCGGGGTTTTCTATCCATGGCGCCAGTTGCTCTCGCAGCAGTTCGGCAATGAAGGAGCGCGGTACGATCACGCGCTCATCCACATAAAAACTGAAATCTCCCAGCCAGGCTTCATGGGTGAGGTAAGCGGCGGGAATTTTTTCTATTGCGCGGCGCTGGATTATGTGCAATACCTGCTCCAGTTCCGTTGTGGTGAGGCACGCATCAAGAAACGGTTCCAGCCGGTCGAGTGGAAGATGGAGGGTGTGGAGAATGAGATAGGCCGCCTCGTCGTACGCCGAAGCTGATCCATGGCCGAAATAGAGACTAGCCTCGTTAAAGCGGCTTACCGCGAATCGCAGCAGATCGCGTAGCGTCTGAAGCTGGGTCTTGGCTTCGATATACATGGACACCTTAACTTTCAGATAGCTGCGATTCAGGTGCCTGGTTACTGATCTGGTGGGCAAATAGTACAAACATCATGCCAGCGGAAGCCGGTATCCATGGCGTGCAAGTCACACCATTGTTGGTTGGGATTGGATTCCGGGTCAAGCTCGGAATGACGAAATTCATGGACCTGTTCGCCAGTAAACAGGAGCCTTTGAATAGGTTCACGAGTTTGACAACCGATTGGCCAACTGAGTTGTCGACTGAGAGCTCCACGGAGGATTTATTCAGAAAGACTCCCTATTATCTCAGCAATAAAAGCTCCAGCGTCAGCCGGTAAATTTCCGGCAGCTGTTCCAGATCCTTGACTTCCACATATTCATTGAGCTTATGAATGGTGGCATTGCGCGGTCCCATCTCCACCACTTGCGGGCAGATATCGGCGATGAAACGCCCATCGGAGGTGCCCCCCGAAGTGGAAAGCTCAGGCTCTATTCCCACAACGGTTCGGATCGCATTGCTGATGGCATCCACCAGGTTGCCCCTAGGTGTGAGATAGGGCTTGCCGGAAAACTCCCATTTCAGGTCGTAATCGAAATCCTGCCGGTTGAGGATTTCGTGCACTCTGGCTTTTAGTGATTCAACCGTACTGGCGGTGGAGAAACGAAAATTGAACAGCATCGTAACTTCGCCAGGAATCACGTTGGTGGCGCCGGTGCCGCCATTGATATTGGAAATCTGCCACGTGGTGGGCGGAAAGTATTCGTTGCCTTCATCCCACCGGGTTTGCGTCAGCTCGGCGATGGCGGGTGCGGCGAGGTGGATGGGATTCTTTGCCAGATGCGGATAAGCGATATGGCCTTGAATACCCTTTACGGTCAATATGCCGGATAAGGAGCCGCGCCTTCCGTTCTTGATGGTATCGCCCAGGTGGTCGACACATGTGGGTTCGCCGACGATGCAATAATCGATCAGTTCATTGCGCGCCTTGAGTGCTTCAACCACTCTGACGGTACCGTCTATGGCGACGCCCTCTTCGTCCGACGTGATGAGCAGCGCAATCGAGCCGCCATGATCGGGGTGCCTGGCGACAAACGCTTCAATCGCGGTAACAAACGCCGCCAGCGATCCTTTCATGTCGGCCGCACCCCGGCCGTACAGCCTATCATCGCGGATTTCCGGTTTGAATGGGTCGCTGTCCCATTTGTTGATGGGGCCGGTTGGCACTACATCGGTGTGACCGGCAAAACACAGCAGCGGCGCGTTTGTCCCGCGCCGTGCCCACAAATTATCCACTTCGCCGCAGCGTATTCTCTCGATACCGAAGCCGATTTTTTCCAGGCGATTAATCAGAATTTCCTGGCATCCTTCGTCGAACGGTGTCAGCGAGCGGCAGGCGATCAGGGCTTGTGCAAGAGCCAGCGTGTCATTTTGCATGGGATATTTTCCTGGAAATCGAATAATGATTAAATCCCGCGCAACAGCTCATTGATGCCCGTCTTTGCGCGGGTTTTGGCATCCACCTGCTTGACAATGACCGCGCAGTAAAGGCTGTACTTGCCATCCACGGAGGGCAGATTGCCGGATACCACCACCGATCCCGGCGGGATGCGGCCATAGCTCGTTTCACCTGTCTCCCGGTTATATATCTTGGTGCTCTGGCCAATATATACGCCCATCGAAATGACCGAATTCTCTCCCACGATGACGCCCTCGACGACTTCGGAACGCGCGCCGATGAAGCAGTTATCCTCGATGATGGTCGGATTGGCTTGCACTGGCTCAAGCACTCCGCCTATGCCCACGCCGCCGGACAAGTGCACATTCTTGCCGATCTGGGCACAGGAGCCTACCGTGGCCCAGGTATCGACCATGGTGCCTTCATCCACGTAAGCGCCGATATTGACATAAGACGGCATCAGCACGACATTGCCGGCGATAAACGATCCTTTGCGTACGGCGGCGGGAGGCACCACGCGAAAACCGCCGTTGCGGAAATCCTTGGAGCTGTAGTCCGCGAATTTGGACGGCACCTTATCGAAATAGTTGGAGAAACCACCCTTGATAAAGCTATTGTCTTCTATGCGAAAGGAAAGCAGCACCGCCTTCTTGATCCATTGATGCGTAGTCCATTCACCGTTGATTTTTTCCGCGACCCGCAGCTTGCCGCTGTCGAGCATTTCCACCACCTGCGCAACGGATTCCTTGAGTTTGGCCTCGACATTGCGCGGTGTAATCTCCGCACGGCGTTCAAACGCTTCTTCTATGGTGCTTTGGAGCTGATCCATGGGTTTCCTTTATTTTTCCTAAGATATCCGAAATATTTTTGACGATTCAATTCTTCGGCGCACGTTATATACAAGACATCAGCATTTTTATGCGGCTGGCTGCTTCGATACATTCAGTCAGCGGTGCAACCAGGGCAATGCGCACGAAATTTTCGCCAGGGTTAATCCCATGCGCATACCGTGCCAGATAACTGCCCGGTAATACCGTTACATTATAATCTTGATATAGCTTCCGGGTGAACTCGACATCGCCAACGGGTGTTTTTACCCAAAGGTAAAATGCCGCGTCCGGTATGGATATTTGCATGTTACCAGCTAGCAACTCGGTGACCGTCGTGAATTTCTCCTGATACAAGCGGCGGTTCTCAATAACATGAAGTTCGTCACTCCAGGCTGCCTCACTCGCTGCCTGTACCGCGGGATTCATCGCGCTGCCATGGTAAGTGCGATAGAGCAAAAATTTTTCCAGCACCGCCGCATCTCCCGCTACAAAACCTGAACGCATACCCGGCACATTGGATCTTTTCGACAGACTGCTGAATACCAGCAGCCGTGGAAAGCCGCTACGGCCGAGGCGATGGGCAGCTTCCAGGGCGCCGAGCGGGGGCGCAGTTTCATGGAAATAGATTTCGGAGTAGCACTCGTCCGCAGCGATGATGAATCCATGCCGGTCGGAAAGCTCAAATAATCGCCGCCACTCATCCATCGACATCACTCTGCCCGTGGGATTTCCGGGTGAGCAGACGTATGCCAGTTGCGTGTGGGACCAGATATCATCCGGCAATTGCGCATAGCCGAGCGTGAAACCATTCTCCGGCAGCGTGTTCAAGAAATAAGGTGTGGCACCGGCCAGCAAAGCCGCGCCTTCATATATCTGGTAAAACGGATTTGGACACACCACTGCTGCTTGTGAAAGAGATGAATCGATCACTGCCTGGGCTACAGAAAACAGCGCCTCACGGCTGCCGTTAACGGGAATGATCTCTGTTTCTGGATTTATCACAGGCAAGCGATAACGCCGCATTAGCCAAGTGGCAATACTCGCACGCAGCGATCTGGCTCCAAGCGTTGTGGGATAATGCGCCAGACCAGCGAGGTTGTCCGTAAGGGCTTGGCGGATGAAATCAGGCGTTGCATGTTTGGGCTCGCCGATATGCAGGCTGATGGGCGCGAACGCCCGGTTGGGTGTGATTCCCTCGAACAGCTTGTGAAGCTTCTGGAAGGGGTAGGGTTGCAGGCGGTTGAGGTTGGGATTCAATTTTATAAAGAAGGCAACCTGCGGCCGTAGGCAGTCATTTTCAGAATGGATCTCTTGATCGAAGCGGAATTATAAGGGGCTGGTGGCTTGCTGACCAAGCAAAATAATCAAAACAAACAAAACCTTTTGCCGGTAACGGCGCTACTCGGTGGCGCTATAATCTGGGGGCTGCTCTGGTATCCCTATCGGGTGCTGGAACAAGCTGAGATAAGTGGTTCAATCGCAACGGCGATTACTTATTTTATTGCCTTGTTGCTGGGGTTGGTATGGTTCCGGAAAGATTTGCGGATGTCGCATATAGCCGGCGGTGAACCCCATCTGTTATTGGGGATCGCGCTATTTGCTGGCTGGACCAATCTCGCGTATGTGCTCGGCGTGATCCATGGCGAAGTCATGCGTGTGCTGTTGTTGTTTTATCTTGCTCCGCTTTGGACCATCGTGTTTTCCCGCCTTTTGCTGAAGGAAAAATTAAGCCTGCATGGGTATCTGGTTATCGTCATTTCGCTAGCCGGCGCGATAATCATGTTGTGGGAACCAGAAAGTGGTTCTTTGCTGCCCTCATCTTACGGTGACTGGATGGGGTTGTCAGCCGGTTTCATGTTTGCGCTCTTGAATGTGCTGAGCCGCAAAGACCAGTATCACAATGTCCAATCGAAATCCGTGGCGGTATGGATAGGTGTCGCGCTGACAGGATTCGTTTACAGCATGTTTTTGCCCGACCTGCCCACTCTGGGCGGTGTTTCCATGGATTCGTATCTGCTACTGCTGGGACTGGGGGTCATCGTGTTTGTGCTGAGCGTGGTTGTGCAGTATGGTGTGACGCATGTTCCCGCGAATCGGGCTATTGTTATTATGTTGTTTGAACTGGTGGTTGCGGCGGTTGCGGCGTATTTCCTGACAGATGAGGCCATGACGCTCAGGAATTGGGTGGGCGGTGCGCTGATTGTCTCGGCCAGCCTGTTTTCCGCAAGAATGAATCGGGAGTAGCATCATCCCCGATCCTTGGGGGTATCGGCCCTTGCCGCTGCAGCCCCCAGACTCAAACGAGGGAGGATGAATATGAGCCACCACGTAGTTTTTCTTGAACGCGATTCGATCAAAGCGCAGGTGCGCCAGCCGGGTTTCGAGCATACTTACGAAGAATACGCCCACACAGCTTACGATCAGATCGTGCCGCGTCTGCGGAATGCGACAGTGGCAATCATCAACAAAGTACCGTTGAGCGATGAAACCCTCGCGGAATTGCCCAGGCTGAAAATGATCGCGGTAACGGCGACCGGATATGATGGCATCGATATTGCGGCGTGCCGCAGCCGCGGTATCGCGGTGGCGAATATCCGCAATTATGCGATTCACACTGTCCCGGAGCACGTATTCGCGCTGGTGCTGGCGTTACGCCGGAATTTGCTGGCATACCGGCAGGAGATCGAGCAGGGCGCCTGGCAGAAATCGGAACAGTTCTGCTTGTTCACGCACCCTATCGCCGAGTTGTCCGGCTCCACCATGGGGATTATCGGCGAGGGTACCATCGGGCAGGCCACCGCTGCCATTGCACGCGGCTTCGGCATGCATGTGTTGTTTGCCTATCACTCGTCTCGCAAGAAAAAAGAGGTGGTGCTCACGCCGCTCGACCAGGTACTTGCCGAGGCGGATATACTTTCGCTGCACTGTCCGCTAACCCCCGCAACGCGAGATCTTATCGGCATCAATGAACTGCGCAAGATGAAGCGCAGCGCACTGCTGATCAATACCGCGCGCGGTGGACTGGTGGATGAGGCCGCGCTGGTTCAGGCGCTGGATGAAGGCCTGATCGCCGGAGCGGGTTTTGACGTGCTGACGGTCGAGCCGCCAAAGGATGGCAATCCATTACTCGACCTGCGCCGCCCCAACTTCATTCTGACACCGCATGTTGCCTGGGCATCGGACGAGGCCATGCAATCCCTGGCTAATCAACTGATTGAGAATATCGAGGCCTGGGTGGCCGGCAAGCCGCAGAATCTGGTCACCTGAGCAGGGGTTTGATTGGGCGATCCAAGGACGGAACCCACCTGCTTTCTCTGCCCTAAATACTGTTCACGCACTGGATGCTCGTCCAATAAACGTCCGGTAAGCCCAGTTGACAAGCTCAGAACCCTCCGATAGTCTCCTACGGTTTGGTTAACTTGGTGTCAGGAGGGCAGGAATCACTGGAATTCATCCGGTATACCACCGCGAGCAGGCTGGAATCCTTAATCAATTTGATTGTCAATTTGTTATATAAGAGGAGAGCGTTATGGAACTTAAAGGATCAAAAACTGAAGAGAATCTGAAAGCGGCTTTTGCCGGGGAATCTCAGGCCAATCGCCGTTATCTCTATTTTGCGGCCAAAGCGGACGTGGAAGGTCAGAATGATGTGGCGGCGGTATTCCGCTCCACTGCCGAGGGAGAAACCGGGCACGCCCATGGTCATCTGGAATATCTGGAAACCTGTGGAGATCCGGCCACAGGACTGCCTTTTGGTGCATCGCGCGACAATCTTAAAACGGCCATTGCCGGGGAAACCCATGAATACACCGACATGTATCCGGGTATGGCCAAGTCCGCGCGGGATGAGGGGTTTGATGAAATCGGCGATTGGTTCGAGACCCTGGCCAAGGCCGAGCGCTCGCATGCCAACCGCTTCCAGAGGGCCCTGGATAACCTGGCCGATTAAACAAAAGTCATAAAACGGATAGACCGGATGGCATTCGATCCGGTCGGTCTGTTTTATTCTGCAATTTTGTCCTGCTTTAATTCCTCATCTATTTTCCACGTGTTGCCATGATCACTCGCGAAGGCAGTCTGGAACCTCCAAAGCGGCATCCACTCGACTGGGTAAATCCGGATTTTTATGACGAGCCGAAGCTGTTTCAGGAGATGGAGCGTGTCTTCGACATCTGTCATGGCTGCCGCCGTTGCGTCAATCTGTGCACGGCTTTTCCACGATTATTCGATCTCATCGATGATGGGGTTACCGGCGAGCTGGATGGAGTGGAGAAGCGGAATCTCTGGGAGGTGGTGGATCGCTGTTATCTTTGCGATATGTGTTTCATGACAAAGTGTCCCTACGTGCCTCCCCATCCATGGAATATTGATTTTCCGCACTTGATGCTGCGAGCCAAAGCGGTCAAGTACAAAAAGGGCGAAACCGGTTTCCGCGACAAATTGCTTTCCAGTACCGATCTCATGGGCAAGCTGGCAAGCATTCCGGTAGTGGCCCAGACGGTGAACGCCGTTAACAAGGCGCCTGCCGTCCGCAAGTTGATGGATAGCATGCTGGATATTCACGCCGAGCGGATACTGCCCGAATACGACAGTCATAAATTCCGGAAGCATGCCCGGGTCAATTCCTCCCATGAAGTTCGCGACGGTGCCAAAACATCGGGAAAGGTGGCGATTTATGCTACTTGCTACGTGAATTACAATGAACCCGGCATTGGACATGATTTATTGAAAATACTCGACCATAACGAGATTCCGGCATGCCTGGTGGAGAAAGAGGCTTGTTGCGGCATGCCCAAGCTGGAGCTGGGTGATCTGAATGCGGTGAATGAGCTCAAGAAAGTGAATATCCCTTATCTGGCGAAACTGGCGAATGAAGGTTATGCGATACTCACCGCAGTACCTTCATGCACACTGATGTACAAGCAGGAATTGCCGCTCATGTTTCCCCTGGATGAGGACGTGCGAGCGGTAGCGGCAGCCATGTTCGATCCATTCGAGTATCTGATGCTGCGTAATCGGGACGGTTTGCTGAAGACCGATTTCAAGCAGCCGCTGGGTAATGTTTCCTATCACATTCCCTGCCATTTGCGGGTGCAGAACGTCGGTCAGAAGACCAGGGACGTACTTCAAATGGTTCCCGGTACCCAGGTGAGCGTCGTGGAGCGTTGCTCCGGTCATGACGGTACATGGGGAGTCAAAAGCGAGCATTTTGCCGATTCCATGAAGATCGGCAAGCCGGTGTTTAAGCAGATGGCCGCACCGGGCCCCGATTACATCAGCTCGGACTGTGCCATCGCCGGACGCCATATTCAGCAGGGTATGGGGGAGAACAGGGCGCAGAAACAGCACCCATTGACGCTGATCCGGATTGCTTATGGCCTCTGAAGGGACCAACTCCGGGCGGCATGCTTACCCAAAACCATCATTCTTGTTACGCCAATCCGGAATTATCTATCAATCATGCCCCAGATCACCCGTGACAGCCTGATGACACTGGAGGCCTATGCCAAAGCGCGGCAGGAATTCCGCGCCAGGGTAATGGCCCACAAGAAAAACCGCAAGGTTCATTTGGGCGAAAACGTGACGCTCATTTTCGAGGATGAGCTGACCATACGGTATCAAATCCAGGAAATGCTGCGGGTGGAGAAGATTTTCGAGGAGGAGGGAATACTGGATGAGCTGAACGCGTATGCTCCTCTGGTACCCGATGGCGGCAACTGGAAAGCTACTATGATGATTGAATATCCTGATCCGGTCGAGCGCGCCGCCAGACTGGCGGAATTGACGGGCATAGAAGACAGGGTATGGGTCCGGGTGAGTGATCATGAACCGGTTTACGCCATCGCCGATGAGGATCTTGAGCGAGAGAATGCGGAAAAAACCTCCTCGGTGCATTTTTTGCGTTTCGAGCTGAGCAAGGACATGATAGGAGCATTGCGCCAGGATGCCACTTTGAGCATGGGCATCGACCACCTCGCGTATGACGTTCCGGCTAAACTGGTAACAGGAACGGTGCGCGACGCTTTAATCGATGATTTGACTGCGGACTTGACGACATGATGAAGAAATTCCTGACGTTGCTATGCTTTCTGCCGATTGCGGCTTACGCCCAGCAAAATAAATTCGAGTATGAGTTTGATCATGAAAAACCCTGGATCGAACTCCAGACACAATTACCGGGTTATCCCAAGCCGGAAAATATGCTGCAATTCGATGCCGGTCCGGCCAGCAACAACCTTCATTACGTCGATGCCCCCTCCATTGCGGTAGGGGAGGATGGCGTAGTGCGCTATAGCCTTGTGGTCAAGTCGCAGTCAGGGGCGATGAATGTGAGTTACGAGGGAATACGCTGCCAGACTGCGGAGAAAAGGACCTATGCCTATGGCCGCAGCGATAATACCTGGGGCCGGGCAAGGCTATCGAAATGGGCTGATCTTGAAAATATTGCCCAGAATTACGCCCAGCGGGCGCTCTACCGGTATTACTTCTGCCCCCTCGGAATCCACATGGTGAAAGATGCGGAGGAGGCCATCAACGCATTGAAAGCAGGGGTCCATCCGCGCGCCGTGCGTTACTGAGTAACTCTGCCAGGCAGCTCACATCAATGTCACAACGCGCGCGCTATCCTTGGGGGCTAGCCGTCATATGCCGGCAGTATTTTTGCAGGTTCTCCGGCAGGTCATCGGGGCAGACGCCACACTGCCGGTTTCCGGGCACGGCATAATCCATAAACGTCGGATATGGCAATCCGAGGTTTGCCATGATTTCCCTGAATTCTTCCAGGGTACGGTTGTTTCCCAACCGGGGGTTGCGTTTTTTTTCCTGTGCAATGGAGGAGACTCGCCGGTCGTTATAGTCATGGGCCGGGTATACCAGACAGTCATCCGGTAACGAAAACAGTTTTTCCTTCACGCTTTTATATAACGCGTCCGCATCACCATTTTGAAAATCGGTACGCCCGCATCCTTCAATCAGGAGGGCGTCGCCGGTAAAGACCCTGTCATTGCATCGATAGGCGAAGTGCCCGTCGGTATGCCCCGGCGTATGCAGCGGCTGCAAGGCAATGCTTCCCACCTGGAACAGCTTGCCTTCTTCCACACCCAGTTCTGTACAGGATAGCCGGTCGAAAGCCGGTGCGGCTATCTTGCTGCCCACCTGCTTTTTCAGCTCGAGCGCGGCGGTGATATGGTCGGCATGAATATGCGTATCAACGCTATAGGCCAACCTCAGTCCGAGGCGGCTGAGCTCAGCCAAATCGCGATCCATGGACACAATCACTGGATCGATCAGCACGGCTTGCCCGGTTTCCTCGCAGCCGAGGAGGTATGTGAAGGTGCTGGACAGGGGCTCGAACAACTGCCGGAATATCATGAGGCTAGACTACTAAGCGGATCAGGAAATTGTATCACCGTGATCGCTCATAGAGGGTTTTTGAACGAATCCCCAGTCGGCAATAGCCAACGGTTGGGGCAGGCAAATTGGCGACTATCGTCTTGAAACTGGCAATATTGGTAGCGTTTATTTGTCCGGGCACTATAGGCAGGTAGGCGAATTCCAGCCCCAGTTTCTTCGCCGCCTCTTCAAGAAGATGATGATCCGCATGAGTCCCTCCGTCCTCGCTATCCGGCCGGTTGCAGATGACACTTCTGAATCCCGCCGCCTTAATATCAGGCAGGTCTTCCGCGTCGATTTGCGGGCTGGCCGAAAAATTGGCGTCAAGTCTGGTAAGCGGTTTCATGGGCATCCTTTCGAATGATGTTAGTTCATACTATAGCAGAACCAGATTATCCCTATGAATAAGTTCCGGTTCGCCCACGTATCCCAGGATGCTTTCGATCTCGTTACTGGCCCGGCGCAGAATTCTCCGGGTTTCAGCCGCGTTATAGTTAACAAGCCCCCGGGCAATTTCCCTGCCCGCCGGATCAAAACAACCAACCACCTCGCCACGCTCGAAATTACCCAGGACACCCGTCACACCTATCGATAAAAGACTTTTGCCGCTCCCTGTGAGCGCTTTTACCGCTCCTTCGTCCAGTATGACGTTTCCGCGCATTTGTAAATGATCGGCGAGCCATTGCTTGCGCGCCGCCAATGTCATGGTTTCCGCCAGCAGTTGCGTACCAATGGCTTTTCCCTGAGCGAGAAGAAGCAGGACGCCGTTTTCGTGTCCCGACGCGATGACGGTGTGGGCACCACTGCGCGCCGCACGTTTTGCTGCCATCACTTTGGTCAGCATGCCACCACGGCCTATGGCGCTGCCGGCGCCGCCCGCCATTGATTCGATCGCCGGGTCTCCGGCACGGGCCTCCCTTACCAGCGTGGCTTTCGCATCCTTGCGCGGGTCGGCGGTGAATAATCCACCCTGGTCGGTGAGAATTATCAGCACGTCGGCCTCGATCAGGTTGGTTACCAGTGCGGCAAGTGTATCGTTATCCCCGAAGCGGATTTCATCCGTCGCTACCGTATCGTTTTCATTGATGACGGGAATGACGTTCAAGCTTAGCAGGGTAATCAGGGTCGAACGAGCGTTCAGGTAGCGCTTGCGGTCCGATAAGTCCTCATGCGTGAGCAACACTTGCGCAGCCTGTATGTTGTGCCCGCGAAAACAGGATTCATAAGCCTGCACCAGGCCCATTTGTCCGACGGCGGCGGCAGCCTGCAGCTCATGCAGCGCGTGAGGGCGTTTCTTCCAGTTCAGACGCTGCATGCCTTCCGCGATCGCGCCGGAAGAAACCAGCACGACTTCCTTGCCCATTTCCTTGAGCCTGGCGATCTGCTCCGCCCAGCGCGCCAGTGCGGCATGGTCGAGTCCCTGTCCCTCATTGGTGACGAGGCTGCTGCCGACCTTAACAACGATGCGCCGCGATTGTTTTACGATGGATTGCATGTTTGGTTTTCGCGCGAGGAGCATGTGAATTTCTTGCGGTCTTGGATACTTGACTTCCTCGGACCGCTCAAGGTATGAAATATTGAGCTGACAATAGGACTGTGTGGAAGAACCAAAACGAAGCGCAGGTAGTATAGTCTTTGCCAGGCGCTTTATAAATAGCGGAGTGCCGGTCAGGCGGGATCGCAAGCGGGCAGCCCGTTCGGCCTGCCATGAAACACGGATTTCACTGCCTGAGCAGGCATCATAGGACGCGCTGTATAGGCTTCGAGAATGAGTTTTGCATCATGCGACGCGAAATTGGACAATGGACTTTAGATCACGTAGCAAATCAGCCCTTTCCTTGTCACGTGATTTGCTCCTCGTTTCCGATTCCTGATTCCTGTTCCAGATGCTCCATGATGGCGTAGGTGAGGGCCTTGCAGCCTTCGCCGGACAGCGCTGAAATGGTAAAGCTTTTTCCCTTCCAGCCCAAGCTGCGGATAAATTTTTTGCAGATCTTTTCGCGCTCATTTTCTGGTAGCAGATCGACTTTATTCAGCACCAGCCAGCGTGGTTTCTGATAGAGCGATTCATCGTATTTCCCCAGCTCCTTGACGATGGCTTTAGCTTCGCGCACGGGATCGATGTTTTCATCCAGCGGCGCCATGTCCACGATATGGAGCAACAGGCGGGTACGCGTGAGATGCTTGAGAAAGCGGTGGCCCAGCCCGGCACCTTCGGCCGCACCCTCTATCAGACCGGGAATATCCGCCATCACGAAACTGCGGTTTTGATCGACGCGTACCATGCCCAGGTTGGGATGCATCGTCGTAAAGGGATAATCCGCAACCTTGGGGCGGGCGGCGGAGACTGCACGGATCAGGGTTGATTTGCCGGCGTTGGGCATGCCCAGGAGTCCTACGTCAGCCAGTACCTTAAGCTCCAGTTTAAGCTCGAGTTCCTCTCCGGGTTCACCGAAGGTAAACTGGCGGGGCGCACGGTTGGTGCTGGACTTGAAATGCAGATTGCCAAGCCCTCCCGCGCCACCCTTGGCCAATAGCACCTTTTGCTCATGGCGCTCCAGGTCGGCGACGGCCTCTCCGGTGGCGGCATTGGTGATAACCGTGCCCACCGGCATGCGCAATACGATGTCATCGGCACCCTTGCCGTAGCAATCGGAGCCTCGACCATTCTCTCCCTTTTTGGCACGATGCAAACGTGCAAAGCGATAATCCACCAGAGTATTGATGTTGCGGTCGGCGATGGCGTAAATACTGCCGCCATGTCCGCCGTCGCCCCCCGAGGGGCCACCCTTGGGAATGAACTTCTCCCGGCGGAAACTGGCGGCGCCATCGCCTCCTTTCCCGGCAACCACCTGGATTATTGCTTCGTCTATGAATTTCATAAGATAATTTTTGCGGTCAGATACGCATGCTCAAAACGAAAAAGCCCTGCCGGGCTGACAGGGCTTTTTCGCGTAACGGGTGACGCCTAGATCGGTATGACGCTGACTGTTTTGCGTTGCGTCGCGCCCTTCGTGCTGAAGTTTACCGTACCGGTGATCTTGGCGAACAGGGTATGATCCTTGCCCATGCCGACATTGTCACCCGCATGAACCTGCGTGCCGCGCTGACGAATAATGATGCTCCCGGCCGGGATCAATTCACCGCCGTAGCTTTTGACACCCAAGCGTTTGGAATTCGAATCACGACCGTTTCTGGAACTGCCACCTGCTTTTTTATGTGCCATGGTAAACTCTCCCTATGCCGAAATGCCGGTGATCTGGATTTCAGTATAATTCTGCCGATGTCCCTGATGTTTCTGATAATGCTTCCGCCGCCGCATCTTGAAAATACGCACCTTGTCATGTCTGCCTTGGTTCAGTACCGTCGCCTTAACCGAGGCACCGCTTAGCAGCGGTTTGCCCATCGAGACATTGTCGCCATCGGAAATCATCAATACCTGGTCAATCGACAGCTCACTGCCAATCTCCGCGGGTATCTGTTCTATTTTAAGTTTTAGTCCGGCTTCAACGCGGTATTGTTTTCCGCCGGTTTTTATGATCGCGTACATGTTCGACTCCAGTTGTTGCTCTCTCAGGATGCTCCGAAAGAAGTAAGCGCGCATTATACATACCGGCCCCTCCAAGGTCAAAGGCCTGTTGCGAATGAGTTTTGTGTCAAAATATGCGGCTGGCCCAATTGTCGAGCTTGACACGTTGGCAGTGACGTTTCTACCATGGCACCTTTTTTGCGGGAACCCCTGTGTCTATTGAACGTATCAGAAATCTTATCGCCCGGGACATGGATGCGGTTGACGCGGTTATCCGCGCCAAACTCTATTCCGATGTGGGACTCATTCGACAGGTAAGCGAATATATCATCAACAGTGGCGGGAAACGCCTGCGGCCGGCACTGGTGATTCTTGCCGCGGGCGCATTCAGCTATTCCGGCAGGTATCATTTCAATCTTGCGGCGGTCGTGGAGTTTATTCATACCGCGACCCTGCTGCACGACGATGTCGTGGATGCCTCGGAGCTGCGGCGCAGCAAAGCCACCGCCAATGCTTTGTTCGGCAATGCCGCCAGCGTGCTCGTGGGCGATTTTCTCTACTCCCGCGCGTTCCAGATGATGGTGGAAGTGGACAACATGCGCGTCATGCGGGTGCTGGCCGATGCCACCAATACGATCGCCGAAGGCGAGGTGCTGCAGTTGCTCAATTGCCGCGATCCCAACGTCGATGAGGAGAACTACCTGCGGGTGATTCGGTACAAGACCGCCAAGCTGTTTGAGGCGGCGACCCGGCTCGGGGCGATCCTTGGCAATGCCACGCCGGCGGAAGAAGAAGCGATGGCCGTTTATGGCATGCATCTCGGTACAGCGTTTCAATTGACCGATGACATGCTGGATTATTCCGGCGATTATCAGGAAACAGGCAAAAACCTGGGTGACGATCTGTCCGAAGGCAAGCCTACGCTACCATTGATTTATGCAATGAGAACAGGATCGGATGAACAGGCGGCCATCATACGCAATGCCATCGAACAGGGCGGGGAGGGTGGCTTCGGGCCGGTTTTGGAAGTTATCCAGCAAACCGGCGCACTGGCTTACACGCGACAGCGGGCGCAAGCCGAATCCAACACCGCATCCGCAATGATTTCATCAATCCAGGATTCTGATTATAAGGAATGTCTGTTACAACTGACCACTTTTGCGGTAGCGCGAAATTATTAGCACGATGCTTTCAGCGCCGGGCCCGGCGATCGGGCTTGCGACTGAAGTTCAAAGTCTGCAGGAGGCTTCCGGAATAATTTTGGATTGCCCGGATGCCCCTTCCTGCGTACAATTGCGCCCACGCGCTTGGTGGGATGTGGCGGTTGAGAACAGTACGTGCTGATAACAATATACAAGTAGTAGCTGATTCATAATTCGGGGTGTAGCTCAGCCTGGTAGAGTACTGCGTTCGGGACGCAGGAGTCGGAGGTTCGAATCCTCTCACCCCGACCAATTTTGATGCGGCAACGGAGACGACGCGTTGGGTAGACTACTGTTCTTCGCCCTTATCGCCGTGCTTGTTTTCTGGGCAATACGGAGCTATCGGCGCGGATTAAAGAAGCGGCAGGAAGAGGTTCAGAAAAAGTCTCCGTCCATCGAAGGCGAAGATATGGTGCGCTGCACTCACTGTGGTGTGCATTTGCCGAAAAGCGAAAGCATTCTCTCCGAAGACAAGTTTTTCTGTAGCGACGAGCATCGTCGTTTGCATTTGCAGCAATAGAATTCAACTCGTCCGAATTTACAGCAACTCAGGCAATGTGGACCCCGGCAGTGTGTGAAGGCCAGCCCCCCCTACAAATTAACGAAACGGGCTGCCTGGACGGCGTACGCTTCATTCCTTCATCCAATTGCGACGAGCGTCCGGCCGGGTGTGCGATCGATTTGCTGGTGATCCATAACATCAGCCTGCCGCCGGACGAATTCGGCGGTGACGATGTCATCGAGCTATTCACCAACAGGCTCAATCTCGAAGCCCATCCTTACTACCAGAGACTACGTGATCTCAGGGTGTCGACCCATTTCTTCATCCGCCGGGATGGTGAGATCATCCAGTTTGTTCCCTGCGAAAAACGTGCGTGGCATGCCGGAGCATCCTGCTGGCAGGGTAGGGTCCGTTGTAACGATTTCTCAATCGGCATCGAGCTTGAAGGCAGTGATATCAAGCCGTTTACCGGTAGCCAATATATGGCACTGGTGGCGCTCACGCTGGCGTTGCAAAAGGCTTATCCCATCACCGGTATTGCCGGGCACTCCGATATTTCGCCGGATCGCAAGACTGATCCGGGGCCTTGTTTTGACTGGGAGCGCTATCGCGCCGCTCTGGCTGCCGTCGGCTGTTGATTCGATGAGTAAACGGTACAGAGCGAACGGATGGGTTCCCGCTTTCGCGGGAATGGTGGAAAGTAGAATGTCATACCGGCGGAAACCGGTATTCAGTAGCGTTCAAAGCACGTCATTGCCGGTTTAGACTGGATTCCGGGCCAGACCGGGAATGACGAAATTTACGGTATTTTCTCGGTGGATAAGGTGGATAAATTAGAGAAATTGCTCATACCACCCCTTGGCCCAACAGATAGTCTTCATAGCTCCCCTTGAAGTCGCTGATCCCATCCGGCTTCATTTCAATGATGTGGGTGGCCAGGGAGGATACAAACTCCCGGTCATGGGAAACGAAAATCAGCGTTCCCGTATATTTCTCTAGTGCACTGTTCAGGGATTCGATGGATTCCATATCGAGATGATTGGTCGGTTCGTCCATGAGTAGAACATTGTTCCTTTGCAGCATGAGCTTGCCGAACAGCATGCGTCCTTCCTCGCCGCCGGAGATGACTTTAACCGGCTTTTTTACTTCATCGCCGGAGAACAGCAGCCTGCCGAGAACGCTGCGCACGGTCTGATCGTCGTCGTGCTCGCGCCGCCACTGTGTCATCCAGTCGGTGAGCGACATGTCCGCCTCAAAATCACTGGCGTGATCCTGGGCAAAATAACCGGGGCGCGCTTTTTCTGCCCATTTTACCTCTCCCGCATCGGGCGCCAGATCGCCGGCCAAGCACCGCAGCAGCGTGGTTTTGCCGATGCCGTTGGGACCGATGATGGCAATTTTCTCGCCTGCTTCGACATTGAGGCTGAATTTTTTCAGCAGCGGTTTTTCCATGCCGGGGAAATGCTTGCTGATGCTTTGCACCGATACCGCCAAGCGATGCAGTTTTTCGCGCTCGTCCATTTCAAAGCGGATGTAGGGATATTGGCGGCTGGAAGGTTTTACGTCCTCCAGTTTTATTTTCTCGATCTGGCGTGCGCGGCTGGTGGCCTGGCGCGCCTTGGAGGCATTCGCGGAAAAACGGCTGACAAACGACTGCAATTCTGCAATCTGGGTTTTCTTCTTGGCGTTATCAGCCAGCATGCGCTCCCGTACCTGGGTGGACGCAGTCATGTAGTCGTCGTAATTGCCGGGATAAATACGGATTTCGCCGTAATCCAGATCCGCCATGTGAGTGCAGACACTGTTCAGGAAGTGGCGATCGTGTGAAATGATGACTATAGTGCTCCTGCTCGCGTTGATGATATCTTCAAGCCAGCGGATGGTGTTGATGTCCAGATTATTGGTGGGTTCATCCAGCAGCAGAATTTCGGGATTTGCAAACAGCGCTTGCGCCAGCAGCACACGCAGCTTGAAGCCGGGCGCTATGGCGCTCATCAGTCCCGCATGCTGTGTCAGCGGAATATCCACGCCCAATAGCAATTCTCCTGCCCGCGCTTCGGCGGAATAGCCGTCCAGTTCGGCGAAGCGTGCCTCAAGTTCGGCGGCATGCATGTAGTCGTCCTCGCTGGCGTCAGGATTGGCATAAATCGCGTCGCGCTCCTCCTTTACGCGCCACAACTCCTCATGTCCCATCATTACGGTATCAATCACCGGGCAATTCTCGAAGGCAAACTGATCCTGGCGCAATTTGCCCACCCGTTCGCCCGCATCAACGCTGACATTGCCGGAAGTAGGCTCCAGATCGCCGCCGAGGATTTTCATGAAAGTGGATTTGCCGGAGCCGTTGGCTCCGATCAGGCCGTAGCGGTTGCCGTCGCCGAATTTGACGGAGACATTTTCGAACAGGGGCCTGGCCCCGAACTGCATGGTGATATTGGCGGTGGTGATCAAAGCGTATTTCCTGAAAGAAGATGGAAAAAAACTGCCTATTTTATACGTTTTTACAGTGAATTCCGAACATCGTTCCAACTCACTGCCGGAGCGCTCCACGAGCGGACTGACTATGATCCGCCGGTTGCTCCGTAACTTCCCGAGTTGCCAGCATTGTGCCCCATTGAGGACATATTCAGAGATTCCTAGGGTCGCCCGTGATCCTGTATCATTGCGGTTTCAAAATTACACTCATGTTCCGTTGTCCTGAATCCGACAGTTGACCACTCATTTTTCATTCATTTTTCAAGCTCGCTGCTATGATTTACAAGACTTTCCCGTCAAATTGCCGGATTTAGGATGAAAATTACCTTCCTGGATTTCGAGCAGCCCATCGCCGAGCTTGAAGCAAAAATCGAGGAGCTGCGTTTTGCTCAGGACGATTCAGCGGTGGATATTTCGGCAGAAATCCTGCGGCTGCAGAAGAAGAGCCAGTCGCTTACCAACGGTATCTATGCCAAGCTCACGCCATGGCAAATTTCGCAGGTTGCGCGACATCCGCAACGCCCCTACACGCTCGACTATATTCAGCATCTGTTCACTGATTTCGAGGAGCTTCACGGTGACCGGAATTTCGCCGATGATCAGGCCATCATTGGCGGATTGGCACGATTCATGGGTGAGACGGTCATGATCATCGGTCACCAGAAGGGCCGTGATACCAAGGAAAAAATTCATCGTAATTTCGGCATGCCGAGGCCCGAGGGCTATCGCAAGGCGCTGAGATTGATGCGTCTAGCGGAAAAATTTTCTGTGCCGCTGCTTACCTTTATCGACACGCCAGGTGCGTACCCTGGCATCGGTGCTGAGGAACGCGGCCAGTCGGAAGCCATTGGCAGGAATCTCTATGTGCTGGCGGAACTTAAGGTGCCGGTGATCTGCACCATCATCGGCGAGGGCGGTTCCGGCGGGGCACTGGCGGTGGCGGTGGGCGATGTCGTGCAGATGCTGCAATACGCAACCTATTCTGTCATTTCCCCCGAAGGCTGCGCCTCCATCCTGTGGAAAAGCGCGGACAAGGCGCCGGAAGCCGCCGAGATCATGGGTATTACTGCCCATCGGCTCAAAACCATGGGGCTGATCGACAAGATTATCAGCGAGCCGCCTGGCGGAGCCCATCGCGATTACCTCGCCATCATGCAATCCATGAGGAAATCGTTGCAGGAATCGCTCCGCCAC